>JAJVTK010000015.1:0-89891 GCA_021622245.1 Segatella copri | reverse complement strand
GGATAGATAGTGATACGTTGCGTGAGAATGCTCAGCCAATGCTGAAGAATGACTATGGCAAGTATCTCCTTTCAATACTTGAAGAGAAAGATCAAACATTAAAAAAGAATTTAGAATTTTAGCAGGAATAATTATGGCAGGTGAAGTGCCTGGGGCTTATTTTATAAGCTACTTTTCAGCTCTTGGTATGGAGCCTGCCTTTCTTTAAATAAAAAACGATGAATATAATCAAAACCGATATAGAAGGCGTGCTCATTTTAGAGCCACGCCTCTTCCGCGACTCTCGTGGCTACTTCTTCGAGAGCTTCAGCGAGCGAGAGTTTGAAGAAAAGGTTGCCCCAATTCTGGGACACAGTGTTCATTTCTGCCAAGATAACGAGTCTATGAGTAGCTATGGCGTAATGCGAGGCTTGCATTTCCAACGCCCACCATATACCCAGAGCAAGTTGGTACGCTGCGTAAAGGGTAGAGTGCTCGATGTAGCAGTAGATATTCGTAAAGGATCTCCTACTTATGGCAAGCACGTAGCAGTAGAACTGACAGAAGACAATCATCGACAGTTCTTCATCCCTAAGGGTTTTGCTCATGGTTTTGCTGTACTCTCAGAAACAGCAGTCTTCCAATACAAGTGTGATAACTTCTATCACCCAGAAGCTGATGGTGGTATCAGCATCCTCGACGATACCCTCGGTATCGATTGGAGAATCCCAACAGAACATGCCAATCTCTCTGAGAAAGATACGAAGCATGCGATGCTGAAGGACTTCGATAGTCCATTCGATATCAATGTGGATCTATATGATAAGTAAAAAATATGCTTGAAGTATTAGAAAAAGATAAGTGTTGCGGATGTTCTGCTTGTTTTTCTGCATGTGGACATCATGCTATAACAATGCAATTGGATTCAGAAGGCTTTGAATACCCAATTATAAGTCAAGAAGTATGTGTTGATTGCGGACTTTGTCAATCTGTTTGTCCTGTTCTGCAATATGAGAATAGAAAAAGTATTCGTGAGAAAAATAGCGATGCGCAGATTGGATTTGCTGCCCGAAATAAGAATTATAGCCAACGATTAATTAGTTCTTCTGGTAGCATATTTCCACCAATAGCTGAATGGATTCTTGATAATAATGGCTTGGTAGTAGGTGCAGCCTACGATAAAGATTTCAATGTAGTCCATAAATTTGTAGAATCTAAAGATGAACTCTGCGCATTACAAGGTTCAAAATATCTTCAATGTAAAGCCGATAATGAAACTTTCAAGTATATTAGAAAGGAACTAAAGAATGGTAGAAAGGTTCTATACTCTGGTATGGCATGTCAAGTTGAAGGCTTGAAATCTTTTTTAAGAAAGGATTATGATAACCTTTATACAATAGATCTTATCTGTATGGGTATTCCTTCTTATGTGGTATGGCAGAAATATTTGGCAGCCTTTTTTGGAGGCGAAAAAATTAAAAGTATAAATTTTAAGGAAAAGAGCATTGGTTGGGATACATTTACTTTCCGAGTAGATACAGACAAACGTATATTTAAAGAACGAGGAATGCATAACCTCTATTTGAGAAGTATGTTCTTGTCATGGAATATGCGTCCTTCTTGTTTTCAATGTCCTTTTAAAAATGCTAAAAGAATTAGTGATTTTACACTAGCTGATGCTTGGGGAGTATATCATAGTACACCTGACATTAATGATAATAAAGGCTTGTCTTCTGTTATAGTTCACAGTAACAAAGGACTTGAATTATGGAATATTTTAAAAGACAAGATTGACAGTGTTCAGGTAAGTATTGATGATATTGCTGCAGGAAATAGTAATTTGATTACAAACAAACCTCAAACTGGAGATAGAAAACTTTTCTTTGAAACTCTTAATGTAAACTCCAAAGAAGCGTTTTTGAATCTATGTTCTATTCGTAAAGCACCGCTAAAGCAGAGAATAAAAAATAAATTAATTGCAATGTTGTCGAGGTTTGGTGCTTAGTTCAAATTAATGTATTGATGATAGAAATGGTTTTAAAAAAAATGCTCAAAGTTAATTTTTGGAAGATAGATATTGACAAATTTCAAGAATTATATGGCTATGACTTAAGATTTAATGCTTCGTTTAGAGGAAAAGATAAGTTGAGTCATAATGAAATGAAAATGTTTCAGATTAAATATTTGAAATATTACAGGAAAGCTCAAGCTGCTCAGGGTACAGTCTGGTCTAGGTATTACATGCATAAACTTGTCAAGTTTAGCCATAAGACCGGTATTCAATTATATGAAAATATGAATCTTCCCAAGGGATTAATCATAGGTCATCCGGGAACGGTTATCATAAATGGTAGTGCAACTTTTGAAGGTAATTTGATGTTGACTCATGGTGTAACTATTGGGCGTGATATACGTGGTAAACGTGCAGGAGCACCTCATTTTGGTAAGAATGTTTGTATTCGATGTAATTCTACGGTTGTCGGTGGAATCAACATAGGTGATGATGTGCTTATTGCACCTAATACTTTTGTGAATTTTGATGTTCCATCTCATTCGATCGTAATAGGTAATCCTGCGACAATACATCATAGAGATAATGCAACAGAAGGACATATTGGAAAAGTTGAATAATGATATACATAATAATACTATTATTGCTTGTAGCATACATTTTTGCAAACTGTTTATATAAGCGTACCAATGCTTATAAAAACAGTTATGTTACAATAAAAGGATATTTGCAAGGAGTTCCAAAGAATTTGAGAATTGTAGCATTTGGTAGCACCTATGCAAAATATGCTTTTAATAATTTTGAGGAATTACGTTTAAATGGATTTAATTTCTGTTTGGAAGCAGAAGCTTTACAGAGTGATTTTCGCTTGATGAAGCAATATGAAACCCATCTTGCTCCTGGTTGTATCGTTGTTATAAATCTTGCTGCTTGTGTTACATGTTGCAATGAGGAGGAGGTGGTGGTTTTATATGACAATAATTACTATAAAATCTTGCCATTTAAAATGTTGCCAAAAGTCTTGAGATGTTCGTTTAAACGATGGTGGCATTATATTTTCCCTATAGGTTTGAAAAATCTAAAGCAATTAGGCCGTTTGATAATAGATACTGATTGCATAAATGATGTTACTTCCCGTCATCCTGTTTCTGTATCATCATCATTGGCCAATGAAAATATGGAGAATATTGCGAATGGTTGGATACAAATGTTTAAATTAAAAGATTTAAAATCAACAGACATTCCTAAGAAGATAGAAGAATGTGTAGGTACAAATGAGCATACTCTTAATGAAATGGTTGCCTTTTGTAAGGCAAAAAAATGGAAACCTTTATTTGTTATACCACCTATGTCTTCAAAGCTGCAACGAAATTTCTCGGATGAATTTGTTGAAAAGGTTCTTTTGTCTGTTGTGAATAAAAGCTCTCGCTTAAATAATATTCCTTTGTATAATTATCTTAAACAAGAAGACTTCTGCTACGATTATAAATTATATTGTGATGGTGGCTTTAAACTTAACAAATATGGAAGTAAAAAGTTTATGAGACATTTTTTAAGCGATTTAATAAAGGATGGAATTATTGCTAATAATTCTGTTCTTTCTGTTGATAAATTGTAAATTATGAGTATATTAAGTAAGATTAAGTCTTTGTTCACGTATGTTGATATTAAGCCATTAATATATGATGAGCATTTGCGACAAGCATATTCTTCTACAAGTGTCACTGGTGGAACAATAAAAGGGAAAAATGTGGTTGTTACTGGAGCTACTAGTGGTATAGGTTATGCAACAGCGCAACGTTTTCTATCTGAAGGTTGCAATGTTATACTAACAGGAAGGAATGAAAATAAACTAAAAGAAGCTGTAGGAAGTTTGACCTATGATAATAGTAGCCAAGTTAGTTACATTGTAATGGATCAACTTAATCCTTCTAGTGTTAAAAATGGAGTTGAACAGGCGTTTACCATCTCACCAATTGATTTATGGGTTAATTGTGCTGGAATTTTTAAAAAAACAGATAGAAGCAGAAAGTTTAGGGGCATAACAGCTGATACTTTTTTCGAGGTAGTTAATACTAACCTTAAAAGTACAGTCTTAGCTTCAAAGTTGGTAGCTGATAAGATGTTGGAAAAAAATATTTGTGGTCAAGTTGTTAATGTGGCAAGTATTTGTGGATACTCTAATCATTTTGGACATACCCCTTATGGAATTTCTAAGACTGCTGTCATAGAATATACCAAATTGTTAGCTAGAGAATATGAGGGCAAAGTCCAGTTTGTTGGTATTGCGCCTGGTTCTGTAGCTACAAGGATGGGTGATAAAGATTTTGGAAAGAATATCTCTGGTTGTTCAAGTGTTACGAAGCGTATTGCTATACCTGAAGAGATTGCATCCGTAATTTGTTTTCTGTCCTCTACAGTTGGTAGACATTTAAATGGTAAAACCGTCATCGCATCAGCGATGGAAATAGTATAATAAAAATATGAGTTTTATTAATAAGATTAGAAAGTTAATTTGTCATCGACAATATGTTAATCCAATAGTTGATGAAAACATCTATCAGAATATAGAAAAAAGTTATTCTGGAGGCTCATTATCAGAGAGTAATCTTTTAGTTGTTACAAACATACCGATTCCTGAAGATTTAATATTGAAGATTCAGAAGAACGAGAATGTTTCTATTTCTGTTCTTTGCATAAAAGGCGGGTTGTCAAGAGAAGATATTGTATCTGCCTCGAAAGAACTAATAGGACCATTTACACATATAGTCAATCTTTATAGAAAAGATGAAAATATGTCATTATTAACTGCTTTTGGAGAATATCCTAAGACAGATGATATGTATCGGGTTTACCAATGGTTACAGGAAGAAGTCTCTTATCTGGTGCCATTAGAACAGTATGCAACTATATGCACAGCATTTATTAGTGATGATTCTGATTATTCCTTTGTTTTGAAGAAGAATATGGAGATGTTGGCTTTGAGTTTGGGAGATGTCTTGGCAAACCATTCTATTATAAATAACGGCATTATAGCATCAAACAAAGTTAAATTGGTAGATATTTTACAAACCGCTCTTTTCATGAGTAGCAAATATGGTCAAATTCTTGGGGGGGGCAATTCATTTACAATAATTAAAAATGGCTAATTCAAGAACTAAAAATTCAGTCCTGAACATGGGGACAAGTGTGGCAATACGTATTTCTACATTATTATTGTCATTTGCTAGTCGAACAGTATTTATATATGTTTTAGGTGCAGAATACCTTGGTTTGAATGGCTTGTTTACTAACATACTTTCATTTCTTGCACTTTCTGAGTTAGGATTAGGCTCTGCTATAGCGTTCCTACTTTATAAACCAATAGCAGAAAATGATGAAGAATGTATGAAAGCTGTCATGCAGTTCTATAAGAAATGCTATTATTATGTTGGTATAGTCATTCTGTTATTGGGTTGCAGTTTAATGCCTTTTCTTCGGTATTTGGTGAATTTAGATCAGCCTCTACCGGAAAATCTATACTTGGTTTTCTTTCTATTTGTATTACAATCTGCAGTATCTTATTTCTTTGCAGCCTATAAGCAGACATTTGTAAATGCTAATCAAAAGACATATCAGCTTGGTAAGATAGAAGTAGCATATACCTTTATCAGTTGCTTGGTTGACATTGTTGTTTTGTTGGTTTTCCGTAATTTCATAGCGTATTTACTTTTTAAAGTTATAGTCGTTATCGCAAAGAATTTGAGTCTTTCCCATAAGATTGATAAATTATATCCTTTTTTGACGGAACCAGTTTCTCAAAAGCTATCTAAAAATGAAGTTAAACAAGTCTTTAAGGATATATATTCTGTATCAGTCTTTCGGTTAGGGTCAGTACTTTTCAATTCTGTGAGTAATATTGTTACTTCTGCTGTAGTTGGAACAATAGTTGTGGGTTATTATAGTAATTATACAATGATTGTTACGCAAGTTGAAGTTTTGATGGGTTTGGCATTTAATGCTGTTGCTGCTGGAATTGGTAATGCTGTTGCAACAGAAACGAAGGAGCGCCAGTTTGAAATTTACAAGAAAATAGATTTTGTAACCTCTGCAGTATATATGATTTCAAGTGTATGTTTGATTCAACTTTTGAATTCATTAATGAAACTTTGGGTAGGCAATATAGGTCAGGAATATGTTTTAAGTCAGTTTATAGTAATATTGATTGTTGCGAATATGTACACGAATTGTTCTTGTCAAGTTTTGGAACGATTTAGAACTGCTAATGGGTACTTTACTATAGGTAGGGATTTACAGGTAATTGGAGGTGTCGTAAATATCATCCTCTCTGTTATTTTAGCAAAAGTCTGGGGATTTGAGGGTGTATTGATTTCGCCATTTATATGTAAAATGTTCATAAATGTTACACCTTATGTGGTTCGCGTCGGTAAAAAATCCTTTGGTGTAAGTATTGGTTATATGCTCAGGGAATATTTCTCCAAATATATATATGTGATAATTGCAAGTTGTTTAACATGGTATGCTTGTAAAAGTATTCATTGTACAACAATATTAAACTTTATAATTGAGTGTGTAGGAACTTTAATAATAGCTATTTTGCTATTTGTTATATTCTATTATAAATCTCAAAATTTAAAGCAAATTTTTAAATTGATTAAAAAGTAACGGTTATGAAATTTTATTTTCCAATCCATCTTGACGGTGGAAATCGCGGTTGTGAAGGTATTGCAAAAGGAACTGCTCTAATCCTCAATACGCCAAAGGAAAAAATGGTAGGATTATGTAGAAATTTGGATTTAGATATTCGTTTGAATATTGATGAATATTATTCATTGATTCCTTATAGAACATTAACTATTGGTCAAAGAATTTGGAATAAAATAGTATCGATTGTTCAGAAAATGCGCATCTCTCGTAGTTTAAACTATATTACGATAGATCAAATGGCTTGTTTCTTGAAAGATATGTTAGACGAAGATGTAATGGTTTCTACTGGTGGGGATATGTTTTGTTATGATGATAATTCACCTTCGATTTCTTCAGAATTGTATGCTAATGAAAGAGGGATAAAGACAATTTTATGGGCTTGCTCCATGGGAGAAGCTAATTTGACAACTGTCAAAAAGGTTGTGCTTGAAAAATTTGATTTAATATATGCCAGAGAATCTTTGACCTATGATTTTTTAAAAGGTTTAGGTCTTAATAATGTTGTTTGTTACCCTGATCCTGCGTTTGTCTTAAATCCTGAAAATGTCGAATTACCTCAATGTTTTATGAGAAATAATGTAATAGGACTTAATTTGTCAAACTATGTTCTGGGTGGATATGAATTGGATTCTGACTTTGGCCAAGAAATATGTGATTTATTAAATTATATATTTGAGAAAACTAACAAAGAAGTTCTCCTTATTCCGCATGTCATGTGGAAAGGTCAAGATGATCGCTTGATTAATGATATTATTTTAAAGCGTTTTGATAAATATAAGAACCGTATTTCAACTCTAGATACCGACTCTCTCAATTACCTCCAGATACGATATGTGATTTCTCAATGTTGGTGTTTTATAGGAGCAAGAACTCATGCTGTTATATCTGCATATTCTTCTTGTGTACCAACTATTGCATTAGGTTATTCTATTAAGTCTAGAGGTATTGCTAAGGATATTAATTTGCCAATGAAATTGGTTGTGGATAGTTCTGGTAATTTTAAAAGAGGTGATTTACTAGAAAGTTTTCTATATTTGGTTGATAATTACAAGTTTATTAAGGTTAATTTGACCAAAACAATTCCAGAATATAGAAATCGAACATATTTGATACGTAAAGAATTAAAAAATATTTTTCCGGATATTAATGTTTAACAAAATGCGTAAAAACACTTTGATGATAGTGCTTCTTTTTAATTTTTAATGTAGGAAAGTGTATAAGAATCAATTGTCTTGTGGATAATTAGATATAGATAATCTGATATTAACTTGGCGGAATATGTTAAGTACAATAAACCAAAGCGTTGTTTTTTATAATTTACGTGACCTTTAGGCACTTCTTTTTGCAGTATTATTTTTGAAAAGAGCCCAAATTGGTAGGTTACCTATACTAGCTTTTTGAGTGTTTTGCATAGATAATTAATTAATAATTATGAGTAACGATTTTAAAATAATTGCTTATTATCTTCCTCAGTTTCATCCATTTCCAGAAAATGATGAATGGTGGGGAAAAGGATTTACAGAATGGACTAATGTTGGTAAGGCAAAGCCTTTGTTCCATGGTCATAATCAACCTAAAGTACCAGCGGATTTGGGTTATTATGATTTAAGAATACCTTCTGTGCGCGAAGAACAAGCAAGATTAGCGAAAGAAGCTGGTGTATATGGCTTTTGTTATTGGCATTACTGGTTTGGTAATGGCAAGCAATTACTGAATGAAATTATAGATGATGTCCATGCTTCCGGAAAACCTAATTTTCCATTTTGTTTAGGCTGGGCTAATGAGTCTTGGAAGGCTAAGCAATGGAGAAAGGATGGGTCTGGTGATGTCTTATTGGAAGAACAAGTTTATGGTGGAGTTGATGAATATCGTCGTCATTTTGATTACGTACTAGATTTGTTTAAAGACCCTCGATATATTCGGGTAGATGGGAAACCTTTCTTTTTAATATATAAACCTCAGAATTTTCCTAAAATTGAGGAATTTATTGATTATTGGAACAAATGGATAAAGGAGGAAGGTATAGCTGATAAAGTGTTTTTTGTGGGAAATCTTGATGATGAAGGTGATTATCAAAAATATATCCATATGGGTTTTGATGCTTTAACTCTTGGCCGCTTTTTAAAGGTTGATTACAAATTTGCTCATGCGAATACTTTTAAAAAGAAGTTATGGGGATGGATTAGAAAAATATCTCCTTTTCCTACATTTACAAGTTATAAAGATTTATTAGAGTATTCCTTTCTAGAAAATTTTGAAAGTAAAGAGGATATGATACCTTTTATTATTCCAAATTGGGATCATACCCCCCGAAGTGGAAAAAGAGGAGAGGTACTTTTAGGAAGTAATGATCAATCATACTATGAGCATGTATTAAAAGTATTAAAAGGGGTTTCAAAGAAAAAAAATAAAATAGTAATGCTAAAATCATGGAATGAATGGGGTGAAGGTAACTATATGGAACCTGACTTGAAATATGGAAAGAAATATATTTTAGCGTTAAAAAAAGCATTAAATAGTTTTTCCACAAAATGAAGATATTGATTGTTTCAAAAAAGGAAGATAGTAATCCATTCGTTAAGACTTTAAGTGAAGGTTTACTGTCTTTAAACATAGATGTAGTTTGTAGTGTTGCAGAGTTTTGGAGCACAGAGTCAAAATTTGATATAATACATTTTATGTGGCCAGAAGCTATTTTTAATTGGAAAAATAGTATTTCTAGCAGTCAAGTAGAAAAATTTAGAAACAGATTACTTTATTATAAAGGTTGTGGATGTAAAATTATAATTACTATCCATAATCTTAAACCTCATCTGATAAAAGATAATAATGTATTGATGTTATTTGATATTATTTATGGTGAGTGTGATGCCTTCATTCATTTGGGTTGCTATAGTAAACAATTACTAGAGGCAAAATATCCTTTTGCTGGTCATTATATTATACCACACCATATATATGATAGTGTCTATGATTTCTCTATAGCTAAAAGTGATGCTAGAAGATTATTAAATATTAGCAATGAGCAGGATGTTATTTTAGCGTTTGGACAATTTCGCTCAGATGATGAAAGAAAATTGGTTTTTGTAATAAAGTCAAAACTAGGCTCTCAGCTACAACTTCTAGTACCTGGCTTTTATAGAGATAAAATTTTGACTAGAAGAATTTGGAGAATACCAAAAATATTATATAAAACATTGTATTATAAATTTAATCGTATTAAATTTTCAAAGAAATACGTAGATGTAAAGGATACTTCTTTGTTGTTTTCTGCTGCAGACATTGTTTTTATACAAAGAAAACAAATATTAAATTCTGGTAATTTGCCAATGGGTTTTGCTGCAGGAAAAGTAGTTGTGGGACCACAAGTTGGTAATGTAGGTGAAATTCTTAAAAGTACAGGTAATCCGACATTTAATCCGGATAACGAACAATCTGTTGTTGAGGCGGTTAAAAAAGGTTTAGCTTTAGTAAAACAAGGCTTAGGAGAAAGAAATAAGAATTTTGCTTTGAGCCAATGGACAACACATAAAGTATCGTTGTTGTTAATAGATAAATATAATTTAGTGTTAAAACATAACAAAAAGTATGAATAATAATTTTCCATTAATAAGTATAATCATACCTACTTATCAGAGACCTGATAATTTGTTGCGAGCAATTTCTAGTGCCCAGAAACAAACTTATCCAAATATAGAAATTATTGTTGTTGATGATAATGGTATCGATTCTAAGTGGCATTATGAAACAGAAAAAATTCTTTCTAGTTTAATAGAGCATAATGTAATCAAGTATGTTATACATGAAATTAATAAGAATGGATCTGCTGCTCGCAATACTGGACTTAGAGTTGCTAAAGGAGATTATATTAATTTTTTAGATGATGATGATGAGTTTTTACCTGAAAAATTGAAAGCTCAATACGAGGAATTGCAGAAACATGACAATACTTATGGCGGATGTTATTGTAATTCACGCATATTTGGTTTTAACAGAAAATTTGAAACCAATTATGTTGCAAGTGGTAATATTATCGAGGATATACTTTGTGGAAATGTAGACTTTAATACTAGTTCTGTATTATTCAGACGTTCTGCGCTAGAAACTATCAATGGATTTGATGAATCTTTTTGGAGACATCAAGATTGGGAATTGTATGTGAGGTTTTTTAGACACTATAATATTTGTGTATCAGGGGAAAAAATTTTGATGAACAAATATTCAACCCCAAATGAGACTTCTAAACGTCCTCAGAGAATTATTGATTATAAAGAATATTTTTTGAGTGTTTATAAAGATGATATCGCTAAGATGAATAAAAAGCGATATATATATAAACATCAATATATCGATACGGCGTTAACATTATTTGGTCAGGGGCAAAAAAATAATGCATGTAAATATCTCTTCAAGAGTGTGCACTACGGTTTTCCTTCTTTATGGAATCTCTCAAAAATTTTATATTATTTGATATTTCGATAAGTAATAATTAAAATGGATAATTTCTTTTCAATCTATTCATTAATATATATACCTCTTATACTCTGTTCGTTCATATCTAATTTGAAGACGCAGAAAAGAGTAATCTTTTTTTGGATAATTGTTTTAACTTTATTCAGAGGTCTACGTTGGGATTTAGGTACAGATTGGTATTGGTATGAGAAAAGTTTTAATGAATTAGATTTTAGCAACTTTTATAAATATATTACTCAAGATGATGGTTTGGTTTATAAGAACCTTGAAGCAGGCTGGGCCCTCTTAATGGTTCTTTGTAAAAAGATATTTGGTACATATACGTCATTCTTATTAGTTTCAAATTTTATTATTTTAAGTATATATTATAAAATAAGTACTTTCTTTAGTAATAATAAGCCGATTGTATGTTTTGCTGGTATTGTTACTTCTGCAAATTTCTTTCCTGTAAGACAAGATTTAGCTGTTGCAATCTTTTTTCTAGGCTTTTGTTTTTTGGCTATAGCTGAAAGAAGGAAATATATAGTATTGAATATTATAGCCTATTTTGGTCATCAGAGTGCAATTGTATTATTACCAATAGCTTTATTTTTTCAGAAGCTTTTCTTGAAATATAAAGTTGTATTTGTGTTAATGATTGCAGCTTTTATATTTGGTGAATATTTAATACCTGTTTTAATGGGATTTATTGTGAGTCATGTAGGTGGTTCTATTGGTTCTGTTATTGCGGGTTATTACTATGAATATAGTCACAATAATGTATTATCGGATGCTAATTACACGAATCCTATACTGCCTTTCATTTTAAATATGGGCTTTTATTCTTTATTCTATATCTATTTTAAAGATATGATTGCTAGTCACTCTGGAGATACTAGAAATGAAAGTAAAATTAGGTTATTCAAGATAAATATAAATGCTTTTATATTGTATATGTTAATTCAAACTGTCTTTTTACGAACAATAGAATCTTTAGCTCGTTTAAGTAGTTATCTGTCAATTTCCCAATATGTTCTAATTTCCTTGATTATATCATGGACAAAAGATAAAAACAAAAAGACTATTTATATTTTTATCCTCGTTTGTTATTTGTTTTACAGATATTATAAACATCTGGGATTTTTTCCAGAATTACATTTTCCTTATCATTCAGTTTTAGATTAAATATGACAAGAATAGTTTTATCATTTGATGATGCTCGTTTTGATGAGTATGATGCAATAAAACTTGCATCTAGGTATGGTGTGAAATGTACTTTGAATGTTACAACGGCTTATGTAGAGAATTCTGCTCTTACAGATGCTGGTGATTGTCCTGCAATGACTAAAGAGCAGGTCTTAGAGCTGTATGATGATGGCAATGTTGAAATTGCGGGGCATAGCCATACTCACGTAAATGACTTTAATGATATTGTTAAAGGTCAGCGAATCTTGGAAGGCTGGTTAAGTACAAATGAGAAACTCGGCTTTGCAAGCCCTCATTCTCAGTTGGATTTAAATGAGAATCCTCTGAATAAATTCAAAGAGGCTAATTTCTTGTATGTACGCAAAAGCCAATTTTATGATAAGTTTTCGCCTGTTTATCGTTATATTAGAAAAATCTCAAGAATCTGTGGTTTTAAATGGCCTTTATATATTACTTATAAGAATACTTTGGCACATATAGTTGAAGATGGGTATTTTCTCCATGGTGTGCCAGTTTTGTTAGATAACAGTTTTGACCAGATTAAATATATTGTTAACAAAGCAATAGAAAATAAAACTGATTGCCTTTTAATACTTCATAGTATATGTAAGAAAGGACACCCATTGGAGCATGATTTGTATTCTTGGGAATGGGAGAAGTTCGAAGCTTTGTGTGTATACATCCATTCTTTAGAAGTCAAAGGGAAGCTTAAGTCAGTATTGTCTAAAGATTTAATTTTAAAATAATGAGTAATCCATTAATCTCTATCATAGCGCCTGTTTATAAAGTCCAGGAGCAATATTTGCGTGATTGTATTATTAGTTTGCAAAATCAGACTTATTCTAATATCGAGATTATTTTGGTTGATGATGGGAGTCCAGATAATTGTGGATTAGTATGTGATGATTTTGCTAAGAAAGATAATCGCATCAAGGTTATACATAAGCAAAATGGAGGCTTGGTTTCTGCCCGCAATGCTGGTTATGAAATGGCAACTGGTGATTGGTTCTGTTTTATGGATAGCGATGATTGGTTTGATGTCGATATGATGGAGAAAATCGTTCATCAGTTAGACTCTCATACTGATATTGATGTCGTTTTTTGGAAACTTGTTCATGAGGTTAATGGGCAGCAGATAACTGGTAAGTTAGAATGGAAATGTGATGATTATACTCATGTGTATGGTCCTGACGAATGTAAGCAACTGGCGGTTGATACCTTGATTTATAATTTAGGAGTTTCTTCTCCTGTCATAAGATTAGTGAGAATGAACTTTGCAAAAAAATACAATGTTACCCACGATTCTAGAACAAAACAAGGATTAGAGGGGAATATTTTTGCAATGCGTTCGTTCTATTATGCACACAAGGCTTTATTTATTAATGAGTATTTTTATCATTATAGATATAATCCAACCTCAATTTCAAAAAGTGTAAGTGAAGCTAATGTTAAGTGTATCATCGATTGTCTTAAAGTTATGGAGGAAGATATTGCTGCCTTTAGTAATAAAGAAGATTTTCGAAAGCCTATGTATGATAAGGCTATATATGTTATTTTAGCAATGGCAATGAATACTTACTTTCATCCAGCAAATACCGATTCGCTTGTGAAAAGGACAAGGAAATTTGCTAGAATAATAGACGAGAATTTATTATTCAAAGAAGCGATTAAAAAAGCTTCTTATAACGAAGTTGATAAATTCAGAAAAATTGCTTTATTTTTTATTAAGATTAAAATGTATTTTGTTCTTGATATATTTGGTAGAGCAAAACAGTTTATGCTGAAAAGAGGTAAATATAATTATTGATATTTTGTATGACGAATAAAATAGCACTTGTAACTTGCTACTTCCAGCCTAATTATGGAAGTCAGCTCCAGGCTTTTGCCACTCAGAAGTTCTTTGATGATATTCATGTTCCTAATGAAACCATCATGATTGATGGCCTGAAGGGTGAAATCAACAAGGCAAAATATAAGTACTTTTTGAGCAAGATATTTGATGCCAATACCATCAAGGATAAATGGGCCACGGTAAAGAAGGTGATAGCTAAGAAAAGTAATCATACCTATGCTTCACATCTTATGGAGCGATATAATATGTTTGATACCTTCGCTCAGCATGAATTTCATCTATCGAAGCGTTATGGGTCTTTTGCTGAACTGGGCAAGGCTGCCAATGATTATCAGATGTTTGTTGTTGGAAGTGATCAGCTTTGGTTGCCTTCCAATATTGCAGCCAACTATTATACCTTGAACTTTGTGCCAAGAGAGGTGCCAAAGATGGCACTTGCAACAAGTTTTGGTATATCTCAGTTACCTTCAGCACAAGCAAAGTTGGCTAAAGAGTTCTTGCCTCGTATCGACTACTGTTCTGTTCGTGAGATAAGTGGCCAAAAGCTTATCAAGAATTTGATAGGAAAAGATGTACCTGTGGTATGTGATCCTACGATTTTATTTACTGCAGAGGAATGGGGTGAAGGTATCAGTAAGGAACGATTCATAAAGGAGAAATATCTGCTTTGCTATTTCTTAGGTAATAATCCTATTCAGCGTGAGTTTGTGAAGAAGGTCAAGGCTTTGACAGGGTACAAGATTGTACAGTTGCAGCATTGTGATGAGTTTATAGCCAGTGATGAAAGTTTCCCTGATGAAGCTCCATACAATGTTGGTCCGAAGGAGTTTATCCGCTTGATTCGTGATGCAGAGTATGTGTTTACTGACTCGTTCCATTGCTCAGTATTCTCTATGCTTCATGCCAGGAAGTTCTTCACATTCCGCAGATATAACAACGATAGTATTGTTTCAACCAATGGTCGTATCTATTCTTTACTTTCATTGGTGGGTGAAGAGAAACGCTTGTTGAAGGGGGATGAAGATCCAAAGGCTATGTCGCAGTTGGATATTGATTATGGTAAGGTTCATGAGAAGTTGGCGGAATTGCGTCAGTTTACCAAGAACTTTGTTTTTGATGCATTAGATAAATCGGGTATCAAATATGATAGAGATTAAAGATAAGAAGGATTGCTGTGGCTGCTGGGCATGTGAAAACGCATGCCCAAAGCATTGCATTTCGATGGTGGAGGATAAGGAAGGATTCCGTTATCCTCAGGTGAATACGGATATCTGTATAGACTGCCATCTGTGTGAGAAGGTGTGTCCAATTATAAATGTTAAACCCGAGGAGGAAAAGCCTCAGAAAGGTTATCTGCTTCAGAACAAAGATGCTAAGGTACTTTCGGAAAGTACATCGGGAGGAGCATATACAGCTATTGCCAAATATGTATTAAAACAAGGTGGCGTAGTTTTCGGAGCTTCTCTCAATGAGCATAATGAGGCAAGACACATTTATATAGAAAGTGAGGATGAACTTTGGAAATTCCGAAATAGCAAGTATGTGCAGAGTCTGATAGGGGATACTTATCAACAGGCTAAGGAATTTTTGAAGCAAGGGCGCTTAGTTTGTTTCAGCGGTACTCCGTGCCAGATGGAAGGCTTGGTATCTGACCTAAGAAAGCCATACGATAATTTGATTATCGTAGATGTGGTTTGTAGAGCGGTTCCTTCACCTAAAGTACTACGTAAATATATAGAATATCAATCCTTGACATACGGAGATGACTTAAAGAATCTGAAGTTTAGAGATAAGAAATTCTATGGGTATAAATACTCGAATATGAGTTTCGATTCAGTGAAAGGCTCTTATCATGCGGGTATTGATACCGATCCTTGGCTTCGCTCGTTCTTCTCTGGCATCAATGTACGACCAAGCTGTTATGCTTGTAGATTCAAGAAGCAGTATCGTGTGACAGATTTCACAATATGGGATTGCTTCGAGGTGTACCAGTATAGTAAGGAGTTGGATAATGATAAAGGTGTAACTAAAGTTCTTGTTCATTCAGCCAAGGCAGAAAAAATCATGAAAGCCATAGAAGGTGATGCTTATATAAAAGAGGTAAGTGTTGATAAGCTGATAGCTGGCGTTCATGAGTTGACTGCTCAGCCTAAGAACAATCCAAAGCGCCAGGCATTCTTTGAAGATTTAGACAACCTTTCGCCTAAGGAGTGCTTCGATAAATACTTTCCTGCTACTTTCAGAACTAGAATGGAAAAGCATATTAGAGTCTTAATGTTGCAGCTAGGTATATATAAGCAATTCCGCATGCTGGTGAAGAAGATGGTTGGGGAAGTGAAAAGGTGAATATGCCATGGCAATTTAATGCCATGGCAATCCTAAAAGAATTTTGTGACAACTTAGCCCTGTCACAATAGGCTCTTTGCTGAATCGAAAAGAAATACTAGGCTAATTAGCCTTTTGGTGGAAAAGGATCGTTTCCATAGGAATTACGGTCGCGAAATTTTCCATCTCTTCCTTGAATTAATAATTCTGATTTTTGATTTATTGCAATTTGCCGAGCAGCCTTTATTGCATCTGACTGCTTGTCATATACAGCTGTCAATCGAGAATTACCTTCACCTCTAACGCCCCATTTACCGTTGTTGGTAACAACGTACTGGTTCTTTCCCATTATTATACACCTCCTTCCTGTGTTAAGATTAAACATTAAAGTTTGAACACGCTTATGTGGAAAAACAACAATAATGCCATATTGGTAGGTTTGTTTGTTGCCATGACAATTTGTCATGGCTCTTCTTGCTGTATGCCAATTCTGCTAAAGTGAGAATGATATTAAGGGGTAGAAAATATACTATAATGATAGAAATGCTGCTTACCCGCTCTTATAAGACAAGTTTAGTCTTAAAAATGCAATATTTATAATAAAAAGGAAAAGACACGGGAAATAGAATCTTTATTTGAAATATTAAATATTAAAATAGTGAATAACTATATTTTTTGTTTTTATTTTGAGAATAAACAATCTGTTTCCTTCGTTTTTGAGCTTTTATTCTGAAAAATCAAAAATAACATTATGGAAATAAGAAAGTTATTATTGGTATCTGTGGCTGAAATTTATACGGAAAAACAGTTTGCTAAGTATATCTTAGAAAACTCAGATACGGATTCTTCACCATATATTCAAGTTGTTGATAATTTAAAGCGTGGAGAGAAGTGCGCTTTTGAAATTAATGGCATATTGCCACCCAAGAGTGTTGCTATTTTGCCTAATAAAAAAGAAGTTGAAACAGGATATGTGTTGTTCTTACTAAATTCTTATCCTACTCAATATGACTTGTTTGATCATAAAATGAATGTACTCAATCATGTTTTATTGAATAAAAAGAAGTTATCATCATTGACTATACCTGTAGTAGACAAGAAGGATCAAAGGTATTATAATATAGCTCGTATATTCAAAGATAATGCGGAAGAACTATTGAAAGACCCGAGTAAAGATATTCATATGGCAGAATTATCTTATGGGTTGTTTGCTAATTTATGTGATAGTTTAGCTATAGAATTGTACTTTGATGACTATCTATATGAAAATGGGGTTGAAATCTTTAAGTATTGGAAAGAAAATGTAGATAAATACTTGGATACAGATAATATGGATAAGTTCTTCAGAAGTTTGTTTGATCAATCGAGTGAACTAAGAAACCAACTTATGAAACTCCGTATGATACCAGCAGATCAGGTGAAAGATTAGTAAATTAAAGAAATAAGTGTATGGCATGGAAAATAGATACTATTCGCATTGAGAACTTTAAGTTCTTCTTAAAGCCATTTGACCTTTCTCCTAACGGAAAGCATGTCTTGATGTATGGTGAGAATGGTAGTGGTAAAAGTTCTATATATTGGGCATTATATACACATCTACAAAGTAGTTTGAAGGAACCAACTACTTCTGATGCTGGTAAATACTTTGTGCCAACTCATCCTGATAATTTACGTAATCTGTATAGTAATGAGGATGAACCTTCAGAAATAAAAGTTACCTTTGTGGATTCAAATGGCAGGACTAAAAGCTATAAAGACGGAAGTCGATGTATTAATACTTCGGGAACAGATCTGTTTATGAAATTCACTACGTTTGCCAGTGATTTTATGAATTATAAGTTTTTGTCTGCAATATTCGATTTCAAGAATAGTCAACCTGTAGATTTGTTCAAGATATTCTTAGATGAAATATTTCCCTTCTTAAGTTTGAATGCTCAATGTTTTGATTTGCAAGGAAATAGTTTAGGTCAAACTGGAGTTGATTCTTGGTGGAAGTATATTTGTTCTTGCTATAATACACCTGGAATGTTGCATACTAGGTCTGAAGGTAGTAAAGTGTATATCCATGATGAAACATATACTGCATATCAGAATTTAATAAAAGATTTTAATTATAATTTGCAGTTGCTTCTCACAGAAATAGCTAATGCTGCTAATTTGCAATTACGATCTTTTAAAATGCCTGTGCAAGTGAAACTTACATTAAGCAAGTTGAGATTTGATGACAAAGTACCCGGTACCACTCGCTCTTATGATGGTGAGTTTCACGAACCGAAAATTATTTTAACTGCGCAAATGTTGGATTCTAATGGTAATCCATTGGCTGCATCTGAGATAGAACATCCTCGTTCTTTTTTCAATGAAGCGAAGTTAACAAGAATGGCTTTGGCCTTAAGATTAGCAGTATTTGATAGAAAATATAAGTCTGAGGAATGTGCGCAGATAATCTGTGTAGATGACTTGTTGATAAGCCTTGATATGTCCAATAGACTTCTGGTGATTCAAAAACTGTTGGATTATTGTGCAAATTATCAGTTGTTTATATTTACACACGACCGTGCCTTCTATGATATGATAGTTGATGCAATTTCTCAACGTAATGCAAAGAATCAGTGGAAATATTTTGAGATGTATGCTATAGACGAGGTTGTAGCAAAAAATCATGTTCCAGAGCCATGGCTCAAGGAAAACTTGGATTTTCTAGAACAAGCTAGGGCTTTCTATACCAAATGTGATTATTATGCTTCTGCTACAAGTTTGCGAAAAGAATGTGAGAAACAATTACAAAGACTTTATCCGCTTAATTGGACATTACAGCCAAAAGAAGATGGTACAATTTCTATCTTAAATCTCAATTCTTTGGATAATAAACTGCAACAGTTCTATGATCGATTTGGATTATCACCTATCCCTACTCCAAATATCGATCAATATAGAAAAAGAATTTTGAATCCTGCTTCTCATAATGATGGTAAGGCAAAAATTTTTAAATCAGAATTAGCTATTGCCATTAAAGAGATTGACAACTTTCAATATATTGTGAAAAAAAAGCTTATGGAGCCGAACAATGTAGGTTCTCAGAAGTTTAAACTTGTCTTAGATTATAATGATAAGCATATTGAAATGGAGTTCGTACCTTTGGATCAATGGTTTAAGTTGATTTATAAGGGAAGGGATTTCTACGAAAACATCTTTGTAGATATAAAATCTTTAGTTGGCATGACGATGCAATTCAAGAATAAACCTATAAAGACCATTTGGAATAGCATCTGTAGATATCTTGGTTATCCTTTAGATACATTCCCTAAGATGGAAGATTATATTTTTGATTTTTCGTCGAATATTTATTTAAAAGATATTGTTTTACCGGAAAATTAACAATAAGATGAGCAGGTTATATATAATTGGTAATGGATTTGATATAGCTCATGGTATTCCTTGTAGATATAGTGATTTTAGACGTTATTGTGAGGAAAATATGCCTGAGATGTATGAAAAGTTAAATCGCTACTATGATGGTGGTGATAAGCTTTGGAGTGATTTTGAAAGTGAATTGCCGAATCTCAATAAAGATGCTTTATTTGATTGGGCGACGACAAATAATCCAAATTGGAATCAAAATTGGGATGGTTACTATAGCTTTATAGATGAGGTGCGTGACGAAGTTGACTATGTAGAGTGGCTCAAGGCTGCATTTACAGAATGGATACAAACAATTTCGTTAGAAGATGTTCGTAGACAATATGACATATTTGGGGAAGATAGCTTGTTTATTACTTTCAATTATACTCTTACACTGGAGAAAGTCTATCATATACCTGCTTATCGAATATTACATATTCATGGTATGGTGGAAGGAGAGTTCCCTCAATTGGTGGTAGGACACAATATGCCAGATACAGAAGTAGATTATATATTTTCATCTGAGAATGACTTCGAAGAGGAGGCATGCAAAGAAGTTGCAGCTTTAATTAAAAATTGGCATAAAGATACAGCAGGCATCATTGCTAACTATGAAGGAATTTTTTCACAATTGCGCAATGTTAAGGACGTATATGTTCTAGGTCATTCGATGAGTGAAGTTGATTTGCCTTATTTTGAAAAAATAAAGCAAAATTTACCCCTGAGTGCGAAATGGCACATTAGTGTGTTTAGTGAAGTCGATATAAGCAACAAACAGCAAGTTGTTGATAGACTTGGATTAGGTAATGTTGGTTTCATTAGAATGGAATCTCTGTCTCTTAATAGAGAAGGCGATTTGTTCTGATAATATACAATGAGAGTCCAGTTTCGCTCAATGAAATGGGTGCGGCATGGGTATTGAAGACTAACTTTTATTCTTTTCTTACACAAGATATGCAGTTTGATAGAATGAAAGGCGTAGTAAATTCCGATAAGGTTGCTATCAAAGTAGATGCGGAGGATGCTAAGGCTAGATTGAATGAACTTAAAGACAAACTTTGTGCTGCTTTTAATCTCGAAAGCATATCTCATACAAAATGGGAGCGAAAGCGTGATAGATTTTTGGAGAAGGTTAATAAAATAAAATGATAATTGGACCTTCCATATAGATGGATAATTTCTTATCTACAAAATAATATGATTTACAATTTAAAATATAGAGGGACCATTCTTGTCCTTCTCAAGTCGAAAGTTGATACAGTAGATCTTGTATCGATTGGTAATAATTTGGTTTTATGTGGTAAAGAAAGGAGGATTGTAGCATGAAGATACTTCATATTGCACAAAGCGCAGGTTATGGTGTCACTATCTACTTAGAGTCTTTAATAAAAGGGCTAAAAAATAAAGAGTACGAACAGGTGATTCTTGGTTCTGAGTATTATAACACAGAACACTTTCGAGCCATAGCTGATCAAGTGATAACAATTCCGATGTGTAGAAATATATCTCCACATGATATACGAACAATTTTACAATGCATGAAGATTGTTCGTCAAGTTCGACCGGAAATAGTTTATTGTCATTCAGCAAAAGCAGGCATATATGGAAGAATTGCTTGTCTGGGTACAAAGACTAAAGTTGTGTATAATCCACATGGTTGGTCTTTTAATATGCATCGTAGTAAAATTGCTACTTTAGTTTATAAGGCAATAGAATATGTTTTTTCTTGGTTCACAGATATAATAATCATAATATCTAACTTTGAGTTAAATTCAACGCCTAAATGTTTTCCTGCCAAGAAACTGGTTGTTATTACAAATGGTATAGATGTAGAACGTAACTTGAAGTTGCTATCTGATTCACATTTGGAAAAAGATAAATTAGGTATTCCATCTGACGCTTATGTAGTAGGTATTGTTGGTAGAATATCCATTCAAAAAGGGCAAGACCTTTTTGTGAAAGCCGCAAAAAGAATAAAAGATGTCATACCTAATGCATACTTTCTTATTGTTGGTGGTAAAAGCGACGATGTACCTATTGAAGATATAATTAAAGAGAATGAATTGCAAGATAGTTATACTATTACTGGTGAAGTAACTGATGCTATTCGTTATACCTCTCTCTTTGATGTAGCATTGTTTACTTCTCGTTGGGAAGGCTTTGGCTTAGTTCTTCCAGAATATATGTTGGCAAAGAAGCCGATTGTAGCCTTTGCTGTTGATGCTGCTGCAGATATTATAAAAGATAGAAAAACAGGTATTCTTGTTCCTGCAGAGGATATAGATTTGATGGCAGATTCTGTATTAATGTTATACGAAAATAAAGAATTTGCAGACAAACTAGTATTGAATGCTTATAAGGAAGTAATAGCAAAATATGATTTAAAACGTGTTGTTAACCAGCATATGGAAATGTTTAATAAATTGATTCCGGGGGGGTAATATGTAATATTCTTTTTGATTGTTATAACACTCTCTATCGGGAAGAAAGGAGGGTGGCAGCATGAAGATACTTCATATTGGCAACCTCAAAAGCGGCATAGATACTTATGTTCGCAATACAGTTGCTTTGGCTAGTGATAAGTTTGAGTTCGTCATCGTAAATGGTGCGGATGATAACAGCGAGCCTTATATGCGACATGGTAAGCAAGTAAAGACGTATAGCATTGATATGTATCGCGCCTTGAATCCTGTAAAGGATATGAAGGCGGTGATGCAGGCTATCAAAATCATCAAGAAGGAAAAACCTGACTTGGTGCATTGCCATAGTGCTAAGGGTGGCGTAATCGGAAGATTTGCTGCATTCTTTACAAGAACTAAGGTAGTTTATACAGCTCATGCCTTCTCTTTTCTTTCTGCAGAATCTGCTAAGAAGAAACAGATATTTCTTTTGTTGGAAAAGATAGCTAAGCTGAACTCTTATCTTCTGGCTTGTTCCGGTTCTGAAAGAGAATTGGGTATCAAGGTCGTTGGTTTCAACGAGAAGAAGGCTTTCGCATGGAATAATGCAGTGCCGGATGCAGATAAAGGTCTCACACGGATCTCACAAATCTCACGGATTTCTTCTCAAAATAATGAGACTTCTGATTTGCCTATTCCAAAAGTAGGCGAACGATACATCACTTCTATCGGACGTCCTTCTTATCAGAAGAACCCTTTATTCATGGTAGAAGTCGCTCATGGAATCCATCTTAAGCATCCTGATATAAAATTCTATCTGCTGGGTGTCGGCTTCTATTCTCCAATGTTGGAAGATATGAAGAAGCTCATTCATCAGTATGATATGGATGATACCTTCTATCTCTTGCCTTGGCTAAGCCATGAGGAAACATTGAAGTATGTGAAGGGAAGTATGCTTTACTTCATGACTTCGCTCTATGAGGGTCTTCCTATCTCTGTGATAGAAGCTATGTCTTTGGGTAAAGCAATCGTGACGAGTGATGTGTTGGGTAACAAAGATTGTGTGAAAGATGGTTATAATGGTTATCTCTTACCATTGAAGGAAGAAATCTTTGTTGAAAAGATGAATGTCTTGATAGAGAATGATGAGAAGCGTAAAGAGATGGAGAAAAACTCCCGTTCTTACTTTGAATCTGATTTCTTTATTGATAATCGCATCAAGGCATTGGAAGACATTTATACTGAAGTTTATAACCGATAAATAAAATTATATTTTATGAACTATATTATCACTGGCGGTACCGGCTTCATCGGTACCCATCTTACAAATTTGATTAAGGAGCGTTATCCTAACGCCCAAGTATATAACCTCGATATCGTGAAGCCTGGTACTCCTAATCCGGTAGTGAAGGATTACAAGCCTGCTTTGCGTGATGGTCAGAAGCTGCAGTCAACTTTCATCGAGTATGACATTCGCAAGCCTATTGAGAACTTGCCATTTACTCCTACTGAGGATGATGTCATCTTTAACTTTGCTGCCGTTCATCGTACTCCTGGTCATGAGGATCATGAGTATTTTGAGACGAATATCCGTGGTGCTGAGAATGTGGTGGCGTTTGCAGAGAAGTGGAATATCAAGAAGATAGTGTTTACTTCTAGTATTGCACCATACGGTGCTGCTGAAGAGTTGAAGAAGGAGACAACATTGCCTACTCCTAATACTGCATACGGTATCTCTAAGTTGGTGGCTGAGAAGATTCATGAGAAGTGGCAGAATGGTGATGCGGCTCATCGCCAGCTCACTATCGTTCGCCCTGGTGTGGTATTCGGAAAGGGTGAGAATGGCAACTTCACCAGATTGTATTGGGCTATTCGTGGTCATAAGTTTGCTTACCCTGGCAGAAAGGATACCATCAAGGCTTGCATCTATGTAAAGGAGTTGGTGAGATTCATGCTATGGAAGGTGGAAGAGGGGGTGAACACGAATAACTCGAATAACACGAATGGGGCAGACGTGAAGTCTGCTAAGGGCGTGGAAATTTATAACTGTTGCTTCGAGCCTGCTTATACCATTCAGCATATTGTAGAGGCTATGAAGAAGGTTACAGGTTTGACTCAGTTTGTTCCGGATATTCCTAACTGGGTTATCATGCCTATGGCAAGAACTGCCATGCTTCTTGGTTCGCCAATGGGTATCTGTCCTGCGAGAGTGAAGAAGCTCCAGATTTCTACGAATATCTGTGGTGAGAAGTTGAAAAATTGTGGTTATCAGTTTAAGTGGAGCTTTGAGGAAGCGCTTGCTGACTGGTTTGAGGATAATGACAGGAAATATCTGAAATAAGAAATGATAAAAACATCAGCAATCTTTTTGTTCTTAAATTATTGCCTTGGCAAGAAGGTGGATATGAGTATGGTCGTCGCCAAAATAGATTGGCGACAACTATACACCTTTGCTTCTAGGCAAGCTCTTCTTGGCTTTTGTTTTGATGGTATCGAGAGATTGACGAAAGAATTTTCTGAAGAGCTAAAGCAAAATCCTATGGGAAGGGATTTGCTGATGAACTGGATGGGTAAGGCACAGCAGATTCGCAGGCAGAATATGAAGGTGAATGGAGTTGCTGCTAAACTCTATTCTAAGTTTAGAGAAGACGGATTGCGATGCTGTATATTGAAAGGACAAGGGAATGCCTTGATGTATCCAAATGCGTATTCTCGAAATCCTGGGGATATTGATGTATGGGTGAATGCAAGCAGAGAAGATATAACAGAATATGCTAAGCGTCATTTTAACCTAGAGGATGATATAAGGTTTCATCATCTTGAAACAACAATGGATGGTGTACCTGTAGAGTTGCATTTCTTTCCTTGCTCTATGAATAATCCTATCTATCATGCTAGATTGCAGAAATGGTTTCGAAGGAATGCGGATCTGCAATGCTCAAATGTTGTTAGTCTGCCAGATGGTATTGGAGAAATTGCTATACCAACGACGGCATTTAATGTTGTTTATCAGCTGACGCATCTATATCACCATTTCTTCGATGAAGGGATTGGAATGAGGCAAATCATTGACTACTACTACGTTGTTTGCGACTTTTATAAAGTCTATCAAAATTCTTCTAAAATCACCCCGTCCCTCTTTACCATTAAAGAGGGCTCCACCTCTCACCCCGACCCTCTCACCCTCAGGGGAGAGGGAGGAAACCGCCCTACTCGGTGCTCGGAACCGCTACGCTCTAAGGATGGCGGGGCATCAAAGCCCTCGCCAGATTGTGCGGGATGGGACCGCCGGGATGCTATTGGGGATATAGCTTCTGATGCTTCTGTCAGTTCTGCTTTCACTACAGATTCTTCTGCCTCTACTGCTTTAGTTGTGGTGCAGAGAGAACTGAAGTATTTGGGATTGTGGAAGTTCGCAGGGGCTGTGATGTATGTGCTGCATGAGGCTTTGGGATTATCAGAGGAGAAGATGATAGCTCCGATGGATGAAAAGCGAGGAAAGTTGTTGTTGACAGAGATTCTGAATGGTGGCAACTTCGGACAACACTTCACCAAGTACGGTGGATTTACGCATCAGTGCATGGGGAAGAAGTATTTCCTGAAGATATGGAGAAATATGCACTTCGTGAGATATTATCCTGCTGAGGCTTTATGCGAGCCTTTGTTTCGCACTTGGCACTTCTTCTGGAGGCTTAAACACAGGAGGTAATCTTTAGGATTCTTCTTTTTCTTGTCCCACAGATCTCACAGATTAACACAGATTTTTGGACCTGTGCGGTCCTGGGGGAAAGGTCACGCAGATTGCGCAGATGACGCAGATTCCTTCTTTGCTTTTTTATGTCCAACAGATCTCACTGATAAACACAGATTTATGCCCTATGCGGGCTGGGACCGCCGGAGAAATTTTATAATTTACAATTAATCGTTTACAGTTTATAGTTAATAGTTTATAGTTTGCAGCTTATATCCAGAGAATTTGATGATAAGTTGCAGATTTCTTTTGATTTTCTTGGTGGTTTCGAAGAAAAAGCGTAACTTTGGCGGCAAGTTATATAAACTAAATAATAGGAGATAATATTATGGCATTAGCAATTAGTGGTATCCCAATGCTGACTGGTGATGAGGCTTTAGCTTTCAGAGAAAGAGCTGAAGAAACCTTGAAGAAGCGTGGTAGCATAGATTTCTCAAAGCAACGTGCTGAGATGAAGGCTATTTTGGCAAAAGCAAAATTTTAAAGTTAGTATTATGGGATTTTTAGCAGACAAAACGGTGTTTTCACCATTGACAAAAGAAATATTGGAAGAATCTATTTCATTTTCATGTGGCAATGAAGACTTGGATGGATTCTTCCATAATGATGCTGTGGCTTATGCCGATAACTTGTTTGGTAAATCTTACTGCTATTATCTTGAGGAATCTAAGGCTGATATCGTATGTGCCTTTACGGTCTCAAATGCCAGTATTTTCACGAAATACTTGCCTAATGCAAGAAAGAAAAAAGTTGGAAAGCATGTCCCTCATATAAAACAGGATTTGATATATCCTGCTGTACTTATAGGAAGGTTAGGAATTTCGACAAAATTTCAACATCTTCATATAGGAACAGAAGTAATGGACTTTATTAAGTCCTGGTTTGTTGAACCATATAATAAAACGGGCTGTCGTTATTTGGTAGTTGATGCCTATAATGAAGATGTGCCTGTGGCTTTTTATAAGAAGAATGGTTTTGATTTTATGTTCAGCACTGAAGAGCAGGAAAAATCTTATAGAGGTATTGTTTCTGATAAGCCATTAAAGACTCGTCTAATGTACTTTGATTTGATACTTATCAAGTAAGTAAAAGCTA
Organism: Segatella copri; assembly: GCA_021622245.1. Classification (GTDB taxonomy): domain Bacteria; phylum Bacteroidota; class Bacteroidia; order Bacteroidales; family Bacteroidaceae; genus Prevotella; species Prevotella copri_J. Next base: position 62,712 of record JAJVTK010000015.1, on the reverse strand, counting down.
GTAGCTGGTGATAGCGGTGTCTCGGTAATATGCGATTACTACAATCTGTACAGAAACAATGAGAGAAGCACCAGTAATTTTACCAGTGTTCACAACTAGTGTACCTTTGGATTTTACGTCTGAAGGTACGTTTGAGTTTTTCTAAAATCATCCCGTCCTTCTTTTTTTTGATAAAGCGAGCTGCACTCGGCAATTTGAAAGCGAGCTTTCATTGCACTCATTGGCATCGCTTTTTCCCATTAAAGAAGGCTCCACCTCTCATCTCGGTCTTCTCCAATGGTCTTTACACCCCCTTCGGTTCCCCCGTTAGCGGGGGACAGAAACCTCAGGGAAGAAGAGGGAAACCGCCCTACAGTGCTATATTTGCCCCACCTGTCTTCAATGGTCTTTACGACCCCTTCGGTTCCCCTTGTAGGGGACAGAAACCCCTGCGGGAGGGTCCTTACCCTATACCCAAGCCCTAAATCCCTACCATAGGGATTAGGGATGTAACCGCCCTCCGGTGCTCGGAACCGCTTCGTTCTAATGTTGGCGGACCAAAGCGGTCTTCGCCATGTTATGCGGGATGGGACCGCCAGGGGATAGCTGTTTACAATTAATAATTTACAATTTATAGTTTGCTGTTTGTAGTTTACTGTTTATTCGGGGGAAATTGGCTGATGAGTTGCAGAATTATTGCTTTTTTCTTGGTGGTTTCGAAGAAAAAGCGTAACTTTGCGGAAAAGTTTAACGTTTAAAATTATAGATTATGGCAACATTAACTATACAAGTGGAAGATAATAGTGTTATGGCTGGACTCAAGAAAGTTCTTGAGGCAATGAAAGGCGTTGTGATTGTTCCTAATCATCAGAAAAGCGTGTCAGGGATAGAAGAAGCAATGGATGATATTCGTCATGGTAGAGTGACGGAGTATGAAAGTGCTGATGATATGTTTGAAAAGTTGGGAATATGAAATACAGAATCATAGCTACCAGTCGCTTTGAAAAGGATGTAAAGCGTTGTAAAAAACGTAATCTTCCAATGGAAAAGCTAAAGAAGGTAATTCGATTACTTGAAGAGACAGGAAAATTACCTCCTGAATATAAGCCGCATAAACTATCTGGACAATATGCGGGAAGTTGGGAATGTCATATTATGCCAGATTGGCTGTTGATATGGAAACAATATAATGATGAGCTGGTTTTAGTGATGACTAATACAGGTTCTCATAGTGATGTTTTCTAAAAACTAATGAAAATGGCATGGAAAGTGCTGCAATTCATTCAAGCGAAGTTCATGAAGTAGATTCGGGAATCCCAATGACCTTTTTCAAAGGTTTTTCTACCTCTCTGTCTCTCCTGCAAGGAGAGTTTTACCTTTCTCACCAAGCCTCTCATCAATGGTCTTTACGACCCCTTCGATTCCCCTCGCAGGGGACAGAAACCTCAGGGAAGAAGAGGGAAACCGCCCTACAGAGCTATATTTGCCCCACCTGTCTTCAATCGTCTTTACGACCCCTTCGGTTCCCCTTGTAGGGGACAGAAACCCCTGCGGGAGGGTCCTTACCCTATACCCAAGCCCTAAATCCCTACCATAGGGATTAGGGATGTAACCGCCCTCCGGTGCTCAGAACCGCTACGCTCTAAGGTTGGCGGACCAAAGCGGTCTTCGCCATATTGTGCGGGATGGGACCGCCTTACTATAGCTTGCTGAGGTAGGGAACAGCTGTTTGTTGTTTACAGTTAATAGTTTATTGTTTATAGTTGATTTTGTAGCAATTTGATGATAAGTTGCAGATTTCTTTTGATTTTCTTGGTGGTTTCGAGAAAAAAGCGTAACTTTGGCGGCAGAATTAAATGTTTAAAAGGAGAAGATTATGGCAATAGATATTAAAGTGATACCGACTCTACGAGGTGAAGAAGCAGCTCGCTTTGTGAAGAGAGCGGAAGAAGTTATGAATAATAATAATCGTGTGGACTTCTCTGCAAAAGTTGCTGAAGCTCGTGCCATTTTGGAAAAAGCGGGTTTTTGATTATGGGGTTCTTATTGGAAAAATGCAAACTTGTGAAATTGGATGATAAGATATTGTCATCTTGTCACCCTTTTACCTGTGGAGATGCTGACCTTGATGACTTCTTTCAGAATGACGCTATGCGTTACAAGAAAGAGTTGTTAGGAAAGACTTATTGTTTTATTTTGGATGAGGATCCTAAGACAATCGTTTGTATGTTTACACTATCAAATGATAGTATTCGAGTGGATGTCATTCCCAATAATCGGGGACGTAAGTTGTCGCAAGACATTCCAAGAGAGAAACGTATGCGTAGATACCCTGGTGTATTGATTGGACGTTTGGGAATTAATGCAGGGTTTCGCAATCATGGTATCGGTACGGAACTTCTTGATTTTATAAAATCATGGTTTATAGATGAGGAAAACAAAACAGGTTGCCGCTTTTTGATTGTTGATGCTTACAATAATGAAGCACCTCTTGGCTTTTACCAAAAGAATGAGTTCCTGTTTTTGTTTTCTACGGAACAGCAAGAAGCGGAAAATCTTGGCTATGACGTAGCAAAGACTTTGCACACTCGTTTGATGTACTATGATTTGAAGAAATTGACTTCAATTGCCTAATATCTGGAAAACACAAAAGGATAAGAATTTAGATTTTTAATTATATATTTTAAGATTGGCAGGGCTTTTGATGAAGTTCTGCCCGTCTTTTTGACTTTTCTTTTTTTTGAATTTTAAAAAAGATACCATCTTACTTTTTAACATACTGATAGGTGTCACTGCTTGGAATATAGCAGGGACGCTATATTCATTATATGCTTTTATATGAAGAATATTAAGCTGTTTGATTACCAAGAGGATATGAAGGAACGGATTGAGAAGGCGTTGCGCCTTCATCGGTCCGTGATGGCACAAATGCCAACGGGTACGGGAAAAACGGTTCTACTCGCTTCGGTCGTAGAATCGTTTTTGAGGGAACATTCTAATTGTCATGTTTGGATTGTTGCCCATAGAAGGGAGTTGGTTTCTCAGATTCGAGAAACTATTGAAAGAGTTTTTTCGAAAACCTACCCGTCCTCCCTTACCATAAAAGAGGATTTTTCGAACCACCCTGTCAATTCTTCGAAAATCACCCCGTCCCTCTTTACCCTTAAAGAGGGCTCCACCTCTCACCCCGACCCTCTCACCCTCAGGGGAGAGGGAGAAAACCGCCCTACTCGGTGCTCGGAACCGCTTCGCTCTAAGGTTGGCGGACCATCAAAGGTCTCGCCAGATTGTGCGGGATGGGACCGCCTGGATGCTACTTGCTTGCGGCCTGCTGAGGGACTTGGGGACCGCCTGGGGATGAGTGGAGCATCAAAGGTCTCGCCAGATTGTTTGTCGGCTAGCGCATTCAATGTTCCTATCAAGGCTGTGTCGATACAATGGTTGTCGAAACACTATGACGAGATAGAGGAAGAACCGGGAATGATAGTGATTGACGAGGCGCACCATGCCCTTGCCAAGACCTATAAGGAGATGTGGGAGAGATTCCCGAATGCTAAGTTCCTGGGACTGACGGCTACTCCTTGCCGATTGAATGGTAAGGGATTTACGGATTTGTTTGATGTCTTGGTGCAGTCGTGGAGTGTTCCTGAGTTTATCAGCAAGGGAAGATTGGCGACATACGATTTTGTGAGCATCAAATCGGATGGGGTGACGCAACGGCTCATCGACTCCTTGCAGAAGCGAGGAGCAGATGGTGACTACCAGAACAAGGAAATGGATATGTTGCTGAATAAGAAACCGAGCATCGAAAGGCTCTATCGGAGCTTGGAGGAATTTGGTAAAGATAGAAAGGGCATCGTGTATGCTATCAATATCAGTCATGCTAATGCTATTGCCGAGTTCTACAGAGAACACGGCATAGCGGCTGTTGCTATTGATAGTAAAACGCCTAGTTCTTTACGAAAAGAACTTATTGAAAGATTCAAAGCTTCTTCTAATACTTCTCAATATTTTTCTAAAATCACCCCGTCCCTCTTTACCATTAAAGAGGGCTCCACCTCTCACCCCGACCCTCTCACCCTCAGGGAAGAGGGAGGAAACCGCTCCTCCTCGTCGCTCGGAACCGCTACGCTCTAAGGTTGGCGGACCATCAAAGGTCTCGCCAGATTGTGCGGGATGGGACCGCCTTACTGCTACTTGCTTGCGGGCTGCTGATGGGGCTGCTGATGGACCTGTTGATGGGGCTGCTGATAGGCTGGGGGCTATACAGGTATTGGTGAATGTGGATATCTTCTCGGAGGGTTTTGACTGTCCGGATATTGAGTTTGTGCAGTTGGCTCGTCCTACCTTGTCGCTTGCCAAGTATCTGCAGATGGTGGGACGTGGATTGCGAGTGGCTAAGGGAAAGAAGAACTGTGTAATTATAGATAATGTGGGACTATATCGGGTGTTCGGATTGCCTTCGCAAGTATGGAACTGGAATGCGATGTTCGAGGGAAAGCTGAAAGTTGGCAAGAGAAAGGAGACTCCGAAGGATAGAGAGTTTTTCCTGATGAACGAAAAGCAAGACGATATTCAGATTCATCCAGACTCAGAAATGATGATGGTGATGAGCCATGAGGAGTTGCTCCAGACGCTGCATTATCGAGAGTTTGTGGACAGTAGAGGGGAGTTTGCCATCATCAAGCTTCCTGATGGGAAGATGACGGTAGTGAACCGGCAGGGAGAACAAGTCTTGGAGCCAGGCGATTACCGTGACATGAAGCTGTTGGATGGCAACATCCTGTTCTACCGACATCGCAGAAAGGAGGTCTGCTATTATGACCTGTTGTCTGGAGCTATTATTGACGATGGTCCCAATGTTTACGATGTTCCAAAGGTGGTTACGCTAGAAGGTTGGGAGTTCATCAAATATGGAGATGTTTATATGTCTCGCACCTACGAACATTTCTCTTGGCCATATTGCCCTTCCAAATATGACCTGTTCAATTTTGGGGATTACCTGATATATCGTTATAATTATTTAGTAGATAGTGGTTGCCAGGAATGGTACTATTATGAAGGAGGCAATGGCTTGATGATGAAGGCTACTATAGATAGTAATCGAGTATGTTTCTTGCGTGGTGATTATGAACATGTGTATTGGATGTGTGCCACTCTTCGTTGTGGTTGTATCGTGGTTATGGACAGCAAGCAGGACTACTACCTGGTGGATTCATATTTGAAGAAGACCTATATTGGATGCAATAACCCAAAGAATGAAAATGAAGATCTTCATATTGTAATGCCTCGCCTTGGCAAGAAATACTATGATGAGATGATGTTACAGGAGAAGAAAAAGGAAGCAAGCGAGATGATTCTTTTGCATGAAAAGTCTGTAGCAGGACATGTGGAATTATATCAGGCTGGAAAGAAATGGGGCATAAAAGTGGATGGCAGAGTTGTCGTGCCACCCCTTTATCGCAGCATAGCGCAACCTGTTGGTGCCTATTGTGCCTTTGAAGAGATTCCAAGATATTGGGGTATTATGACCTTAAAAGGCAAGGTGATAGTTGATGCCAAATATGAGAAGGTCGAGATTCGTGATGGAGGGATCGCCGTGGTAACTGATATCACGGGGAAAACACAGACCATCCATCTGAAAGTCTGAGAATATTAACAAAAAAGAGTGTGTCATGAATTTATGATACACTCTTTTTTTTATTCTGTTTAATTACATCTTCTTTATCCGTTTGCGATATTTCCGAAGAAATCGAATGAGGCATCCCAATCCTTCCAGACTGGCTCTCTGCCCAATTCCTTCAATCTCGCATTGATTACCTTGGCGGTACGCTCATCGCTTACGGTGAACTGCTCCAATGCCTGAGGATAGGTATGGTAACCGCCAGGATTTACCTTTGATTCTGCCGACATGGTGGTGACACCCAGTGTTGCCATGTTGTCACGGATGTAGGCTGGCTCACGGGTAGAATAGGAGATATCTACATCGTGGTCGAAGATACGCATGGCGAAAGTTGCCTGTGCCAACTGCTTATCGGTCATGAAGCAGTTTGGCTGGAAACCTTCGTTCTGTGCAGGGCGCATACGAGGGAAGTTCACGCTGTACTTGGTCTTCCAGTAATGCTTCTGCAGGTAGCGCAGGTGATGAGCCATCATCACAACATCCGTGCGCCACTCCTTCTCCAAGCCGATGAGTACACCCATACCGATGGAATGGACACCTGCCATACCCATGCGGTCGAAACCATCGCAGCGCCACTCAAACTTGCTCTTCATGCCACGTGGGTGGTAGAGCTTGTAGTGCTCGTGGTTGTAGGTCTCCTGGAAACAGATGACACCGTTCATACCATGGTCGGCGAGGGTCTTGTAATCCTCAGTAGAGAGCGGCATTACCTCAATCTTCACGTTAGAGAAATACTTCTTGGCGATATCGATTGCCTTGGCAAGATAAGGAGTGCCAGCCTTTGCCGGATTCTCGCCCGTAACGAGAAGGATGTTCTCGAATGGAGCCAACTGCTTGATAGCCTTGTACTCGTTCTCAATCTGCTCTGGGGTGAGGATGGTACGAGCCATCGGATTCTCACGATGGAAACCACAATACACGCAGGAGTTAGAGCATGAATTGGTGATGTAGAGAGGAATGAACATCGACATGGTCTTGCCGAAGCGCTCCTCGGTATATTTGCGGGAAAGACGCGCCATTACCTCCAGGTATGGCTCGGCAGCCGGTGAAAGCAGCGCCATGAAGTCGTTTACATCGCAATGGTCCTTGGCAAGGGCACGACGCACATCGTTATCGGTCATTCGAGCAATGCGCTCCGTGGTCTCCTCCCAACTGATTTTCTTTAATTCGTCTGAAAACATTTTCTTACTTTTTAAACTTTCTCAAATCGTGTGTCAACTTGGCTGCGCAGAAGTTTGGACCACACATGGTGCAGTACTCACCGTCTGTATGACCAGCCTCCTCGAAATACTTCAAGGCGAGCTCTGGGTCGAGAGAGAGGTGGAACTGGTCTCTCCAGCGGAACTCGAAACGTGCCTTGGAGAGGGCATTGTCGCGGATGGTTGCGCCTGGATGACCCTTTGCCAAATCGGCAGCATGAGCGGCAATCTTATAGGTTACCACACCTGTGCGCACATCCTCCTTGTTAGGCAAGGCGAGGTGCTCCTTAGGTGTTACATAGCAGAGCATTGCGGTGCCGAGCCATGCAATCTGGGCGCCACCGATGGCTGATGTGATGTGGTCGTAACCTGGAGCGATATCGGTAACCAATGGGCCGAGGGTGTAGAATGGTGCCTCGTGACAGTGGTCGAGCTGGCGCTCCATATTCTCCTTGATCTTCTGCAATGGCACGTGGCCAGGTCCCTCGATGAATGCCTGTACGTTCTTGTCCCAGGCACGGGTAACGAGTTCGCCCATGGTATCCAACTCGGCAAACTGGGCTGCATCGTTGGCATCGGCAATACAGCCTGGACGCAGACCATCGCCCAAAGAAAGGGCAACGTCGTACTGTGCCACGATGTCGCAGATATCATCGAAGTGCTCATAGAGAAAGCTCTCCTGGTCGTGGTAGAGACACCACTTGCTCATGATACTACCGCCACGGCTCACGATACCGCAGAGACGGCTATCAGCGAGATGAACGTTGTGGCGACGGATGCCGGCATGGATGGTGAAGTAGTCAACACCCTGCTCGCACTGTTCAATGAGGGTATCACGGAATACCTCCCAGTTCAAATCCTCTACCTTGCCGTTTACCTTCTCCAGAGCCTGGTAGATAGGCACGGTTCCTACTGGTACAGGGCAGTTGCGCACAATCCATTCACGGGTTTCGTGGATGTTGTCGCCGGTAGAGAGGTCCATCAATGTATCGCCTCCCCACTTGCAAGACCATACCGCCTTATCCACCTCTTCCTCGATGCTGGAGGTAGTGGCAGAGTTACCGATGTTGGTATTGATCTTGACGAGGAAGTTGCGGCCGATGATCATCGGTTCGCTCTCCGGGTGGTTGATGTTGGCAGGAAGAACGGCACGTCCGCGGGCAATCTCATCACGCACATATTCAGGGGTGATATGGGTATCGATGCCCAACTCCTGGCAGTTCATGTTCTCACGGATAGCCACGTACTCCATCTCAGGAGTGATGATGCCAGCCTTGGCATAAGCCATCTGGGTGATGTGCTTGCCAGCCTGTGCACGGCGAGGCAACTGGATGTGCTCGAAGCGGAGGTGGTCGAGGCTATGGTCAGCAAGGCGCTGCTTGCCATACTCGCTGGTAACTTCCTTGAGCTGCTCGGTATCGTTGCGGTCGAGAATCCACTGCTCGCGCATTCTTGGCAAGCCCTTCTTCAAATCTACCTGATAGTTAGGGTCGCTGTAAGGACCGCTGGTATCGTAGATGTAAACCGGAGCGTTTGGCTCTGTATGTGGAATGCCGCGCTCATCCTTCACAACAGTAGGAGTGAGGTTAACCTTGGTCATTCCAACCTTGATCTGTGGGAAGAGTTTTCCCTGCATATACGCCTTTTCTCTTTGGGCGTAAGCTTTCTTGTCGTTTGGCATAATTTTTAAAGGTAAAAAGGTAAAAAGGTAAAAGGGTAAAAAGAGCATTCTGCTTCTTTGCCTTCATCCTTCATGCCTTTTATTATCTATATTATAATTAATCGTTGAGGAATGCGGTGAGAGGTGAACTTGCCTCGGCACAATCGCTGATGGCTCCGAGTCCTGCCTCGTAAGCACGGCGACCGCAGATAACAGCCTCCTTGAATGCCTTAGCCATCTCTACAGGATCTCCGGCAACGGCGATAGCGGTGTTAACCAGACAAGCGCTGGCACCCATCTCCATAGCCTCGGCTGCGTGGCTAGGTGCACCGATACCTGCATCTACTACTACAGGAACAGTAGCCTGCTCGATGATAATCTGCAGGAAGTCCTTCATTCTCAATCCCTTGTTGGTACCGATAGGTGCAGCGAGTGGCATCACGGTAGCAGCACCAGCCTCTTCGAGGTGCTTGCAGAGGGTAGGGTCTGCCTGGCAATATGGCAATACCACGAAACCGAGCTTTACCAGTTTCTCTGTAGCCTTCAGGGTCTCGATAGAGTCAGGAAGGAGATAGCGAGGGTCTGGGTGGATTTCGAGCTTGAGCCAATTGGTTCCGAAAGCCTCGCGAGCCATCTGTGCTGCGAAGACAGCCTCCTCGGCGTTGCGCACGCCACTGGTGTTAGGAAGGAGCTGGATGCTAGGACTCTGTACGATATGAGTAAGCAGATCGTCCTGCTTGTCTTCGAGTTCAATACGTTTCATCGCAACAGTAACCATTTCTGTTTCTGATGCTTTGATGGCTTCAGCCATGAGGGCATTGTTGTTAAACTTTCCTGTGCCCAAGAAGAGGCGGGAGTTAAACTCTCTGCCTGCAATTACTAATTTTTCCATTGTTTTATTATAGAGTTGTTATTTTTGTTTTTATTTCTGTTGGAAAAGTACTTTTAGATGATTCTTTTCCGCAGTATCTTGTGGCTGTTATCCTCCACAGAACGCTTTTACGATAACGATGTCTGCTCCTTCTGCGATGAGTGTGTTTTCCCATTCATCACGAGGTACCATTTCGTTACTGATAGCTACTGCGCAACCTGCAGCAGGAAGGTCGAGCTCCTGGGCAAGTTCCTTTATGGTCTTTGCCTGTGTCTCGGTTTCTTTGTTGTTGATAGTTACTTTCATATTCTGTTCGTTTTATATATGATGAATAATCCGTTTGTTTACGTTGTTTCTATCGCCCTAGAGCGATGATATAATAATATGTAACCAACACGGTGAACTTCCAGATGAAAGCCTTAAGAGGAAGAATAAAGCGCTATCAAATATCCCTGCGACAGCATTACCTGCATCAGGTTCAATGGGTATCATCTCAGCCGAATCTTTCAGCACCCCGTGATAATCGCTTGCAAAAGTAATGATAATATCGGAAAAACAATAGAAATTCAAAAATATTTATGCTATATTAACGCTGATGCATCTGTAGCTTTACTGGTGTTTCTTTCTGCATTCCGGGCATTCGCCTTTGATGACGAAGGAAATGGAATGAGGGTAAAAGCCTTCGGGCAACTCGAAACTTGGAATATGGATGTCCTCCATACAGAAGGAGCGCTGGCAAGATTCGCAGTAGAAATGAATGTGACCGTCGTGATGATCGCAAGCTCCTTTTTCTTCGCAGAGTTCGTAGCAGAGTACGCCTCGCCCATCTTCGAAAGCATGCACCACATCATGTTCCAGGAAGAGGGTAAGGGTACGGAAGATGCTCGACTTATCCATCGAAACCATCTTTCGTTCCAGATTACTCAGACTCTGCGGGTTCTGTTCGCCCATCAGGGTTTTCATTACGAGTATGCGGTTGGCGGTAGGTCGGATGCCTTTCGATTCCAGCCTGCTGATAATATCTTGTGAATTCATCTTTGCTTCTTTTTAAAATTAGTACTAACCGGTTGCAAAGATACAAAAAAAGCGTGTAAGTATGGTAACTTACACGCTTTTTCTTTATTTAAACGTAATTACTTTTTTGCTTTCAATCTAGTCAATGCCGCAGCATGAAGGGATTGGAACCCTTATGCGCAAGCACAACCACGGCTTCTGTTCAGAGCCTCACCATACATTTCCATTGCGGTCATGTAATCTGCAAGAATAGCCTTCAAGGCTTTCTTGATGTTTGCATAAATTGTTTTCATAATCGTTATCCTTTTTTAAAAATTAATACTCGGCATTTCTGCCATTTCCTTTTTTCCCTTTGTTCATGAATAATGGTCAATTTTACTTGCCCATCTCCATGTTGTTGTTTACATTTACAGCCTTGGCAATCATTGCTGCCACAACTGCTAGAATCATTACTGTCATCATCATAATTTGTTTCCTTTCTTTCTTTGTGGAGCCTCCATGTGAGGTCTCCTGTTTTACATTATCCTTATTACAATCTCACTGTTTTCTGGTGCAAAGGTAATGCCTTTTTCTTGAATATCTGTCACAAAGACATGACAAAATGATGAAAAAAGGGCTTTTTTTGATACACGTCAACTAAACAGCAATGGCGGCTTGATATACGTCAAGCCGCCATGCTGTCATATTGAGAAATGTGTCATATTTCTTATGTTTCTTTGGATTTCTGGTGCTAGATCAGTTCCAGAATCTTGTCGAGAATCTTTTCTACGGTAGAAGAATCGGTTGCTTCATCGAGCTTCTGGTTGATTTTCTCTTCCAGTTTCTTGCTCACCTTGTCGGCAGCCTTATCCATGGCCTGGTTTGCCTTGTCTTCCAGTTTCTTCTGAACAGAAGCGCCCAGTCCGTCTTCTTCAGAACCATCGTTGTTATCGCTTACAGAAGGAGTCTCATCGGTTGATGAACTGGTGGTTTCTTCTATCTGCAGATTGTCGGCACCTTCCAGCGCCTTCACCATGTCGTCTGCATTCATCGTGTAAACGCTGCCAAGAATACCGAAACTTACGGTGTGCTGTTTGCCATTAAACTCCACGGTTCCCTTAGAACATACGATATAGTTGTGGTATTCGAAGAGCTGGTTCATCACTTCATCGATAGCGCTTCCTGCCATCATTTTGGCGATGGAACGGATGCTTTGGGTGAAGAAATTGTTGTCGCTGGTTTCTGTTGCCTTGTCGATGGCTTTTGCAGCCTCGGTCTTTACCTTTTCTTTATGAGCATCAGGTCCTGGATTGGTTATGGCGAAAACCAGGAAGAGAAGTACGATAAGACCTAAGATGATTTTCCAAAGAGTCTTGCTCGATTTTTTCTTTTCCGGTTCCTGTCTGTAGCCCTGGTTCATGGCAGCGCCGTGTTGGAAGCCTTGCTGGTAAGCCTCCTGCTGTGCCTGCTGGAAACTCTGCTGGTTTGCAGCCTGGAAGTTTGCTGCTTCTGGTCCGTTGTTACCGGCTGCATCTGCTGATGTTCCTTCTGCATCTTCTTTGTTGGCTGCATTAGCCTTGATTGCTTCAATGGTTTCGAGAACCGTCTTCAGTTCTGCTATTTTCCAAGCAGGAGTCCAGTCTTTCATGCCTTGTGCCCAAATAAGGGTTTCGGGTGTGATAGCCTTCTGAACGAGTTGCTCCAGACTGAATGGCCCCGCTTGCTGTCCGTTATTCTCAATGATAAAATATTCCATCATGTATTCTTTTATATAATCTTTTTCTTAAAAGCCAATAAGGAGTTTCTTTCACTCTTCATTGCTTATTAGTGTGTAGCTTTCCACCATGCTGTTTTCTCTCTGCCCTTGATAGCTACGCTGTGCTGGCTAGGGTCGGAGATAGAAAGACCGCAATAGTTCTTTACTTTAAAGGTTGTACCTCTATCACTCATTAACATTGTATACGCTTCATCTGTATGAGCAGCAGCTTTGATAGTGAGTTTCATCTGTGAAGTATATTTGTCTTTCAGAGAGCCGCTCGGAACAAGACTGTCTACGTATACACTCATGTCGTAGAAGAGGTTGGGAGAGAAACCATCCAGAGGCTGTATGGAATCGAGCGGAACGGATGATGAGAGGGTATATTTGCTATTGATTTCCTTCATCACACTAGCTAGATTATCCATCTGTCTGCAGTCGATGGCCGCCATGTTGCAGAATGGATCGCTACTATTCTTGTAGAAATTGACTACTCCGTTGACAAATCCTGAATAGTTGGGTGCTGAATTGTTAAGATAGCTCCATACGGTTTTGTATGGAACGCCGGCTCCCATTACTTCGCTACTTGAACTGATCATGAAATTAGTAACGTCTTTCAGTTCGTATGCAGTCTCTACATTGCCCATATAGCATGCATCGAAGAGGATGTACTGCATCTTGGTGCCGCTGAGTTTGATTCCTTCGGTAAGGGTAGGAACATCGAGAGCGTTTTCTTCTAAACTCACACTTCCTAAGAAACGGGTGACAGGGTTGTTGGGATCGGATCCAAACTGTATTCCGCTGAAATTGCCGGTAGCGGTAGGGTTGCTGGTGTTTCCTTTCTGAGCAAAACCGGCATTCGGTCTAGCCATATAAGGATACTTAACCCAGTCGCTGCTATAGGTCCATCCGCAGCCATGAGCTCCAATGATGAGCGAATAGTTCAGGGCTTCAGCACGGCGTTTCACCTCATTCAGAATTTCTGCAAATCCTTCAGCTGTAGTATATGTTGCTTCATCGTATGTCTTCAACGTGTCGCGGATGACGGCTTTCTTATTGCCGTCATACTGAAGATCAATGAGATAGCTCTTCTTGTAATTCTGGCTCATGAAAACCATTACACGCGAATTGTTCAAACCCTTCTTGGCAACAATACCTTCGCAGATACTGTCAACGTTGTTTTTCAAAAAACTTGTGAGACCGGAAGTGTTGGTTCCACCCGTCCAAGGATAGAAGACGAAGATAGTCTGCTTATTGACGCTTTCTACATCAATAGCTTCATCGCCACAACTGGTGAAAGTTGCTGCAAGAGATAGCGTACATATAAATAAGGTGAAAAGCTTCTTGATCATAATTAAAAATGTTGAGTGTTGAATGTTGAGTTGCAATCTTGCTAACGAATCAGCTTGCCTAATTCAACATTCTACACTCAACATTCAACATTAAATATAATACTATTATTTCTTCTTGAGTTCCTCGATAGTTGCCTTGAGGGCAGCAATCTTCTCAACAGAGTCGCTTTCCTTCTTGCGCTCTAGGGCTACTACCTTCTCAGGAGCGTGAGCCACGAAGTTCTCATTGCTGAGCTTCTTGCGTACACCCATCAGGAAACCTTCCAGGTGCTTGAGCTGAGCCTCTGCCTTCTCAATCTCGGCAGCTACGTCGATGAGGTCGCCCAATGGTACGGCAAACTCGTCGGTACCTACCATGAAGCTTGATGCATCGGCACTCTTCTCGGCGATGACCTCAATCTTATCAAGGTTCGCCATCTTCAGCGTTACGTCGTTGTAAGCCTCGAAATCGTTCTTGCCTACTACCTGGAGAGACAACTGCTCCTTCTGGGCAATGTTCTTCTGGTTGCGAACGGTACGAACACCGGCGATAATCTGCTTCACAGCCTCGATGTCGGCTGCCAACTTCTGCTCCTCGGCTGTAGGTGCAGGAATCTCCAGCTTCTCACGCATGATGCTCTCGCCATCCTTGCGGTCGTAGATGTGCTGCCACAACTCCTCGGTGATGAATGGCATGAATGGATGCAACATCTTCAAGAGGGCATCGAAGAATCGGAGGGTCGCGTCGTAGCTCTTCTGGTCGATAGGCTGGCCGTAAGCTGGCTTCACCATCTCCAGATACCAAGATGAGAACTCATCCCAGAACAGCTTATATACAGTCATCAAAGCCTCAGAGATACGGTAGTCCTTAAACTGCTTCTGCATCTCCTCGTTTACCTCCTTGAGCTTGGCGTCAAACCACTTCACGGCGATTTCTGCACTCTTAGGCTGCTCGATATCTGCAGTCTCCCAACCCTTGACGAGGCGGAAGGCATTCCAGATCTTGTTGTTAAAGTTACGTCCCTGCTCGCAGAGGCTCTCGTCGAAGAGGATGTCGTTGCCTGCAGGAGCGCTGAGCATCATACCCATACGAACACCGTCGGCACCAAACTTGTCAATCAGAACCAGTGGGTCTGGTGAGTTACCGAGACTCTTGCTCATCTTGCGGCCGAGCTTATCGCGAACGATACCTGTGAAATATACGTGCTTGAATGGCATCTTGCCACGATACTCGTAGCCAGCCATGATCATACGTGCTACCCAGAAGAAGATGATATCCGGACCTGTTACGAGGTCGGAAGTAGGGTAGTAGTAGTTAATCTCCTCGTTGTCAGGATTCTCGATGCCATCGAACAGAGAGATAGGCCACAACCATGAAGAGAACCAGGTGTCGAGGCAGTCGCTCTCCTGCTCAAGATCCTCAGCCTTGATGCTGGCATTCTTCTCCTGAGCAAGCTTCAGCGCCTCCTCTGCTGTCTCAGCTACCACGAAATCCTTCTTGCCGGCATTGTCGAAGTAGTAAGCTGGGATGCGGTGACCCCACCAGAGCTGACGGCTGATACACCAGTCCTTGATGTTCTCCAACCAGTGGCGATAGGTGTTCTTATACTTCTTAGGGTAGAACTCGATGTCATCGTCCATTACTGGAGGGAGGGCGATGTCAGCAAAGTGCTGCATCTTGAGGAACCACTGTGTAGAGAGCTTTGGCTCGATAGGCACATTGGTACGCTCAGAGAAGCCCACCTTATTATTATAGTCCTCAATCTTCTCCATCAGACCGGCGTTCTGAAGGTCGATGGAAATCTGCTTGCGCACATCCATGCGGTCCATACCTACATAGAGACCTGCAGCCTCGCTGATGGTACCGTTGTCGTTGAAGATGTCGATGGTTTCCAAACCGTGCTTCAAACCGAGGGCGTGGTCGTTGATATCGTGAGCTGGAGTTACCTTCAAGCAACCAGTACCGAACTCGATATCTACGTATGAATCCTCGATAACAGGAATCTCGCGGTTTACGAGAGGCACGATGACGTGCTTGCCCTTCAACCAGGTATTCTTCTTATCCTCTGGGTTGATACACATGGCAGAGTCGCCCATGATGGTCTCAGGACGGGTTGTTGCTACTACTGCATAGTAACCCTTCTCGTCCTTGTGTATCACGTTCTCCTCATCCACCTGCTGGCAGTCCTGCTCAACTACATAATACTTCAGATGGTAGAGCTTAGAGTGCTCATCCTTGTAGATTACCTCCTCGTCAGAGAGCGCAGTCTGAGCCTTAGGGTCCCAGTTAACCATGCGCACGCCACGATAGATGAGCCCCTTCTTGTAAAGGTCGCAGAATACGTGGATAACGGCACGGGAGCGGGTCTCGTCCATGGTGAATGCTGTGCGGTCCCAATCGCAGCTGGCACCGAGTTTGCGGAGCTGCTTGAGGATGATGCCTCCGTGCTCGTGAGTCCAGTCCCAAGCGTGCTTGAGGAACTCCTCGCGGGTAAGGTCGGTCTTCTTGATGCCCTGCTGAGCGAGGCGGTTTACAACCTTTGCCTCGGTAGCGATACTGGCATGGTCGGTACCTGGTACCCAACATGCGTTCTTGCCCTCCATGCGAGCACGGCGAACGAGAATATCCTGGATAGTATTGTTGAGCATGTGTCCCATGTGGAGCACACCCGTTACGTTTGGTGGAGGGATAACCACTGTATAAGGTTCACGACCATCTGGCTTAGAGCTGAAAAGCTTGTTGTCGAGCCAGTACTGATACCATTTACTTTCCACTGCTTGTGGATCGTATTTACTTGCTAATTCCATTGTTTATATCTAATTTTTATTCTTTTTCTTTCTTTTTCTTTAAAAAACGGTGCAAAGATACTAATTTTTGGGCGAAAAATACTATCTTTGCATCAAAATTATTAATTTTTGCACAAAACGATGGTTAGTAATACAGGAAAAGGACATACGAAAGAAGAAAAACTTGCGGCGTTCAGCCGCTTGCTGGATGTGCAGGACCGTTTGCGCCTGCAGTGTCCATGGGATAAAAAGCAGACATTCGAGAGTCTTCGTCCGAATACGATCGAGGAGACTTTCGAGCTTTGTGACGCCTTGATGAAGCGCGATTACAAGGATATCAAGAAGGAGTTGGGCGATGTGTTGGAGCATGTGATGTTCTATAGCATCATCGGCAGAGAAGACGGCGAGTTCGATATTTGCGATGTTTGCAATCAGGAGGCAGATAAATTGATGTTCCGCCATCCTTTCATCAACTGGAAGGAGGAAGGAAATTGGACGGTTTCGAATCCTGATATGTATATCAACGATGAAGGACAGGTGGTATATAGAGAGTCTGAAGAAGCAGAAACCGGGAAGACTGGAACTGCCAGCTCGGAAGAAACCTTGGCTCTTGGCGCCAGCAAGCCGAAAACTGCTACTTCTGTTGAGAAAACCTGGGAACAGATTAAGCAGCAGGAGAAGGATGGAAATGAGCGGGTGTTGAGCGGTGTCCCTAATTCTCTTCCGTCTCTTATCAAGGCTTATCGCATTCAGGACAAGGCTAGAAATGTAGGCTTCGACTGGAAAGAAAAAGAAGATGTGTGGGAAAAGGTACAGGAGGAACTGGAAGAACTCAAGGTGGAACTGGCTAAAGGCGACAAAGAGAATTCTACCCAGGAATTGGGCGATTTCATCTTCTCAGTAATCAATGCAGCACGTCTCTATAAACTCAATCCGGATAATGCGCTGGAGAAAACCAACCAGAAGTTTATCCGCCGTTTCAACTACGTAGAAGATCATAGCTTAAAGAAAGGTAAAAACTTGAAAGATATGAGCTTAGAAGAAATGGATAAACTATGGGATGAAGCAAAACTTCAGGAGAAAAAGGATGATAAATAACGGTGAATCAGATAATCTTATCGACTCATCAATATAATAATAAAAACTAAAGTGTTATGAAGAAATTAGTTTATGTAACAATAGCTTTGGTGGCGCTTTTCGCAGCCAACAGTTGTAAGAACAAAAATAATGTTCCTGTTATCAGTGCAGCAGATTCGGTAGAGGTAGAGGATGCAATGAACGATTCTACCATCTATGGTGTATGCGGTGAGGGAACCTCTATGCATAACCTGGAGCTGATTTCTGATGATGGTGACACCCTTTCGGTGTTTATTGACGATGAGAATCCTGATGTTGTTCAGGGAGGATTGCTGGCTGGCGACCGTATTGCTCTTATCGGTTATAAGGCTGAGGATGGAGAGATGATGGCCCAGAAGATTATCAACCTGACATCCCTCTTGGGTAAATGGACTTCTCTGGATAAGAATTTTGATATCTTGGAAGGTGGAGAGGTGAAGAACAATGTGAAGGCTGAAACTAATCCTTGGACTAGCTGGAAGATACTCAATGGTAAACTTTTGCTGAATAAGGATACTTTTGCCATTGACAAGTTGGGTTCTGACAGTCTTATGTTGGAGAATACTCAGGGTATCTTTGTTTTCAAGCGCCAAGAGTAAGGTCATCATGTTGAACCTGTAATTTATGATTTAGTTTTGGAACCATTTAAAGTACATATATTGGGGTGTGGCAGTGCTTTGCCCACCCTTCAGCATAGTGCCTCGGCCCAGATTATTGAGATGCGTGGCAAATGCTTTATGATGGATTGTGGAGAGGGTGCCCAGATGCAGTTCCGTCGCACTCATGTTCACTTTGCTAAGATAAATGCTATCTTTATTTCGCATCTTCATGGTGACCATTGCTTTGGCTTGCTGGGACTTCTTTCTACCTTAGGCATGCTGGGCAGAACGGCTAAGTTAAAGGTGTATGCACCAGAAAGTTACGGAGATTTATTTAAGCGTCAGATTGATTTCTTCATGCAGGGAATGGAATATGAAATAGAATTTGTTCCTGTAGATACCGAGAAGTCGCAAGTTGTATATGAAGATCATTCTGTAACCGTAGAAACCGTTCCTCTGCAGCATCGTGTGCCTTGTTGTGGGTACATCTTCAGAGAGAAACCGACATTGCCTCATATCCGTCGTGATATGATAGATTATTACGAGATTCCTGTAAGCCAGATTAATAACATCAAGAATGGAGCTGACTGGACTACGAAGGAGGGGGATGTAATACCTAATGCCAGATTGGTAATGCCTGCCACTACTCCCCGCAGTTATGCTTATTGCAGTGATACCCGGTTTGTTCCGGGGTTGGCAGAAAAGGTAAAGGGGGTTACGGCGCTTTATCATGAGAGCACCTATACTTCAGAGAATGAGGACAGGGCTAAACTCTATTATCACAGTACGGCCCGACAGGCTGCAACTATAGCCAGAAATGCGGGTGTAGGCAAACTTCTTCTGGGGCATTATAGTGCAAGATATAATAATGAAGAGGTATTGTTGAATGAAGCTAAAGAGGTGTTTGCGGAAAGTTATCTTACTCAGGAAGGTAAAGTGTTCTCTATAGAATAATATAGAAATATAAAAAAATGCCTTGCATCAAAAAAAAAGTTCATTTTTGATGCAAGGTTTTCTCTTTATATCGTTTAATCTTTAAAAAGGATTTGAAATTGGAATCGGAAAAGAATCTCTTAGACGACATCAATAGCGGCAGTCGGGCAGCCATGCACAGATTGTACGAACGCTATGTGGGGTATGCCATGGCCGTAGCGCTGAGGTATGTCCCTATGCGCGATGATGCTGAGGATGTAGTGCAAGATAGTTTTATAAAAGTCTTTTCCGGCATTTCAAAGTTTGAATATCGGGGTGAGGGCGCTCTTCAGGCTTGGCTCTTGCGGATAGTGACAAATGAAGCTGTCAACTTTGTAAGGCAGCAAAAGCGCTTCACTATCGTGGACGAAGTTCCCGATGATATTGAGGATGAAGAGCCTGAAGTAGAAAGAGTTCCGCCTGCAGAACTGACAAGAATGATAGGAGAATTGCCTGATGGGTACAGACTGGTTCTTAACATGTTTGTTTTTGAACAGAAAAGCCATAAAGAAATTGCACAGCTGTTAGGCATCAAAGAAAGCAGTTCTGCTTCACAATATTTGCGGGCGAAAAAGCTGTTGGGCAAAAAGGTGAAAGATTATCTGAGCCAGGCAGATTGTAGTGATAATAAAGAGTTGAATCATATAAACGAGAAAAGTAATGAGTAACGATTGGACAAATAAACTTCGAGATCAGTTGGCAGACTACCAAGAGCCTGTCAGCCACGACATGTGGGCTGAGATAGAACAATCGCTTGCTCAGTCTAAAAAGGTTGGTGATGAGGAAACTGATGTAAAAAAGAGACCACAGGCTCGTTATGTTGTCTTGAAAAGATGGTCAGTAGCTGCAACTATTGCTTTATTGGGAGTAGGAGGCAGTTATGTTTATCTGCATGATGATGAACCGGGACAGACTAACTTAGCTGTTCAGAGTTCTTTCTCTACAGCATCAGGTTCAAGCAGGACTTCTTCTGCTGTCCGTGCAGAAGCACATTCGGCAGGAAGTAAAAATGCTATCTTGCTTGCTGAAAACAATGCATCTGCACATCAGGTGAATCGCCACTCATCGGGGCTTCAATTGAACCGTAGTAAATCTTCGGTATCTTCTTTGGATAGAATTGTTGCTGATGATCATGAAATAATGCTTGCAGCAGAGGTAGAAATGCCAGAACCGTCTGTTAATGCAGAGGTAAATGGTCGGGAATTATCTGTTTTGCAAAAGCAAAATGAGGATTCTGAAAGACAGATGGCCGTTTCTTCTAATCATGCAACCAAGCCGTTGGAAGCAGATGGTGGGCAGAAGCTTTATGCAGGCAGAGCGCAGGATGGGCATTTTGAACGCAGTTATAAGGAAAAGTATGAACAGAACTGGACCATGAACCTGTATGCAGAGAATGTAAGTCTGGGCTCTGGCAGTGATGGAATGTCAAACGGCATGTATGCGTCTTCAGATCCTCTTGCTGGTGGCGGCTTTGCTGATCATGGTGTTTTCCTGGCTGCTGCTTCTCCTTTAAGATATGCAATACCGAAATATGTTGAAGCGAAACATCATGCTCCTTTGGCTATAGGTGCTCAGGTTGGTATCGGACTTGCGCCTCGTTTGTCTTTGAGTACTGGTGTCGTTTATACGCGTGTTGCATCTGATTTCAAATCTTATGGTGTTTCAGAATTTGATACACATCAGGTTTTGCATTATGTGGGTGTTCCACTTGGTTTAAACTATGAGGTTTGGAGCACGGGAGGCTTTCATGCGTACGTAATGGCGGGTGGAGAAGCCGATTTCAACGTAAAGAATGATACAAAGGTTTCTGGTCATAAAGAGGACGTGAAACGTGATGGCGTTCAGTTCTCGGGTAAGGCTTCGCTTGGTGCACAGTATGATGTTACACCACAAGTGGGCTTCTATATAGAGCCAGGTGCAAAATATTATTTTGATAATGGCAGCGAAATAGAAAATACGTTTAAAGATAAGAAGTGGAATTTTAATCTCCAGTTCGGACTTCGTATTAATCTGAAATAGTGTTTGAGTCCAATTATTAATAAATATATGTACGAACTACATTTCATTTTATAACATTACATACGAGAAAAGGAAAGGGCAGTCTGCGTGATGCATGGCTGCCCTTTATTGTTTCCCGTTTTTCTTATTTATTCAATAATTTTTCGCTCATATTGAGAGCGGCCTTTCTGCCGTCTCCCATGGCAAGGATTACTGTGGCTCCTCCTCGTACAATATCGCCGCCAGCGTAGATTTCTTCGATGGAACTCTGCATCTGGTCGTTTACGGCAATGGTGTTCTTCCGGCCGAGTTCCAGTCCTTCGATACTCTGTGGAACGAGTGGATTAGGACTTACTCCTACGGCAACAATTACCTGGTCGCACTCCAGCGTGATGGTCTCTCCTGTAGCTTCTGGACGACGACGGCCGCTGGCATCAGGTTCGCCAAGCTTCATCACATCGAGAACTACAGCCTTTACTGCGCCCTTATCGTCTGCCTCATATTCTTTAGGATTGTGCAATGTAAAGAAATTGATTCCTTCTTCTTTGGCATGCTTCACCTCTTCGAGTCGGGCAGGCATTTCTACCTCTGAACGGCGATATACCAAGGTTACGTCTGCTCCGAGTCGTTTTGCAGTACGGCAACTGTCCATAGCTGTATTTCCGCCGCCTACAACAACCACCTTCTTACCCAAGTTGATAGGGGTGTCGCTATGAGGATTGGCTGCATCCATCAGGTTTACACGGGTAAGATATTCGTTAGAAGACATGATGTTCAAGGCATTCTCTCCAGGAATATTCATGAAGTTTGGCAGACCCGCACCTGAGCCAACGAAGATTCCCTTGAATCCTTGTTCTTCCAGATCTTTTACGGAAATGGTCTTGCCAACGATGCAGTCTGTAATGAACTTTACGCCCATCTTCTGAAGATTCTCAATCTCTACATCTACGATAGCATTAGGCAAACGGAATTCAGGAATACCATATTTCAATACACCGCCAATCTCGTGTAATGCTTCAAAGACGGTAACGTCGAATCCCTTCTTTGCCATATCGCCTGCAAAACTCAATCCGGAAGGTCCTGAACCAACTACGGCTATCTTGATGCCATTAGGTTCATCGCACTTTGGTACAGAGATGTTTCCACTCTGGCGTTCGTAATCGGCAGCAAAACGCTCCAGGTATCCGATAGCTACAGCAGGCTCGTTCATCTTGAGATGTACACACTTGCTTTCACATTGCTTTTCCTGTGGACAAACTCGTCCGCAAACGGCAGGTAGGGCAGAGGTGTTCTTTAAAACCTTGGCTGCGGCAAGGAACTGGCCTCGCTCAATGTTCTTGATGAATGAAGGAATGTTGATGCTTACCGGACAACCTTCCATACAGGTAGGCTTAGGACAGTCGAGACAGCGTTTGGCTTCGGTCAAAGCCATTTCCTTGGTTAAACCGATATTTACCTCTTCCGTACGGGTTGTGGCACGATAAAGAGGGTCAAGCTCAGGCATCTTTACGCGCTCTATAGCTGTACGTTCTTTTGCTTTCATCGAAGCGCGTAACTCCTTGCGCCACTCAGCATTACGGTCGGTCAACTCTTCGATGCTCGCATCTGTAGGTTCTACGTCCATGGTTACATCCGTAGTTTCTTTCTTCTTTCCTGCGTCTACAGTTGCAAGGTGCTCTTCGAAGTGTTCCATCTCTTCGCGTTCAACATCCTTGAAAGTGCCCATGCGCTTGAACATCTCGTCCCAATCTACCAGGGCGCCGTCAAACTCAGGACCGTCGATGCATACAAACTTGGTCTTGCCACCGATGGTCAGGCGGCAGGCACCGCACATACCGGTTCCATCCACCATGATGGTATTGAGCGAAACGTCTGTGGAAAGATTATATTTCTGGGTCAGGAGACAGCAGAACTTCATCATGATAGGAGGACCGATGGCGAAAACCTTATCGATATGTTCCTGATTGATAAACTTCTCGATTCCTACGGTTACAACACCCTTCTCGCCGTAACTTCCGTCATCGGTCATGATGATGAGCTCATCGCTAGATGCACGCACTTCATCTTCCATAATCACGAGGTCTTTGTTCCTACCCGCAATTACGGAAAGGACTCTGTTTCCTGCGGCTTTCAGTGCCTTGATGATAGGGAGCATAGGAGCTACGCCTACACCACCTCCGGCACAAATGACTGTTCCGAAGTTCTCGATATGTGTAGGATTTCCAAGTGGTCCCACCACATCATGAATCTCATCGCCTTCATTCAATGCACAGAGTTTGGTAGATGAAAGACCTACCTTCTGCACAACCAGTGTGATGGTTCCTTTCTCAATGTCAGCATCAGCGATGGTCAGCGGCATGCGCTCGCTGTTGTTGTCTACACGGATGATAACAAAGTTACCTGCCTTTCGGCTCTTGGCTATAAGGGGTGCTTCTACATCGAAGCGGAATACTTTCTCTGAGTATTGTACTTTCTTGATAATCTTGTTCATTGGCTATTAAATTTCTTAATGCTGATATATTAATATTTCTGGTTAGCTGTTTAGAGTTTGCTTCATGGTACATAAAAATGCAAAAGGATAACATCGGCTACCTTTGTGGCAGTCGAAGTTATCCTCGTACAATATATGTTATTTTTGTTTTTCGAATGTTTTGTATAATCGAGAAAAACAGAAAGTCTTACCGATACTTCAAATTAATCGAAATTTTTGTCATCAAGCATCTCGAAACCGCAGTATGGAATCAATACCTTAGGTACGCGGATTCCTTCTGGGGTCTGATTGTTCTCCAAGATGGTTGCTACGATACGTGGCAAAGCAAGAGCTGAACCATTTAATGTGTGGCAAAGCTCAATCTTCTTGTCATCTGTATGGCGATAGCGGCAGTGGAGACGGTTAGCCTGATAGCTCTCGAAGTTAGATACTGATGAAACTTCCAACCAGCGACCCTGTGCAGCACTCCATGTCTCGAAGTCGTAGCAGATAGAAGAGGTGAAGCTCATATCACCACCGCAGAGACGGAGGATATGGTATGGCAATTCCAACTTCTTCAAAAGACCTTCAACATGGTCGAGCATCTCATTCAAACTCTCGTAAGAGTGACCTGGCTTATCGATGCGAACAATCTCTACCTTGTCGAACTGGTGCAGGCGGTTCAAACCGCGAACGTCCTTACCATAGCTACCTGCTTCACGACGGAAACAAGCTGAGTAAGCACAACGCTTGATAGGGAGATCTTTCTCATCGAGAATAACATCGCGGAAGATGTTGGTTACAGGAACCTCAGCAGTAGGGATGAGGAAGAGATTATCCAGATTAGCATGATACATCTGACCTTCCTTGTCTGGCAACTGACCGGTACCACGACCAGAGTCCTCGTTTACTACGTAAGGAGGCTGAATCTCCAGATATCCGCTCTTGCGAGCCTCATCGAGGAAGAATGCCTCAAGCGCACGCTGGAAACGAGCCATCTTGCCGATATATACAGGGAAACCTGCGCCAGTAATCTTAACGCCGAGGTCGAAGTCTACAAGATTGTATTTCTTCAAGAGATCCCAATGGCAGAGAGCATCCTCGCCGAGGTTTGGCTTTTCGCCGCCTTCTTTCACAACAACGTTGTCGGCTGCGTCCTTACCTTCAGGAACCTGCTCGCAAGGGATGTTAGGAATTTCGAGCAACTGGTTGGTCATATCGTTCTGTGCTTTCTCCATGATCTCTTCAAGAGCCTTAGCGTCTGCCTTGAGCATAGCTACCTGAGCCTTTGCGCTCTCAGCTTCCTCTTTCTTACCTTCCTTCATAAGGGCACCAATCTGCTTAGCAAACTGGTTAGCCTGCTGCTTGTTGTTATCCAACTTCTGCTGAGCTTCACGACGAATCTTGTCGTACTCCAAAACTTTCTCTACGGCCTCACGAGCATTTGGAAAATGCTTCTTTTCGAGACCCTTAACTACACGTTCAGTTTCCTCACTGATAAGTTTAAGTGTAAGCATAAAATGTCTTTTAATTAAATAATTTACAATTTGTAGGCAAAAGTACAAAAAATATTTGTGATAGCGTAAAAAAATGCTGACTTTTTTACAGGGAAGGGTAGAATTAAAGTTTTTTTGTGGTTTTACAGGGTTAAGGAGCTTAGAAGGGGGTGTAATCCTTGCCTAAAAACTTATATAAACGAAGAAAGCCTGCTCTAGGTATGAGCAGGCTTCTATGTTGTTTGTTTGGAATAGTTTTTTCTAAAACTTTAAAAATTAAGCGTCAGCTTTTTTGGTCTTCTCAGCGTAAACCTCTGGAGAGAGAACAGAAACTGTACTCTTGTCCTTGCGGCCCTTGTGGAAGTAAACGATACCATCTGCCAAAGCATACAATGTATCATCCTTACCCTGAGCTACATTCTCACCTGGGAAGTGCTTGTTACCACGCTGGCGAACGATGATGTTACCTGCGATGATGCTCTGACCACCCCAGATCTTAACGCCTAATCTTTGTGAAGCTGATTCACGGCCGTTCTTAGAACTACCAACACCTTTCTTATGTGCCATTTTCTAATTCCTCCTAATTTTAAGCGATTACAGATTTGATTGATACTTCAGTGAACTGAGCACGATGACCGTTCTTCTTGCGATAGTCCTTGCGGCGCTTCATCTTGAAGACGATTACCTTGTCACCCTTAACGAGTGGGTTCACTACTTCTACTACTACTTTTGCACCCTCTACAGCTGGTGCACCGACAGTGATTGAGCCGTCTTTGTCAACGAGCAAAACCTTGTCGAACTCAACAGTCTGACCTGCCTCAACATCCTTGATGTGATGTACGAAGAGCTTCTTGCCCTCCTCAGCCTTGAACTGCTGACCGTTAATTTCTACAATTGCGTACATTAAATTAATTATATAAACGGGTTTCTTCGGGAGGCGTCCTGCATTGTGCCGGATCTTCTTTGAGCCCCTTCGAACTAAACTTTTCTGTAACATTTGCCCAATCCATGAGCATTCGGGGTGCAAAATTACAAATTATCTTTGATATGAACAAAATGTTGGGGAAATAAAGATTGCTTTTTAGAAAGATTTAACAGAAAAGCCTGTTTTTTATAAGAATACCGATTATTTGCTACCAGATAAGGGACTCGTGAATAGTATAATGTTCTTTATTGGGTTCAATAATATACTTCCTTAGGTTCAATGATATGTCTCCTCTGGCTCAATGATATGTCTTCTCTGGTTCAAGGAGATGTCTCCTTAGGTTCAAGGATATGTCTTCTCTGGTTCAAGGAGATGTCTCCTTAGGTTCAAGGATACGACTTCTCTGGTTCAAGAAGATACCTTCGTTAAAGTTATGACTAGTGTCAGCAGCTCTGCTGAGCCTAGTCAGCAGGTCTGCTCACTATAGTCGGCAGGTCTGCTCACTGCAGTCAGCAAGTCTTCCGACTCAAGTGATATTACCTTTTAATTGTATACTTTCTTCTTGGGGACAATATATGTTATATGCTATTTGATGGAGAAGGTGTATAAAAAGAAAAAAGCGATGACCTTCACAGGCTACCGCTCCAAATCTTCAATAGGTATTAGTTTCCATTAAGGTAAAAAGATTGTTTTCAGGATAACTGGTTGCAAAGGTACACGATATTTTTCAAATCACCAAATATTTATTTGATTATTTTTGTTGTGATTCTATTGTGTGGGCGCACAAAGGCATTAATTAACTTATTTTAATAAGTGAGGCTGCGTAATCGATTGCAATTCTGTTGATTTTTTGTTTTTGTTTAGATATCTTCAAAAGTATAAAGAGACGAACTTTCGAGACGGGTAGTGAAGTAGAGAAAATAAAAACAGGTTGGCGCAAAAGTGCCAACCTGTTTATGGAAAATACTATTATCTTATTCTGTTTGTTTGAATCAGGAAAAAGAAGTGATTACTTCTGCTTCTTGATTTTCTCTACGTAAGCATCAATGACAGCTACTGCTGTGATGTTTACGATATCCTGTACACTACTTTCTGAGTCAGTGAAGTGGATAGGCTTGTTCAATCCCATCTGGATAGGGCCGATAATCTCAGCTTCAGGATTCAAACCCTGGAGAAGTTTGTATGCACCATTGGCGCTACTCAAGTTAGGGAACACCAAAGTGTTGACGTCTTTGCCCTTGAGGCGGGAGAATGGGTACTTCTCGTCGCGCAGATCCTTGTTGAGTGCATAGTTTACCTGCATCTCACCATCGATAGCGAGTTCTGGGAACTCCTTCTGCATCTCAGCAACGGCTTTCTTTACCTTAACAGGTGAGCCAATATTGTCTGTACCGAAGTTAGAGTAGCTTAACATGGCCATAACCGGCTCTTCGTTGAAGAACTTCACTGTACCTGCAGACAGCTTGGCAACATCGATCAGCACATCTTCGTCTGGGTGGCGGTTGATGAGCGTATCTGCGATATAATAAATACCCTTCTGGGTGTTAAGGATATGCATGGTACCGAAAGTCTTATATGGCTCACGGATTCCAATTACATCTTTTGCCACCTTAATAGTATTGCTGTACTTTGTGTAAAGACCAGTGATGAATGCGTCAGCATCACCCTGTTCTACCATTGACATACCGAAGTAGTTGCGCTCGTACATTTTATCATAAGCTTCCTCGAAGCTGTAGCCCTCGCGAGCACGCTTCTCTGCCAGATGCTTGGCAAACTTAGCACGGCGGCCCTGTTCGTTATCGGCACGCATATCTACAATCTCAATATCTGAAAGGTCAAGCTTCAAACGGCTAGCAACACGGTTCAAGCGGTCTGGGTTACCCAACAGGATTGGCTGGCAGATACCCTCTTGCTTTGCCTGGACTGCAGCCTTCAGCATAGTTGGGTTGCCACCTTCAGCGAATACTACACGCTGTGGGTGAAGGCGCGCTGTATCGTGGAGCTTGCGGGTCAGTTTGGTCTCCTGACCAAGCAGCTGGCGCAAATCCTGCTTGTACTTCTCCCAGTCTGTGATAGGGGTGCGAGCCACACCACTTTCCATTGCAGCCTTAGCTACGGCAGCAGAAACTTCTGTAATCAAACGTGGATCTACAGGTTTCGGAATGAAGTATTTAGGACCGAATGTAAGGTCGTTAACGTGGTAAACATCGTTTACTACATCAGGAACCGGCTGCTTAGCCAAATCGGCAATTGCATGAACAGCAGCCATCTTCATTTCTTCGTTGATAGCACGGGCGTGAACATCGAGTGCACCACGGAAGATGTATGGGAAACCGATTACATTGTTAATCTGGTTAGGATAATCTGAACGGCCAGTTGACATCAATACGTCAGGGCGGCTGTCCATAGCGTCCTCGTAGCTGATCTCAGGTACTGGATTGGCAAGAGCGAAAACGATAGGGTTGTCTGCCATAGAGCGAATCATATCCTTGGAGAGCACGTTACCCTTGCTGAGTCCTACGAATACATCGGCGCCTTTCACAGCCTCTTCGAGTGTATGGACATCGCGGCGGTCTGTTGCAAAGAGCTTTTTCTGCTCTGTCAGATTTTCGCGGTCGCTGGTAATGACACCCTTAGAGTCGAGCATGACGATGTTCTTTACCTGTGCACCAAGTGCTACGTAGAGTTTTGTACAGCTGATAGCAGCTGCACCAGCACCATTTACGACAATCTTCACATCGGCAATGTTCTTGCCAGCTACCTCAAGAGCGTTCTTCAAGCCTGCTGCAGAGATGATAGCAGTACCATGCTGGTCATCGTGCATTACCGGGATATCGAGAGTTCTTTTCAGGCGTTCCTCGATGTAGAAACATTGAGGTGCCTTGATGTCCTCCAAGTTGATTCCACCAAATGTAGGAGCGATTTTCTCTACGGTTTCACAGAACTTTTCTGGGTCTTTTTCATCGATTTCGATATCGAAGACATCCACACCACCGTAAATCTTGAAAAGCAATCCCTTACCTTCCATCACCGGCTTTCCGCTCATGGCACCGATATCGCCAAGTCCGAGCACTGCTGTACCATTACTGATAACAGCAACCAGGTTACCCTTGTCAGTATACTTGTATGCATCGTCTGGGTTCTGCTGGATTTCAAGACATGGGAATGCCACGCCAGGAGAATAAGCAAGGCTCAGATCCGTTTGTGTGTGATAAGGTTTTGTTGGCTTAACCTCAATCTTGCCAGGACGGCCAGTCTCGTGATAACTTAAAGCCGCCTCTTTTGTAATTTTTACCATAACAATATATTGGTTTAAAGTTTATTTTTCTTTCATATTCGTGGATTTTTCGCACGAAATTTAAAAGTTTGTGCAAAGGTACAAAAAAACTTAGTAAAAAAGAATGGTTTTTTGATTTTTTTTGTATCTTTGCACAAAAATAGTCTTCAAACAAGTAAAATGGCAGAAATCAATCAATATAGACAAGAACTGAAAGACAGAATCATCTCTTATGCGATGCCTGAATTCTATAAGCGTGGGGTAAAAGCTGTCAAGATGGATGAAATCTCACAGGGACTTCATGTATCTAAGAGAACTGTGTACGAGATTTTCGGTGACAAAGAAGAATTGTTGCTTGCTGGTATGATGCGTCAGCTAGAAGAAAATCGTTCGAAGTTAGAGAATTTCGCCAAGACCCAAGCGAAGAATGTGATAGATATTATCAGCTATGTCTATAAATTGCAGATGGAGCGCAATGGGATGGTGGGCGTTCTTTTTTATGAGGAGGTTCATAAGATGCCTCGTGTAGTGAAATTCTTCCAGGAAAATCATGCTCATGAACGGGAGGAGAGTGTGCGTTTCTTTGAGGCTGGTGTCAAGGAGGGGCTTTTCCGTAAGGATGTAGACTTCAATGTTGTTATGGACATAGGACATGTGATGATGGAGGAAATCATGCACCATCAGCTCTATCGTGTTCATTCGATGCAGGAGATATACGACAATTATATTTTGTGCCTGATTCGTGGATTCTGTACAGAGCGCGGCTTGGAGCAGCTTGACCGTGCTTTGAAAGAGTAGAGGCGTTGGCTTTAATATACAAAATGTACTTTTTGAGCGTATGTGTAATTACGCTTAAAAAAGAGAAAGAGGTTTCGGAGATGCTTTATATAGGCTCACGGAACCTCTTTTCCTTAATCCTTGTATAGCCAGTGGAGGAGCAGGTTTATAACTTTTGGATAGAAGCGGAACCAGCGAAACTTGGTAACAGGTTTGCCTCCGAAACCGAGAATGAATTCACGGTAGAGATTATTCTTAAGCGGAAGTCCTGCGTCCATAAAGTGGAGGTGTTGGGCATCCTGCTCCTGTGCATCAGAGAGTGCTTGCCAGATGGTCATTGTGTCCGGATGCAGATGGATGTAAGTCTTTCTCTTGAATGCAGAAAACCAAAGAAAGGCATTGCCTTGGTTGTAGATGCAGGTATAGCCGCCAATCACTTTGTCCTTATAGGTGATGATGACGTTTCTGGCATTACTACTTGTACTCAGTTTCTGAAAGAATGTTTCGTCAGGAACAAAACGGCGAATTTTCAGCCGATAATAATTTTTGAGCAACTGGTGATAACGATGGATGTCTTCGGGTGAAGTTGCCTCTCTACAACTTATTCCCTTTTTCTTCATTTTTTCAATCATAGCAATTTGTTTGTCTGAGAGTCGCTCTTGGGGAAGTTTGCTGTGTAGGGAGTTATGTATCTCTTGCCAGGCAATAGGTACATAGCCCAATTTTCTGAATTCCCGGTAACCCAGCATCTTTTTGCTCATTCTGGAAAATTCGATGTAAAAGCAGAGTCGTTTGTGTAAGTGGATAGTTAGGCTGCGGAGTAACAATGGGAAAATAGCATTCTGTTCAGCATCGGGTGCATAAAATCCCTCTCCATACGCGTGCGCGTGCGTATATAAATAAGGTGGAAATAAAGATTTGCGGTGATAGAGGATGACGAGCATTTGTCCTACCACCTTGTTCTCCTGTGTGGCGACAGCCATAAAAGGGGTTATGCCGGGTGTTTTTTCAAGAATCTGAAAAAGCTCCAAGCTATGAAAAAAGTCGCCTTCCAATAAATGCGGCATTTCTTCCAGTTTACCATATATTTCTACTTCATATTTTCTCACGAAGGCAAAAATAATAAATTTATCATAAAAAAGCAAGAAAAAGGGCTTCTCTATCGTTATTTTTTAGTATTTTTGCATAAAAAGTAGAACTTTAAACAAAATTACGTATGAAAATAGTGTTTATTGGGGCAGGTAATCTTGCTACCAATCTTGCGCTCGAAATATCGCAATCAGAACATCAGATTGTGCAAGTTTTCAGTAGAACTAGGGAGTCGGCCTCTCTATTGGCTGAGAAGGTGAATTGTGAGCCTGTCAATGAGATGAGTAAGGTGGTCTGTGATGCAGATTTGTACATCGTTTCTGTGAAGGATGATGCGCTTGAAATGCTTATTCCTGAACTGTGCAAAGGAAGAGAAGATAAGATGTTTGTTCATACAGCTGGTTCCATGCCGATGGATGTTTTCAAAGATTATGCCCGTCATTATGGCGTATTTTATCCGATGCAGACATTTACGAAAGATAAAAAGGTTGCATTCGAAAATATTCCTATTTTCATTGAGGGATGTGGTGCTTTCGAAACTTCTTTCCTGAAGAGGTTGGCAGAACAGATTTCTCGTAGTGTCTATGAATTGGATTCTGATAATCGTAAGTATCTGCACCTGTCAGCTGTTTTTGCTTGTAATTTTGCGAATCATTGCGTAGCTATAGGTCAGCAGATTCTCGAAAATTAT
The DNA here is from genome assembly GCA_021622245.1 of Segatella copri. Classification (GTDB taxonomy): domain Bacteria; phylum Bacteroidota; class Bacteroidia; order Bacteroidales; family Bacteroidaceae; genus Prevotella; species Prevotella copri_J. The sequence continues at coordinate 31,043 of JAJVTK010000015.1, read as the reverse complement.
CACATTCCTGGCAGTGTTCTCCGTCCTCTGGTTATGGAAACTATGGACAAGGCTTCTTCGCATTCGGCAGCTGAAGTGCAGACAGGACCGGCTATTCGCGATGATCGGAACGTAATGGAGAAACAAATGCAACTTCTTGAAAAACAGCCAGAACTACAGCAGATTTATGAAATGATGAGCAAAAGCATATTCAAGTTCAAGAGATAAAACTGTTATCGGTTTAAGTTTGCAGTTAGGATTTTTCAGTACTAAAAACAGAAACAATTATGATTAATTACGATTTAAATAAGATAAAAGCAATCATCTTTGATGTTGATGGAGTGCTGTCAAGACAGACCATCACGCTTTCCAGTGCCGGCGAACCTTTGCGTACTGTTAATATCAAAGATGGCTATGCCATTCAGCTGGCTCAGAAGAAAGGTGTTCGTATCGTAATTCTGACAGGCGGTAATTCTCATGCCATACAGGTACGCTATGAAAATCTTGGTGTAGAGGATATCTTCATGGGGTGTTCTGTAAAGATAAAGACTTATGAGGAGTTCAAGCAGAAATATTCAATTACAGATGAGGAAATAATATATGTAGGTGATGATATTCCTGATTATGAGATTATGCGTCGTTGCGGATGTCCATGTTGCCCAGCAGATGCATGCTCCGATATTAAAGAAATTTCTACTTATATCTCGGCTTGTAACGGAGGTGATGGTGTGGGACGTGATGTCGTAGAACAGGTACTGAGAGCCAAGGGTTTATGGCTTTCAGATGCTAAGGCGTTTGGCTGGTAGAATTTAGTTAATAGTTGAAAGTTGATAGTTTATAGTAGAAAGTTTGCAACTGAATTTTAATCATAAAGTTCAAAGAAATAAGGTTTAAAATAGATGAATTATAAGATTATTTTGGCGAGTAATTCGCCTCGTCGCAAGGAACTTCTGGCAGGTTTGGATATTCCTTTTGAGGTGAAGGTGATTAGTGGTATTGATGAAAGTTATCCTGCTGACCTCGATGCTTATCAGGTGGCAGAATTCATCTGCAAGAAAAAGGCTGAGGCTTACCGTCCGCTTTTGAACGGAAATAATAGTATTGAAGAGTTGGACGAGTCAGAAACTTTGATTCTTACAGCAGATACGGTTGTGATTGCGCCAACAGCTGGCGAACAGAATGACCAGGAAGGAAAGGGAGTCATCCTCGGGAAGCCTCGTGATGCTGAAGATGCCAGACGAATGCTGAAGATGTTGAGCGGAAAGACGCATCATGTAGTTACAGGTGTTTGTCTTACTACCCAGCATAAGCAGCGTTCCTTTTCAGTAACAACAGAAGTGACGTTCAAGCCGCTTTCTGATGATGAAATCAGTTATTATATAAATCATTATCAGCCGTTTGACAAAGCTGGCGCCTATGGTATTCAGGAATGGATTGGCTACATAGGTTGTACGGGGTTGAAGGGGAGTTATTTTAATGTGATGGGGCTTCCGGTTCAGCGTATCTATGAGGAATTGAGGCAAATTTAGATTTTTTAAAATTAAATATTGTTCTATGTCGTAGATAATGAGTATCTTTGTGCGTTTTATGTAACTAACAAGGATTATGAGTGAAGAAATTTTAGCAAAAGCTCATGAGGTTTTGGACAATTATATGGAGAGCAATCATCACCGGCGCACTCCGGAGCGTTCCACTATCCTCGACACCATTTATTCTATGGGAGAGCATTTCTCGATAGAAGATTTGGGCAGAGAGCTACTGAAAAAGAATTTTCGCGTTAGCAGGGCTACGCTTTATAACACATTGCATCTGTTCCTGGAACTGAGGCTTGTGGTAAAGCACAGTCTGGCAGACGGCACCAAGTATGAGGCCAGTTATAGCGAGGACAATCATGTGCATCAGGTTTGCACGATTTGTGGCAAGGTAACCGAAATTGTAGCACCGCAGGTTACGGCTGCTGTGAAGGATATCAGGATGCAGCGCTTTCGTAAAGATGCTTATGCTCTTTACATCTATGGCGTATGCAGCGGCTGTCAAAGCAAGATGACTCGCAAACGCAAAAAAGAATAAGTATCAAGATAAAAAGATAAAAAATGAACACAGGTAAAGTAGATGTCCTGCTGGGTTTGCAGTGGGGCGATGAAGGTAAAGGTAAGGTGGTTGACGTGTTGACCCCTAAGTATGATGTCATTGCTCGTTTCCAGGGTGGTCCTAATGCTGGACATACATTGGAGTTTGAGGGCGAGAAGTATGTGCTTCGCTCTATCCCTTCTGGTATTTTCCAGGGTGGTAAGGTGAACATCATCGGCAATGGTGTGGTTTTGGCTCCAGACCTCTTTATGGGTGAGGCTAAGGATCTTGAGAAGAGCGGTCATGATTTGAAGAGCCGTCTTTACATCTCTAAGAAGGCACATCTCATCATGCCTACTCACCGTGTACTCGATGCTGCTATCGAGGCTTCTAAGGGAAAGAACAAGGTAGGTACTACTGGTAAGGGTATCGGTCCTACTTATACTGACAAGGTTAGCCGTACCGGTCTTCGCGTAGGCGATATCCTTGACAATTTCGAGGAGAAGTATGCTGCTCACAAGGCTGCTCATCTCAAAACCATCGCAAGTCTCGGTTACACCGACTTCGATATTACAGAGGTTGAGAAGACCTGGATGGAGGGCATCGAATACTTGAAGCAGTTCAAACTCATCGATAGCGAGGTAGAAATCAACAAGGTGCTCCGTTCTGGCAAGGATATCCTCTGCGAGGGTGCTCAGGGTACTATGCTCGATGTTGACTTCGGTTCTTATCCATTCGTTACTTCTTCTAATACTATCTGTGCAGGTGCCTGCATTGGTTTAGGTATCGGACCTAACCGCATTGGCAATGTTTATGGTATCATGAAGGCTTACTGTACACGTGTTGGTGCAGGTCCATTCCCTACAGAGCTTTTCGATGAGACGGGTGCCAAGATTCGTGACCTCGGTCATGAGTATGGTGCTGTTACCGGTCGTGAGCGTCGTTGTGGCTGGTGCGATCTTGTACAGCTCAAGTATTCTGTCATGGTGAATGGTGTTACCGAGCTTATCATGATGAAGAGCGACGTGCTCGATGGCTTCGATACCATCAAGGCATGCGTAGCATATAAGTTGAAGGATGGTTCTGTTACAACAGATTTCCCATACGAAATCGATGATGTAGAACCTGTTTACAAAGAGTTTAAGGGCTGGAAGACAGATATGACTAAGTTCACATCTGAAGATCAGTTCCCACAGGAGTTCAAGGATTATATTGCTTTCGTAGAAGAGTTCCTTGAGACTAAGATCGGTATCATTTCTATCGGTCCAGACCGTGCTCAGACTATTGTACGCAAGTAAATTATATAGTGTTTAATGTTTAGTGTTTAATGTTTACTTTGAGGGGTTAACATTGCGCTAGGCATTAAACATTTAACATTCATATTAAACATTAATAAATGGCTCAGAAACCAAGTATACCAAAGGGCACGAGAGATTTTGGTCCTGTTGAGATGGCGAAACGCAACTACATCTTCAACACCATCAAGGAAGTGTATGCTCTTTATGGATTCCAGCAGATTGAAACCCCTGCCATGGAAACCCTTCAGACTTTGATGGGCAAGTATGGTGAAGAGGGTGATAAACTGCTTTTTAAGATATTGAATTCAGGCGACTATATGAATAAGGTGAGCGATGAGGATATTCATTCTCTCGGTTCACTCAAATTAGCAGCGAAACTTTGTGAGAAAGGTCTTCGTTATGACTTGACCGTTCCTTTCGCACGTTACGTAGTGCAGCACCGCGAGGAGTTGCAGATGCCTTTCAAACGTTATCAGATTCAGCCAGTATGGCGTGCAGACCGCCCTCAGAAGGGACGTTACCGTGAGTTCTATCAGTGTGATGCTGATGTGGTTGGCTCTGATTCTCTCCTGAATGAGGTCGAGTTGATGCAGATTGTTGATACCGTGTTCACCAAGTTTGGTGTTCGTGTATGCATCAAGATTAATAACCGCAAGATTCTTACCGGTATTGCAGAGGTTATCGGCGAGGCTGAGAAGATTGTAGATATCACAGTGGCCATCGATAAGCTTGATAAAATCGGACTTGACAATGTAAACGAAGAGTTGCGCAATGACGGCATTTCTGAAGATGCCATTGAGAAGTTGCAGCCAATCATCTCATTGTCAGGAACTAATGATGAGAAACTTGAAGTGATAGCGAAGGTTCTCGAAGGTTCAGAAGTTGGTTTGAAGGGAGTAGAGGAAACCAAGTTTATCCTCGATACCTTGAAGACTCTTGGCTTGAACAACGAGATAGAACTGGATCTCACTCTGGCTCGTGGTTTGAACTATTATACGGGTGCAATCTTCGAGGTGAAGGCGCTTGATACTCCAATGGGAAGTATTACAGGTGGTGGTCGTTACGACAACCTCACCGGCATTTTCGGTTTGCCAGGTTTGAGCGGTGTTGGTATCAGTTTTGGTGCTGACCGTATTTATGATGTGTTAGGTGCGCTCGACCTTTATCCGAAGGAGGCTGTAAATGCTACTCAGGTACTGTTTATCAACTTCGGTGAAAAGGAGACAGCTTACTGCCTGCCTATAGTAAGTGCAGCTCGTGCAGCCGGTATCCGTACCGAAATCTTCCCTGATAAGGCGAAGATGAAGAAGCAGATGAGCTATGCCAATGCCAAGAACATTCCGTTTGTTGTGCTTGCAGGTGAGAATGAGATGGCTCAGGGCAAGGTTACGCTTAAGAATATGGAAACTGGCGAACAAACCTTGGTTACTGCCGAGGAATTGATAGCCAAAGTAAATAAATAATACTCTCTTTCTCGTCCTCTCGTGCTTGTATATGTGAATATGCAGTGCGGCAGGGCGAGAGCTTTTTATGTGTTAGCGTGTATGCCTAACTATAATTTTAGTAACTTCTAAAAACTACAGACAAATGAAAAAAATAAAAGCTATTTTATGTGTATTCATACTGGCGTTGCTGATGACATCCAGCACAAAGACAACAACGATTTTTGTAATAGGTGATTCTACCGCTGCCGAGAAAGGTGGTTTTAGAAATAATCCAGAGCGAGGATGGGGGATGGTATTGCAAGGCTTTTTTGATGACAAGGTGATTGTTGACAATCATGCTGTTAATGGTCGTTCTTCTTTGAGCTTTATCAATGAAGGAAGATGGAAAAATGTTTTGGATAGAATAAAGCCAGGTGATTATGTGTTTATCCAGTTTGGGCATAACGATGAGAAGTCAATGCCTGACCGTCATACTGATCCGGGATCTACTTTTGATGCAAACCTTGCCAGATATGTAAATGAGACCCGTGCCAAGGGTGGCATTCCTGTACTGTTCAATGCGGTGGTTCGTCGCTGCTATTATTCTGCAGAATTGAAAAATGATGATGACGAGAAGCTTCGCAATAAAGTATATGATGGAAAGGAACAGATTAATAGTGATACGCTTATCGACACCCACGGAGCTTATGTGATAGCTCCCCACAATGTAGCAAAGCAGCTGAATGTTCCGTTTGTTGATGCTACCAGGATTACCCACGATATAGAAACGGGCATGGGTATTGAAGGCAGCCGCAAATTACATATGTGGTTTATGCCTGGCGAGAATCCGCAGGTTCCTAAGGGTAAGAAAGATAATACCCATTATAATGTATATGGTGCACGTGTGGTTGCCGGTGCGCTTGCTGATGCTGTAGCTGAGCAGGTGCCAGCGCTGAAGTCTCATGTCTGCCATTATGATTATGTAGTCTCTGCAGAAGGTCGAGGCAATTTCATGGATTTGCAGAAGGCTGTAGATGCGGTTCCTGTAGGCAAGAAGGCTGTTATCCGTATTTTGGGTGGTGAATGGAAGAAGCCAATCATCGCAAAAGGCAAGAAGATTAAGTTTGTCAAGTCATTTGGTGCTAAAATCAAATAGTAACAGGCTTTTTTAAAACTCCCGATATCTTTGAAATTACATGGCGATGTAGAAGTCTGTGCGTCGTGACATAGAACAAAATGCATCGCCATGTAGTAAACCTATACATAAAAGGGGTACTTTCACAAGCACCCCTTTTCATATTATACAAAAACATTATGAATTATTTCTATTAGCGAACAAGATTTTAATTTCTATCTTTGTCTCAATTATCTAAAAGTTTCAAACGTTCACCAGAATTGCTTTTGGCAAGGGGCAATTCCTACTCGTAGGATAACCTCAGTTCTGATGTTTATCATTTACGGTTGCAAAGGTACGAAGATTTTTATAATTGTGCAATACCTAAAAATGGGGGTTTTGATGAATACCTAGAAATGAGGAATGAAAATGGGGGAGAGTAGATATGAAAAAAGGAAGTCCTTATTGAAGAACTTCCTTTTTTATGAGGTGTCTAGCGGAGTCGAACCGCTCTACACGGTTTTGCAGACCGTTACCTAACCGCTCGGTTAAGACACCTTGTGTAGAACAATCATTTCTGATTTGCGAGTGCAAAGGTACTACTTTTTATTGGTTCTACCAAATTTTTATGCAACTTTTTTAATTAAAACAATCACTTTCTTTGTATCTTGCTCATAATGAACGGGTTCTGAAATGCTTTAATTTTTATCTGGTTTCCTCGCTGCATGACAGTAAAAGTAGTTTTAGCAGCTCTTTTATGAGAACTACTCTTGTTCTTTCCGCTGAGTAGCCTCTTTCTTTTTATTCTTTTGGCATTTCTCAACGAACGGGCAACCTGAACATTGATAGTTTTTACACTCTCGTGCTTGTTTGATGGAGCGGTAGATACAAATGGCGGCATACGTGATGCATGCCGCCAATATGATTGCTATGATGATATACTGTATCATAAGCATAGGTAAATAACATAATACTAACCTACGGCGTTATAACCATTGGTTGAGTTTTTGCGCATGATGTCGCGGATATTCATCTCCTTGAAACCCTCTGCGCGTTTCTGCTCTTCAAGCTCTTTCTCTTCCTCGATGTCCTTTTCTGAACGGGTGAAAGTGAAAGCCTTGTACTTAAATTCTGCAATCGCCCAACCTACGAGGCCTACAGCGATTAATGCAACAAATCCAATTAATGCGTTCATTTCTCTATATTATAATAATGTATAAACTGAATTAATAATCATCGTCGGCTACGTCTTCTGCATCATCAAGACCGAGGTTCTCCGGGTCTTCGAAGGTAGTACGGTAGCTTTCCTCAGTAAGCTTGTCGTCATCGAATGCATCGTCATCCTCATCTGGATCGTTGTAGTGATCCTCGATTTCTGGTGCATCCTCGTCTTCATCCTCGTCTGGGTCGAGCAGGTCGTCGTTGCGTTTCAAATCATTCTCATCATCGAATCTCATGCGAACCTTTTCTACCTTTGGCTTCTCCTTGGCAAAGATAGCTTCTACCCAAGAACCTTTTGGTACCACGAGCACTTCGTAGTCATCAGCGAGCTTTTTCTCGTACAGACCTCCTGGCTTTTTTAGGCGGTCAGCAGGAAGAGTAGTTGTGCTGATGTCGAAATTACTTTCGATGATGTCCTGGATGCTCTGAGGCAAACTCTCCCAGCCACCACCAAAGTTGCGCTCCAAGAGTTCGATGAGCTTATTGGCGGTGATGTGACTTACATTTTCGTAAGTAAGATCAGTAACACGCATGATAGGACGCTTTTTGAGGGCATACTTCTCCTTCTTGTCGTTGATACGGAAAGTGCCAATCTTGAAGCCGCGTGCCATCAGCTTGTCAATCACTTCAGGACGGTCTACCGTCACTGGTTCCATTTCGAATGCGCTGCGGATAACTGCGATATACTTGTTCTGGAAATCCTTGAGGTCAGCATCCTTTTCTGCTGCTTCCCAAAGACGGAACACATCGTTCTCCTGCAATTCCCAAATGCTACTTTTAGTAACATTCTTCAGTGTTAATATTTTATCTTTATTCATCTTCAATTGTGTTTGTGTGTGCAAAAGTAAGTACTTCTTTTTATATATCCAAATTTTCTTGCTGTTTTTTTGTGTTTTTGGTCACTTTTTTATTTGGAATTCGATTTTTTTCATTACCTTTGCACGTACTATGAGTGAACCGTTAGCTGAAAGAATGAGACCTCACACGCTTGCTGACTATGTAGGACAGCAGCATTTGGTAGGTGAGGGGGCCGTGCTGCGCAAGATGATTGACGCAGGGCGCATATCCTCTTTTATCCTCTGGGGACCCCCTGGAGTGGGCAAGACTACCCTTGCTCAAATCGTGGCACAAACCATCAAGGTGCCGTTCTTCACCCTCTCTGCGGTGACCAGTGGCGTAAAGGATGTCCGCGAGGTGATAGAAAGAGCAAAAAGTGGTAGATTCTTTAATTCGGCTTCTCCTATATTGTTTATTGATGAAATTCACCGTTTCTCCAAGAGTCAGCAGGATTCGCTTTTGGGCGCGGTAGAGAAGGGTATTGTTACGCTGATAGGTGCTACCACCGAGAATCCTTCATTCGAGGTGATTCGGCCGCTGTTGTCCAGGTGTCAGCTCTATGTGCTCAAACCGCTCGAAAAGGCTGATCTTGAAGGGCTTCTGCATCGTGCCATTACGCAGGATGTAGAACTCAGAGAGATGAATATTAAGTTGGAAGAGACGGGCGCGCTGCTGCGATATAGTGGTGGAGATGCCCGAAAACTGCTCAATATCCTGGAACTGGTGGTAGAATCTGCCGGATCTTCGGAGATTGTGATTACCGACAGGATGGTAGAAGAGCAGTTGCAACAGAATCCGCTGGCTTACGATAAACAGGGTGAGATGCATTATGATATTATCTCAGCCTTTATCAAGAGTATTCGCGGAAGCGATCCCGATGCTGCGCTTTATTGGATGGCGAGGATGATAGAAGGAGGAGAAGACCCGCAGTTTATAGCCCGTAGGGTTGTAATCAGTGCCTCTGAGGATGTGGGACTTGCCAATCCGAATGCACTCCTGCTTGCCAATGCTGCCTTCGATACGGTGATGAAGATAGGGTGGCCCGAAGCGCGTATCGCTCTTGCTGAGGCTGTGGTTTATCTGGCCACGAGTCCGAAGAGCAACAGTGCTTATCTGGGCATTAATGATGCGCTGGCTACTGTACGGCAAACGGGTAATCTGCCAGTTCCGCTGCACATCCGCAATGCTCCTACCAAACTGATGAAAGATTTGGGCTATCATGACGGATATAAGTATCCTCACGATTATCCTGGACATTTCACTGAGCAGCAGTATCTGCCAGACGAACTGAAGGATGCCCGCTTCTGGCATGCGCAGCATTCGCCTTCCGAGGAGCGCCTCTACAACTGGATGGTTACCTGTTGGGGAGAAAGATTCAAGAATTAGTGATTAGAAAGAATAATTAGGAATTGATATTTAGAGCAACTAACTGATACGAGAAAATGATGATACATGGCGATCCTGAATTCGTGCTCACGCTTCATAGTGTGATAGAATTCATCGGTACATTTGCTTTTGCCCTTTCGGGCATTCGCCTGGCAGCAAGTAAGCACTATGATTGGCTGGGCGGTTTTGTTTGTGGTGTGGCTGTAGCCATAGGTGGTGGAACCATACGAGATGTGATGCTTGGTGTGCGTCCGTTTTGGATGTTGAGCCCTATCTACCTGATTTGTACGCTGTTTGCGCAGTTGGTAGTGATTGCTTGCCACCGCTATCTTAAGCGTCTTGACAATACCTGGTTTTTGTTTGATACCTTGGGCTTGGCGCTTTTCAATATTGCGGGCATCCAGAAGTCGCTCGAATGTGGTTTCTCTTTTTGGGTAGCCATCATCATGGGCTGTATCACGGGTGCTGCAGGCGGTGTTATCCGCGATGTGCTTCTTAATGAAGAGCCGGTCATCTTCCGAAAGGAGATTTATGCGATGGCTTGTGTCGCCGGTGGTTTGGCTTATTGGGGATTGAGCTATCTGGGTGTGAGCCTCTATATTACGGTAATTGTAGCTTTCTGTGTGGTTTGCGCCATCCGATTGCTGGCTGTAAGATACCATATTTCACTCCCGAAGCTGAGGGATGAAGAACAAACTGTAGAATGAAAAGGAAAAAATGAAATTGATAAATAACAGATAACAGATGAAAAGACTGAAAGCGATTTTGATGCTCGTTGTTGCTCTGATGCTGATGTCGTCGGCAACAATGAAGGCTCAGAACAAACGAGAGTTTCGTGGAGCCTGGATACAGTGCGTTAACGGACAGTATCTGGGCAAGAGTACGCAGCAGATCCAGGCGATGCTTGCCAGACAGCTTGATGAACTGCAGAAGGATGGCGTGAATGCGATAATCTTTCAGGTTCGTGCCGAGTGTGATGCTCTGTATAAGAGTGATTTAGAGCCTTGGAGCAAGTTTCTTACGGGGGTGCAGGGAAAGGCTCCTTCTCCTTATTGGGATCCGTTGCAGTGGATGATAGAGCAGTGTCATAATCGTGGCATGGAGCTTCATGCCTGGATTAATCCTTATCGTGCCAAGCATAGCGTAACTTCTTATGAGCAGGTTTCGCCGAAGAATATCGTGAAGAGGCGTCCTGATCTCTGTTTTCAGTATGGCAAGCTGACGCTGTTGAACCCTGGGTTGCAGGCTGCAGCCGACTATATTTGCGAGGTGGCTGTGGACATTGTAAGCCGATATGATGTTGATGGATTCCATATTGATGATTATTTCTATCCATATCCAGAGGCCGGACGTCAGATTCCTGATCAGCAGCTCTTCCGCCAGCAGTCGCGCGGCATGCGAAACATAGGTGATTGGCGCCGTGATAACGTGAGCCGGTTTGTAAAGCAGCTCAGCGAATCCATTCATGCCGTTAAGCCTTGGGTCAAGTTTGGTGTTTCTCCATTCGGCATCTACCGCAACAAGCGTACCGATCCTAATGGTTCTGAAACTTTCGGCCTCCAGAATTATGATGATCTTTATGCAGATGTTTTGCTTTGGGTGAATAATGGTTGGATAGACTATTGTGTGCCTCAGATTTATTGGGAGATAGGCAATCGTGCTGCCGATTACAAGACGCTCATTACCTGGTGGAATAAGCATGCAGGCAACCGCCCATTATATATAGGTGAAGATATAGAGCGTACAGCCAAGTTTGCTGACCCAGTCAATCCGCGCAGTCATCAGTTGCCTGCCAAGCACCGCTTGCATCAGCAGATGCGCAATGTGAAGGGCACTGTGCTCTGGTATGCGCAGACTGCTGCCGATAATGTAGGTAATATCGGACATACACTCCGCAACAATTATTGGAAGTATCCAGCATTGCCACCCTCTATGCCTTTCCTTGATAATAAGGCGCCAAAGGGGGTAAAGGGTCTCAAGCTGATGTGGACCGAGAAGGGTCCGCTGCTGGTATGGAAGGCTCCTAAGGCTAGCAAGAAAAAGTGGGGCGATCAGGTGAACCGTTTTGCTATCTACCGTTTTGAGAAAGGAGCTAAGGTAAATCTCAATGATGTTTCTGCACTCCAGGCAGTAACTTATGATAATTTCTATCGCATCCCTTATGTGAGTGGCAAGAAATATGTGTATGTAGTAACTGCTCTCGACCGTGTAGGAAACGAAAGTAAAGGTAAGAAAAAGAAAATTTCTTTTTAGTTTGGTTAGATGATATAAACGGAAAGACCGTTAAAAACAGAAAAACCGTTGTACTCGATAGGAGAGAGTGCAACGGTTTTTTATTTTGTTGGGATGGGGGAGCGGGTAGTCCTTTCATCCTGTATTTTTTTTATTCTTTCAGCAGGTCGTTCAGGAAGTTATCCAGATCGTTGTCCAGATTCTCCATCAAGTCACCACCTACGATGATCGTATCATCGTCAGCAAGATAGAGCTCGCCAATATGCTCTTTATCGTCATCTTCGAGCACAAAGCTGTATGGCTTGAGAATGCCGAGATGATCTATGATATCAGCCTGTTTGCGCAATACATCGCGAAGCAGCTTTGCTACCTCGTCGTAGAAGTCTTCATCCTTGTTTTCTATCCATTGCTCAACAACGCAGCGGGTAATCTCGTTGTCATCGTCGTCAAAGGCCAGGAGTTCGCCACTGTCTTGCGAAACCCTTACGTGGATGTCGGTCATTTGAGAAGTCTCGTCGTCAGATTCTGGCGCTGGGAACTTTTGAGCTACTTTTCTGATAAAGCGCTCTACTTGCATGATTGTTTGCTCTAATGTTTCCATATCAATTCTTTAATAATCCATGCAAAGATACATAAAAAATTGATATCACCAAAAGAAGTTGCTAAAAAAAAGCATTTTTGCTTTTAATTTGTTCTCAAACTGCCTGATTCCAGGGTATAGATAACGTTTACGCTTCTTTTTTTATATTTTCTTTTCGATTTTGTTTGCCATTTCTAAATAATGTAGTATCTTTGCACTTGAATTGCAAAAATGCAATCTCAACATTACAAATGAATAACAAGATAAAACATTCTGGCATTGTAGAGAGCGTAGAAGAAGGTTGTGTGTGCATTCGCATTGTACAGTCGTCAGCCTGCAGCGCTTGCAAGGTGGCTGCTCATTGTGCTGCATCTGAATCGAAAGAGAAGATGATTGAGGTTTCTACCTCAGAGGCGTCTCTCTACCACAAAGGCGATAGCGTGGTGGTGACTGCTGATTCGGCTGTAGGCTTCAGAGCCAGTTTCTATGGCTATCTGTTGCCGCTGATACTGATGGTGATTGCTTTGGTGGGTGTACTGAAAGCTACTCATTCAGAGGGAGCCGCAGCGCTCTCGGCATTGGGCATTCTCATTCCATACTACGTGGTGCTCTACTTATTCAGAAACAAACTTAAAAACAAACTGAGCTTCTCTATAGAATCATAGGGTACGTGATGTGCTTCTGTGGCTTCAGCGATGAGCTTTTATTTTAAAACAAAGAAAATAACAAAACAAAACACAAAAAATTATGAATTTTATTTTGATTGCTGTCTTGGTTCTCGGAGCAATCGCGCTGATTGCAGCGCTGGTTCTCTTCGGAGTATCTAAGAAGTTTGCCGTCGAAGAAGACCCTCGCTTGGGCCAGGTAGGAGAGATTCTGCCAGGTGCCAACTGTGGTGGTTGCGGTTTTGCCGGATGTTCCGGTATGGCTGCAGCTCTGGTGAAGGGTGCTGATGCCGGTTCTATCGATGGACTGATGTGTCCGGTAGGTGGTGCCGACGTGATGGGCAAGGTAGCCGACCTTTTAGGTATGGCAGTAGCCAATACCGAGCCAAAGGTGGCTGTGGTACGTTGTAATGGTACTTGCGAGAATCGTCCTCGCATTGCCGAGTATGATGGTTTGCACACTTGTGCAGCTATGAATTCATGTGGCGCTGGCGAAACAGGCTGCGGGTTCGGCTGTCTGGGGTGTGGCGATTGCGTGGCTGCCTGCCAGTTTGGCGCAATCTCTATCAATCCTGAAACTGGCATTCCTGAGGTTGATGAAGAAAAGTGTACGGGTTGTGGTGCTTGCGCCAACGCTTGTCCACGTCATATCATCGAGCTCCGCAAGAAGGGTCCTAAGGGCCGTAGAGTTTACGTTCAGTGCGTAAACCACGACAAGGGTGCTGTTGCCAAGAAGGCTTGTAGCGTTGCTTGCATCGGATGCGGTAAGTGTCAGAAAGTCTGCAAGTTTGATGCTATTACGATAGAGAACAATGTGGCTTATGTTGACTTCAATAAGTGCCGCATGTGTACCAAGTGTGTTGACGAATGCCCAACAGGTGCTCTCGTAAAAGTAAATATCCCAGTTAAGAAGGCAAAGCCAGCTGCAGAGGCTGCACCAAAGGCAGAGGCTCCAGTAGCTGCTCCTAAGGCTGAGGTTTCAGAAGAAAAGAAGGAGGATTAAATCATGAATTTGAGAACTTTTAGAATTGGTGGAGTTCACCCAGAAGAGAATAAGATTACTGCCGAGATGGCTACTCAGGTAGCTCCTCTCCCTAAGCAGGCTATTTTCCCACTTGGTCAGCACATCGGTGCTCCTGCCAAGCCTGTAGTTGCCAAGGGCGACAAGGTGAAGGTGGGTACACTCATTGCTGAGGCTGGTGGCTTTGTGAGTGCTCCTATTTACAGTTCCGTATCAGGAACTGTGTTCAAGGTAGATACATCTATTGATGCTACCGGTTATCGCAAGCCTTGCATCATTATTAATGTAGAAGGCGATGAGTGGGAGGAGAGTATCGACCGCTCTGATAAACTCGAGACGCTTGAGGCTCATACTGAGCTTACTCCAGAGGAAATCGTAAACCGCATCAAGGTGGCTGGTGTCACTGGTATGGGTGGTGCTGGTTTCCCAACCTTCATCAAACTTTGTCCTCCTCCTGGAGCCAAGGCTGAATGCGTCATCATCAACGGTGTAGAGTGTGAGCCTTATATCACAGCCGACTATCGTCTGATGATGGAGCATGCCGATGAGATTCTCGTTGGCTTGAACCTCCTGATGAAGGCGGCTAAGGTAGAGAAGGGCTACATTGGTATCGAGGAAAACAAACCTGCTGCCATCAAACTCTTCGAGGAAAAGACTGCTAATGATGTTCGTATCGAGATTGTACCTCTGGCTAAGAAGTACCCTCAGGGAGGTGAGAAGCAGCTGGTGGATGCGGTTATCCGCCGTCAGGTTCCTGCTCCTCCAGCTATCCCTGTCAACGTTGGAGCAATTGTTCAGAATGTAGGTACTGCCTTCGCTGTTTATCAGGCAGTTATGAAGAATAAACCTCTCTTCGAGCGCTATACTACCGTTACCGGTAAGCAGGTGAAGAACCCAGGCAACTTCCTCGTACGTATGGGAACCCCATTCTCTCAGATGATTGAGAATTGCGGAGGTTTGCCTGAGGGTGACAACAAGGTGTTGGCAGGTGGTCCGATGATGGGTAAGGCTGTAATCAGCCTCGATGTACCGGTAACCAAGGGTACCAACTCCATCACCGTATTGACCGATGCTGATGCTCATCGCAAGAAGGCTCAGCCATGTATCCGCTGTGCCAAGTGTGTGGATGCCTGTCCAATGGGCCTGGAGCCATACTTGCTCGCTACCCTGAGCGTAGTGAAGGATTATGAGCGCCTGGAGGCAGAGGAGGTAACATCCTGCATTGCCTGCGGTTCATGCCAGTTCACCTGTCCTTCACATCGTCCTATCCTCGATAATATTATCAATGGTAAGGGTGCGGTAATGGGCATCATCCGAGCTCGCAACGCCAAGAAGTAAGCGTTCACGTCAAGAATGAATTTCATTTAAGAAAGAATTTAAAAGATAAAATGGGAAAATTAATCGTTTCATTATCGCCACACGCTCATGGAAATGAGAGCGTAGAGAAGAACATGTACGGAGTGATTATCGCTCTCGTGCCTGCCATCCTCGCATCTTTCTATTTCTTCGGCTTGGGTTCAGCAGTCGTTCTGCTCACCTCTGTGGCAGCCTGCGTCTTCTTTGAGTGGGCAATTACAAAATATCTCCTGAAGGAGGAGACCTGCTTGCTCGATGGTTCTGCCATCATCACCGGTCTCTTGCTCGGCATGAACTTGCCAAGTAACCTTCCTCTCTGGATCATCATCATCGGTGCCCTGTTTGCCATCGGTGTAGGTAAGATGAGCTTCGGCGGTTTGGGTAACAATCCTTTCAATCCCGCTTTGGTAGGCCGTTGCTTCCTGCTCGTCAGCTTCCCTGCCCAGATGACTTCATGGCCTATAGCCGGACAGATGCTCAGCTATACAGATGCAACAACGGGTGCTACTCCGCTGGCTATCATGAAGACAGCCATCAAGACGGGCGATGCTTCTGTTCTCAACCAGTTGCCTGATGCGCTGAGTCTGCTCTTCGGTGCTACTGGCGATACCTTCGGTGCCGGTACTACCGGTGAGGTTTGTGCATTCGCCCTCTTGCTCGGTTTGGCTTACATGCTCTGGAAGAAGGTCATTACCTGGCATATTCCTGTCAGCATCATCGCTACCGTATTCGTATTCAGCGGTTTGATGCATTTGGCTAATCCTGTTTATGCCAATCCTCTGGCTGTCATCTTCAGTGGTGGTCTGATGCTCGGTGCCATCTTTATGGCTACTGATTATGTAACCTCTCCGATGACCCACAAGGGCATGCTTATCTATGGTGTATGCATCGGTCTGCTGACCGTCATCATCCGTAACTGGGGTAGCTATCCGGAAGGTATGTCGTTCGCCATTCTTATCATGAATGCGTTCACACCTCTTATTAACACATACGTTAAACCAAAGCGCTTCGGTGAGAAGCCTGTTAAGAAATAAGGAGGACTGAGACATGCAGAAATTAGAATCATCATTAAAGAACATGGTATTGGTGCTTGTTGGCGTAGCGCTCATCGTAGGTGCTGTGCTTGCATATATCAATCATCTTACTTCTGGTCCTATCGCCGAGAAGGCTGCACAGAGTCTGGCTGCCGGTATCAAGAGCGTGATGGGTACAGAAGACCTCCAGGTGGCTGAGCCGGAAGAGGTGAAGCAGGAGTTTGGCGGTAAGGAATTCTCTTTCACCATCCACAAGTGCTCAGACAAGAGCGGCAAGCAGTTAGGTGCAGCCGTAGAGAGTACTACCGGTGGTTTCGGTGGCGATCTGAAGGTGCTCGTAGGTTTCGATACCGAGGGCAAGATTATGGGTTATACCGTGCTTCAGGCTTCAGAGACTCCGGGGCTGGGTGCCAAGGCTGCTACCTGGTTCCAGAAGGACGGAAAGGGTAGCATCATCGGTAAGACTCCAAAGGATGGAGACCTCCACGTATCTAAGGACGATAAGAGTGGCAATGCAGTAGATGCCATTACCGCTTCTACCATTACCAGCCGCGCCTTCCTCAAGGCTATCAACCAGGCTTATGCTGCCTATGCAGGTAAGAGCGTAGACGGCGAGAGCGGTGCATCTCAGAAAGCAGATGCAGAGAGTGGTGCATCTAAAGTTGAACATAACGAAAAGAAAGGATAAACCGATATGAGTAATGTTAAGATTTTGATGAACGGACTCATCAAGGAGAATCCAACCTTCGTGTTGCTTCTCGGTATGTGTCCTACTTTGGCTACAACAACCAGCGCCATCAACGGTCTCTCTATGGGATTGGCTACCATGGCGGTGCTGATTTGTACCAACTTTGTTATTTCCTGTATCAAGAAGATTACCCCGGATATGGTTCGCATCCCTGTTTTCATCGTAGTGATTGCAGCCTTCGTAACCATCCTTCAGATGTTGATGAGCGCTTATGCTCCCGACAGCATCAATCAGGCGCTGGGTATCTATATTCCGCTGATTGTAGTAAACTGTATCATCCTGGGTAGAGCAGAGAGCTTTGCTGCCAAGAATTCGCCTATTGCCAGCCTCTTCGATGGCATTGGTTGCGGTTTGGGTTTCACCCTCGGTTTGACCATCCTGGGTAGTGCCCGCGAGATACTCGGTGCAGGTAGTGTATTCGGTATCACTCTGTTGCCGGAGACTACCAACATTCTGATGTTCATCCTGCCTCCTGGAGCTTTCCTCACCTTGGGTTACATCATTGCTATATTTAATAAGGTAAAGAAGTAAGCGTAGGCATCGCTTCAAATCAATGAAATAAAATAGAAATTATGGAATATTTATTGATATTTATCTCTGCGATATTCGTCAACAACATCGTCTTGTCGCAGTTTCTCGGTATCTGTCCATTTCTGGGCGTATCGAAGAAAGTTGATACAGCCATCGGTATGGGTGGTGCCATCGCTTTTGTCTTGACCCTGGCAACCATCATTACCTGGTGTGTTCAGAAGTATGTACTCGATCCGTTCGGATTACAATATCTCCAAACCCTGGCATTCATCCTCGTGATTGCAGCCTTGGTTCAGATGGTAGAGATTATCCTGAAGAAGGTTTCTCCTGCACTTTATCAGGCACTCGGTATCTTCCTGCCTTTGATTACTACCAACTGTGCCGTGCTGGGTGTAGCCATCCTGGTTATCCAGAAGGATTACAATCTGTTTGAGAGCGTGGTTTACGCCTTCTCTACCGCTCTCGGCTTTGCCCTGGCTCTCATCGTCTTTGCCGGCATTCGCGAGCAGCAGGCTTTGGTCCGTATTCCTAAGGGCATGCAGGGCGTAGCTATCGTCATGGTAACTGCAGCGCTCCTCAGCCTCGCCTTCATGGGATTCTCGGGCGTAGATGGCGGTTTGAAATCGCTCTTCGGATTGGAGTAAAACTTTTACTGAAAGTTGATAAAATAATAATGGGAATTTGCGAATGGTATGAACCGATGCAAATTCCCATTTTTTGTACTTGATTTTTCTTACTCTCTTACTTGAGGTCTTGATTTTTTCTTAACTCTCTGTCTTTATAAACTTGAAATTATAACTCTTTCTCTTTTCTTATCTTCTGTGTCCGAAGCTTCCACCGCCATTGTTCTTGCTTGGTGTAGAAGAGCGAGGGGTGAATCCGCCGCCACGGTTGCCAGACCCGCTGCTGAATGAACGGCTCATGCTGCTGCGGTTGCCCCCGAAGATATTACTTCTTCCGCTTCCGAAGCTGCTGTTTCCGAAACCACGGCTGTTGTTTCCGAAACCACGGCTGTTGTTTCCGAAACCTCGGTTGTTGCTGGTGCTGCTGTTGCTGCTGCCGAAACCGCGGTTAGGGCGACTGTTGCTATTGCCGAAGCCCCGGTTGCTGCTGTTGCCGAAGCCTCCGTTGTTATTTCCGAAGCCTCCGTTTTGAGGGCGGTTGCTGTTTCCGAAGCCAGCGTTGTTGTTAGGGCGGCTTGCATTACCGAAACCACGGTTTGGGTTCATCTGAGGTCTGTTCTCGCGGTTCAGATTTCCGAAAGATCTTCCTCTGCCGTAATCACCACGGTTGAATCCGTCTCTCATACCTACTCTAGGATATCCACCTGGGTGAGGTCCGCCAAATCTTCTTCCGTGATACCAGCTTCTGTTTCCGTTTACTCGCCAGCTATGACCTCCACGGTAAGATACGTAGAAGTGAGGGCGACCGAAGTAGAAATAGTCGCGGCGAGGATAGCGGGCGTAGATGCCGAAGTGCCAGTAGCCCGCATTCCAGTAGAGCGGACGGTAGAAGTAGGTGGCATTGAGATATGTTCTATACTGCCAGTCGAGCAGGATATAGCTCAAATCCATATTGCGCTGGCGCCAGTAAGCACCATATAGGTCATCGTATGTATCTACACTCATCAGGTAGTCGAGGTTCACCTCGTAAGCTGCCTCATACTGATCTTCCGTAAGATTGAGCTCGTAAGCCATCTTATCAGTCAGGAAGAGAGCCTGCTGTCTAGCCTGCTCATAACTCATTGCAGAAGCGGTAGTGAATGTCATCATGAACATGGCTACCAGAGCTATTATCATTCGTTTCATAATCGTATATCTTTAAATTGTTATACTTCATGTTTCTTTTTTCTGGTGCAAAGATACGATGTTTTTTGCTTCTACGGTTGGGATTTCCCCTAAAGGGGTGGGGGAAAATCCCTACATCTTTATTTCGGGGCTGCGGAGTACTATATATAATAAGGTGTAGAACCGGTGCGGAGCGTAAAGGTTTGCGTGAAGATTTTCGCTATTTTTTGAACAATCAAACGAAATATTTACTACCTTTGCACTCAGAAAGACGATCTGATGAATAGATTGGAATTTAAAACGAAAAGTAAAATAATAAAAAACAAAATAAACAAATCATGAAAGAGCTAAAAGCATTAAACAAGCGCACCGCTCCTAAGAGCGTCGCTCCAGAGAAAATCATTCAGTTTGGTGAAGGTAACTTCCTCCGTGCATTCGTAGATTGGATTGTATGGAATATGAATAAGAAGACCGACTTCAACGGTTCTGTCGTTGTAGTTCAGCCATTGGCTGGCGGTATGGTAGACTGGCTGAACGGTCAGGACTGCCTCTATCACGTTAACCTTCAGGGTAAGGAGAACGGCCAGGCTATCAACACATTGGAGCGTATCGACGTTATCAGCCGTGCGTTGAACCCATATTCTCAGAACCAGGCATTCATGGCTTTGGCTGAGCAGCCAGAGATGCGTTTCATCATCTCTAACACTACAGAGGCTGGTATCGCATTCGATGACTCTTGCAAGTTTACAGATGCTCCTGCAGCTTCTTATCCAGGCAAGTTGGTTCAGCTCTTGTTCCACCGCTATAAGTTCTTCGAGGGCGACCCAACCAAGGGTATGATCCTGATGCCATGTGAGCTGATCTTCCTCAACGGTCACCACCTCAAGGAGTGCATCTATCAGTATATCGAGCTCTGGAAGGGCGATATGGGTGCTGATTATGAGGGCTTCAAGGAGTGGTTCACCAACCACTGCTACGTTTGCGCTACATTGGTAGACCGCATCGTTCCTGGTTTCCCACGCGATACCATCAAGGAGATTCAGCAGAAGGTTTGCTACAAGGACAACCTCGTAGTTAAGGCAGAAAGCTTCCACCTCTGGGTTATCGAGAAGGCAGAAAATATGACAGTAGAGCAGATGCAGGAGGAGTTCCCAGCTCACAAGGCAGGTCTCCACGTGCTTATCACAGATAACGAGAAGCCATACCACGAGCGTAAGGTTACCCTGCTGAATGGCCCTCACACCGTATTGAGCCCTGTTACATACCTCAGCGGTGTGAACATCGTTCGCGATGCTTGCGAGCACCCAGTATTGGGCAAGTACATCCACAAGGTACAGTTCGATGAGTTGATGCAGACTCTGAATCTCCCTATGGATGAGCTCCAGAAGTTCGCTTCTGATGTATTGGAGCGTTTCGAGAATCCATTCGTAGATCATCAGGTAACCAGCATCATGCTCAACTCATTCCCTAAGTTTGAGACTCGCGACCTGCCAGGTGTAAAGATTTATCTTGAGCGTAAGGGCGAGTTGCCACAGGGCTTGGTATTCGGTCTCGCTGCTATCATCACTTACTATAAGGGTGGTGTTCGCGAGGATGGTGCTCCTATCCAGCCAAACGATGACCAGAAGATTATGGACAAGCTCACCGAGCTTTGGGCTACCGGCGATACTCAGAAGGTAGCTGAGGGCGTATTGGGCTTCGACTATATCTGGCACGAGGATTTGAACAAGACAGTTCCTGGCTTGACTGAGTTGGTTAAGAAAGATCTTGACCTTATTCAGGAGAAGGGCATGTTGGAGGCTGTTAAGACTATCCTCTAATAAAAAGATGTTCGTTCATAAATCAAAATAACGATTAAAGTTGAAAATAGTTATAAGGTTTTGTGTTAGTTGTTAGCATTCATTTTCATGCTAATTAATAAAGGCGGGGAGCTTGTGAAAGCGCCTCGCCTTTTTGCTTATTGTCTGCTTTGTGATGTTTCTGAATCCTTAATAACCTTAATGACCTTGTCCTTAATGACCGGATGGTTGATGATGAGCGGCACTCTTTCTACCACTACCATGGAAGTGTCGAGGCCCAATGCCTTAGGCTCATCAATACCTATCTTGCTGATAAGAGCATAGATACTCATCAGCAGGTTCTGTTGGCGATTATCTGAACTCTCGGGGTAATATACGCGGTGAATGATGATGAATCGGAAATCGCCCGGAATTCCGTATTTGCGCAGCGAAGGATAGGTGCTTTGCAAATCTACCTTCCCGTCTGTTACCAGATCTTCCACTACTTGTCGCAGATAGAGACTCACCCTAGGCTCTATGCGGAAGCCAATGTGCATGGTTACGCTGTAGAGGGTGTCGGGAATCAGGGTCTCGCAGTTGTACTCCAGCGTGTCAGGTGTGTCAACAAACTCCATGTTGATAAGCCAGTAATGGTCAGCACGTTTCGGCTGCTTGTTGATGATGGAGTAGAGCAACTTGTCATCTACGGCACCTTCCTTGTTGGCATGGTTCACATAAACCAGGTTGGAAGCGTACTTAGGGATGCTCTCGTCGGCCTTGATGTCGGAGATAATCTGATAATAATCATCCAGCGGTTTGGTGCTGATATAATGGCGGCGTATCTTCATGGCTTTCACCCACACGTACATCATCAGGAACAGGATTCCGCCAATGAGCATCGTACACCATCCACCTGCAAGAAACTTTGACAGATTGGCAGTCAGGAAGATGGCTTCGATGATGCAGTATGCGCCCATAAACAGCATCGTGAAAATCCGTGCCACTCCCTTGCTGTGCAGGTAGAAACCGAGCAGCAGGGTAGTCATCAGCATGGTGATGGTGATGGCGAGTCCGTAGGCTGCCTCCATGTGCGAGGAGTCGCGGAAGAGCAGGATGATGAGAACCACGCCGATGTACATGGCGAGGTTGATCATCGGGATATAGAGCTGCCCCTTAACATGGGTAGGATGCTTGATTCGCATGCGCGGCCAGAAGTGCAGGTTCATGGCTTCGCTTAATATGGAGAAGGTTCCGCTGATGAGTGCCTGGCTCGCAACGATTGCCGCACCCGTGGCCATGATGATGGCGAAGAACAGCATGCTCTGCGGCATGATGGCAAAGAACGGATTCGCTGCCAGTGCCGTATCAGCATGATTCAGCACCCATGCTCCCTGTCCCAGATAGTTGAGAATGAGCATGGTCTTTACGAACCCCCAGCTGATGGCGATGTTCTTTCTGCCGCAATGTCCCAGGTCGGAATAGAGAGCCTCTGCACCGGTAGTACAGAGAAAGACGGCACCCAGAATCAGAAACCATTCAGGCGATTTTGCCAGCAGCATGGCAGCATAATAGGGGTTGAAAGCCTTCAGTATCAATGGGTAAGACGTGATGCTGAAAGCTCCCATCACGCCCAGCAGCAGGAACCATAGCAGCATAAATACGCCAAACGATTTGCCGATACTCTCTGTGCCAAACCGCTGCACGAAGAAGATGATGGTGATGATGGCAAGGGTGATGGGGATAACTGGCAGGTTGGGACTGATGCTTTCGAGTCCTTCGATGGCTGTGGTCACGGTGATGGCAGGGGTGATGATTCCGTCTGCCAGCAGGGTGCTTGCGCCAATGATGGCCAGTAGGTAAATCCACTTGTACTTGAGTCGGCGCAGCAAGGCATAGAGGGCGAGGATGCCTCCCTCGCCATTGTTGTCGGCACGCAGCGCCACGCATACATATTTGATGGTGGTCTGGAGGGTGAGTGTCCAGATGATGCATGACAGTGCGCCCAGGATGGTGCTCTCGCTGATGCTTTCGCCCGTATGCAGGATAGCCTTCATCACATAGAGAGGTGATGTTCCGATGTCTCCGAATACAATGCCTAATGTAACGAGCAATCCCAGAAAGCCTACTCTGTGATGATTGCAGGCTACTGAACTTTCTGCTTTTTCTTTCATTTTTCTTCTCTTATTTAAATTAAATATTATCCTTTTTGGGACATGAAAATGTCCTTTGTGATTATAAATTTGCGTGCAAAGGTATAAACATAAGAGGTAAGATAGAATTTGTTTAACAAGATTTATCGGATTTAACCTTTATTCTTTGGCGATATGAAGAGACGAATAGTGGCGAACGCCGATAAGACGACTCCCGAGAAACTTCTGAATTTCGAAACTTGAATTAAATTCAAGTTTCGAAAGCTCAGAAGTTAAAGGAGTTAAAGGAGTTATCGCTCCCTACGGTCGCTGAGGAGTTAAGACAATAGTCTTTTGGCGTATTTTTTAAGCAGCAAGACATACGTCTTAACTCCTTAACTTCCTTAACTCCTTTAACTTCCTGATATGCGAAAGTTCAGTAAGTTTCTTTTCAAGTGACTGTTGTAAAGAAAACAGTTATTCAATGATGTGGTTGATAACCATTCCTGCGATAGCCATTCCGAAGGTTGCGGTGATGTGACAGAGCGAACCGTTGATCTGTGCCTTAGTAGAGCACCATTCGTGTTCTACCAGTTGCTGGTCGCCCGGAGCATCATATACGGCAGTATCGGTACCCCTCTCTCCGCTAATGAGTTTGGCTTTCGGGCATAGGCATCCGCCCGTGCCGCAGGCTTTGTTCACCCCTTGGTTCTGCATCGGTTTTTCTTCACTGTATACGCACTGGAATTTTCGTCTTGGGAAGGTTTTGTTCTTCTTAAATTTCTTTCGCAGTGCTCTTGCCAGCGGGTCTCCATCCACCTTCCAGAATTCAGATTTTCTTACCTTGAAGGGGTCGGTGCGCAGGGCAGCTCCCATAGAAGATATAAAGGTGATTTCCTTAGGCAGGGCAGTGGCACGCAGAATGAGGTCAGCCTTATCCTTGAGCGAGTCGATGGCATCGATGATGAAGTCGTATTGCTCCATGTGGAATTCATCGGCAGTTTCTGCCTGATATATTTTCTGATAGGCTGTGATGTTGGCATCGGGGTTGATTTCGAGCAGTCTATTGCGCAGCGCCTCTACCTTCACCTCGCCAATGGTTCGGCTTGTAGCCATCAGCTGTCGGTTGCAGTTGGTTACGCATACCCTGTCGCTGTCTACGATAGTGATGTTTCTCACGCCGCTTCTCAGGAGTCCTTCAGCGCACCATGATCCTACTCCTCCGATACCGAAGATGAGCACTCTTGCCTTCTGAATTTTCTCAAGATTATCCTTTCCCAGGAGCAGTTCGGTGCGTCGCTGCATTCCCCGCTCCATTGTCGTTATTTTATTCTCCATTTTTATCGTTTGTAAAGAATTCTAATGTATATATCTGATGCAAAGTTAGTGAATAAAATCCGATGTCGGCTGATATGAATAAATGTTTATAATTCTTTAACTCATTTAACTTCTGAACTTGCGAAACTTGAATTATTACTAAGTGGATAATGATAGTCACATGCTTTTTTTAGTGGTTGAAATTTAGTTTCAGTAAGCGTTTCTGGAAGAAGAAGGGCGGGGGAGTAACTAATAATGAACTGTTACGCCCCCATGCATGATGTTACTCCGAGGGTAGTGCCGAGCGCCGTCAAGATTGTGAGTACAATCTGAAAAATCTGTTTCCAAGTTTCTTTCTTCATAATTTTCTAGTTTTTTTAGTGATTAATAATGTTCTTGATTACAGGTGCAAAGGTACTACATTTTTCCTACACCACCAAAAATCACCTTGCAGAGTTATGTGAAATTCCATTAACATTTCTACCATATTGTGTTAAAGAAAATAACTCGTCGTTTTGCGGGTCATAACTCATAGCTTTGTGATGAGATAGTCATAGTTTTAGGGGCAATGAAAGTATGCATCTCGATACCGCTAAAAAATCGATTACAAATTACAATTTCAGTTATTACAGTTTTATTTTGACCCAATATCACGCTTTTAAAATGTAAGTATAGAAAAGTATATATAAATATATAATTATATATATTTATATATAAATATTTGTAGTAACAGATTGTTACTACCTTCAAACCCTTATACCCCCTCAGGAAAAAACTGTAATAACTGAAATTGTAATTACCGTAATACAAATAATTTTCAAAAATCCTTGGTTGTAACTACTCCTTGTCTTCCACAAAGCCATGGGATGAAAAGTCTCTCGTTGATAGGTTGTCTTGTTTGTTGTCAGCATTGGAATTCCAAATGTTCTCTGGTTCATGTACAGTTTGCAATGGTACTTTAACAATAGAGTCAGAAGCCACTTTCTCATAGTCATTTGGTGAGTGATTGGTTTGTTCCTTAAAACTTAAAAAGAAAAAATTTCTTCCCCAACCATTACCAAATATAACATCTAATGGTTCCCCTGTATCTTTCCATATTCTGACTCTTGCTGCAAATCCAAAATCAAATTTAACGGCAGTACTATCATATGTAAAAGTTACAGTATAGAACTTTCTTCCTATCTGTTTTCTTATTTGAGGGCGGCTGTCTCCTCCGTAATCCTCCTTTTTGAAAACTTGAACATCCGATACGTTAGCCTCTTTAAAAAATGGAACATACGCAGGACCAAAGGTCAAAGCCACGTTTCTTGCGCTATTTACAAGAGTACTATTGTCTAAGACCTCTGGTCGCTTGCATGAACTCAAGAATAGTGTACATAATACCGCTATTCCCCAAACTACAATCATTATAGATGGTATTTTTTTCATAATTCGCAATTTTTAATTTGCATTTCGCATGAACATGTTACCAATGACTTGATTATGTCTTTGCCTTCTTATTTTAAGATTGCACTTTCACTATTTTGATGTTTGTAATCTGGTGACTTTGATGTCTTCTTGCCATAGTCAAAACTATAAACAATTTTCAGATTTGCATACTGATTATAACTACGATTTTGATCTATTTGTTTGAAAGAATAATATGATGCAGATAATTCATCTACAATGTTATTCTTCATCATGAATAAATTGTTTGCATTAGCTTCGATAGCCCAATTCCCATGATTCCACATAGCCGATAGTTGATACCGCCAAAATGTCTTTCTGTTAATCTGGCTGTCTATCAAATCTCTTGACGGTGACGCTATGGATGCACCAAAAGAAAAATCCCGAACATAGTAGTTTATCATAGCAGTCCCAGAGAATGCAGACAAATTACGATGCTCTGCTCCTCCTCGAACTAAATGTTTAACCCATTGACCGGAAACTTTCATGTTAAGCGAACCTGAAGGTTTATAGGTTATAGACATATCTGCACTGGGACGATGATAGATACAGTCATCTCTAAAAGTGCTAATAAGATGCCCGTCTCGAATATAGTAATCCGAAATAATCGAATGATTCTGGTAAAAGTATGACACTCCCGTTTGCAAAGCGAATTTGTTAAGGTTCAATGTATGGCTTAATCGCGGATTCAAAAGAATGGAATTATCCATGTTAGAATTACCTTTGAGAATGATGATAGGATCTATCTGCTGTTCTACATTGTTAATCGTATTTATTCTCGGATAGGTGTTTCCCAAAGCGAACATAAATTGAAGTTGCTGTACTTTATCTATCCTATAAGTAGCCCTTGCTTGAAGTCTCGGAGTAAGATGATTGATTGACTTCATCCCCTCCAAACGGTATGTTAGAAATGACAGTCCAGGATTAATATCAAAGAAAAAACTCCCTAAACGTTGGGAATAGTCTGCAAAAAGGATGGTTTCGGACGAATGCAAATTTTGATTATATGCAGAAGTCCCAATGTATTCGGAATCACTAATTCTCATGAACTCGTATAAACTGAAAGCCAATCTATTTCTATGACTGAACGCCATAGAATAGTTTGCATTCGCTTTGATGTAATAATAATCTTCCTTGACAAGTGAATGAAAAGACACATTATCATCGTTATAGAGACGGTCATAATCGTTTCGAGAATAATATCCATCAAAAACATAATCCAACGATTTTGTGTTAGAAAATGTGTGCAATCCGTAAAAATAGACACTTGGACGATAAGATTTGTTTCTAGTGTTAATGTCCAAAATGCTACCGTTCTTGATTGCAGCAGCAGTTTTCCAATACTCCGTCATTCCATTATTGACACCGTTTTTTGAGGCATTCCATGCCATACCACCTCTAAGCATCCAAATATATTTTCTTCCTCGGTTGCTGATTGATGCCTGTACATATTCTTCCGTTTGCCTATTGTCAGCATTATTGTAATGCTGCAGTCTATTCAGTTGATAATCAGGGAAAATAAAAGTCTCATTCTCGTCCATAGACGATTTTGGATTTTCCAAAGAATATCCAGCCCAAAGGTTCAAACTTTTGGTTCCTGTGACAAATTTCGAAATAAGATTATAATCACCATAGAGATAGCCTACATTCTGAGACGCATCAAGTTGCGTGTAGCCACCATTGTTGAGTGGTTTCATTATTATGTTTATAGCATATGCATCTTTTGCATATTTGCCAGTCGGCACATCAAAATATTCCACTCGAGAAACGTCCTTCGGTCTTAAAGACTGTACCTCTCGAAAATCAACTTCACGCCCATCTATATAGAGAGTCGCAGCCCCATTGGGAGTTGTCACACTTCCAGTCGAACGCTCGACAGACACTCCCGGAATCATGAGATTGCTCAACAGATCATAACCAGTTACAGCATGTTTACGTTGCTCTTTTGTAGGAATAGCAAGGATATGATCACCTTCTCTTGTAAGATAAGATGACTTTACAACAACTTCACCAAGGTCTTTGCCTTGAATAAATGTTTTAGTTGTATCTGGTTTTTGTGCATAAGTTACGTGTAGGCACAAACTCATAATGATGACTAACAATGCTTTCATCTATTGATTTTTTTATTGTTTTTATACTTATAATCAATATGCCTTCTTCTGTACTTTAAAGACAATACCTTTAACTCTTTAACTACTATTACCAAAACTTTTGCATGAAAATAACGTAACAGACAACGTTCGTCTCATTCATTTCGAGATTGGATCTGTTTTGCCCATAATACTAAGAAAGTACTCTCCCCCTAAATAGCCATCAATTTCTTGGACAATTACATTGTCAACAATAATTGATTTGAGTTCCAGTTGGATTCTTCCTGGAGAGATAGGACGCTTGTCTGCATCAAAAACAAATTGCGAAGGACATTTAAAGTTGAAAAGCACAAGATGCTGCTTTCCGCCATAGTTCAGTGTCACAGGTACTTTGCTATCGTTATATATGATTTTCCCCATTTTGCTCGCTTCTCCTGTTTCTACGTCTGAGCTTGCAAAAGAATAAGGTATCGAAATATCATAATCGGGCAACAGCTTGACTGCTTCTGCCAATTTAGTATCTTTTATGACAAAACTTATCCAGCTGATTGGGACTTGCTGTAAGGTGACAGTCCGGTTTTCGTACCCTCCAAAAGTGTAGTGGATGATAGGTTGACCATTTTCTGTGACCTCACCCTTCCATAAACTTTTATAATCCAACTGTTCTTGCGATGCATTATAGATTACAGGAATGAATATACTGCTGTATTGTCCTTTAAGCTCATTACTCAGCTCCTCAATTACACTTTGACGCTGGAAGTAAGAATCCACATAAGTAGGATCCTCATGACATCCGCTTAAACTAATCATGGCTGAAATAGCCACAATGACCATTGATATCTTTTTCATTGCTTACTTTATATTTATGTATTAAGTTCTTTTTCTTGAAATTTGTATGTATTATCCTCTATTGATTCGTTCTACTAATTCGTCTAGTGTAAGTATCTCCATCTTGGAGAAACCAAACCACTTCTTGCCCAAGTTCTTTATGGATGCACCTATGTGATATACATCATCGTCTATACAAAGGAAGCGGTCATGTGACAAACGGAATGTTTCAACCTCAATCGGTGCATATCTTCTATACGCTTGTCGGATCCTTCGTTTAAGGTCGCAATTTGCGACCTTAAACATTCGTCCTTGGTCAATTGAAACATGAAATCTTCAGGAAATCGTTTAATATTACGTTTTACTTGCTCATTAAGACGCTTTGTTTCAACGCCATAAAGTGTGGCAAGGTCACGGTCAAGCATAACTTGCTGTCCTCTAATGATTTTTATTAGAGGCTCTATATTGTCAACACCAACCAACTGGTCACGATTTGTGACCAGTTCGCCGTTTCCTGTCTTTTCCGTTATGTCTGCCATATTTCTATCTTTATTTTTGAGGTCACAAATTGTGACCTTAAACGTGTTGTTACTTATTATTGCATTCAAAGGTAGTGCTTTTAGCCTATAAGCCACTATTGCACAACCCTTTTTTTGAAAAGAACGTAAAATTAATAGTATTATTGCGGTGATTGCACTTTTATTAATCGCTTCACTCGTTGTACAAATGAAAAAAGGAGTAAGAACATTATAGCCTTACTCCTTAATACGTATTTTATAAAATGTTAATACACATTTACAACGATTTGCAAAACAGATCTTTCATCTTATCCAAATCAGGCAAAGCCTTCTGTAATTCTTCAGGCATATCCTGTTTGGTTTTATATGTTGCTACTCCCATTGGGCTGTCGTAGTTCCTTACAACAATGTCAACAAAAGCCTTGTTCATTACTTTGCATAAAACAATACCAATAGAAGGATTTTCGTGTGGCTTTTTAACAGTAAGGTCTAATGCCTGTAGATATGTACATAGTTGTCCCAAATTTTCAGTATTGATGAAATCAAGCAAATATTCATCCTTAAACATTGATATTGTTTTCATTGATTGCTTAATGTCTGGTATCGCTTTCGGAAAATTGTTAGGCATATTGCCTTGATGGTGATATAGGTCATCTGATAAGTATTTCCGTAATACGTACTTGTTCCAATGATACAGGTTCACTTGATGTATATAGTAGATGCGCTCATCTAAAGTGGTAGTTTTATGCAAAATTTCCATATGATGAGTGAAACTAATGCCCACAAAATCCTCTATATGCAAGTCTGCTGACTCTATAGGTCTGTTAATACAAAGGAGTGTCTTTTCTCCTATTTCAATACCTTCTTCTATCTTATTTTCAAGCTGTTGTAATTGGTTCGCCAATGGCGAACCAATTGAAAGGCATTGCCCGAACAGAGGCTCTGCTTGAGCTCGGGACACCGGTTGATCCATCTCACCAGCCGGTTGAGCGCTACCCTGGGGGTAGCGGTGGGAAAGTAGAGCATGGCGAGCTCTGCCTTCCCGTAACTTCTGTCTTCTATCATAATTTGTTCTTTTTAGTCTGTTTTTGTCAGTTGCTTCTTTCTTCTGCCTGGTAGAATAAAATCTCTCCGAATCATAAGAAAATCCCTCCGAAAGATACGGAAATATCTCCGAAAGATAAAAAAATATCTCCGAAGCAGAATTTCCTAAAATGGGAGATCCTCGGGCGGCGTATCGGCATCAGCCAATAGGTTTCCTTCCTGAAGTCAGTCAGCTTCTTGGAGTTTCCCTTGAGCTGCACGCTGGGTGTGTGATGCAGGGCAGCCGGTGCTTGATGTCCTCTGCCGTTCTCTTGTCCACTTCATCGCAGTAATACCAGTATCTGGTTTTATCGTTTTTTTCATGTTGCGAAGGTATACAAAATGTTTTACTTAGGCGGGGAGCTCTATAGAGCTCGATTTTTACAAAGAATAACCTAGGTTAAACTTTTTAACGCAGCATTTTTGCGCCCATTTTTGTGGGGGTATTTTGAAGAAGAAGTAGTGAAGAAGCGAAACAGCGGAAAAGTGACGAGGTGAAGGGTATATTTTAAATCTTATATTATATTCTTTTTTTAGGATTTTTGGAAAAACCGGAAAGTCAGAAAAATGA
>JAJVTK010000058.1:0-10044 GCA_021622245.1 Segatella copri | reverse complement strand
AATAACCCAGGGCGATGCCCTGGGCTAGGAGCTTCTGCCCTTTCAGGGCGTGTGGCGAAAGTTTAGAAATAAATAGGAAGCGACGCGTTTTACGCGAAAAGATAATTTTTTAAATCAAACATTAAAAAGGAAAATGATTATGAAAAAGCTATTATTTGCGGCATGTTTAGCTGCTTTTTGCTTGACCAGTTGCAACAACGGCAAGAACAACACCCAGGATTTGGCAAATCAGCAGAATGATTCGCTAAACAGTATCATCGCTCAGAAAGATAGCGAAATTAATGATATGATGGGTACATTGAATGAAATCCAGGATGGTCTGAACCAGATCAATGAGGCTGAACACAGAGTAACTCTCCTGAAGAACGGTGAGGGTGCCAATAAGAGACAGCAGCTCAAGGAGGATGTTCAGTTCATCGCTACCCGTATGCAGCAGAACCGCGAACTCCTGGCTAAACTGCAGAAGCAGTTGGCTAACAGCTCTTTGCAGGCTGACCAGTTGAAGAAGACCATCGCAAACCTTCAGGAGCAGATTGCACAGAAGGATAAGGAACTCCAGGTGCTTCGCGAGGAGTTGGACAAGAAGGATATTCATATTGCAGCGCTCGATGAGACTATCAACAATCTGAATACCAAGACCTCTCGTCTTACTACTGAAAGCAACCAGAAGACAGAGACAATCAATGCACAGGACAAGCAGCTCAACACTGCCTGGTATGTATTCGGTACCAAGAAGGAGTTGAAGGAGCAGCATATCATGGAAGGTGGTAAGGTAATGACCGGTAATTTCAACAAGAGTTATTTCACCAAGGTTGATATCCGCAACATTTCTGAAATCAAGTTGATGTCAAAGTCTGCTAAGTTGCTCACTACCCACCCATCAAGCTCTTATGCATTGGTACGCGATGCCAACAAGCAGTATACGCTCCGCATCACCAATCCACAGATATTCTGGAGCACCAGCAAGTATCTTGTAGTGCTCGTTAAGTAATTATCTCTTTCTCTGAAAGAAATCCTGCATGAGTGCGCGGCACTCATCTTCCAATACGCCCGATGTAACTGTCGTCTTAGGATGCAGTGCATCGGGCGCATATTTTGTATACCCCCTTTTCTCGTCGCTGGCACCATATACCACGCGGCTGATCTGTGCCCATCCCAGCGCTCCGGCGCACATCACGCAGGGTTCTACCGTAACGTAGAGGGTGCAGTCTTTCAGGTATTTTCCTCCCAGCATGTTGGCTCCTGAAGTGATGGCCTGCATTTCGGCATGAGCCGTAACGTCGGTCAGCATCTCCGTAAGATTGTGGGCACGCGATATGATCCGGTCTTTACAAACGATGACGGCGCCTACCGGAATCTCGTCTTCATCAAATGCAGCCTGAGCCTCCATCAGGGCACGGCGCATGTATTCTTCGTCTTTATTCTTATTATCTTCCATTGTTTTTCGTGCAAAATTACATAAAAAAGTTTGAAGTGTGGACTTTTTTTGTTATTTTTGCAAGGTAAAAGCATCTTTTGGTGCAAAATAAAGGAAATAGACTATGGCAGAGCATAATGAATTAGGCAAATGGGGAGAAGACGAGGCAACGCTCTATCTCGAAAATGAAGGCTATGTCGTCATCGACAGAGACTGGAGAGACGGCAAGCGCGATCTGGATATCCTTGCCGTTTCGCCGGATGGAAAGACTTTGGTTGTGGTAGAGGTAAAGACCCGCTCGGGTGAAGAATACCAGCAGCCCGAGGAAGCCGTTGATGCCAAGAAGATGCGTAATCTGGCATTGGCCGCCAATACTTATGTTAAGGAGAAGCAGGTGGATAGGGAGCTTCGCTTTGATATTATTACCGTGGTAGGGGTAGGCCATCAGGTGAAGCACATCGAACATCTTGTGGATGCCTTCAATCCGTTGCTGATTTGATAATCCGTTGTGTATCGCTATACATTATTATATAGACATGGAAAAGAAGATTATACGTTTAAAGGAAGTGGATTCAACGAATACCTTCCTGAAGAATTTGGGTACTTACGATGAAGATGCGCTGACCATTGCCATTGCTGACTATCAGACGGCGGGCAGGGGACAGGGCGTGCATACCTGGGAGAGTGAGCCGGGCAAGAACCTCCTCTTCAGTATGATGATGTGTCCTAAGTGGGTACCTTTGCGCCAGCAGTTCCTCCTTTCTGAGGCTGGTGCGCTCGCCGTGAAGGATGCACTTGATTCCTATACGGACGGCATTACGCTGAAATGGCCGAACGATGTGTACTGGTATGACAAGAAAATCAGTGGCACGCTGATAGAGACTGCCATCGACTCCAAGGGCATCAAGCGCTGCATCTTCGGCATCGGCATTGATGTCAATCAGACGGAGTTCCACAGCGATGCGCCAAACCCTGTATCTCTGGCTCAGATTCTGGGTCATGAGGTGGATAGGGAAGAGGTGCTGCAGAAGGTGATTGAGGCTTTCTGCAAATACTACGAACTTCTGCGTCGTGCCGACTATATGGATGTGTCGGGCATCTATCATCTTTCTCTCTACCGTCGCAAGGGCTATCATTGGTATGAGGATAAGGACGGTAAGTTCGAGGGCGCCTTCGTAGAGGTGGAGGACGATGGTCATCTCATCCTTCATGACAAGAAGGGAGTAATACGCTCGTATGCGTTCGGAGAAATTAAGTTTCTAATCCCTTCAGTAAACATTAAACAATAAACATTAAACACTATATTATGGCAAAGTTTAAAAGAATTCTTTTGAAATTGAGCGGCGAGAGTCTGATGGGCAAGCAGAGCTTCGGCATCGACCCAGAGCGCCTGAGTGATTATGCTAAGCAGATAAAGGAGGTCCATGAGATGGGCGTTCAGATAGGCATTGTGATTGGTGGTGGTAACATCTTCCGCGGTTTGAGCGGCAGCCAGAAGGGTTTCGACCGTGTCAAGGGCGACCAGATGGGTATGTGTGCTACCGTTATCAATTCCCTGGCATTGAGCAGCGCACTCGGAGCCTTGGGCGTAAAGAACAAGGTGCTTACTGCCATCCGCATGGAGCCTATCGGCGAATTCTACACCAAGTGGAAGGCGATTGAGGCGATGGAGGCAGGTTATATCTGCATCTTCTCTGCAGGTACAGGTAGTCCATACTTCACTACCGATACCGGTTCTTCTCTCCGCGGTATCGAAATCGAGGCTGACGTGATGCTCAAGGGTACCCGTGTAGACGGCATCTATACCGCTGACCCTGAGAAGGATCCTACAGCTACCAAGTTCAAGGACATCACCTATGATGAGATTTATACCAAGGGCTTGAAGGTAATGGATTTGACTGCTACCACCATGTGTAAGGAAAACAACCTTCCTATCTATGTGTTCAATATGGATGTAGTAGGTAACCTCAAGAAGGTGATGGATGGTGAGGAGATCGGTACGCTCGTACACAACTAACCCTCTCTCAGCAGGTAGAAAAAGCAAATGCGACTGGATCCACATCTAGCCGCATTTTTCAATTAATAATCTACATAAATACCTAAATATCCCAATAAAGGGGATTTCTTCTATTTCGTCTTCTTCAGATAAATAATCGCCGAGATGATGACGTATGCCACGATGACAAGCCACCAGCCGGTGAGGAAACCGGTCAGACCATCGAGTGCTACCGATGTAGCGAGGATGATGATGGTGAGCGCGGCAAAGCCATATTTCACCTCATTGCCCTTGAAACCCCACTGCTTGAACTTCAAGGCGAAAAGAGGCATCTCGCAAACCAGCAGATAACTGGTGATGAGAATCAGAGCCAGAATGATGAATACCGACCATGAATATCCTTCGAGCCAGCTTGGATTGAACACAATCAGCGAACCCCAGAACAGGGCGTTGGCTGGTGTAGGAACACCGATGAAAGAGGTAGTCTGGCGCTCATCAAGATTAAACTTAGCCAGTCGCAATGCCGAGAAGGCTGCGATGATGAAGGCTGCGTATGGCAGCCATGGGCGCAAAGGCTCCAGAAAACCCGGATATTCCATCACAAAGAGTTGTGAGAATACGATGGTGGCAGGAGCTACACCGAAGGTTACGTCATCTGCCAGCGAATCGAGCTCCTTGCCTATTGGCGATGAAACGTGCAGCAGGCGGGCGCTCATGCCGTCAAAGAAGTCGAATACGGCTCCGATGATAATCCATAACAATGCCATCTTTGGGTTTCCACCGAAGGCAAACGATGTTGCGATGCAGCCCGAAACCAGGTTGCAGCAGGTTATCGTGTTTGGAATATGTTTCTTGATACTCATTTTTTTCCAGTATATTATGATAGAGTGAAAGCCGGAAGTAAGTTCCGGCTTGCCCTCTATCTGTCAATATGTTATTTCAATTTAGCGATGATGGTCTGGTCGCCCGTAGTTGACTGTCCCATCTTTACGCATACTTCTGTACCTACAGGCAGGTAGACATCCACGCGTGAACCCAGCTTGATGAATCCCAGGTGCTCGTCGATGAAGCATTCTTCCCCCTCCTTGGCATAGGTTACGATGCGGCGTGCTACTGCACCGGCAATCTGTCGGCAGAGTACATCCACTCCCTCAGGTGTGGTAATCATCACGTCGGCATGCTCGTTTTCCTCGCTAGCCTTAGGCAGCCATGCCTTGTGGTAGTTGCCGTCCACATGCTTCACGAATTTCACCTTACCATCCACCGGGAACCAGTTGGCATGAACATTCCAGAGGCTCATGAAGATGGAAATCATCAGGCGGCGGTCACCGAAGTAGGGAGCATTCTCCACCTCTTCTATCACCACAATCTTTCCGTCGGCTGGTGCTACTACCAGTTTCGAAGTATCCTCTTCGTTGAGGTATCTGATAGGACAACGGTAGAAGTTGAGCACGATACCATATACCGTGCCGAACACAACAACAAAAGCCCAGAACGGAATCTTGTTGTCTAAGGTTGTCCACAATATAGCCGCAATGGCTACTAACGCTATCGCTCCGGTAACCAGCTGATCGGTACCTTCGCGGTGCAATCTTATCTTTTTTAATTTCTTTATTTTCTGTCCCATATATTAGGATTAAGTTTTTATTGGTGCAAAGGTACGTCATTTTTATCACTTTTGCAAATTTTTTGTGGGTTTCTTTTACCTTTTTCAATATTTTCGCATATTTCTTTTGGCTTTTTCAATATTTCGCCGTAACTTTGTTGTCAAAATTCGAATTTTAAACAGATAATGGAAGATTTTGTTCATTTGCATGTACACACCCAATACTCCATCCTCGACGGCCAGTCGAAGATACCGCATCTGGTAGATAAGGCCATCAAGGACGGCATGAAGGGTATGGCGGTAACCGACCACGGTGTGATGTTCGGCATCAAGGAACTCACCGACTATTGCGGCAAGATTAATAAAGACCGCAAGAAGGAGGGACTCGAACCTTTCAAGCCTATCATAGGCTGCGAGATGTATGTGGCACGCCGAACCAAAGCCGACCGAGAGAAGGATAAGGGCGATATGAGCGGTTATCACCTCATTGTACTTGCCAAGAATTATAATGGATATAAGAACCTCATCAAGCTGGTGAGCAATTCGTGGGTGGATGGTTACTACATGCGCCCACGAACCGACCGTGCCGATCTGGAGAAGTATCACGAAGACCTCATCGTCTGTTCGGCATGTATTGCAGGCGAGGTGCCATCCAAGATTCTGCATGATGACCTGGAAGGAGCCCGCGAGGCTTGCCAGTGGTACCACAACCTCTTTGGCGATGATTACTATCTCGAACTCCAGCGACATAAAGTGCCCGATGATCCAAGTCTGCTTGCCAACCGCGAGGCTTACGAGTTGCAGCAGCGTGCCAACAAGGAACTTATCAAGATGGCAAGGGAGTTTAACATCAAACTGGTGTGCACCAACGACTGCCACTTCGAGGATAAGGAAACTGCCGAGGCTCACGACCATCTGCTCTGTATCGCTACCGGAAAGGATCTCGACGACCCTAACCGTATGCGCTATTCCAAGCAGGAATGGTTCAAGACCCGCCAGGAGATGAACGATGTGTTCTCGGATATTCCCGAAGCGCTTTCCAATACCCTCGAAGTATTGGATAAGGTGGAGATTTACAGCATCGACCATGGTCCTATCATGCCTTTCTTCCCGATTCCGGAGAGTTTCGGTACCGAGGAGCAGTTGCGACAGAAGGTATCAGAAGAAGACCTCTACAAGGAGTTTACCTCTGATGAGAACGGCAAGAACCCGCTGCCACCAGAGGAAGGTCAGAAGGTAATCGACCGATTGGGCGGTTACGATAAGATATACCGTATCAAGTTTGAGGCAGAATATCTGCGCCACCTTGCCTACGAGGGAGCCAAAAAGCTTTATGGCGACCCGCTGCCCGAGAATGTAGACGAGCATGTAAACTTCGAGCTCCACGTGATGAAGACCATGGGTTTCCCGGGCTACTTCCTCATCGTGTCTGACTTCATCAGGGCGGCGCGCGAGGAACTCGGCGTGATGGTGGGCCCGGGACGTGGATCTGCGGCAGGTTCGGTGGTGGCTTACTGCTTGGGAATCACCAAGATTGACCCATTGAAGTACGACCTCCTGTTTGAGCGTTTCCTGAACCCAGACCGTGTAAACCTTCCGGATATTGATACCGACTTTGATGATGACGGCCGAGGCAAGGTATTGCGCTGGGTAATGGATAAGTACGGTCATGAGAACTGTGCCCATATCATTACCTACGGTTCCATGGCTACGAAGAACTCCATCAAGGACGTGGCGCGTGTTGAGAAACTGCCGTTGGATAAGGCGAATGCACTCTGCAAGGCTATCCCAGACCGATTGCCTGATGGTGCCAAGATGAACCTGACCAATGCCATCAAATATACCCCAGAGCTGCGCGAGGCAGAGTTCTCCAACGATCCCCGCGAGAGCAATACCATCAAGTATGCCAAGATGCTCGAGGGAACCATCCGAGGCACGGGTATCCATGCCTGCGGATTCATCATCTGCCGCGACCCTATCAGCAACTGGGTGCCTGTATCTACTGCCGATGACCCTGATTTCCCGGGACTGAAGACGGCGGTAACGCAGTACGACGGCCATGTCATCGAGACCACCGGTCTTATCAAGATGGACTTCCTGGGCTTGAAGACCCTCTCCGAGATGAAGGAGGCATGCAAGGTTATCAAGCAGACTACGGGCGATGTCGTTGACCTCGATACCATCCCTATCGATGACGAGCTGACCTATCAGCTCTATCAGCGCGGTCAGACCATCGGAACCTTCCAGTTCGAGTCGCCGGGTATGCAGAAGTATCTCCGTGAGCTGAAGCCTACGGTGTTCGAGGACCTCATCGCCATGAATGCCCTCTACCGTCCGGGACCTATGGATTATATCCCTGATTTCATTGCCCGCAAGAACGGCAAGCAGGCGATTACCTACGATATCCCGTGTATGGAGAAGTATCTGAAGGATACCTACGGCATCACGGTCTATCAGGAGCAGGTGATGCTTCTTTCCCGTCAGTTGGCGAGCTTCACCCGAGGCGAGTCAGATGCGCTGCGTAAGGCGATGGGTAAGAAGAAAAAGGCTATCGTAGATGCGATGAAGCCTAAGTTCATCAAGCAGGGACAGGAGAACGGCCACGACCCGAAGGTGCTGGAGAAGATATGGGGCGACTGGGAGAAGTTTGCTTCCTACGCCTTCAACAAGTCGCATGCCACCTGTTATTCGTGGGTAGCCTACCAGACTGCCTATCTCAAGGCGCACTATCCTGCCGAATATATGGCGGCGCTGATGACCCGACGCTTTGCACAGATTACCGAAATCACCAAGCTGATGGAGGAGTGCCAGTCGATGGGCATCAAGACCTTGGGACCGGATGTGAACGAGAGTTACCGCGTGTTCGGTGTGAACGAGCATGGAGAGATACGTTTCGGTCTTTCAGCCATCAAGGGTATGGGTGCTCCGGCAGCCGATGCCATCGTGGCAGAGCGACTGAAGAACGGACCTTATAAAACCATCTTCGATTTTGCCGAGCGTGTAGATTACTCCAGCGTGAACCGCAAGGCTTTCGAAACCTTGGCGCTGAGTGGCGGTTTCGACAGTTTCGGCATCCGTCGCGAGCAGTTCTTCGGTAAGAACAACAAGGGCGAAACCTTCCTCGATACGCTGGTGCGCTATGGTCAGCTCTTCCAGCAGGAACAGCACGAGGCTGCCAACTCACTCTTTGGCGGTACCGAGGCGATAGAGATAGCTACGCCGCCTATTCCTGATGCAGAGAGCTGGAGCACCATCGAACGTCTGAACCGTGAGCGCGAGCTTGTGGGCATCTATCTTTCTGCCCATCCGCTCGATGAGTACAGCATCATCCTCAACTCCCTCTGCAATACCCATTGCTCTGAATTGGGCGACAAGCAGGAACTGGCAAAGAAGGAGGATGTGGTGCTGGGCGGCATCATCACGGGTGTGAAGTCGAAGTTTACCAAGACGGGCAAGCCGTGCGGTTTCGTTACGCTCGAAGACTTTGAGGGCTCAGGCGAGCTGGCTCTCTTTGGCGAAGACTGGGGCAAGTGGCGCGGCATCATGGTTGAAGGCAGCACCATCTACATCACCGCCAAGTGCGTTTCCCGTTACGGCAATGCCAACTATCTCGATTTCCAGATAGGCAATGTAGAGTATCTGCAGACGGTCAAGGAGAACCGCATCGACCGCTTTACCATCAATGTGGAGAGCGATGCGATAGATGAAACGATGGTCAGCGACCTGCAGACTATTCTGGAGAATGACGAGGGCAAGGCGCAGCTCTTTTTCCAGATACATGATGTAGACAGCAATACCTATCTGCTGATGCGTGCCCGTGAGCATACGGTAGGTGTGGGCCATGCCCTCATCCAGTATATCGAGCAGCATCCTAAGATGAGCTATCAGATCAATTAGAAGTAATTTTAGTTTTAATATAAAAAAGGTATAGAAAAATGGAAGTAACAATTACAACCGAGAATTTCGAGAGCTACAAGAATGGCGAACTGCCATTGGTAGTAGATTTGTGGGCAACATGGTGCGGTCCTTGCCGCCAGATTGCTCCTATCGTATCAGAACTTGCTGAGGAGTTTGACGGCAAGTTGGTAGTAGGCAAGTGTGATGTAGAGGAGAACGACGACATCGCTATGGAGTTTGGTGTTCGTAATATCCCTACCATCCTCTTCTTCAAGGGAGGCCAGCTGGTAGATAAGTACGTTGGCGCAGCCTCTAAGGCAACCCTTACCGAGAAGTTCCAGGCTCTCCTGTAATCCTCCTGGATAAGAAATGATAAAAGAGGGTGTGTCAAAAGTCCAAGACACACCCTCTTTTTTTTTGTTTTTTCCTGCCTTTCAGGCTGCGCTACGAGGGGTCTAAAAATACGTCCCGACGTAGACTTTGCTACGTCGGGACGTAATGAGAACTGCGTCGGGACGTAGCAAAGTCTACGTCGGGACGCATTTTTGGGGGTGTCGGTGACTTACCATTCTACGTTTCTAGTTCCGTCTTCTTCGACGGTGATAGTCACTTTGGTACAGTCTTCCGGCAGCAGGTCTTCTATCAGTTCCGGCCACTCCAGGAAGCAGAGGTTGCCGCTGTAGAAATAATCTTCGTAGCCCATGTCGTACACCTCATCGAGTTTCTTGATGCGGTAGAAATCGAAGTGGTAGACAGGCGAGCCGTCGCCAGCTGTATATTCGTTTACGAGGGCGAAGGTAGGCGATGTGATGACATCTTCTACGCCCAGTTCTTCGCAAATAGCTTTTACAAATGTTGTCTTTCCGGCTCCCATCTTGCCATAAAAGGCAAAGACCTTGCCGTCGCCCATGTTCTGCAGAAATTCCTTGGCTGCTTCATGGATCGTGTCTAATGAGTCAATTTTTATCTTCATATATTTACTTTGAACTTTGAATTTTATGATTACTATAAACTTTCAACTATAAACTTTATGATTACTATTAACTTTGAACTGAATTTTCGCAAGTTTTGCCCCACACGCCCTGAAAGGGCAGAAGCTCCTAGCCCAGGGCATCGCCCTGGGTTATT
>JAJVTK010000014.1:0-95260 GCA_021622245.1 Segatella copri | reverse complement strand
TACGGACGCAAACCTGTCGCCCTGTAAGGGCAAAAGCTTTAAAACTCCAGGCAATTTATAAGGCTTTTGCCCTTACAGGGCGCCTTGCTGATTGCCATTATACCCAGGGCGATGCCCTGGGCTAGGAGCTTCTGCCCTTTCAGGGCGTGTGGGGCAAAAACTTGCGCAGGGCGTGTGGGCAAAAACTTGCGCACCCCACCAAGTCAACACTCAACACTCAACATTACTTCGCGCTGATTTTCTTGCCATTCTTGATGTATACGCCCTTCTTCATAGCCTCAGTAATGCGGCGG
Source organism: Segatella copri (assembly GCA_021622245.1). Lineage (GTDB taxonomy): Bacteria > Bacteroidota > Bacteroidia > Bacteroidales > Bacteroidaceae > Prevotella > Prevotella copri_J. Next base: position 94,967 of record JAJVTK010000014.1, on the reverse strand, counting down.
CCGTTCAGGTCGTAAATGGCAGCATTGGCTGGCTTCTTATCCAATGTTACAGAATGGATGCCGGTAGGCTCCAAATCCTCTACCACATTATCAAAGTATTTAATCCAGTTCTTGGTATACTGATGAGCATCATACTTCGCCTTGCTGCCAGGATAGAGATGCAGCGTACGGTACAAATCATCGAACTTGCTCGCGAATACACACCAGCTGATCCAGTAAGGAGGATCCTTATGACGCATATACACATCCTTCAGATAGAAGCAGGCATTGAATGTATTGCGGCCGAATTCCTCTATCGTCTCAGGCAAATCAATCTCCTTCAGATTGGTAGACTTGAAGGCGTTGAAACCCAACTCCTTAACACCGGCAGGCATTTTGAATTGCTCCAGATAAGTGTTGCCGTCGAATGCATAATCAGGAACCATATCAGCCTTGTAGCTTTCATAAGCCACCACCTTGGCTCCGCTCAGGTCGATGCTCTTGAAATAATGGCTTGCCAGCTCATCAAAGTCGCGCTTGTCTATATTGCCGTTAACCTTGATATTTCTGTATACAAAATAATCAGGATTTTCTTTGGAAAGTTCAGACTTCAGCTGTCCGGCCTTCTCCAGGTTGATCACCAACTCCTTTTCCTGATAATCGCGATAAGTCTTAACCTCAAGGGTATAAACCGGTTCAATACCTCTGAAAGAATTTGGACTCTCAGTACCCAAATTGATATCATTAACCAGTTTGCCATTCAATTCAACGCAACAGTTCGCAATGCCTGCATCTAACGTCAGATAATAATAGTAATTGGCACCTATAACAGGTTTGCCATTATAGAAATTGGTGGAAAGATTATACCACGTTTCTGCTTGCTTAATAGTTGCACCTTCTCCCACTTTCGTTCTGATCTCGTATGTAAGAGGCTTATATCCGGTTGCCGGCAGACGCTTTCTCTCAAAGTCCGGATCATACAGTTCTATATACTCTTCTGAGCCTTCCTTTGCCACCATAGCCAGATAATCACCCGGTTCTGCATCTACAGTACTCTCAATACTAAAAGACAAAGAAGTATAATAATAACCAGGGGCAAAATCTGTAAGTTTAAAAGGCTGGCGTGTCACGGTTTCTCGCATCTCGCCCTTCGCATTCATCAGAGCTACGGCAATCTCACCGGTAAAGTTGTGGTCTCCCGTATTGCCGATTGGCGCAGAAAAGACGGCACCTCTCTGCCCCTTCTTCACATCGGTAACATTCATATTCAATGTCTGCAATTCTCCGGTAACTTTCAGGAATCCCATGGTAGATACTTTCTCCTTGCCATCAGATGGTTCCATGCCGAATACTGCCGATTGACTTACATTATACTTATCGCCCTCTGGTTTTCCGTTGCTTTCCGGATTCAGGGCTCCAATCTGGTAGAAACCATCACAATAGCCTCCCCAGCCCCAGTTTACGCTGAAGCTTTCGTCCTTGTATCCATCAATTACGAAGGCATGACCGCCTCTAGCTGGGTCAGAAGCAGCATAGAGCACAGGGCGGTTGGCATCAATCTCGTCGCGCAGTCTGCCGTTCCAAGCCTCTGCACCCACATCTTCTATTGCCATCAGATGCGAAAGTTTGCTGTAGCCGTAGTACTTCTGCAGGGCGGTTACCAGGTTGCCGATATACGCACCGCTGCCGCCTTCAGCATACTGCATCTCCACTGCCACACCGAGGTCTGACATCAGTCTTGCCACGCCGTCGAAGGCGGCATCGTTGGTGCCGTCATATTCGGCAGGCATGTTTGCCCAGTCATAATCGTGCTCGAAATTGGCTGTCCAGGTCTTGCCGTTCCAGGTATAAGAATGGCTTCCGGTGCCCTTAGCAGGATATCCGTGGGCTTCATTACGATGGCTCCAGCCGTTGCCACACAGCCAACCGGATATTTGTATGGCGTGTACTTATTGAATGGATTGCTCTGGTTCCATTTCGCAGTATTAAGCAGTTTTTCGCCTGTAAATGCTGCTCTTGTAGTAGTCTGGTTCGCCTGATAACTATCGCCCAGCGCCGCAATCTGGCGCTCATAGCTCTTCAGCAGGTCCTTCAGTCCGTCAGGCAGATTTTCTGCATCAAATGATCCCGTTGAGGTATAGCCCAATACTGGCGTTACGGCATCATCACCAGCGATAATGACGAATCCGCCGGCATCGTTGTTAAATACATAGTAAGCATCCGATGGCGATGCAGTAGTAGCCGTGCGGCTCTTCGCCTTCGCCTTCTGTGGCATCTGCTTTCCCCAGAAGCTGTAGGCCTGTTGCTGAGCCTGCCACTGTGTGATTCGCTTGGCTTGCAGAGGAGAGTATCCCAGCGCCAGCAACAATACCAATAGGAATTGAATGTGTAATAATCGCTTCATAAGTTCTTATCTTTAAAGGGTTATTATATATATGTATAGTTCTTAGAAAATTCTTCTTCATCGGCAAAGATAAGAAAAAAAACAATACCAAGCAAGTTTTAAGCCCTCTTTTTTCGCCCCTCTCCCCACTTTTTTACGTATTGACACCCCTTTTTACGCATTGAACGGTAAAAACATCTCCATTTTTTCGTTATTCCCCGATTTTTGCCTTATCTTTGCAAGGAAATTAGGCATGGAAGAAATCCTTTTTACCAATAATATAAATTAGAAAAAATGAAGATAAACAACAGTACGAAGAAAAGCCTGCTACTCATCGCACTCGCGATGGCCAGCACTACTTACCAGATGCAAGCCGCTCCGATTGAACATATCGGCGACAGATACATCATGCATGTTCCCGAAATGGAACTCACCGGCGAAGAATCGCTCCTCGATGTACTCATGATGTGCCCGGAAGTCATCTCTCTCGACGGCAACAATATCATCGGCGGAGATCCATTCGCCAACCTCTACGGCAAGTTCGTCATCCGTATCGACAACCAGGAATACGGACTCGATTACGCCACCTTCCTCCACCATTTCAAGGCGCGGGAGATAGAAACCATCAAGGTGTGCCAGAACGCCGAAGTGATGAAGGGATGCAGCAGTCTGAAGAAAGTTATCGACATCACACTGCGCAAGAAGGAGAACGGAACCACCGGCAGATGGGGACTCTTCGGCGATACTTACGGCGGCGCAAAAGGCATCGTCAGCGTTATCAGCCAGCAAGATAAACTCCGTGTGCTCAGTCATGTAGAAGGCAACTTCCAGCGCACCTCCAGCAGCGATAAGGATGCCTACCAGGGCATTTCAGGAACCACCGTGAACCACTACTCCCACGAGGGCGCCAAGCTCAATCTGCTCTGGACACCTACCGCGAAGGATGTGCTCGAAATAGATGCGATGCAGACCTATACCCGCAACCATTTCACCCACACCTCGGCCGATTACGTGCGCGCCTATCATCTGCAGGCCGACTATACCCGCACGCTCGCCGACAACGGCTCCAGCATCCTCTTTACCCTGGGTGCCGAGCATATCAGCGACAACGGCCGTACACAGGAAGAAGCCCAGACTGCGCCTTATCAGAACCACTCCACCTACCCCTTCCTGGTGGTAGAATACGCCACTCCGGTCATCACCTCCAATCTCTGGATTACGGCTGGTTTCGAGGGCGGTCTCTCCATCGAGAAGAACTGCATCGCCGATTACATCAACCATTCCAACTATCAGGACTTCTACGCCCAGATAGATTACAACATCGGCAAGTGGGGATTCATGGCAGGCGACCGCTTCCGCATCATCAACTTCCGTCCTAAGCAGATTGCGCCGGAAGAGCACTGGAAGCATACCACGCGCAACCATATCTACTCGGCGAGCGCCTATTACAGCTTTACGCCGGGTCATACCCTGCAGGCCACCTACTGCCGCCGCATCTTCAATCCCGAGTTTGGCGATTTCGTAACCGCGGGCGATATGGAGGGCGCCTGGCAGCCGGTTTATACCGCCGATATCGTCAACAGCATGGCGAATGTGGTAGAGCTCAAGCATACCTACAGCCGCCCTGCTTTCGTGCTCAGCACCTCGGTGAAGAACATCCACCAGCACCTGTTCAGTGCCACCCACGACAATACGCTCGGCATCGGCTCCACCGCCTTCTGGCACAAGGGCATCCTTCGCCTCACAGCCGGAGTCAACTACTTCTGGCAGCGCAGCGAACCCCCTTCAGAGGAGGCTCAGCAGCGCAATGCGGAGTATAATCATTTTGCCGTGTTCAAGTTGGCACCGCAGCTCACAATGGCCGATGACTGGCGCTTCACGGGCAATCTCATCTGGTGTACCCGTCGCCGCAGCGATGCCTACACCCCGGCTAATCTCTATGCCGAGGTAGGGGTATACAAGAATCTGGGCAAGCACTGGACGCTCGAAGGCCGCTTCCATGATATGGCGAGCCAGCACTTCGGCAACCGCGCCGCCACCATCGGCTGCACGTATTATTTTTAAATGAGCTTTTAACAATCTTTTTCTAAATCAGAAGCAAGATTTCTGTTCCTTTCTTATTTTATTATCAGAAAGTGAAACAAAAAAAGAAAGGAACATTATATATGAGAAAAATTGATTTCAAGAAGATCGGGCTGGCAGCGATGATGCTCCTGTCGGCCCTCACATTCCAGTCGTGCGATAACGATAACGATACCGATTGGGACCGCGTTTTTCCTAACGCACTGGTAACCGTGAAGCAGAACGGCGATGCCTGCTATCTGCAGCTCGACGACAACACCACCCTGCTCGCCAAGAACCTGAAACCTACCATCTTTGATGGCAAGGAGGTTCGCGCCCTGGTCAACTACACGCAGACCTCGGAGAAGAGCGAGAAGTATAACCAGGTGATTCACGTCAACTGGATAGACAGCATCCTGACCAAGAAGCCTGTACCATCGCTCGGTTCCGATATCGAGAACAGCGAGAAGTATGGCAACAACCTGGTAGAAATCGTGCGCGACTGGGTAACGGTGGCAGAAGATGGCTATCTCACCCTCCGTTTCCGTGCTCTCTGGGGCGGTCAGAAGGTGCATTACATCAACCTCGTTACGGGTGTGAATCCTGAGAATCCTTACGAGGTAGAGCTGCGCCACAATGCCAATGGCGACCCTCAGAACTACTGGCGTGATGCTCTCGTAGCGTTCAATCTGAACGATGCCGTTCCTGATACCGAAGGCAAGACAGTGAAGCTCACCATCCGCTGGCGTTCCAGCCAGGGCTACAAGAAGGTAGATTTCGACTACTGTTCGCGCAAGCCTATCAGCAGCCCGAAGATGCTCGAAGGATACAGCCAGGAAGGAAGAGATATCCGATAACGAAGAAAAGCAGATAAAAGCAAAGCCCCGATGCATGATGCATCGGGGCTTTTTTTACCTTTTTACTTTTTTACCTTTTTACCTTTAAAAGCTGCTGCAGCTTGTTACACCGAGTGTGGTAGCGATGGCTGTAAGGAAGGAGATTGCAATCTGCAAAATTGTTTTCCAGGTACTTGCTTTCATAATCTTTAATCTTTAATGTTGAATGTTGAATGTTGACTTAGTGGGGGGGGGTGGCCTCAGGCGAGGGCTTTATTCAAGCCCGTCGCCGTTATCCTGAGAGCCGCCGCCTTCCTGTGTACCGCCGCCGGTAGTTCCGCTGCCGCCCTGTTCAGTGCCGCCGCCCTGGCTGGTGTTGCCGCCTTGTTCAGTGCCGCCTGAGGTACCACCAGAGGTGCCACCCTCGTCGGTGCCGGTATAGCCGCCGTACTCCTGAATCTTGCACTTCTTGCGCAGCTCAGAGTTGCTCCAGCTTTTTGTGTTTCTCACAATCAGGTGTACACCCTCTACGCTGGCAGCCGTTACCTTCTCCTTGGTATCCTCCGCCTTCGAGGTCATACCGATAGAGAACAGACCGAGATCAGAGAGACGCACGCTCTTACCGTCGAGAATCAACTCCTGCAGATGGTCGAGTGCATCCATCAGCACACCGTGGATAGTACCTCGGGAGTAAGGCGAACCGTGGTCAGAGATGTGAGATACGAATCCCTCAAAATCCACCTCGCGGTCGGTTACCGCAGTGGCATACCACTTTTTCTTACCAGCGTTCTCGCCACTCTGTGGTGTACGCTGCAACTTACGATACTTCAATGTTCCTTTCTGTTCCATGATCTTAAATTATTAATTAATGTTGAATGTTGAGTGTTGAATGTTGACTTGGTGGGGTGAGCAAGCCTTTCTTCTAACGACGATGCAAAGAAAGTGCAAACGAGAACAGAGCTAAGCTTGCTTAAGCTTTGTCGAGTGCAGCCTTTCTTCGAACGACAGTGCAAAGGTACGGCTATTTTCTGATACTACCAAATTTCACCCTGCAGAGTTATGTTAAACGGATTTAACATTTCGGGCGCATCCGGTTAATCTTGCCAACTCATAATTTATCGTGCGAGAAAACTATGTGATGTAAAAAGTTTCTCTATGCTTTCTCATCCCGTAAACAGCAGGAAGCAAGAAATCATCCACCAATGCTTCCACCTTCCTCAACCCCAAAAGTGTGACAGTTGTGACAGTTGTGACAGTTTTCAGCGCCTACCCCCACCTCCCTCTCTTTAGAGGTAACTTATAATATATATATAAATATATATAATAAGTTAAATATAATAATAACAATTTGAAAGCAGCCCGAATCCATATACCCCTCCGCTGAAAACTGTCACAACTGTCACAACTGTCACAACTGTAACGCCTCTCTCAATCCTTCTCCTCTCCTTCTCCCTCCATCCTGTTTTGTAAAGAAAAAAGGAATCACCCTACCCCCTGGAGGTTATTAGGGAGATACGCTCATGCCCATAGGGGATGCTGCTGAGTAGTTACTTCATTTTTCATCCTTTAAAATCAGTTAAAAAAATAGGTATTCCCCATAAAATGTGCAAAAACATGATAGGATTCCCTCATAAAATGTGTATATTTGCAGCGTTATTCCCTCATAAAATGTGGGATAATAGGTGATTATTCCCTCATAAAATGTGATTTTAAGATACGGATTATGGAAAGATTAGCTATCAATGAACTTCTGAAATGGAAGAATAAATTGGGTTACTAACGTACCGCTCTATGCGGTAAATGGTCTCGAATTTTATTCGATACAAAATTAATCTTTCTCACGAAAACACAAAAGAAAAAGCCCAAAAACTTGCAGAAAAGAGAAATATTGCTTATTTTTTGCAGAAAAAAAAGATGGCAAAGGAAATATAAGCTTATCAGTAATTTCTCATAAATCGTGTAATAATTCATAAAAAAGAAGGCTTTAATTTGGAAGTTTCAGGTTTTTATCTTATCTTTGCAATATAATATGAAGAAGGAACAAGAACTTACATTGACAGCCATCCGTGAATGCCTGGCAAAGAATATGCCACCATACGGGAAAGCGATACTTTTTGGCTCACAAGCTAGAGGTACCGCTAGAGATGATAGCGACTGGGACATTCTTGTTATCTTAGACAAGGAACAGCTTCTTCCTTCTGATTATGACAAAGTTACCTATCCTCTTACCGAACTAGGTTGGGATTTAGGAAAAGAAATAAACCCAGTAATGTATTCCGCTAAGGAGTGGCAGAAATATAAGATTACACCATTTTATAAAAATGTTGAAAAGGAAGGAGTAAGATTATGGGGCTAACAAACGATGAAAGAAGTTCTTTAGTAGAACTTCGTCTGGAAAAAGCAAAAAGATTTATAGCAGAAGCAGAGCAAATGCTTTCTATGGGATTATGGGATTTGGCAGCTAATAGGTTTTACTATTCTTGTTTCCATGCTGCTCAGGCACTATTAATACATTATGGGCTTTCGGCACATACTCATGCTGGTACTTTAGGCGTATTTGGTATGAATTTCGTTAAGACAGGTAAAATTGACAAAGAACTTGGTGCATTTTTCTCTAGGATGGAACAATTAAGAATGAAAGCTGATTATAACTGCGAATATGATGTAAGTAATTCTGATGTAGAAAATATGCTACAACCCGCTCATAGCTTTTTAAATAGCATCATCAAACTTATCAAAGAAAAACAATAATGTGCAATATAACTTTCACCCAAAAGTCGTACTTTTGCGGCTCAGGGGAGATTGTCCGTGGATAGACAACTGCTATTTGCGCAGTTGTCACCTTTGGATTAGAAGTGATAAGTTTGTAGATGGTTCTTTTAGCCTTCACGAACTCTTTTCTATGCTTGACTTCTTGGGCAGTTTCTTTCTTTTCGTTGGCAAACTCTTTGGTGTCGTTGGCGAACTGTTTTTCTGAGTTGGCGAACTCTTTGGTGTCGTTGGCGAACTGTTTTTCTGAGTTAGCGAACTCTTTTGAGTCGTTGGCGAACTGTTGATTTATGACACACCCTCTTGTGGACCTTCAGCCCGTACTTAAACCACATGCGAAACTTGAGTTAAGAGTCCACTTAAAAATTCCGTGTAATCCCTGCCTATTTCTCTCGCCTTTCCACCTCCGGCTCCGCCACCATTTCCGGCTCATCTTCCGGCAATTCATATCTTCTGATATGATGATCTTCCAGATAGATATGGTTCAGCGTAAAGGCGAGCGTCTCCAGCGTTTTCTCCCTTACCGCCGGCTTCAGTTCACATTCCCATATCACGATGGTATGCCATCCCATTTCAGCCAGCCGGTGCAGCACCTCATGGTCCCTCTCCCGGTTCCTCCTGATCTTCTCCATCCAGAACCCGGTGTTCGATTTCGGCACCACATAATACTTACACCCCTCATGTCCGTGCCAGAAGCACCCGTTCACCAGAATACAGGTGCGATACTTCCTCAGCACGATGTCCGGCTTGCCCGGCAACCGCGGATGATTGAGCCGATACCTGAATCCCCTACTCCACAGAAATTTCCTGACAAGAATCTCCGGTTTAGTATCCCTGCCCCTTATTGCCGCCATATTATTATGGCGCTGTTCTATGGTCAAACGGTCCGACATCTTTAATTTATCATCAATATCAGCTTTAACATTGCAACATCGCAGCAGGCGTTATGTTCAGAACCTTGCATAGCAATCTGGCTATTTTTAGAGTAGGCTCAGAGCGTCCTGTTACATAATCGTTAATACGTGAAGGACTTACTCCAATTTCTGAAGCCAGTTGTTTTTGAGTCATATCCTTTTCATTTAAAGAAAGTTCTATAAGTTCAGAAACAGAAGGTTTTCCGATAGGAAAATGTTTCTTTTCGTATGACTCTACAATGTCCGACATTAAAGTCAGTTCTATGGCATTCCTATCGTTGGCAGGCGTATCGTCCGTTACCAAAGGCAGGAGATCTTCTATTCTGTTGAGTGCAAACTCATATTGTTCTTTCGTAATTCTATCCATAATTGTTTTTATTAAATGGTGGAACAATCTATTTTGTCATATTCACTATGTGTTCCGACAAATCTTACGAAGAGTCGGCCTATTGTAAATTTAATTACCACTACCAACCTATACCTGTTTCCTCGAATGTTGAATACATAATGTTGATTACCTACGTAGTCAGCATCAGGAAAGTCAGTTCTTATATCAGAAAAGTTGTGCCATTCTGCTTCTTCCGCAATCTGGTACCATCTTTCCAGAGCTACTTTTGAGTCTTCTCGCCCAGGGGTCTCGTAAAACTCTTTTAGTTTCCTATGCGAAATAATTCTCATAATTCCATGATTTAAATTTTCATTGCAAAGATATACAGAAATATTGAAATACAATAGTTTCTTCCATAAATATTTTGTTTTTTAGGATTATTTATATAATTAAGCTATTTTTTCTACAATTTAGCTTTCCATCTTGCCCCCCTTACGGGCTGAAGGCCCAAAAGCTCCTAGCCCAGGGTAACACCCTGGGTATAAGCGCAATCAGCCTTGCGCCCTGTAAGGGCAAAAGCCTAAAAAATCCGTGTAATCCGTGCCTATTTTAAAGAAACCGCAAAAGAAATCCCCCAAAAACTTGCAGAAGAGAGAAATATTTCATATATTTGCAGCCAGATAAAAAGGAAAAAAGATGGCAAAGGAAAATATAGACTTATCAGTAGTCCTTCATAATGACAGCGACTATAAGGACTGGCTCATAGAACTCAAGGAACGATTCTATAGCCATCGCCTTAAGGCATCTTGCGCTACCAATGGCTACCTGTTAGACTTCTATTGGAAGCTGGGACGAGACATTGAAGCTAAGCAATATACCAATACTTACGGTTCTGGCTTTTACAAGAATCTTAGCCAGGACTTGAAGAATGAAATGCCGGGAGTGAAGGGTTTTTCGCCAACCAACTTGAAGTACATGAGCTACTTTTATAAGCTCTATGCTCCATTGTTGGCAAATCGTCAGCAACCTGCGGACGATTTTGAAGAGGACTTGTATAAAACAGATATTCAGCGAGTTGGAGATCAAAAACAAAATCGTCTACACGGTGTAGACGATTTCAAAATTCTATTCTTTATTCCATGGTTTCATCATCAACGTATCATCGACAAATGCAAGGATGATATGGACAAAGCCTTGTTCTTCGTAAGAAAAACTTGGGAGAACAATTGGGGACGTGACGCTCTTCTCAACTGGCTTGATACCGATCTTTATGAGCGTAACGGCAAGGCAATCACCAACTTCCAGTCCACGCTTCCTGCCATACAGAGTGACTTAGCGCAACAGATAACAAAAGACCCTTATCAGTTGGATTTCCTTAATCTAAGGGAGAAATATGACGAGCGTGACATTGAGAATGAATTGGTGAACAACGTTACTCGTTTTCTTTTGGAACTCGGAAAGGGATTTTCCTATATGGGCAGACAATTTCGTTTGGAAGTAGGTCAGCAGGAGTTCTTCCCCGATTTGCTTTTTTACAATGCCCACCTCCACGCCTATGTGGTCGTTGAGCTAAAAGCCCAGTCGTTCCATCCATCATTCTTGGGGCAACTGAGTTTCTATGTATCAGCCATTAACCATCAGTTCAAGACCGATATAGACAACCCGACCATCGGCTTGCTCATCTGCAAGGACAAGGACAATGTGGTGGCGAAATACGCCTTAGAGTCATACAAGGAACCGATGGGAATATCAGAATATCAACTGTCCAAACTCTTCCCGAAAGACTTCAAGTCTTCCATGCCGACTATAGAGGAATTGGAAAAGGGTTTGAAAGATAATCGAGAATAGCTTTGGCTACTAATTTGAGCCCCCCTTACGGGCTGAAGGGCCAGAAGCTCCTAGCCCAGGGTAACACCCTGGGTATAAGCGCAATCAGCCTTGCGCCCTGAACCAACGGTCACCGGCGCGTAGCGGAATTGAAAATCGCTGGCCGAAGGGTAAAGCAAAGGTAAAGGGCAAAAGCCTTTTAAGAAAGGATATTAAGAATGAAAACAAGAGAAGAATACATAGTCCTCATCACATCTCATGCCGAAGAACTGCAAAACACCTTCGGCATCATCTCCCTGCGCCTCTTTGGTTCTGTTGCGAGAAACGAGCACCACGATGGCAGCGATGTAGATATCTATGTAGAAATGCCCCCCAAGTTTTCCCTGGTAGTCCGTCTGAAAGCATACCTTGAAGCCCTTCTGGGGTGCCCTGTCGATATTATCCGGAAGCGCCAGCACCTCAACCCTTTCCTGCTCAAGGAAATTGAGAGAGATGGGATTGAAGTGATAGCGGAGCGATAGATGCGGGACACCGGCAGATGGGTATGCAGATTATAGAACAGCACAAAATCAATAGTAATACTATTATTTTGCTGACAAGACTTACTACCTTTGAAAAATTGAATCCATATGCCATTCCAAAAAGGCTTTATCTGGCTTATGTTCAGCAGGTAGCACTAATTGCCTGTGATTTATACTACCAAAATATTTTTCAAAATAGCCCTTGCTTTCTTGCTCCAAAATACGTGGCGAAAGAATAACCTTATATTCTTGGTCGAAACCTATCAAACCTTTATCAAAAGCACTATCATAAAGCGAGGACAAACAAATTCCGTTTGAAGGATTCAATCGCTCCTTTTCATCCACAGCCCAAGGTTTGATGTGGCTTGCCACTAGAAGTTCAGGAACATCTATCCCCGTAAGAGCACATCTCCCTGAATAATTTGAGAGAATAAGAGAGCGAAATATCGACTGGTTCACCCTTGTTTTTACTGCCCTTACCTTGTCTTCACCCTGTAAATTTTCTATATCTTTCAACTCAGCTACAAACTTTTCATCAATAGTTGAATTCTCAAGTTTTGCCAGAATCTTCTCACTCTCAAAGAGTAAGGCTTCACGATCATTATAAAATTCATCCCAATAGGGCTGACATTGTACTTTACCAGCCTCCAGACCATGACGTCCAGTTGAGATGATATATGGATCACAAGCCGCAAAATTACATAACCGCATAGCGACAGAATTATTTGTTCTACCCATCAATGCAGCTAACTCCTTCACTTCTTTGGTTCCTCGATTGAGCTTTCCAAATGGAAGTTTATAATAGAGGTTCAGTACTACAATGTACTCATCTCTTGTCCAAGGTGTTCCTTTTTTCATAATCAACTTGCGTTTAATATTACAAGATACTTTCCACTATCCCAACATCCGCTGCAGCCCAGTCGAGCAGTTTCAGCTCATCTTTGCTGCACCACTTGCTATCAGCGTGCTCACGTCTCTTGTACCCATTAGCATCGCCTTTTGGGGTGCACAGAAAGGCAGTCATGGTTATTGAGAAATCGGGATACTCGTGATTCACAGTCACCAACTCCTCTCCTACCTCAACAGGATATTCCATCTCCTCCATCAGCTCACGAGCCAACGCCTGTTGAGGAGTTTCACCAGGCTCTATCTTGCCACCAGGAAACTCCCATTTATAGCTGGTATAATCAAACTTCGTCTTGCCTTTCTGCATGCAGAGATACTTGTCAGCATGGCAAACAACGGCTGCAACCACATTATAATGTTTCATTGTTCTTATCTCCTCTTAAAATATCATTTACTCCATCCACTGGAAGTCTTCCTGCAATTCCTGAGACAACGGATTGTCCATGTGGATATCATACAATATAGAACCATTCGTCGTTGCATCCTTTCTCGGATTCTCCAAATGACCCGTTCCGATATAGGTGTACGGCAGAGTGATACCATTCTCCATATTTACCTTCCTCACAAACACAAAGACTCTCTTAGCGGCTTTCTGTTTAGCTTCGTCCTTGTCAGAAATATCAGCAATACTTTCCCACTGGAAAACATCAGGCGACAAGAACTTGTCATTATACTTCAAATGTTCATCCAGCGAGGCATCCTTCTTTAAACCAGCAAATACATACATATTGCCATTTTTATAGTATGTGCCATACTGATTGTGCTTCGGATTCTCCAATATCTTCAAGAGCACCTGGTCCTGACGATAATCCTGCCACAACAGGAAATCCTCTTTTGTATCAGCATATCTTGCCTCATATTGCGTCAAACCATAGTTGAGCAAATCTTGCAAGTAGGCCTCATATTCTTCTTCTCTTTCGCCACATAAATGCACTTCATCCGCTTCTATCTTCACCGCAAATCCCTCTTTCAGGAATCGTAAAGCATGCTCCAGTTGCTCATGCTTGAAACCAGGAATCTCCTCCTGGATATTGGCTTCTATATGCGATAACGTAGTCTCTCCGTTCAGTAAATTCTTGATTACCAAATACTCATGTTCTCTTACCAAAGGCAAAAGACCAGACAGATAATTGATACAAGCAATCTGCTCTTCTGAGAATACCGGCAAGCCCTCTTCTTCTATACCCTTCAAGAAACCATAATAAGAATTGGTTTTCTTGGAGCCAATCTTTATCTTCATGAATTTCAAGAGATTAGGAGCATAATCACTATTCATATAATCCATGTGCGATGGATAAGACGGAGTTTTCAGATATGCCTTGAAGTTCTGATAATCCATCTTCAGATAGTTGATGCGGTTGAAATTCTCGCTCTCAATCTTGTCGATGATTTCCTCTTTGGAAAGGTCATCGATGTGTACCTCAACGCCATATTTATCCAAGCCCAAGCTCTTGAAATCATTCCTTACCATGAACTTCAAGAGTTTCTTTTCCAAAATAGAATTGCGGGAAAGACTGCCTAGCGCCAAGGCTATATGAACGCTACGCTTATAGCTGTTGCCAATGAAATCGAGTATCGTAACATAAGGCTTGTTTGTATACTTACGAAGACCTCGACCCAATTGCTGCAAGAAAATGGTACTCGATTCCGTTGGGCGCAGAAAGAGCACCATGTTGACACCAGGAATATCCACACCCTCGTTCAGGATATCTACAGCAAACAAGATTTCCAAATCCCGGTTTTCATCCTGTAAATCATTGTAAGCACGAATACGTTCACCGGTCTTGTTCTTACCGCTCAAGAAAGCTGTATGGTAATAATCACCCAGATTATCAGCCATCATTCTGGCATGCTGTATGTTTCTACAGAAAGCCAGCGCCTTCAGCTTCTGGTTTCCCATTCGATGCTTCTCTATCTGCTGGTGGATAAACTCGCAGTTTTCAGGTGTAGAAATTTGCGAAATCAAACGGCGTTCGCCAGATGCTGTCAACCCATAATCAACCAGTTCGTCACGAATACCATAATAGTGGAAAGGCACAATCAGATCATTGATGATGGCATCACGAAGCCGTAACTCGTATGGGATATTATTGCCGAAAATCTCTACTACATCCTGATTATCCATTCGGTTCTCTGTAGCAGTCAAGCCCAGCAGGAACTCTGGCTCAAAATAGTCGATAATCTTCCGATAACTGTCAGCCACAGCATGATGACATTCATCGATGATAATATAATCGAATTCTTTCTTATCAAAGAGTTCGAGCGAACGGCACATCGAAACATTGGTAGAGAACAGGAAATCTTCCCATGTTTCCTTTGCCTCTGCATTATACAGACCGCAGGTTTTAGAGCCACCAAAGACCTTTTGGAATGTCTCCAGGGATTTCTTCAAGATAGAGCCCTCGTGTACGATATAGAGCAATCTGTTGGGGTTGAAATTGAGCGCATCGAATGCTGCCAGATATGTTTTTCCAGAGCCAGTTGCAGAAATCACCAAAGCCCTCTCCTGACCGATGGCACGATAGCGGTTCAATTCCCTGAGCGCTTTGCGCTGCATATAATTAGGTTTGATTTCAAAATCCGCCATGTCATAATCCATATCCCAATGCTCAATAGCAAAACAGAGTTTGGTAGCATATTCTTTGATTTTTTCCTGCGATAATTCATAAGTCTGATTCCATAGGCTTTCAAACTCATTCATTGCGTCGAGATAAGCCTCGGTATCATGCTCGCAATTTACCACCAAATCCCACTCTATGTTTTTCAGCAAAGCATAGCGTGTGATATTAGAAGAACCAACAACCATTTCTATACCATCTTCCAGTTCGAAAATATAGCCTTTAGAATGGAAACCATTGGTAGAATAGTTCTTATCATCGTGGAAACATTCATCGTCCAGATGGCACTCAAAATTAGGATGTTGCGCTAAACTCAAAAAGTAGTTTAACGATTCTACATCGGTAAAATTCTGATAGGTAGAAGTGATAATTCTTCCTTTAGCTCCACGCTCTATAGCAGCACTAATGTCTTTAGCCAAGAGTACCAGGCCGGCTTTCTTGATAAAGCTGACAGAAAAAGCAAATGACTTGCAGCGGCGCAAGTTCATCTGAATGGTAGACAGGAAGGTTGTCTCTGTATAATTGGTCAAGAATCTAGATTCCATAAGCCTTGCATTTCTTTAATTGCGTACAAAAGTACAAAAAAGAATCCATTTACATCATCTTTTCTCCTATTTTTTTCGGCTTATTTATCATATTCGGGGCGCCATATAAAGCTTTTGCCCTTTCAGGGCGCCAGGCGTGGGGACATGAATACCCAGGGCGAATGCCCTGGGCTAGGAGCTTCTGCCCTTTCAGGGCGTGAGGGGAATGGCAGGAGGCGTGAGGGGAATGGCAGGGATGCGGGAAGAGTATTGCTGTGCGGTCTACGAGGAGGCTTGCAGGCGGCATTCAAGCCAAAGAAGAAGTTCGTTACGATTTGCCTGGGCGTGGATTTCAATGAGGACATTTTTGCTTATTTTCCCTTCTTTTTAGTTGCATTCAAACAAAAACTGCCATTAAACCACTAAAATTCCATAAAATCAATGTATGCTATTCCGTACTAGCATACATTCGCATTTTGCCGTTTAATACATAAATTGTACTTTTGCAGAACTTTGAAAAATAAAATGGCAACAATAAATGACTTAAAAGCAAAGTTAATCCAAGAGGATAAACTGATGTCTATCGAAAGGATTAATGAAATACGAGAGAAAAACATCCTCTCGTATATTAAGTCCTTTATTGGTCAACAAGGAGATTTTATAAGACCCAAAACTTTCTCCGATATTACAGGAATCTCAGAACATTCTATTTCCAGAACTCTAAATACATCCCACTTACGACCAGAGCAGCAGTTGAGATGGTGCCTTTGCATCTGGAATAACTGGGATAGGATAGTTGAAGAATTGGATAAAAAACACAAGGCTATCCACCTGAAGTTTGATAAGAAACAATTCCTAGAGGATTTCAATCAAGCCTTTCATCATTTTTCGGATATTGTTTATCTGATGAAGGATTTCAACACTCTTGAAGAAAACATCAATATTTACCAACAGAAATATTGTAGAAAGAGTTACAGAAATGGAAACTCTTAGAGTAGTATGAATTTTAATCATCAGATTAAAATAAGAGATAACCGGTTAAGATGCTGACATCTGAAGCCAAGTATAAACTTAACACCATATCAACAACCAGAAAGTAACACACAATCCTACCCGCCCCCACACCTTACGACAGTAGGCGCTCGGCAGTCTCCAGCGGCTTACGCTAAAAACGTTAGCGCAAACACACGTCTCTCTACTAAAATGAGGAGGAAACAGTTTATCAACCTAAATACAATAAAAGAAGATGAAAGCATTTTTCTTAGGAAAATTTATTCGCTTTGTAATAAAGCACTTCACCATCGTTATCAACAATACCATACAGATGAATGGTGGACAGTACATCGAGCACATGAACAACTATCAGGGAAAGGAGGATGAGAAATGTCTGGACAAAGAATGATCATCATGAACGCTGGTAGCTCGTACTTCGAGCATGTGGAGAACTATTATGGCAGCAATGCCTGTGAGCAAAACTCATGCAGAAATGCTGTGATGCCGGAAGAGCTGAAAACGGAAAAGGCTCAGAGGATAAAGAACAACCTGATAGAGATAGGCATAGTAACCGAAAATTTCATGCCCTCAGGATTGTCATCATCTGAAGCTGCCATCCTTGCCAACCAGATAGGTACAGAGTTGAAAATCGATAATATATGGAGCGTATTCGGCAATTATTGGGGGCCTAATCCGAACTCGATGAGAGCCGCCTACAACCGAGGAATGGAACAGAAGAAAACGATTCCCTTCCTCGAAAAAGTGATGCCTGCTATCAGAGGCTAATCTGGCAGGTAGTACTAGTACGCGTACATAGTACGTACTAGGTAGAAGCGAGAAATTTGCCTTACCTTTGCCCCCGGAATTCAGAACCAATGCGGTCTGAGTTTCGGGGGCTTTTGTGTATCTGCACATCAACCATGGTGGGAGCCCCCAATCTTCTAAATTATAAAAAAATGATGGAAGTGAAAGCGTATGTGTTCAGTCCTCCTCCTTACAGACGGCTGAGAGTGGTGAAAACGGAAGAGGGGATTACCCCACAAACCAATCTTTTATTAACGAAATAACATGACAGAAACACAACATGTAATTGCACTGAACCCTTATCGCAAGGGCAATAAGGGGAAGGTGTTTACCAACAGTCTGGCGACGTATGACAAGGTGATTGCGTCGCCGGAAATCAGGAAGATGATTCAGCAAATCAGGGGCGAACTGCCTATCCCGAAGGTGAATGCCAACGATGCACAGGCGGTGAAGAAGGCGCAGGACAGGCTGAAGAGCGAACTGCCTTTCTTCTGTCCCCACTACGGCATTTTCAAGAACAATGTGCGCAGACAGGAGAATGCACAGCCCGAAAGCTTCATGTTCCAGACTATCATCGACGTGGATGACAGGGAGTATGTAGACAAGGCTATCGAGAAGGCAAGGGAGCTGAACTGCTCTGACAGCATCTGGAACGGCTCGCTGCTGCACCTCTGCTACAGTGCCCGGAAGAAGCTGCACATCGGTATCAGACTGCCGGTGGGAATGACCATCGAGGAGACGCAGAAGGCGTATTGCGAGGCGCTGGGGGTGCCGTATGACGAGAGCTGCATCACACCCGAGAGAATGATTTATCTTACGGATAAGGACTCGGAAATCTACAGGTCGAAGATGTGGTGCGCCGTGCTGAGCGAGAAGGAGATTCTGATGCGAAGGCAGGCGTTTCTGGACCGCGGACTGACCGTAGACGGAAGAGGGAAAGTTAATAGTTTACAGTTAAAAGTTAATAGCAATGGTAAGAATAATGAAAATAATAGACTATCGGGCAACGACGGCAATCCTGCTGTTTCTGCTGGCTCTGCTGTTCAGCCTGCCCAATCTGGTAATAGCCATGGTGCTGATGCTCCTCATATCGGGCATTCTGGAGGCAATCAGGATGCTGGCGGATTGGGAGCCAGGGAGAAGAACCTGATTGCGTTTGACCTCTTTACGCAGGCTGCCGGACTCGGGGGTATGGAGATTGATACCGTGGGGTCGAGACACTCCTCGCTGCTGGCTATCATGAGCGCCGGTGCTTCGAGGGTGATGGAGGAAGAGGAACTGATGAAGGTGGTGAGGGTGAAAATGCCGAGCTACTATCAGGAGAACGACTGCCATCAGCTGATTCACGACTTCTATGCGAAATATGCTGACAATACGAAGCCGATGTCGAAGGAAGTGATGAGAGTGAATGCACTTGCGGAGCAGAAGGCCAGCCAGCAAGTTAATAGTTTACAGTTGAAAGTTAATAGGGCTGACGGTAATCATACAGTTCAAAGTTCAAATCTCAAAGTTCAAAGTACCGAGGAGGATTATCCTGACCCGCCGGAGATGCCGAAGAAGCTGCCGAAGCTGGTAGAGCTGCTGATATCGAGGACGCCGGAAATTTATAAGCCGGCTGTGGCGCACGCTATCTTCCCGCCGCTTGCCACGCATCTCTGGAAGACGAGGTTCCGGTATATTGACAACGTGGAGCACGAGGCGAGACTGATGACGCTGCTGCTTGCGGGTACCGGAGCGGGTAAGAGCAGCGTGAACAGGCCTATCGATTTCATTATGGAGGATATCAGGCTGAGGGATGCTGAAAACCTGAAGCGCGAGAAGGCGTGGAAGGATGAGATGCTGCGCAAGGGTGCCAACAAGGATAAGCGCAAGCGACCTGAAAACCTGATTATCCAGGAGATTGATGCGGATATGACGAACCCGGCTTTCGTGATGAGAACGGCTGAAGCGCAGGAACATTTCCTCTATACTTCGCTCAATGAGCTAGACCAGTTTGATGCCCTCAAGGGTACCGGAAGCCAGCAGTTCCGCATCATGTGTCTGGCAGCAGACCCGGGTAATAAATACGGACAAACTCGCGTGGGAACGATGAGTGTAACGGAGCGTGTTACCATCCGGTTCAACTGGAATGCATCTACCACCATACAGAAGGGTCAGCGTTACTTCTCTAAGGTTCTTACCGATGGTCCTATCAGCCGTATCAACTTCTGCACCATCCCCGAAAGGGAAATCGGCGAAGATATGCCTGTTTACGGAACTTATGATGAATCGTACCGTGAGGCGCTACGGCCCTACATCGAAAATCTGAACAAAGTAACGGGTCTGATTGAGTGTAAGGAGGCGTTTCAGCTTGCCCTCAAACTGAAGGATGAGAATGCTGAGTTTGCCCGGCTGTCGCAGGACAGGACGTTTGAGAATCTCTCGTTCCGTGCCAATGTCATCGCTTATCTGAAGGCGTGTGTGCTGTATGTAGCCAATGGTTGCAAGTGGGAGCCGGAGATTGACGAGTTTATCCGCTGGAGTGAGCAGTATGACCTGTACTGCAAGATGCGGTTCTTCGGCGACATGATTGCGAAGGAGAACTTTACGGCGGAGAAGAGTTCGAAGCGTGGGCCTCAGAATCTTTTACAGATACTGCCCGATAGCTTTACGGCTGCGCAGTTGCTTGCCATCCGGCTGGAGCATGGACTGGATGCGAAGGGTACCGATATGATGATCAGGCAGTGGCTGCACCGGAATTACATCAGGCGGGCGTATCAGTATACGGGCAAGCGTGACAGTTGTGACAGTTGTGACAGTTTTGAGAAGCTTAAGTACCGTCATGACGGTATGGTTATTAAATCTTAAATTTATTTTTACTTATGCAGATAGTTTTAAAACGTATAGCAAAGAAGAAGACCTACACAATAGGTCGCCTTTACATCCTGAAGGATGAGGATGTGAAGAAGCGCACGATTGAGAGTGTGAACAAGTGCAGGGGGCTGAAGACGGTGTGTGAGGTGCCTGCGGAGAAGCTGAATGCGGACTCGTATTTCTGTGATACGATGGAGCCGTGCTGGCGCAACCTTCTGGGTGTGGAGCTGAGTCCTGCCGAGGAGAATGTGCGGTTGGGGCGTGTATCGGGCAAGAAGGCGCAGAAGATGAAGGGCAAGACGGCGATACCTGAGGGCACTTATCCGGTGGTGATCAGTAAGTCGCCGAGTTTTAAGATGTGGTTGCCGCTGCTGTTGGGTGTCCCCAATTTTGAGGGCATCCGCATCCATGCCGGCAATTATCCCGATGATACGCAGGGCTGCATCCTGGTGGGTGAGAACCGTGTAAAAGGCATGGTTGTGAACTCCCGCATCTGGCTCCACCGCCTCATCAATGCCATTACCGCTGCGAGAGACAGGGATGAGAGCATTTGGATTACGATTTTGTAATGTTGAATGTTGAGTGTTGAATGTTGAATTAGGCTAGCGCCCTTGAGTCCGTTAGGCAAAAAATCAACATTCAACATTCAACACTCAACATTCAATTCAACATTCAACATTCAACATTAATAATTAAACATTTTTATATCATGGAAAAAAATTATAAAACAAAAAAAGAAGAAATGAAGAATGAAAAGACAGCGGGTAATGCTGTTGTGTTTGAAAACCCTGAATTCGGTAAGATTCTTACTCAGATAGATGAAAACGGGGAGCCTTTGTTCTGCGCGAAAGATGTCTGTGACGTGTTGGGATACAAAAGAGCAAGATGCGCTGTATATCAACTAGTTAACCCACATGATGCTGTAAAATACAGCATCAAACTTTTTGGCCGTCTGCGTAAGGATGGAACCCCAACAGAGCGACTACAGCAGATGCTCTTCGTCAACGAGAGCGGATTCTATGCTTTGGTGCTCGGGTCCAAGCTTCCAACGGCGGTGAAGTTCAAAAACTGGGTTACTTCCGAGGTGCTGCCGCAGATTCGCAAGACGGGCGGTTATATTCCGCTACAGCAGGGCGAGAGTGATGAGGAGACGATTCGGCATGCTGAAGAGATTCTCAGAGCTACACTCAAGGAGAAGGAGAATCTGCTGAAAAACCAGCAAGTGCAGATTGATCAGCAGAAGAAACTCATCGGAGAACAGGATACGGAGATTCGTCGGCTGAACGGTGTGGTGGACGAACAGGTGGTTTGCATCGCCAAGAACGGTGAGAACATCATCCAGTTGGAGAATCAGGTGGATCATCTTCTGCCGAAGGCGCTCTACACCGACAATGTGCTCAACTCTGTTTCCTGCTATACCACCACGCAGATTGCGAAGGAGCTGGGTATCACGGCACAGGAGTTGAACCGCCAGCTCTGTGCCCTTCATATCCAGTACTACCAGAGCGGCCAGTATCTGCTCTATGCCGATTATGCCCACATGGGCCTGGCGAAGAGCCGCACCCGCTACTCTACCCTCCCCGACCCTCACTGCGATGGGGCACAGGAGAAACTGGGCACTGCCTATACCCACACCTACCTCGTATGGACAGAAAGAGGAAGGAAGTTCATACATTTAAAGGTAAAAGGGTAAAAAAGTAAAAAGGTAAAAGGAGCCTAGCGGGGGGTAAGCTAGGCTCTTTTTACCTTTTTTAGGGGGACCAGCGATGGAATCGCTGGGGACGGGGGACAGGAAGGGGGAAAAGCCTCTTCCTGCCCCTTTCTGCCTATTCCTGCCCCTTTGCGCCCCGTTCCCAGCGATTCCATCGCTGGTCCTCTAAAAAAAAAGGGAGAAAAATTTGGTAATTAGTGAATAAAGCCGTAACTTTGCATGCTCTTAAGCAGAATAAAGGAAATAGATTAGTAATTAAAAGCAAATATGAATAATCATACGACATCAATAACGACGAACAGGAAACATCACTACCGGGAACTGCTGGCTATCGGCATTCCTATCATCATAGGACAGCTGGGTACCATCATCCTGGGATTTGCTGATACGCTGATGATAGGCCATCACAGTACACCCGAACTGGCGGCTGCCGGACTGGTGAACAATATCTTCGGTCTGGTTTTCGTATCCTATATGGGATTCACCTACGGACTCACTCCTATCATCGGACGGCTCTACGGCGAGGAACGGACCGACTGCATCGGACAGAAAGTGCGCAATGCCTTCTGTGCCAACATGCTGACGGGCTTCATCTTCACCCTCGCCCTCATTGTGCTCTACCTGAATCTGGGGCGCATCGGACAGCCTGAAGAGCTGCTCTCGCTCATCCGTCCTTACTTTCTGGTAAACCTCGCCTCGGTGCTCTTCATGGGCATCTTCTTCACGATGAAGCAATTTCTTGACGGACTCGGACAGACCAAGGTGGCGATGTGGGCGATGATTGGCGGCAACGTAATCAATATCCTGGGCAACTGGGTACTGATTTACGGTGTGGCGGGATTCCCGGAACTGGGTTTGCTGGGAGCCGGTATTTCGACGCTGGTGAGCCGTATTCTGATGGCGCTGGCAATGGTGGGCATGCTGATGACGGGCAAGAATTTCGGGGAATACAGACGCGATATTCTGCACAGTTCTCTGACCAAGGCAGACTTCAGGGAGATGAACCGGTTGGGCTGGCCTGTGGCGCTGCAGCTGGGCATGGAATCGGCTGCCTTCACGCTGAGTTGTGTGATGGTGGGCTGGCTGGGAACCATTCCGCTGGCGGCTCATCAGGTGATGATTACCCTCTCGCAGCTCTTCTATCTCGTGCTTTCGGGCATGGCGGCAGCGCTGGCTATCCGCGTGAGTCATTTTATGGGTCAGAAGGACTACGGGGCAGTTCGCCGCAATGCCTACGACGGGTTCCGGCTGAACCTGCTGTTCTCGCTGTGTATGGGTTTGCCGGTGTTCCTGCTTCGTCATCAGATAGGTGGCTGGTTTAATGATAATGTGGAGGTGCAGGCGTATGTGGCTACGCTGATTATCCTGTTGATGGTATATCAGTTTGGCGACGGACTGCAGTACACCTTTGCCAATGCGCTGCGTGGCATCGCCTGTGTAAAGCCGATGGTACTCTATGCCTTCATCGCCTATTTCGTCATCTCCTTGCCGCTGGGCTACACCCTAGGTTTCCCATGCAGCTTGGGCATTCTGGGCATCTGGTTAGCTTTCCCGTTCGGTCTGACCATAGCGGGAGAAATGTATCGCAGAAGATTTGAGAAGGAATTGAAAAAGATTGAAAAGGAATAAAAAAAGGGTGTATCATACTCTATTTCTAGAAATATGAACACCCTTAATATAAACTAACTGCAATTTCCTTTACTCAGCAGCCTGCTCAGCACGATCATCTACGTTCTCACCCTCTGTAGGAGCGAGAGTAGCCTTGAAATCGGTGATGCCGTACTTAGCAAGAATGTTGTACCACTGGAGGAGCTTCTTGATATCGCTGTCGTGAACACGGTCGCGATCGTAGTTAGGAAGAACCTCAGCAAAATAAGCGTGGAGCTCAGCAACAGGCGCCTTCTTGTAGTTGAAAGTGCTAGGCTTGCCCTCTTCCTTCTTGCTTACGCTGTCGAGCACTTCCCAGAGTGGCACCTCATCAGCGTCTGTATACATAGCGATGTCACCAAGGCTTGTTACGCGGTCGGTAGCGAAAGCTGGGATACGCTTGTGAGTCTCATCGAGTGTCTCTACGATGAGGTTTCTGTTACCTCTTGATACCAATTTATAAAGGCCTGGTTTGCCTGCAATTGAAAGGATTGTTTCCATTGTCTTTTCTATTATTCTTTATTATTAATGATATCTAATAATTTCCTTACCTGTGCTTCGATATCCTGCTCGCCATCGTTCACGATTTCGAAATCGGAGCGGGCTGCAAGCTCTTCCTGCGGCATGACGGCATCTATCCACTGCTGCGCCTTCTCTGCCGGGATATGGTCGCGCTGCATGATGCGCTGGATGCGGACCGGGACGGGAGCCGTTACGCAGACCACGAAATCGAGGTGGATACGGCGGTAGAAACCGCTATCGAAGAGGATAGCACTCTCCATCCACTCATAGCTGCTCTGCTCGAAATCGCGCGCCACAGCCGGATGAACCACATCGTTGACAGCCTGCTTGTTAGCCTCGCCAGCCAGCAGAAACTGAGCCAGCACGGGCTTCTGCAAAACACCCTCTGCACTGTAAACCTGCTCGCCCACCAGCTTCTTCAAACCAGCCTGCAAGCGGGCATCGGTACGCATGAGACGCTTAGCCTCAGCATCGCAGTCGTAAACCCGGATGCCCTGTTTCTCCAATATCCGGCACACATAGCTCTTTCCGCTACCTATACCGCCCGTTATCGCTATCTTCATCATAGTAGAAAAACTATCAACTATAAACTATCAATTATCATTGCTGTTCCAGCAGATAATCTACCGTTTCCAGTTCGAGATGCGCCTTGCTCACCGAGCGCGGCACGCTGCGCAACTGGAGTCTGCACTTGTCAGAAGGATTGTTAGCCAGATCGTTATAATCTACTACCACCTTAAACTGACTCGGCTTGATGGTTCTGAAGAGGCTGGCTCCGATGGTGAATCTTACCGCCACTTTAGATGGGAAGGTACGGAGCACCATGTTATCAGGCATGTTGATGGCCGTAACAGGCACATCGACCGACTCTTCGGTAAGCACATCAGGATATACCGCCAGACGCACCATCTGAGGCACAATCTTCATGCCACGTATCTTCTTGATAGGAACGTTGCGATGAATGGTATCCTGCAGGTTGCGCATGTTGAACGGCTCGATTTCTACCGATTCCAACTCATCGAGCTGCTTCTTGTTGGCATAAACCGTAACCGTAGACGGCAGGAATTCGGTATGTGCCAGATAATAGCTCTTGCTGGTTGTAATCTTACCTCTGAACACCACAGGCACCCGCTTGGAAGAGCCGTAGGTGAAGAAGAAATCGTATTTTGCCGGCTTGATGGAGATCAGTTTGGTAGAGCCATAGAGCTGGGATGCCACCTGTTTCTGCACATCAGCCATCGGAATCTGTCCCGTTCCCGTTTCCTCGTCGGCATAATTGGCAAACCGGAATGTGAGCGGATGAATCTTGCCTCCGTAAGCATAGGTAACGAGTGTGAATCCCTTATCGCGCACCGTAATATGCACGGTATCAGGGAGTTCGCCGGTTATCACCGCATTGCGGGGCACGCCCGTTAACTGCACAGGAATATTGAATTCTCTCTCGGTAGTCTCATTGAGCGTCATCATCAGCCAGAAGATGCCGCTGAGCGCGAGAAAGAACAAAAAAATCAGAAACTCCTTATTCAGACCACTGAACAGGAAGTTTCTGACAGCTTTTAATATGCTCTTGATACTATGCATTAGGTGTCTGACTAGCTGCATCAGCAAACACGTAGCCCTTAGCTACAGTGATTACCACGCCACGAGCTATCTCAACATCAACCGTGCCAGCCTCAAGATCAACACGCTTAACAGTGCCATAAACACCGCCGCCTGTAACCACCTTGGTACCCTCTGCCAAAGCATTCTGGAACTTGCGGATTTCCTTCTGCTTCTTCTGCTGAGGACGGATCATAAAGAACCACATGATAGCGAAGATAGCTACCATCATGATGAGAAAACTCATGCTGCTACCACCGGCAGCTGCTTGCAATACTAAATTTGTCATGTCGTTAAAGTATTATCTATTATTATTTTATGTTCTATATATAAATAAGGTGTGGCCTGTAAGAAAGGCCTCCGTTATTTACTCACCCTTGCCCAGAGCGCGGTGAATGCGCGGACGATGGCCGGCTGTGTGCTGGTTGTCTGGGCGCTGTTTGCCGGCATGTTCGCCGTGCTGTGCATGCTGATGCTGCTTGCGCTCAGGCATCTCCTTCTGGATGAGGTTGCGGCTGATGAGCTCGCGGCAGATGCTGTCGAGCATACCGTTAACATAACCGCCGCTGCGAGGAGTGCTGTATGCCTTGGCAAGTTCTACATACTCGTTGATAGTGACGGTAGCCGGGATGCCAGGGAAGTTCATCACCTCAGCGATGGCAATCTGCATGATAATCACATCCATATAGGCAAGACGTGAGAAATCCCAGTTGCGCAAAGCCTCGCTCATATAGCGCTGGTAGGTATCGCAGTTGAGGATGGTAGCACGGAAGAGTTTGCGTGCAAACTCTCTGTCTTCAGCATCCTTATATTCCGGCAGCAATTCCTGCTTGGCCTTAGCCTCCGGGTCGAAACGCTTGATAGTCTTCAATACGAAAGTATCTATGATATCCTTGTCATCGTTCCAGTAGAGGCTCTTCTCCTCGAGGAATGCATCAAGATCTTCATTATTCTGAATGAACTGCTTGTAGATGCGGCGCCATACCTCACGGTCGCGGCTGTACTCGTCGAGATCGGCGAGTTCCTCATCAATAGCTCCGCTGACATAATCAGCATAGAGATCACTAGACGTAATAGCAGTATACACTTTGCGCACCATTTCGATATCCTCATCCCAGTTGGAATGCTTAACATCTATCCATTCGAGCAGCATCTTGTTTTCTTCGAGCTGCAGAGCGAACTTATTGAATGCGAAACGTGGTGAAGGTTCCTTCTCACCCTCTCTCTTGGCACGAGCTACATCTACATCGTAGCGCTTGCGTGCCTCCTGGGTGATGGCAACGATGAGCTGCAACATGTAGTTGTACAAATCGTATGACTTGGAGAGACTAAACATCAGCTCCTTCTCAGCGTTCTCCATGTTATGATCGCTGTTTTGATAGTATGCGTAGGTTAACTGCACAATCTTACGTCTTATCAAATCCCTATTAATCATTCTCTAATGTTTTTAAAAGATTCATTTATTAAATTACCTAATACGCTTGCAAAAATACACATTAAATAGGTAATAGACAAGAAAACGGGCAAAAATTTCAGTTTATTTAAGCAAAAAATTGTATTTTCAATATTTTTTCTGCATGTAGAACATGTTTTTCGGCAAAAAGTTTGCTCATTCCAAATAATTTTCGTAATTTTGCACCCGCTTTAAGCAAAGCTAATCCGTGTGATGGCGAGTTAAGGCACATTTTTTATTAATAACTTAATTTAGAGTAACACAAAATGAAAGAGATTAATGTAACAGGTCAGAAGCGTACAGACCTTGGCAAGAAAGCTTCTAAGACATTGCGTAAGGAAGGTTTGATTCCATGTAACCTTTATGGTGAGAAGAAGGGCGAGAACGGTGCTCCTGAGGCTTTGTCATTCGCAGTTCCATTCGCTGAGTTGCGTAAAATCATCTACACTCCTCATGTATACGTTATCAACCTCATCATCGACGGTGAGAGCCACACAGCTATCATGAAGGAGATCCAGTTCCACCCAACAACAGACGCTCCTCTGCACGTTGACTTCTACGAGGTTAACGACCAGAAGCCTATCACTATCGGTATTCCAGTTAAGTTGACAGGTCTTGCACAGGGTGTACGTGATGGTGGTCGTATGAACCTCTCTATCCGTAAGATCAACGTTACAGCTCCTTACCAGGTTATCCCTGAGCACCTCGACATCGACGTTACTGAGTTGAAGATCGGTAAGAGCATCAAGGTTGGTGACCTCTCATTCGAGGGTCTCGAGTTGGCTACAAGCAAGGCTGTTGTAGTTTGCTCTATCAAGATGACACGTAACGCTCAGCTCGCAGCTCAGGCTGCTGATGATGCAGAGGCTTAATCGCTGAGTCATCAAGATTTTACGAACCTGAGTAAAGCATTATCAAACATTGGATAAATATTTGATTTGTGGGCTTGGTAACCCTGGCGATGAATACGCCGGCACCAGGCACAACACAGGATTTATGGTATTGGACGCTTTTGCTAAAGCGTCCAATATTCATTTTGAGGATAAGCGATATGGCTTCGTAGCCGAGACTACGCTCAAGGGAAGAAAGATTTTCCTGCTCAAACCTACCACATTCATGAACCTCAGCGGTAATGCGGTAAGATATTGGCTGAATCAGGAAAAGATTGACCAGAGCCGACTGCTCGTTATCAGCGATGAGCTAGCCCTGCCTCTGGGTGCTTTCCGACTGAAGGCGAACGGCAGCAACGGCGGCCATAACGGATTGGGGCATATCCAGCAGCTTATCGGTCAGAACTATGCCCGCCTGCGCATGGGCATCGGCAACGATTATCCACGTGGCGGCCAGATAGACTGGGTGCTGGGCAAATATACTGAGGAAGACATGAAGCAGCTGCAGCCGGCCATCGACCTGGGTGTAGAGATTATCAAGAGCTTCGTATTGGCTGGTATAGACATCACCATGAACCAATACAATAAGCTAGGAAAGAAATAATCATGAAAGAATCAGCAAGAATAGACAAGTGGCTCTGGGCTGCCCGCATTTACAAGACCCGCAGCATTGCTGCCGATGCCTGTAAGAATGGCCGCGTCATGGTAGGAGGCGTAACGAGAAAGCCTTCCTTCATCATCAAGCGTGGCGATGTGGTGAGCGTAAAGAAAGCCCCTATCACCTACTCTTTCGAGGTTCTCGACTGCATAGAGCAGCGCGTAGGCGCCAAGATGCTGTATGGTGTCTATAAAAACGTAACCGACCCTAAGCAATACGAGCTCCTGGAGATGAGCCGCATCAGCGGATTCGTAGATAGAGCAAGAGGCACTGGTCGCCCAACAAAGAAGGAACGCCGAGCCCTGGACGCCTTCGTAGATCCAGCCATGTTTGGATTTGACGAAGAAGACTGGGACGAAGATGAAGAATAAAATAAAACTCCCCCTACACTTCAAAGAGTATAGGGGGAGTTTTCTTGTGTAGTCATAATTATCTTCCTTTCTTTCTTACTTTGCAAATATACAACATTTTAAAATACAATGCAAAAAATTGGGATAATTATTGCTAAAAATATACGAAATAGAAACTTATATGTGATATTTTGCTGCTTATTTTAAAATAATGCTTAAAATATTTGGAGCGAATAGAGAAAAAACATACCTTTGCACCCAGTAAAAATGATGGAATCAGCATACAAACTGATAACTATTCATGCTCTATACGAGCATATTATACTATAAATTTAAAATATTAGAGATTATGAAAAAATTATTCGTTATGGCAGCTATGGTGCTGTCTTCAGTAGGTGCTTTCGCACAGTACAATGCAGGTGACATCACCATTCAGCCTAAGGTAGGTTTGAGCATCGCAGACATGACTGACCTCGATGATTCAAAGACTCGCGCAGGTGTAGTGGCAGGTGCAGAGTTGGAGTATCACGTTTCTCCTATGTTCGGTCTTAGTGCTGGTTTGCTCTACTCTATGCAGGGAGCTAAGGGCGATGCAGAAGAAGAGGGTGTTAAAGCTTCAGCAACTATCAAGAACGATTATCTCAACATTCCAATCCTCGCTAATGTTTACGTAGCTCCTGGTTTGGCTCTCAAGGCTGGTCTTCAGCCAGGTTTCAAGGTAAGCAGCAAGGTTACAGCCAAGGCTGGTGGTTTTTCTGTTACTGAAAACCTCGATGATGCATTCAAGTCATTCGACCTCTCAGTTCCTGTAGGTATCTCTTACGAGTACATGAATGTTTGTCTGGATGCTCGCTACAACATCGGTGTAACAAAGGTTATGGACGGCGCTGATTGCAAGAACTCTGTATTCCAGGTTACATTGGGTTACAAGTTCGCTCTCTAATCGAGAACTCTTGACAAGACAAAATAATAATCCCCGTTCTTCATTACGAAGAGCGGGGATTTCTTTTTTTCTCGTCATACCTATTTGAAATGAGCCTCACGTAAACATGGAGTGAGGCTTACTATCGTTTAAAATGAAGCCTTTCTAGAACATTCTACCGCCTGGACGACCACCGCCAAAACCGCCATTGAATGGACGGCCATGGAAGTTTGGACGACCACCAGGACCACCAGGCCCACCAGGACCTTCAGGTCCACCCCTACGGGCATCCTTGCCTCCGAAGAGATTCAGGCGGTAAATCACGTGCAGCATCGCATAGCTGTTGATGGCATTATACTCCGTATCCGTGCGGGATGTAGCAGAAATGGCACGAGAGAAAGTGCTCTGCTGGCGGAGAATATCGTAGAACTGCAGCATGATAGTAAGAGGCTTGCCCTTCAGGAAACCCTGAGAAAGCTGCGCATTCCATACAAACTCATCCGTATTCATGCTGCTGTCGCTATAACCGCGGCGGCTGCTGATAGAGAGGCTTGAGTTCAGACTGGTGCCCCAAGGCGCTGTAAGCGTCATGCTTGGTCCATAAGAGAACTGCCAGGTATTGAGGTTGCTGTTAGGCTGCAACTTGTTTGTAGCATGGTTATAATTCAATGTTCCATCGAGCGAAAGCTCCAGCCAGTCGTTACGATAGCTGAAAGAGAGGCGCTCTCTCCAAGTAGTACTGCGGGTGGTATTCTTCTGGGAATCAGACTGCTTGTCGAGGCTCAGATAACTCACGTAGTTGTTGTAACCCAAGTAGGTGTCGGTATTCAAGTTCCATACACCAGCACTATCGATAGAGCAGTTGAACATAAAGGCTCCCATCACATTCCAGTTGCCATTGATATTCTCAGGTCGGGTGATTCTTCCACCAGTCTTCTCATCGTAGGTCACCTTATTGCTGATGCTATTGTTGGTGGTAGAGAAGTTGATGAAGGTCATGACACCCTTGTTGTGGTTCTGCACGAAATTGTTGTAGAACAACCGGAAGTTCTGGGTGAACGATGGCTTCAAGCCAGGGTTACCCTTCGAGATGTTCAGCGGGTCGCTGTTATCTGTGATATCAAGCAACTGAGAGATGCTTGGCTGAGAGGTGGTACCACGGTAGTTCACACGCAGGTTGCTCATCTTTGAGAAGCGATAACGGAAATCGAGGGTTGGACTGATATTCGTTACGTTACGAACGGTATCTACATGCACTCCCTGATAATCCTGGATATACTTCGACTGCTGTGGCTGAATCATCACACCGAAGTTCAAGTTATACTTCTGACGGACGAATCGCATCATCACCTGGATATCGTGATTGTAGTTGCGATACTCAGAGAAACGGCTCTGATCATCATCCTTGTAATCTTCGAGATGACCGGCAAACGGATTCAGGTAACTATCCCAACCACGGTACTCCTGATCACCACTCATAGCATACTTGCTGAAATCGTAGGTGCTGCGGTCGCTCTTGGAGTAGCTGTAAGTAAACTTATAGCTGAACTGCAGGAAGGTAGCCTTCCAGAGCGGCTCACTATAGGTCAACTGGCCCGCATAGCTGTAATTCTTCGAAGGAGTCAGGTTATAGCGGTTGGTCTGATAAGTAGAATCCTTACCCTCCGCTGTCTGTACGAGATAGAGCTTGGCATTGTTGAGCGAGATGCTCTTGCTGTCATTATCCGTATATTTGGCATCCACACGGAAGGTGATGTTACGTCCCTTGTTGCCCAACTTGCGGTTCACCTGCAGCATACCCCTGATATTGTTATTATCAGAATAGGTGATTCCGTTAGTCAACTGACTGTTCACCATAGCCTCAGCCTTCTCCAACTCATCAATACCTTCCTCAGAAAGAGGGTCTTTGGTGGTAATGGTATAAGGATCCTTGTTGTAAGAAGCCGACTGGCTGCCACTCAATCCATCGCTGGTACTCCAGGAGATGGAAGGACGGAAGAGGATATTGGTCATGGAATCAGGCATCCACTCCAATCGGATGTTGCCATTCCAACTGTTGCTGCGGGAGAAATTCTGAGTCAAGCTGTTGCTGAACGAAGAGCTGCTACCCATGAAGTTCTCGCTGGAACGACGGCTCCAAATATCGCCATCGCTGTGATTCCAGCGAAGTGAAGTATTGAACTTGAATTTATCTTTCAGTTCGTAATTGTAGTTGGCGGCTATCATCTTGCTGGCATTCAAACCGTTAGCGCCTCCGAAACCTCTGCCCGGTCCACCGCCTCCGAAACCACGGTCGCTGGTGTTATTGGCATTGGCAAAGAGCATGAATCGGTTGTTATCACTGAAATAACCACCCATGCCACGCATATTGTAGCGGCTCTTGTTGCCCACACCCAGGTCGATATTGGAAATCAAACCCTTGTTCATACCCTTCTTCACACCGAAGTCGAGCACGGTCTGCTCCTCACCATCATCAATACCGGTTACCTTAGAGAGATCACTCTTCTCATCGTATGCCTTGATTTTCTCGATGATGCTGGTAGGCAGGTTTTTCAGGGCAGTCTTGGTATCGCCCGTCATAAACTCCTTGCCGTCTACGAGAATCTTCTTTACTTCCTTACCATTAATCTTGATAGTACCGTCATCGCTCACCTCTGCACCCGGCAGACGCTTTACGAGTTCCTCAACTACCGAGCCTTCCGGTGTGCGATAGGCAGAAGAATTGTACACGAAAGTATCCTCCTTCAGGGTTACCTTCTGAGCCATAGCTGTTACCACAGCGCCTTTCAGCATGATAGCCTCAGCACCCAGCACAATCTTACCCATAGCCAGATCCTTGTTATCAGAAATTTGGATACGCTTCACAGTAGACTTGTATCCTACGCTCGAAATCTTGAGCAGATACTTGCCATTAGCCGGAGCGGTGACGTGAAAGAGTCCGTTCTCATTGCTGATGGCACCAGCTACATACGTGCTGTCGCTCTTAAGCAATTGAATAGTTACCTGCTCAATGGCCTCCTTGGTATCGCGGTCGGTAATCTGACCGGATATCAGTCGCTGTTGAGCAAAGGATGCTATTGCCATCAACAGCAGCAGCATCGTCAGAATCGATTTTTTCATTCTTATTTTTATTTGTTATTATTTCCAACTATGAGTGTTTTCACACATAATCGCTATGATATTCTATTATCATTTTTGTTACTCGATTGTTTTGACGCGTTAAATACACCAAGGTTTAATGCATTCTGAGATAAAAAACGCAAATTTAGCAACTTTTTTTTTGTATTGTCTCCATTTTAGTGTATCTTTGCACAAAAATTAATACGTTAGAATGTTATGGAACAAAGAGTAATCATATCAACCCAACTGGAAAGCGAACTGGTAAGTGCACTTTCTGAGTGTGAGCACGACAAGCTTTTTGTGCTTACAGATACTACGACATTGGAACTATGCATGCCTGTATTGCAGAATTTTTACTGCATGAAGGAAGCCCATATCATCACTATTCCGGCTACCGACAGCCATAAAGACATCGAAAGTCTGATGATGGTATGGAAAGGACTGCAGGAGGGAGGAGCTTCACGCCACTCCTGTATGATTAATCTGGGCGGCGGTATGGTAACCGACCTGGGTGGCTTTGCTGCCAGCACTTTTAAGAGAGGTATCAACTTTATCAATATTCCTACCACCCTGCTGGCTATGGTAGATGCATCGGTAGGTGGAAAGACAGGCATCAACTTCGGCGGACTGAAGAACGAAGTAGGCGTGTTCAACGATTCTAAGTTCGTTATTCTCGATACAAAGTTCCTGAAGACGCTCGATGCAGAAAACATCTGTTCGGGCTATGCAGAGATGCTGAAACACGGTCTGATTTCTACAGAAGCAATGTGGGAAGAACTGGTCAGCTTTGACCTCGACAAGCCTGATTTGAAGCAGTTGCAGCGCATGGTAGGCGACAGCGTGAAGGTAAAGGAGCGCATTGTAGAGCAGGATCCTCACGAGCAGGGCATCCGCAAGGCTCTGAACCTGGGGCATACTTTCGGTCATGCATTCGAGAGTTGGGCATTGAAGCGTAAGCCTATCCTGCATGGTTATGCAGTGGCATTCGGTCTGATTCCAGAACTCTATCTGAGTGTTGCCAAGACCGGATTCCCTACAGAGAAGATGCGCCAGACCGTAAACTTCATCAAGGAGTTCTATGGTACACTGGATATTACCTGCGATGACTATGATGAGCTCATCGAGCTGATGCACCATGACAAGAAGAACCAGAATGGCAT
Source organism: Segatella copri (assembly GCA_021622245.1). GTDB lineage: Bacteria > Bacteroidota > Bacteroidia > Bacteroidales > Bacteroidaceae > Prevotella > Prevotella copri_J. The sequence continues at coordinate 60,619 of JAJVTK010000014.1, read as the reverse complement.
CATCAACTTCACGATGCTGGGTGGCATAGGCGATATCCGTATCAACCAGACAGCTACGACAGAAGAGATCAAGGAAGCACTTGACTTCTTCAGAGAAGGATAATTCAGCTAAAGAATCTTTCTTCAGAGAATCCCTTTAAAGAAAGATAGAGCGCTTCGGCTTTCCGGTTTCAGTAAGCGGAAGATGCTCTACATGAAGGAATCCCCTTGGAATCCAATATTTATGATCAGATAAGAGGCGGCGAACAGTCGCCTCTATTTTTTCTATCTCCTCATCTTCCGTCAGGAGAACTGCAATCTCTCCAAACTTCCCGTCTTTCTTCTTGGCTATCATGAAAGGTTTTTCAAGATAAGGCTTCAAAAGAGCCTCAATCTCTTCTATCTGAATCTTGATGCCTCCGCTGCAAATCACATTGTCTTTTCTGCCTTTGATGCGAAAACGGAGTTTTTCCACCTTATTATATATATAGGATTCTATTTCCACTATATCATTCGTTACCAGGGGCTCAGCACAGACCTGCGGAGCATCTATCACCAGACAACCTTCATCGGTCTGACTGATTTTCACACTATCGAAAGGCTGGTACCATTCGCTGGCCTCAGCACCATTAATTCTTCTCAGGGCAATATGCGAGAGCGTTTCGGTCATTCCGTAGGTACTCCAGATGGCAATATTGCCGGGAAGAGCCTTCAGTTTCTGTTCGAGAGCCTCATCTATGGCTCCGCCACCGATAATAAGATGCCTGATGCGGCAGAGACGAGCCCGCTCTTCAGGAACCTGCAGGGTATTATAAACCTGCATCGGGACCATCGCAGCGAAGGTAATCTCTTCATTTACATCTTTCAAAGGATGCCCACTTGGGGATACAGAAATAAGATGGAGATGGCGCTCTATACTCCGCACCACCACCATCTTACCTGCAATATAATCGAGCGACATGCAGAGCAGGGCACTGTCTCCAGGTTTCAATCCCAAGAAATCACAGGTGATGCGGGCCGAGTTGAGCATTCGCTTCTTCTCTACCATCATCGGCTTGGGCTTTCCCGTGGAGCCACTGGTATGAACAAGCACCCGGTCACTACCGTTATTCCATTCTGAAAGGAATTCTTCTAAAGTCATTTTACTACAAATAATTGATCACCACGAATCTCCAAAGGCATCGGTATATTATCAGTAAAGAGCTGACCGGTACCCAAGCCTTGCGGCATCTTAACATTAGGACCATATACTTTAGCTGCATAATGAGCAATAGCATTCAGACCGATATTACTCTCAAGAGCGGAAGTAATCCAGCTGCCGATACCACGCTGGTTAGCCAGTTCTATCCACTCGTTACATCCATAGATTCCACCATGAAGTGAAGGTTTGAGGATGATATACTGAGGACGGACGGTATCGAGCAAAGCCTGTTTCATACTCCGGACATTCACACCAATCAACTCCTCGTCTAGGGCGATAGGGAGCGGTGTTTCGCGACAAAGCTGAGCCATCTTAGGCCACTGATGCTGCTTGATAGGCTGCTCTATCGAATGAATATCATATTTAGCCAAAGCCTCCAGCTGACTCATCGCATTCTCCGGCAAAAAACCACCATTGGCATCTACACGCAACTCAACCTGCTCCTTGGTATACACATCACGGATGCGCTTGATGAGATCGAGTTCCTTGAAGAAATCGATGGCACCGATCTTCAGTTTCACGCAATGGAAACCCGCCTGGAGTTTCTCCTCCAGTCGTGCCAGCATCTCCTCGTAGGTTCCCATCCACACCAATCCGTTGATGGTGATGCCCTCTTCTCCCCTACCGAAAGGAGAGTCGAAAAGATTGACAAGATTCTCCATTCCCATAGGAACAGAGACTCCCGCCTCCTTCAGTATTTCGGCAGAAGTCTTTCCCTCAGACAGATTCATTGCCCCCAGCTTCTTCTTTGCTGCATCGAAGAACGAAGCGAAGGCTGTTTCCAAACCGAAGGTGATGCTAGGGTAAGCACGAATCATATCGTAAGGAATGCGTCCCATCTGCTCCACCATCTGGCAAACCTGTCGCAGGGTCATCTCATATTCCGGTTTGGCATCGCAACTGAGATCAGGGAGCGTAGCACACTCTCCCACTCCCTCTACCCCCGGCATTTCATCCGAGGTGAGAGTGAGATAATAACTGTGCCTCGTGGTATATACGCCACGAGACGTGCCTGCCGGCTGCTTGAAGTGGAGCGTGCGCTCCGAGATTTCTATCTTATACACTTTATTTAAATGTTAAGTGTTGAATGTTAAATTTTTCTTGCCACTTACTTCTTCTGTTTCAATTCATACAGATCCTTGCGGCGGTCGCGAAGATTTCTTACAGCACCGTAGGTATGAAGCTCATTCAAGAGATTCAGGTCAACATCTGATACGAGAATCATCTCGGTATTAGGTGTTGCCTCTGAACGCTTGCCATCGTTAGGGAAAGCAAAGTCGCAAGGGGTGAACACGGCACTCTGGGCATACTGGATATCCATGTTATGAACACGAGGCAAGTTGCCCACACTACCCGCAATGGCTACATAGCACTCGTTCTCGATAGCACGCGCCTGGGCACAAACTCTTACTCGGGAGTAAGCATTCTGCGTATCGGTCATGAATGGAACGAAGAGAATCTGCATGCCATCCTCAGCCATTAATCTAGACAACTCAGGGAACTCCACATCATAGCAGATCACGATACCAATCTTACCGCAATCGGTATCGAAGGTCTGGATATGGCTACCACCACTCAATCCCCAGCACTTCTGCTCATCTGGTGTAACATGGATTTTCTCGTACATATCCACGCTACCATCTCTGCGGCAGAGGAAGCCTACATTATAGAGGGAATCGTCCTTAAGATAAGGCATACTACCCGTGATGATATTGATGTTGTAACTGATGGCCAACTCGCGGAAACGGTCACGGATTTCTTCGGTATACTGCGCCATCTTTCGGATGCTCTGCGCCTCACCCAAGTCGTTGAAACGAGCCATCAAAGGCGCATTGAAATACTCTGGGAAGAGAATGAAATCGCTCTTGTAATCGCTCACTGAATCAACGAAGAACTCAACCTGCTCAAAGAGGTCATCCACCGAAGCGTATGGGCGCATCTGCCACTGTACCAATCCGATTCTTACGGTAGGCTTGCGGTCTACATAAGAATCCGTAGGTGGCTGATAATAGATGTTATCCCACTGCAAGAGGGTGGCGCAGTGTTCGCTCTCCTCATCGCTAGGAAGATAGTTGCGGATTACGCGGCGCACGTGGAAATCATTGGAAAGCTGGAAGGTAAGAACCGGGTCATAGATTTCACGGTTTCTTACGTGCTCGATATACTCCTTAGGGCGCATCTTATCGGCATACTTGTGATAGTTTGGTATACGACCGCCAAACATGATAGCCTTCAAGTTGAGCTTCTCGCAGAGTTCCTTGCGATACTCATACATACGGCGAGCCAGGCGCAAACCACGATAATCAGGGTGGATAAATACCTCGATACCGTAAAGAATGTTTCCATTAGGATCGTGGGTATTGAAGGTTTCATTACCCGTAACCTGAGCATAGGTATGATCGCCCTTCACCATATTATAATTGACGATGATAGAGAGCGCACAGCCCACAATCTTATCATCAACGATAATAACCACCTGTCCCTCAGGGAAGATAGTAATGAGTTTCTTAATCTGTTCTTTTGTCCAGAATACATCTGAGTCTGCGTAAATACGCCTAAATGACTTGGCAAGCTGATCATAATCCTCCATACGGAGGTTGCGCATGCCTACCTTTTCGATTTTTCGAGTTGGTTCCATAACAACTGTATTTTTATTATTATCTAAATCCGGGTGCAAAGATACAGCAAATTATAGATACGACAAAGAGTTTTCGCAAATAATTGACATTTACGAAAACTCTTTTCATGTATTTTACACAAAGAGCGCGTTTACGCTTAAAAATCAGATGCTAATATTTGGCATTTTCCTGTGGAATCGCTTCATCATGATCATCCAGATAAAGCAACTTCACAGGATGATATTTATCACTTGCCACCGAGTATTCATCCTGGCGATAACGGGTCAGGATGCCTCCTATCCCCAACATCGTATGAAAAGCCGAAAGACTCGTCTGTACCTGTTGGGTACGATGACCAGACAAAGTTTTCAGTATTCCCGGATATTGTTTTCCATAACCATCTGATGTCCAGATGATGAAAGGAACATGCAGCTCATAATCAGATGCCTTCGGGGCGGCGTGCAGAAAGAGGCGACGGTCATCATCAAAGATATTCTCTCCATGGTCGCTGGTATAGAGCATCGCCGATGTAGGTTGGCTATATACCCCATCCGTCTTTGCCTGAGTCTTCTCCCATTTCTGCAGACGTTCTACGATACCATGCAGGATATAATCGGTATACCGGATGGTATTATCGTATGCATTCAGCAGGTCACGCCGGTTCTCCGGCTTCGCTTCGCTCTTACTGTCAGGTTTAAAGAAAGCGAAATTACGGGGATAGCGCTCCTGGTAATTAAAGTGAGAACCATAAGTATGAAGTACCACGAAGAGTTTCCGATAACGGTATTGCTTGGATGAAGAAGCATCTGCCGCAGGCAATATCCCATCCAACTTCTGCAACAAATCACTATCATAATGATTATCTTTTGCAGAAGCACCTTCCTTCAGGAAGTAATGTTCATCAGCCTGTTCGCCAAGGAAATCAATAAAAGAATGATTAGGCAGCTGATTGCTGATAAATACGGTATGAAATCCCGCCTCCCTGAAAGCAGCCAGGATACCTTTCTCATGAAAGAGACGTTCGAAATCCTCTGCTGATGCAGCCGACAGGAGCATAGGAACACTCTTATGCGTAGTATTACTCTGGGTTGTAGCATCGGGAAAAGCTATGATTCCAGGAGTCTTGGAAAGCAAAGGATTGGTATCGCGCGGATAGCCATAGAGACTGAAATTGTGGGCTCTCGCCGTCTCTCCCACCACCATCACATACACCTCGGGAGCCTCAGCATCGTGCTCGCTCCTGGCATCAAACCTGAAATTCCTGCTTGCCTCCCTGTAATTCTCTGAAGCCGCATCACGCTCGAAAGCAAGATAGAGATTATAGCAAACGTTAACAGGATAAAGCTGGTTGCGCAAGCGATAATCATCTACAGCCACATAGCAAGCCAGCAGACAGAATAAACCGACAGCAGCTATCTCCAAAGCCCAACGACGCACACGATGCTGGAGTTGAACCACTATCATCCCTTTCTTGCTGATATTGACAATAGCCAGAACCAGCAAAGGAAGATAAACCACAAAAACACCCACCACAGCAGGCAACAGATTACCAAGCAGTTCCTTCACCTCGCCAGGATTGGTAGTTACAAGATTCAGAAACATATCTACCGCTATCACTCCCGTCCCGAAGAGATAAAGCAATACCAGTTGGAAGGCAGCGAAAAAAACAAAAAGAAAAGCCCACCAGATCATCTTACCCGGGCATCTGGTTAACGAAAAGAACCACATGTAGAGTGCCAAAGGTAGCAACACGTTGACACCACATGCCCACGGAGCCAAGCACTCGGTATAGCACAGAGCTATATTAGGCAACAACAATGCTACCACAGCATACCCGTAAAGGAATGCGCCCGATGACACCTTATTATATATAGGCAACACCACCTTATTATATATATCCTTATATATATCCGTAAAACAGTTCATTCTACTTTTCATTAACACATTAAAGAGCATTATCAAACTACATAAAGAGCATTATTACTAAAACGCTTCATTGATATTGAAGAGGAAACCAGACTGACCCGACTTACCGAATCCATAATCCAGACGTACATTCACATTCTTCTTAAATTCCCAGCGATAACCTACACCGGCATTCGGCAAAATCTGTTTAGAGCGCAATGCCGAGAATTTCGGGAAGATGGTTCCTGCTCCAACCCACACTACGATGCCATTACGCTTCCATACATGTTGGCGCAACTCAACCGTTGCTTCCAGAGAATGCTTATCGCGATAACGGCCTTCATAATAGCCACGCATGGAATGAGTACCACCCAATTCAGCCATCATTCCCCACGAAGGATTACCAAAGTTGAGGTTAGCCCTAAAGTCCTCGGCAAGAATTGTTCCCTTGCCCAGTCGCTGATAGGCATCAAAACGAAATGCAGTCGTACTGAAAGCATAATCATTTCCCATAAATCCAGGTCTGAACATCTGATTGATATTCAGATAGATACCACGATGTGGATTCGTAAGATTATCTCTGTTATCATATACCAGAGAAACGCCAGCTCCTACATTCCATGTATGACGGTCCATGCCTTGCAGCAATTCCGGACGCTCAATATGTTTACCTATTACATAGTCATAACTCGCCATCGGTCCGATATAGAAATTATCAGCTACACGAAACAGGAAGCTAACTTCAGCCTGAGCCTGCCAACGCTTCATATCACTCTTATTGTCATCGTTATCGCCCATCTCATAACCTATTCCCCAGAAATCTGACGGGAAAGAATAGAATTGGAGATCATAATCGATGCGATATCTTCCTTTAGGAGCAATATGGTTACCACGGACACCCAACATGTAGAAACCAACAGAACTGACATCACCATAAAGCGAGACATTAGAAGGAGGAAGAATACTGTCATTCGGATCAGTACGGTATAGTCCTGCTGCCACCAATCCCAATCCAAACTTGGTATCAGAGGCATAATGAGGGCCACCTATCACACTAAAATCGAAACGCTTATGCTTCTTGTTTTTATTGGAATCATTAAAGTAGTCAAGAATCCGGTTCACCCATGATTTTCCGGCATGTAAAGTCGTCGTATCCATCTTCTCTGCAGATGAGATACTATCGGTTACAGAAGGCTCAGAGGCATAGCTGCCCAATGCCAACATCATAATAAGTATTGTCAGAATATGCTTCATTTTGTCGATTTTATTATTTTAATACACCAATGCTACATTATCAATCCACAAGGTATTGCCTGGAGTTCCGATATAGGCTCCACCATCGGATGAGGAGAACTGAAGAATCAGATGAGTAGGTGTTTCGTTAGCACTCGCCCATCCTACTTCTTTTACCGGCACACTCTTACCCTTGCTGTTACGGGCATAGTCAGTGGATCGCAGTCCCATAGTACCAGCCTGATAACCTACCATGTGGCGGATATCGCCATAATGGATTGTATAGGTAGCATCTTCCACCCATCTATCGGTACTCTTTCCGAATCTGACTACCATCGTACCCACACGTTTAGCTGTTATATTTCCCTTAGCATCTTCATGACGTTTCTGCAGATAGAGCACAGCTATAGCATGATCTCGACCTGCAACCGTAGAGGCTCCGCTAAATCCATTCTGCTTGATACGATTGGCTGCATGAGGGAGAGATGTCTTATAATCAAAGCGCAAAGCCTTAGGACGTGCGGTGAATGGTATACCCCAGTTGATGGCTTTAGGACCATCCTTGGTACTTGTTATCGGTTCACGAACATCACCCAGAAAGAGAGAACCGGCAGCCAAGACCTTGATATTGATGAGTCCCAGCACTTTTACTTTCTCAATATGGGTTACCAGTTTGGCACAATATCCACTACCATGTTTATCACGAAACACAGAGTTATTCGTCTTATAGATGCCCGATACATGTGCCAGGACATTAGAGGAACCCCAAGGCGAACCACCCTTATTGGTATAAGGAATATTACCATTGATAGTCATATTAGGTCCAACGGCATAAACTTTTTTCTGATTTCCTCCAATAATGCCTGATTCTTTGATATTCCTGATTACCCAGTGGTCCATATTACCATATTTAAAAGGAACCACCTTTTCCTGTCCCTTAACGGGAAGGCACGACAAGGTAGCAACCGCCATAACGATGCCTGATATTATTATTTTCTTCATATCTGTTTCTTTTATATATCATTAAGGCTGCAAAGATAGAAAAATATTTTCTAGTTTTCAGTTTTCTTCGACATAAAGCATAAAAAATTAAGAAATAATAATATATTTACTGCATTTTAATTGCCATAAAACAAAAAAGTCCTGCATTTGCTGTTATAAACAAATACAGGACTCCTGATTCAATATACAAAACAGGATCTCTTGCACCGGTTACAATAGAGACATGCACCGGTTACAATAAAAACATGTTCCGATTACTCCAAAAGCTATTATCGGTTTGAATACATATTATCGTAATACTTCTGGTAATCACCCGATGTTACGTTATCCATCCATTCCTGGTTATCGAGATACCATTTCACGGTTTCCTCGATACCCTCCTCAAACTGGAGAGATGGCTCCCAGCCGAGTTCCTTCTGCAACTTTCTAGAGTCGATGGCATAACGCATATCGTGACCCTTTCTGTCTGTTACATAAGTGATGAGATCCATATCCTCGCCTTCCTTTCTGCCGAGCAATCTATCAACAGTCTTGATTACCACCTTGATGATATCGATATTCTTCCACTCGTTGAAACCGCCGATGTTATAGGTCTCGGCTATCTTGCCCTTGTGGAAAATCATATCGATGGCACGGGCATGATCTACTACATACAACCAGTCGCGCACGTTCTCACCCTTACCATATACTGGCAATGGCTTGCGATGACGGATATTGTTGATAAACAGCGGAATCAACTTCTCTGGGAACTGGTATGGACCGTAGTTGTTAGAGCAGTTGGTCACGATGGTAGGCATACCGTATGTATCGTGGAAAGCACGAACGAAGTGGTCTGAGCTTGCCTTGGATGCAGAGTATGGAGAGTGAGGATTGTACTTGGTAGTCTCTACGAAGAACTCCTCGCCGTAAGCCTCGTGGTTCTTACCGCTGGATGCCTTGGTAGTGAAAGGAGCAGGAATGCCCTCAGGGTGAGTCATCTGCAATGCACCGTAAACCTCATCAGTAGAGATGTGGTAGAAGCGCTTACCCTCGTATCCCTCAGGAAGACTCTCCCAGTAAATCTTGGCAGCCTGGAGCAGAGACAGGGTTCCCATCACGTTGGTCTGAGCGAAAGTGAATGGATCCTTGATACTTCTATCTACATGGCTCTCGGCAGCGAGATGGATGATGCCATCCACCTTGTAGTCCTGCATCAGCTTCAACATCAGGTCGAAATCACAGATATCACCCTTAACGAAAGTATAGTTAGGCTTGTCCTCAATGTCCTTGAGGTTAGCCAGATTACCTGCGTAAGTCAACTTGTCGAGGTTGATGATGTGATACTCAGGATATTTGTTCACGAAAAGTCTTACTACGTGTGAGCCGATGAAACCAGCACCGCCCGTGATAATGATATTCTTCATTTCAATTAATAATTTATAATTAATAATTATTTTGCTACCGCCAATTCAGCGATGCACTTCTTCAAACTGTCAGTCCAGTATGGCACCTTGAATCCGAAAGTCTGCTTCAGCTTACTCTTGTCAAGTACAGAGAAGTGAGGACGCTTCACTGGGCTTGGGAACTCCTCGCTGTAGCAAGGCTGTATATCGCAGGTATTTCCGCTCAGTTCGCAGATAATCTTAGCGAAATCAAACCAAGAGCAGACACCCTCATTAGAGAAGTGGTAGATGCCCGTCTTATCCAACTGGTCAGTTTCGATGATATGTGAGATGACAGCAGCCAGGTCGCCAGCGTAAGTTGGAGTACCCACCTGGTCGAAGACTACCTTCAGGGCGTCATGGCTTGCCGTGAGACTCTGCATGGTCTTCACGAAGTTCTTACCCCACTGCGAGTAGAGCCATGCTGTACGGATGATGATATGCTTGCATCCAGTAGCTTCAATACTCTTTTCGCCTGCAAGTTTCGTTTTACCATATACCCCCAAAGGATTCGTTTCCCAATCTTCACGGCAAGGTATATTCTTATCGCCCTGAAAAACATAGTCGGTAGATACATGAATCAAAGTACCATCTACCTCCTTCATAGCCTGTGCCAAATTTCCCGCAGCAGCATTGTTGAGCAGATTAGCCAGATCGTAATCTGTTTCAGCCTTATCTACGTTGGTATAAGCAGCGCAGTTAACAATTACCTGAATATCATTCTCCCTCACCTTTTCTCGGATAGCGTCAAGATTGGTGATATCCAGTTTTTCATAGCCTTCAGCCACATCGGTGAAGACAAACTTGTGATTGCTTTTTTGGGCACAGATTTGCATTTCATGTCCCAATTGACCATTAGCGCCTGTTACTAATATATTCATTGTTTTAATATTTTATTCAATATAATATTTTAAAGTCTACTTACCAATTCCCTCTACACATGAAGAAAACTGATTTTTTCTCTCGAAATCTATTTCCTACTACCTATATATATCATCTATATATAAATATGTGGCAAAGGTAAAAAAATAATTTGAGTTGACCAAAGAAAAGAGAAGAAACTAACATATATTAAACAAAGACCGCCACACTTTTTCACAAAAGCATGGCGGTTTTCCCTAAAACATAATAGATAAGCTTTGCCTTTAAGGGCAAACTTGAATCATCAAGTAGCCTAGTCTATTACCAATCCTTTTTTCCCTAATATAAACTAAACCTGTTTTCCTATTTAAATCAACATACTAAATCAACAAAAGGAATTTTCTTTATCATTAAATACTTTTAGAAGACTTGAAGTGGTAATTAAACCATAAAAACTACTGTTTTCTGATTTCGGTTGCAAAGTTATATCATTTTTTTCAAAGTTGTATACCTAAGTAGTATTTTGGTAAAAAATAAGTCTACCAAAGAAACAGATAACTCATTAAGAATCAGACGCTTTAATATATTAACTATTTTTATCTAAAGTAAATGGTATTATATGAAAGGAAATTTGTATCTTTGCACCACAAAACGGACAAAAGGACGAAAATAACATTTAAAAGACGATTTTGTTATAATTATAAAGAAACATTAAAGATGAAACTACTTATAAATTTACTTCTTTTGCTTACTATGCCATTGGCTGCTCAAGGCAAAACGGACGAGAAGACTTTATTGGATCGTATTGACAAGATGATTGAAAACGACCAATATTATCAGGGAATCAAGGAAAAGGAATTGAAACATCTGAAGCGGCAAGCTTATGAAGCTGAAGACGACCAAACCCGACTATTGTTTCTTGACAGCATATATCATGCCTATAGTGCTTACCGCTACGACTCAGCATACGCATATATGAAACAGGGGCTTGAATTGGCTAAAAAATGTCATAACACCTATTATATTTTACGCAACCAGATAAACCAGGCATCCATACTCTCGGTAAGGGGGTTTTATGACAAAGCAGAAAACTTACTCCAATCGCTCAATCCCGACGAGATGCCATACCAGTTGAAGCTATACTATTACTTCACCTTCACCTGGCTCTATAATTATTGGGCATCATACGCAAAGAACTCTGATTACGCCGAAGAATTCCATGCCCAGAAGAAGCATTATTTGACCCTCCTGATACAGAGTTTTAACGAAAACAGTAAGAAATCTGCCTACTATCAGTATCTCATGGGCGAATACGCCTATTTCAACAACCCTACCAGCAAGGAATCGCTCAACCATTATCAGAAGGCACTGAAGATGTCGCCAGCCAAATCCCGTATCCATGCCATGTCAGCTTATGGTATAGCCAGATATTACAAAAAAAACGGCAAATTCGACCTTTACGAGGAATTTCTCGTAGAGGCATCCGTGAGCGATGGATTGTGTCAACTCAAAGAAACTGTTGCGCTTCAAAAGCTAGCCTACTACATCTTTAAAAAGGATGCGAGCAACAGTAAGAGAGCTGCCAAATATATCCAGCACACGATGGAAGATGCACAGTTCTTCAACAACCAACTGCGCATGATGGAGATTTCGAACATCCTTCCAGTCATCGCTTCAGCCAACCAGCAGGCTGCCGAGCGCTCTCGTACCCGCTTTCTTTGGGGGTTCATTGGTGTAAGCATAGCGCTGGTCATCATCCTTATCCTCTCCTTAGTCAACAACCGACAGAAGAACAAGCTGAAGAAAAACAAGGCTGAGATTGAAGAACAGAACGAGAAGCAGAAAGAGATGAATGCACAGCTCACCGAACTGAACCAGCAGCTGGTAGAGACCAATATCAAGCGAGAGACCTACATGCGCCTCTTTATGGACATCAGTGCGGCTTATATCAGCAAGTTATCAGATTACCGCAAACTGGTAAGCCGTAAGATCAAGGCAAACCAGACCGCCGATTTACTGAAGAGTCTCAACACCCATAAATTGGAAGAAGAGGAATCACAGATGTTCTACAACCGGTTCGACAAGGCATTCATGGAATTGTATCCGGGTTTCGTTACTGAGTTGAACAAGCTCCTGCTGCCAGAATGTCAAATGGAAGTTCCTACTACGCACGACCTGACCACTGAGATTCGCATCTTTGCCCTGATGCGACTGGGTGTAACCGACAGCCAGGAGATTGCCACCCTGCTGCATTACTCCACCCAGACCATCTACAACTACAAGTCTGGAATGCGAGCAAAGGCGATTAATCGAGATACATTCGAATCAGATATCAATCAGCTTTGCCACATCATTAATAGTTAATAATTAATAGTTTACAGTTTATAGCATAAACCGCTTTGACTATCTTGCTCAACGGCGCAGCCTCTATAAACTATAAACTATTAACTGTAAACTATTAACTAGCTTCTGTGTATCACGGTTCCGTTAGCCTGATGCGTAGCAAGAACCAGTACCTCAGCTATTTGCACATGTTCTGGGGCACTTGCAGCATAGAAGGCGACATCAGCTATATCATCGCCATTTAGAGGTTCTATACCGCGGTAAACGTTGTCTGCGCGGTTCTGGTCACCATGGAAACGGATGTTAGAGAAGTTGGTTTCAACCAAACCCGGTTTCACATTGGTAACACGCACTTTCGTATGTGCCACATCAATGCGCAAGCCGTCTGTAATAGCCTTTACAGCCGCTTTGGTAGCACAATATACATTACCTCCCGCATAAGCAGCATCACCCGCCACACTACCTATATTGATTACATGACCATGATTACGCTCCACCATACCAGGTACAATCAGGCGAGTCATGGTTAAGAGTCCCTTGATATTGGTATCAATCATCTGGTCCCAATCTTCAAAATCGCCCTCATATTCAGGTTCCAATCCACGTGCGAGTCCCGCATTATTGATAAGCACATCCACATTGCGCCACTCCTCAGGGATGTAATCCACCGCTTTCTTGGCAGCTTCACGGTTACGCACATCGAAAGCCAAGGCAAGCACCTCAACGCCCTCAGCCTCGAGTTCTTTCTTCAGGATTTCCAACTTTCCCGTATTTCTACCTGTAAGAATCAGGTTATAGCCGCCACGGGCAAAACGACGTGCACAACCTTCGCCAATACCGCTTGTTGCGCCTGTAATAAGAGCAATTTTATTCATATTCTTTGATACTTTAAATTATACTTAGAACTTTTGATACTTTGAACTTTATGATTAGCGAAGCAATTGAATTCTTCACTCTTCACTTAAAGAATAAGGACTCTGACCTCAGCATTCGCCATTTTCTCTATCTGGTTCATCGGACGTTTATAATAAACACTCTGGATAGCCTTGTTGATGATGCCATGCCCCACAGCAAGAACGGTCTGATCAGGATAAGTAACCTTGAGCCAGGTAAGGAAATTCTGGGCTCTTGATTTCATCTTTTCCAGCGTCTCTATGTTGTCCGGCCAATCCTTTGGATCCTTCGGCAGGTCAGGGATGAATTTACCCGTAAAATCGCCCCAATCACGCTCTCTGAGCAAGGGAGTGGTGACAACGGGATGCGAGCCGGCGATAATTTCACAGGTCTGTATACTGCGATAGAGATCGCTCGACACGAAAACATCGATAGGTGTACCCGCCATTTTCCTGGCCACTTCCTCAGCCTGCTCAATACCTTTCATATTGAGCTTTCCCGGTGTTTGTCCCTGCATAATTTGCGCCTTGTTATCCACCGTTTCCCCATGGCGCACCAAATATAATTTTGTCATTGTCTTTACTTTTTCCGTCTATATCAAAAATGAGTTTTTACTTTTCCTAAGTCTATACTCCAGACATAGTTTTTACTTTCACTAAGTCTCTTTCCAAGACATCATGATTCTGATTTTGCTTACAAAATTACGGCTTTCTATCGAGACCAACAAATAATTTGCGTTAAATATAGCAATAATTAGCGTTAAATATAGCAATAATTTAAGTTTATATAAAAAACTTCTTGCTAGTTTCGGATTTCTTTCGTAACTTTGCCCCGAAATAACAAAATCAGTTTTAGTATGAAGGTAATACACAGTTCAATATTCCGCGCAGTATGCGCCATCATCGTAGGAGTCCTGCTCATCCAATATCGTGAGCAGACTGTCACCTGGATAACCATCGCCATCGGTGTTTTGTTTTTCCTTTCAGGTGTCATCTCCCTTGCCAGTTATTGGGCAGCCAAGCGCAATGCAGAGAAGATGCAGGGCCAGATTCTGTCTGATTCCAATGGTAAGCCTATCATGGGCATGATGCCTAAATTCCCGCTTGTGAGCGTAGGCAGTCTTATCCTGGGATTGCTGCTTGCCCTGATGCCTCAGGTATTTATCGCCTGGCTGATGTTCATCCTGGCATTCATCCTGATTTTGGGCGCTCTGACCCAGTTTGTCAACCTGGCTTCAGCAGCTAAGATGGGACGCGTAGGCATTCTCTTTTGGCTCTTCCCTTCAGCCCTTCTTCTGCTGGGTCTGCTCGCCATCATCAAGCCTTCAGCCATCGCCTCTGCTCCTCTTTTCATCATCGGTTGGGGTATGCTCATCTATGGAGTAGTAGAGCTTCTCAACGCCTTTAAAGTCTCCAACAACAAGAGAATCTGGCTGAAGAACCAGCAGCAGAAACAGGATTCAAAGGAGATTTATGTGGATGTAGAGGAAGTGAAGAACGAAGAGTAAAACAACGAAATCATTATATCATCATATATGAATAAAATTAAGTCTCTCTTTGCCTGGTTATGGCAAAAGTTTCGCGTATTCTGTACCTGGTACAAAGGATTGTATCAGGGCAGAGCGTGGTATACCAAGACCCTCGTAGCCTTGGCAAGTTGTATAGTCGCCTTCATCTTGTATCTGGGCGCAGTAGATATCAACTTCTTATGGCTCTTCGGCAAGTCACCTGGCTATTTCTCAGGCATTCTGGACCCACAGACCTCAGAGGCCTCTGAAATCTATTCGGCTGATGGAAAACTCATCGGCAAGTATTTCAACGAAAATCGTACTCCGGTAGAATATGATGAGGTAACACCTGATTTCTTCAAGGCACTGGTAGATACCGAGGATGAACGATTCTACAAGCATATCGGTATCGACCCTATCGGTGTGTTTGCTGCTGCCAAGGATGCACTCCTCCATCATAACGGGCGCGGTGCTTCTACCATCACACAGCAGCTGGCGAAGAACATGTTCCGTGTACGTTCGCAATATTCTACCGGTTTGCTGGGCAAGATTCCTGTACTCCGCCTGCTCATCATCAAGAGCAAGGAGTGGATCATCGCGGTTAAACTCGAAACGGTGTTCAGCAAGAAGGAAATCATCACCATGTATGCTAATACGGTAGATTTCGGTAGCAATTCCTATGGTATCAAAACCGCTGCGAAGACCTACTTCAACACCACCCCTAAGGAGTTGACCACCGGTCAGGCTGCCGTGCTCGTGGGCATGCTCAAAGCTACCACCTACTACAACCCACGCACCAACCCGGAGAACAGTCTTGCACGCCGCAACACCGTATTATATAATATGGTGACACATGGCGATCTCTCAAAAGACAGATACAATGAACTGAAAGATGAGCCTATCAAGCTCGATTTCAAGGTAGAAGAAAACTACGACGGACAGGCTAAATACTTCCGTGAGGCAGTAGCCAACTACCTGAAAGACTGGTGTAAAGACGAAGGTTACGACCTCTATACCAGCGGTTTGAAGATTTATACCACCATCGATACCCGCATGCAGAAGTATGCAGAAGATGCAGCCCGCAAGCAGATGAAACAGGTACAGCAGAACTTCAACAACCACTGGAGCATCCGCCGTACCCAGGCAGGCAAAGGCAACTGGATGGGTCAGGATCCTTGGCAGGATGAGAACCACAACGTGATTCCAAACTTCATCCAGGGCATCGCCGAGCGCCAGCCATTCTACAAGGCATTGATAGCCCGCTTCCCTAACAATCCCGACTCAGTAAACTATTACTATAAGGAGTGGGTTCACCCGGTTAAGGTATTCGATTATGACAAGGGCAGCATCACGATGAACATGACATCAGAAGACTCCATCAAGTATATGACCACCTTCATGCACTGCGCCTTTGTAGCCATGGAGCCACAGACCGGAGCAGTAAAGGCATGGGTGGGCGATATCGACTTCGACCACTGGAAGTATGACAAGGTAACAGCCGAGCGCCAGCCTGGTTCTACCTTCAAGCTCTTTGTTTATACCGAGGCAATGAATCAGGGTTTAACCCCTTGTGACAAGCGTCGCGACGAATATATCTCTATGGAGGTATACGATAAGAAGAAGCACGAGATGACCACCTGGCGTCCATCCAATGCCAACGGTTCGTTCTCGGGCGACAGCATCCCATTGAAGAGTGCCTTTGCCAAGAGTATCAACTCTGTGGCTGTAAGATTAGGACAGGAGATGGGCATCAAGCGCATCATCGAGACAGCCAAGAAGATGGGTATCAACAGTCCGCTGGATGACACCCCTTCTCTCGCCCTCGGTTCCAGCGATGTCAACCTCCTGGAGATGGCATGCGCCTACAGCACCATTGCCAACAATGGCAAGCACCACGACCCGGTATTGGTTACCAAGATTGTAGACCACGACGGTAAGGTGGTTTACGAGGGCCCTACCGATTCCGAGCAGGTGATACCTTACAAGAGTGCCTTCCTCATGCAGCAGCTCTTACAGGGCGGTATGAAGGAGCCGGGAGGTACATCCCAGAGTCTCTGGGGCTATGTAGGCAACTACCGTGATACTGAGTTCGGTGGCAAGACAGGTACCACCAATAACCACTCCGATGCCTGGTTCATGTGTGTGAGCCCTAAGCTCGTAGTTGGTGCCTGGGTAGGAGGCGAATACCGCTGTCTCCACTTCCGCACCGGAGCCTTGGGGCAGGGATCCAGAACCGCTCTTCCTGTGTGCGGTTACTTCCTCCAGTGTGTCTTTGGAGACCCAGCCTTCCAGCAGTATCACGGCAAGTTTGACAAGCCACAGGACAGCGATATCACCCGCGATATGTACATCTGTGCAAGCTATGCACCAAAGCCAAAGGTAGATACCACCAAGGTAGACAGTACCGCCTTCCAGGAAGAGATCGTTCTCGATGACGAAGGCAACCCTATCATCCGCGAAGTTCCTGCCAAGAAGGCTGAAAGCGAATCTGCCAACGGTACAGCCACCACAGAAGAAAAGAAAGAGAAGAAGAAGGCCAAGCCAACGGAGCAGCCTGTCAACTTCGATGACCTTTAAATTTAGTTTATAGTTTACTCAAGTTTCGCAAGTAAGCCCCACACGCCCTGAAAGGGCAGAAGCTCCTAGCCCAGGGCATCGCCCTGGGTGTTTATGGGCGCAAACCTGTCGCCCTGTAAGGGCAAAAGCTTTCAAATACCTGGCAATATACAAAGCTTTTGCCCTTACAGGGCGCCTTGCTGATTGCCATTATACCCAGGGCGATGCCCTGGGCTAGGAGCTTTTGGGCCTTCAGCCCGTACTTGAACCACATGCTAAAGTTCTGTTAAATACAATGATTGATCTCGACAACCCGGAGTTGCAGAATGCACTCCAAATCATACAGTTTACCCGTCGTTCGCTTTTCCTTACCGGAAAGGCGGGGACGGGTAAATCTACTTTTTTACGTTATATAGCCGCCAATACCAAGAAGAAACATATCATTCTTGCCCCAACAGGCATTGCGGCCATCAACGCCGGAGGAAGCACGCTCCACAGCTTTTTCAAGCTTCCTTTCCACCCGCTGCTGCCCAACGACAGCATGTATTCCGTCCGCAACATCCGCAACACCCTGAAGTATAATTCAGAGAAGATAAAGATTATACGCGAGGTAGAGCTCATCATCATCGATGAGATCAGTATGGTTCGTGCCGATATCATCGATTTCCTGGACAAGGTATTGCGGGTATATTGCCGCAACATGCGAGAGCCTTTCGGGGGCAAGCAGCTGCTTCTGGTGGGCGATATCTTCCAGCTGGAGCCTGTGGTGAGGGAAGACGACCGTCGTCTGCTCAGTCCCTTCTACCGCAGCAGTTTCTTCTTCGATGCCAAGGTGTTCGAATACTTCAAGCTCGTGAGCATCGAACTCAAAAAGGTATACCGTCAGAGCGATCCCGTTTTCATCAGCATCCTCGACCATATCCGCACGTCTCAGGTGCCCATGCAGGATCTACAGCGCCTCAACCAGCGCGTGGGAGCCCAGCTCGATGAGAGCGATTCTAAACTTGCCATCACCCTCTCTACACGCCGCGATACGGTAGATTACATCAACGACAGCCAGCTCCAGTGTCTTCCGGGAGAGCCTTGCCTCTTCCGTGGCCACATACAGGGCGAGTTTCCGGAGAGCAGTCTCCCTACCCCTATCGAGCTTTACCTCAAGATGGGGGCTCAGGTTATCTTCATCAAGAATGATATCGAGCATCAGTGGGTGAATGGCACGCTGGGCACCATCATCGGTTTTGATGAGGATGAAGATGCCAAGATTTATGTGCGCACCGAGGAAGGAAAGGATGTGATGGTGGAGCCTGCGGCATGGAGCAACATGAGATACCATTTCAATGAGGTTGAGAAAAAGATTGAGGAGGAAGAGATTGGCAGATACGAGCAGTACCCCATCCGTCTGGCTTGGGCGATAACGGTTCATAAGAGCCAGGGCCTTACCTTCAACCAGGTGAAGATTGATTTCACGGGTGGTGTCTTTGCGGGCGGACAGACGTATGTTGCCTTGTCCCGCTGCACCAGTCTCGAGGGCATCAGTCTTCAGGAGCCGTTGCGTCAGAGTGATGTTTTCGTGCGCAATGATGTCAAGCAGTTTGCCCGTCATTACAATGACCAGAGCACCATCAACACTGCTCTTACCCAGAGTAAGGCCGACAAGCAGTATCATGATGCCGTCAAGGCCTTTGACAGGGGCGATATGCAGTCGGCTCTCGACAACTTCTTCCTTGCCATCCACAGTCGTTATGACATCGAGCAGCCGCTTGCCAAGCGTTTCATCCGCAAAAAGCTGAACAGGGTGAACGAGCTTCAGGCAGAGAACGAGCGGTTGCGCGAAGAAATAAGAAAGAAGGATGAAGAGAAGGAGAAGCAGAAGAAGTTCCTCAAGCGCCTTGCCACGGAGTATGTGATTATGGGGAAGGAGTGCGAAAAAGAGGGCATGAAAGAGGCTGCCATCATGAATTACCGCAAGGCCCTCACCCTTTATCCTGAGCACCCGGAGGCTAAAAAGAGGCTTTTAAAGGTAAAAAAGTAAAAGGGTAAAAAGGTAAAAAAGTAAAAGGGTAAAAAGGTAAAAAAGTAAAAGGGTAAAAAAGTAAAAAAGTAATATAGATAAAACAAAAAACAGGCAAAATCACTTGCCTGTTTTTTTTATCAACTATAAGCTGAAAAGCTCTATTAACTATAAACTTTCAACTATAAACTATCATCTAGTACCATTGTACAGCGTTCGAATAACCGCTGCGCTTGTCGTATTTCAGCGCATCTGTCAGGGTGGCTGCGTTACAACGGAAGGTGAAGTTGTAGCTCGTATATGGAGCGAGAACCACAGAACAGCTCATGTTAAAACAGTGAAGATCACGAGCCAGACTGGCGGTGGTCATACTGATCTTGTGGTTGTCAAAATCATAACCAGATGAGAAACTGATATTCCAGCCATCACTGATTCTTACGTTACCACTCATGTTCAGAGTCTGGGTAAACTTGTATGCATAGCGCATCGTCTTCTCATTGAACTTCTCTCTTCGCGTATCCTCGCGCATCGTTACACCATAACCGAAGGTCAGCGACCATGGCATCTTAAATGCCATATAACCATCTGAATCCGTTTCAGCCTTGCCGCCCTTCTTGGCTGCCGTCTTACCCTTCTCTATGCTGTCGTCTACGTTGCTCTCGATGTCGGTATCCAGACCTTCATCGTCATCATCATTGCGCTGGCTGTCCTTCTTGTCGTCCTCATCATCGCCCCCGCCAAAGAGTTTCTTCAGCTTCTCCGGGTTCAGTGTGAACGAGAAGTTCTGCGACATACCCTGGAATCGTCCGAACCTGCCCTTGCCCCACTCCGTATGGGTACCCACATAAACATTGTTCTGGTCGTCCAGCTCGTAGGCATAGGTGGCAAACACAGCGTTCATGTTGAAGGTATAGTTCTTCCACCACTTCAGTCTGAGGTTGATGTTCATATCGCTCCAAGGGCGAACCTTGGCTGCGGTATTGTAACTCATGTTGATGTCAAACGCATCGATGATACTGAGTTTCTTGTATCCGGTAGAGTCCTTATCGCTCTTCACCTTCATCTCGATGTTGTTGCCCAGGGTAAACGAGATATTACCGCTCTTACCCTTGCCCGGCGCACCGTAGAGGGCATTGGCATACTTCGAGTAGCTCACCAGCGATACATTTCCGTCGGCATCGGTCTTCTGATAGGTGTCCCAGTAGCCGTAGCGTGAAGCTCCGAAGTCTGGGGCATAACTGAAGCTCACCGTAGGCGTAAACACGTGGCGCACAGCCTGTATCTTATCTCCGAAGAGCTTGCGGCTTGGTATGTAGAAACCATAGAGTTTGGTAGAGAGACCTACGCTCATGTTCCAGTTATACACGTTGTTGAAACCGTAGATGGTATCACATTTCTCCGTTTGGCTGGCTTCATCCCATGATCTCTCCACCTTGTTGGTATACATACGGTCGGTGAAATTGAACGATGGATTCACGTTGAGATATTTGAAGAGCGTGAATGTAGCGCTCACCGGTATCTGATGCTGCCATCCGTTGCGCCAGTCCTTGATGAGTGAACTGTGCATCAGCTTATCCTCTTTGGTATTGATGCTGTTAGAGATGTGTCCCGTATAGCTCATGGCTATCTTCTCGTACCATTTCTCATCGCCCACCATCTTCTTTCTTCTGAACGGATAGAAGCGGGAGATGCTGATGTTGAGGTCGGGCAGCGTCATGGCGATGGATGAATCGCGCATGTTCTGCGAGAGGTTGGCGGTGGAACTGAGCGTCATACCGATGCTTGAGAACGAGGTGCTCCAGTTAACAGATGAGGTTCGCGTACTCTGCGTCATCGTCTGCGGATTGTAGAGCGAATTGAGATTGTTGCGTTCGTAGCTCGATGTGGCGAAGTTCACACTTGCCGAAAGCGAACTGTATGGGTTTGCCTTGCTGTCCTGGCGGTGGCTCCATTGCAGTTTGAAGCTCTCCTGCTCGGTAAAGTCTGGCATTCCCTTGTCGCCGTTCTTCGTATCCTGATAACTGAAGAAGAAGGAACCCGAGTATTTGTATCTCTTTCGGTAGTTGCTGGCTGCCGAGAGTCCCCACGATCCCTTGGTATAAATCTCGCCCAGCAGCTTCAGGTCCCATTTATCGTTCATGGCGAAATAATATCCGCCATCTCTGAGATAGAATCCTCGTGCCGTTTCATCGCCATAGGTTGGCATGATGAAACCGCTGCTGTAACTCTTGGTGAACGGGAAGAAGCCGTAAGGGATGGCAAGCGGCATAGGCACATCACACACCACGAGATAGGCTGGTCCGAATACCACATCCTTGCCCGGCCTTACCTTGGCTCGGGAGAGCGAGATGTAGAAGTCGGGATGCGGATCATCGCAGGTGGTATACCTTCCGTGCTGCAGATAGATGACTCCCGATGAGTCGCGTTTCGACTTCATACCGGTCAGGAATCCGTCTTGCTGTTCTGTATATACATTATTAATAAGGGCCTTCTTGCTCTTGAAGTTGAATTTGATGGTGTCGGTATCATAGGTATCGCTACCCATCTTGAAGACAGGTTTGCCCTTGATGCCTCCCTCCGCCGTACTGTCGGGTGTACCCATCGCCTTCACGTTGCTCTTGTCCATATCCATGGAGATGCGGTCGGAACTGAGGTCCATGTTGGTATACTTCACGTTGGAGTTTCCGTAGAGATATGCCACCTTGTTCTTGGCATCGTATACGAGAGAGTCGTCCGCCTGATAGTTAACCGGTGCGTCTACTCCACCCTGTTTCTTTCTGGCGATACTGTCGAGGCGGATACTGTCATCCACCACTTTATTATGTTTCCATATAGCTTTCTGCAGCGAGTCCATCTGCGTGGTGTCGTCAGCCTGTTTCAGCTTGGGCTTTATTTCGTTGCCCAGCGAGTCTACGAACACACTGTCTCCCACGCTGTCCACGTTTTCCGTCTTCTCCTTCTTCTTTTTCTTTTTCGAATCGGGCATACCCGGATTAGCCACCATCATACAGGAGATGGCAGCGAGCAGCAGCATAGCTATCGTCGATTGTTTTCTCATTCAATAAATTAGAATTCTATTCAAACATGCGTTCCCATTGCTGGAAGCGTTTTACTCCTTCCTCTCCGAACTTCATGAGACTTTTTTCTGCTTTCTCAATTGTTTTTTCCCGGTCGAGGTGAGTTTTGCTGAAGAATTTATCAGCGTAGCAAATCACCTTCTCCTCCATGGTTTCCGGCAGGAAATCCTGATGTGGCAGGGGCAGGTTCTGTGCTATGATCTGTGCCTCTGTGATGCCTGCACCGGTATGGCGCTCACATACGCGGGCATGTCGCTCATATCCTTCCTTGCGCAGGATTTCTGCTCCCAGTCGTCCATGGCAGATGTAGGGCTGCGAGCCGAAACACTGTATGCCTGGGGCATCGGTCATGAAGATGCCGAGGTCGTGGAGCATAGCTGCTTCTTCGATAAACTGGGCATCGAGTTGCAATTCGGGATGATACGAAACAATCTGTAGCGCTTTTCGCGCTACAGATTGGCTATGTGTGATGAGGATATGCCGAAGCTCATTATCCTCAGGATAATACTTATCAATAATAGCTTGATAATTCATTTCTATTATATTTACTCAGCGTTGCGCTCGATGTAAGCAATAACATCGCCCTTGCGCACCTTGCTGCCCTGCTTGGCATTGATTTCTACGAGCTTGCCGCCCAATGCAGCTGGGATGGTTTCAAACTCGCCCCAAGGAGCCTGGATATAGCAGAAGGCATCACCTTCTTTATATTCCTTGCCGATGTATGGCTCTACAGCTGGCTGGCACTCGCCCTCGCCCTGGAATTCCCAGAAGAGCTGGCCGGCTACTGGTGCCACGATGGCATCTGCCTTGGCGTGCTTGAACTCTGCAAGCTGTGCAGGAGTAAGGGTTGTACCGAGCTTGGCATCCTTTGCCTTCTGAAGGTCGGCCAGGAAGTTTTTCTTTGCCTGTCCGCTCTTGTAGTTGCGATACTGCTCTGGGTGCATAGCGAGCTCGAAGAGTTCCTCGTCGTCCTGACCGTAATCCCAACCGTTCTCGTCCATCTCCTTCTTGAAGTCGTCGAGGGCGTTGGTGAGCAATGTGTGCGCATCTACGTCGGTAAACTCGCGGCCCTGCTTCTTGGCGAGCTCTACGAGTTCTGGGTCGATAGTTCCAGGAATCTTACCGCTCTTACCGAGAATCATACCCCACATAGAGTCGTCCATCATTACGAAGCGACCCTTGCCCTGCTCCATGGTGAGGAGGTTCATCAGTGAGATGTTCTTTACATACTGGCTGAATGGGGTTACCAATGGAGGATAACCTACGCGTGGCCATACATACTCAACCTCGTCGAAGAGCTTGATGAGCAGGTCGTCCATAGACAACTCTTCCTCACCCTTCTTCTTGCGGATGTTGTTGATGGTCTGACGCATACCGCCGAGGTCTGCCATCATAGAACCCATCATACCGCCAGGGAGACCACAACCGAGCAACAATGAAGACATGATCTTGTTACCTGGGTTGATGAAGTAGCCGAGCCACTCGTCGATGAATTCCTGAGTCATGGCACGCGCCTTCATATAAGCGCTCATATTGATTTCAGGCACCTCGAAGCCCTCGTTCTTCAGCATGCTGATAACTGAGATTACGTCTGGGTGAACCTTACCCCATGACAGTGGCTCGATGGCTGTATCGATGATGTCGGCACCGTTGTTGCATACCTCGAGGATAGAAGCCATAGAGAGACCAGGACCAGAATGGCCGTGATACTGGATGATGATCTGTGGATACTTGTCCTTGATCATCTTGGTGAGCTTGCCGAGGAATGCTGGCTGGCCGATACCTGCCATATCCTTCAAGCAGATTTCCTCTGCACCGGCAGCGATGAGCTGGTCGGCGATGTTCATGTAATATTCCAGGGTGTGAACAGGAGAGTTGGTGATACAGAGTGCACACTGTGGAGTCATGCCGCCCTCCTTGGCCCACTTGATAGAAGGAATGATGTTGCGCACATCGTTCAGTCCGTCGAAGATACGTGTGATGTTGGTACCCTGCTTAGCCTTTACCTTATACATAAGGGCGCGCACGTCGTCAGGTACAGGATACATACGAAGAGCGTTCAATCCGCGGTCGAGCATGTGAGTCTTGATACCCACCTCGTTGAAAGGTTTGCAGAATGCGCGTACGGCATCGTTAGGGTTTTCACCTGCCAGGAGGTTAACCTGTTCGAAGGCACCGCCGTTAGTCTCTACACGGCTAAAGCATCCCATTTCGATGATAACTGGGGCAATTTTAGCCAACTGATCCTTGCGTGGCTGGAACTTACCAGAGCTCTGCCACATGTCTCGATAAACGAGACTGAACTGAATTTTCTTCTTCATTATTCTTGTTCTTTTTCTTTATATTCGATGTATGAATTAAATTCCAAGGTGCAAAATTAGACAAAAAAATTGAGAAATCGTCCTATTCGCCTCTTTTTTTATATTTATTATGTAATTTACTTCAATATTTCCTTCTTCATCTTGCTGTTCAGCTTCTCGGCTGCAGCATGGGCCTTGGCGTTGGCCTTCATCGCATTGAGCGAGCGGTGGAAACCCTGGATGCGGCCCTCACGATCAGAGAGAGCCAGACTGTCACCCTTCATATATACAAAGGTGAAGGTATCGCGCTTCGTCTTTCCGTTGATCACCACGCCATCCAGCTCGCGGTGGCCCTGCACCAGAATCAGTTTGCCGTTGTAGGCATGCCATTCCGTATACTGAGGCACATCAGGATATTCTACCGGGCTGTCGTCGTCCACATCTTTGTTTAGCATCACCCTGCCCACGGCCATCGCCTCGCTCATGCGCTTCAGGGTGAAGCCATACTGGCGCGGCACCATATAGGTTTCTACGATGCTGTCGGGCATATTGGCAAGGATTCTCGCCTGCTGGCGCTTGCTCAGATGCGAGACATCGCGCAGTTTCGGCATCACCGGATAGGTCCAGGTGGCCTTCAGCTGGTCCAGGTCTATCACCATGTCGGCACGGTTCTTCTCATCCTTCTCCTCGCATGGCATCACGCAAACCCAGTCGCCCACCTCTATATCTCCAAACACCTGATGGTTGCGAGTGGCATCCAGAATGTTGTATCTCACGGGGTCGCCGCCTCCGTTGGGCAGCAGCACCAGCGCGGTATCCGAGCAGCCCAGGCAGGCAAGTCCGTAGATAGCCCTGTCACCCTTAGCCGGTTTCGAGAGGCTGATGGCGAGTTTCGAATTGTCCATACGTGGTGGTTTCTTTCCCCTGTGACATGCTGCGAGGGTTGTGGCGGCTAGCGCCAGTGTGAGTATTGTCTTGACTTTCATCTTTCTATTCATTATTTCAGATGCAAAACTACAACTATTTTTTGGAAGCACCAAATATTGAATCGTAAAATAATTAAAAAAATAGGTGATATATTTTGTAGTGTCTCGATTTTGCATTACCTTTGCAACCGTTTTTTGGGATCAACATCCCCCTCGTCCTGCCACACACGCCGGATGATGAAAAGAAATAGGACCAACTCAAGAATTATATGCAACAAGAGAATATGACAGACAAGACAAATACACACGCTCTCCCGGCATGGACCGAGGTTGAGTATACCGCATTATGCAAAAACCCGTACCTGTTAACCCCATTTTTCATCCCTAAGGAGGCGAAGTGCTTCACGTGCCGCGAAGATGGCACGAGGGAAGAAGAAAGAATGGTTTTCCTCGTTTTCAAATCTACTGCAGCCCCTGCTGATGCCGAATGGGAAGATGATCCTGTTCCGGGCGAGATGTGGGTGCGAGCGCTGGGCGATGACGATGAGGAGATTGAGCCTGCCAAGGTGATTTACCTGGGTCAGGACATCGAGGATTTCATCCGTGTAGCCGCTGAGGACGACCAGACCATCACCTTCGATTTCTGGTGGCGCCACGGCGAGGTGAAGGTGGAGAAGGCTGAGAAGACGGATGACGGATTCGTATGCCGCAAGGATGATTTCGGCGATGACGGACTGGCTGTTACCCTGATTCCTGAGGACGGCGGCAATCCGGTTGTCCTCCGTCTTCAGATTCCTTATATCGGTTTCTCGCTCTACGATGCCGAGGGCAACAAGGTGCATGGCGAGCTGAGCATTCCGCAGGATAAGGTGGATGACTACACCTACGAATTTGTGGGCAATGACAACAACGACCGTTTCACCCTTCAGCTCGACAGCAACAGGCTGGTTTACATGTGTGTATTGCGCCATGAGGACCATCAGCTGGTGGTTCGCAACCAGCGCGACCGTCTTTCGGTAGTAGATCAGATTCCTACCGAGGGCAAGCTTTCTGAGTTGCTGATGAACACGAATTCTGCGCTCATCAAGAACAGGAATCACCGTTGGCGCATTCAGATTGAGGGCACCACGCTGTCTCACGAGGTTGAGTTGAATGTAGATGCGGCATCTCTGGTAGCGTTTGCTGAGGAGCAGATGCAGAAGGGCATGGAGATTGACGAGCTGGGGCAGCATCTGATGGCACTGGAGCAGAAGTATCATTTCCAGTGGTTCTGGCTGAGTGAGGACGACTGGAGTCATGACAATCCGGTGTTCGACATGTTCATGAAGCAGCTTTGTGCCTTTTCGTATGTCAGTCAGAATCCTGTTCAGGCAGATGCGTTGATGGCAAGGAACTACAAGCGTAAGATTCGCCGTTACAGCAGTATACTGAAGGCTCACAAGCGTGGCGAGTTGAATCTTTTTGAGGAGAGTGATGAGGTGCGAGCCGAGTATCTCCGCATCTTCCAGGGTTTCCACCAGCCTTTCGTAGAGGCCTTTGAGAAGGAGGAAGAGGAATAATTTTTTATTAGATATGTAATCGGAACGTGCATGCCATTCTTTATGGTGTGCACGTTTTTTAGTGCTAAGAAACAACGGCCCCATAAAACACTCGGACGGACCTCTTCTTGCGAAGAAGCCCGCCCTATTCTATTCCTAAAAATCTTTATTTTGCAATAGAAATGCAATGCTTGAGCAAAAATATTTTTATTTCTCTATCAGCCCCTCTACATACTTGCAGAGGATACCGATGCCCTTGAGGTTTTCGCCACCCTGCGGAATGATGATGTCAGCATAGCGCTTGGTGGGTTCGATAAACTGCTCGTGCATCGGTTTAAGGACCTTCAGGTATCGGTCTACCACCATCGATACGGTGCGACCCCTGTCGATGGTATCACGCTGGATGTTACGTATCAAGCGCTCATCAGCATCGGTATCCACGAACACCTTCAGGTCCATCAGGTCTCTCAACTTCTTGTCCACCAGCGTCATGATGCCTTCGATGATCACAACCGGTTTGGGGTCAACGTGAATCGTTTCCGGTTCACGGTTGCATTTGATATAACTATAGGTAGGTTGCTCTATCGCCTTGCCTGCTCGCAGATCTGCAAGCTGCTGGTGCAAAAGCTTCCAATCGAATGCCGACGGGTGGTCGAAGTTGATTTGATGACGTTCTTCCTCGGTCATCTGCGAGGTATCGTTATAATAAGAATCGAGTGGTACCACAGCCACATAATGAGGCGGCAGCACTTCTACGAGTTTCTTCACCACAGTGGTCTTGCCGGAGCCTGTGCCTCCTGCAATGCCAATAACGGTCACTTTATCTTTCATATTCTATTTCTTCTTTTATAAGATTTCTTCAAACATCTTGCGGTAGAACTCAGCCTTCTTCTCTACTGCCATGGGATAGGCACGGGAACTGGAGGGCATGCGGTACAGACGGAGCCTGCGGCCCTCGAACAGGAATTCTGCGTAGCCTCCCATCTCAGGCTTCTCCTTGATGCCGAAGTGTTCTGAAAATACTTTCGTGGCAAGCTGACCGGCTGTAAGCACCGCCCTGCAATGGGGCAGTTGTCGGAGCATGCCGTCGAGATCAGCGGGCTGCACAATCTGCAGATCCTTGTCAGATGCCGTATTCTTAGTGCGTATCACCTGCTGTGCAGTATCATAGATGGCGACGCCCTTCTCCCTGAGAAATTCCTTAATAGCATCGAGGCGGTAGGTCTTCTTCTCTACATCCACGAAATGTAGCTTATCCTGGAAGTAGATAATCCCGAATATCCTCCACATATCATTCTGGAAGTTGGGATAATACCAGGGCATGCACCACCGCTTTTCTGCAGGCGGAAACGTGCCGAGCATCAGCAGCCGCGCATTTTCGGGCAGCCACGGCTCAAAAGGATGATTCTCTACCATTTCTACTTCTTTTCCTTCACCAGGTACATCACTACCGGCAGGTGATCGCTGTAGCCGTTAAGCCATCTGCCGCCTGCCTTGGTACGCAAAGGAGCACCCTTGTACTGACCTTCCTGCTGGATGAGGTAATCGCGGCAGAAGATGTGGTTCTTCCAGAATTTCAGAGAACTGTAGTCCTTGTTCTTACTATCCCTGTTCAGGAGATTAGGCGTGATGACAATCTGGTCGAAGAGATTCCATGAACCGCTATAGAACAGGGTTCCCTTGCCCTCCTTGGCCAGAATGTTATACCATGGGTTGTACATATCATCGGCACCCACCTCGCTGATTTCAGCCTTCGCCTTCAGCACCTTGTGCATGCTGGCATTGGTAGGATCATCGTTCATATCACCCATCACGAACACCTTCATCGTCGGGTTCAACTTCAGCAAACTGTCTTTTACAGCCTTAGTCTGGCGTGCTCCGCTCTCGCGATAGAACGAAACGGAGAAACGGCTTGGCCAGTGGCATACGATAACCGCCACATCCTCGCCCGCCAGTTCACCGCGAACAGTGAGGAAACCACGGGTCTTGTAGGCAGAATCCTTGGCGAGTTCCTGTACGTAAGGCACCAATCGGGTATTCTTCACCGTGAAGAGTGCCGGATTATAGAGCAGCGCACAGTCGATGCCTCGCTTATCGGGACCCTCGATATGGCAGAACTGCATGTTTCTTGCCTTGAGAGGCGGCTGTGCGGTGAGATCTTTCAGCACGTTGGCATTCTCAACCTCAGACAGACCGATGAAGGCACAACCCACGTTAGGCAGCACATCGGTACCCATGTCAGCAAGTGCACGCGACATATTCTTGAGTTTATTGGTATATTTCAAACCATTCCATCCCTTAGCAGGGAGATACTCATAATCATTCTTACCGGCATCATGACAGGTATCGAAGAGGTTCTCCTGATTGTAGAAACCTACAGCATACACTTGAAACTGCCTGTTGCCTGAAGTCTGCGACTTCTTTTTCTGTGCTGTAGCGCCCAGCCCTATCATGAGGAGGGCAGCCAGCAAGAGCAATTGTTTTCTCATACTAATATTAATTATTAATGTTCACCTTATTATATATGTTCACCTTAGCGAATAAGGAAATACGCAGCAAAGATACCTAAAAAACCGGAAATATCTCCATAAAAACGAATAATTTTTCAGTTTTCATGCATTTTTAACATAAATAACTTCTCTTTTTAAAAATAATTTTGTTACTTTGCAGCACTAATAATTATTTTTGATCGGGACAGAAGACACAAGACCAGAAACCATGATAAGTCCCCCTTACAGTTTACCTAAACAAAATCCAACGGGACTATAAATATATCATCACTGCTCAAAGAAATCACTGTTGCCGATCTATTAATATTTAAAACATATAAACTATGCAGAAGAAAGTAAACTTAGCAATGTTAGCGCTCTTCTCGTGTTCATTGGCTATGGCTCAGAACGAAAAGACTGACCAGAACATAGCCCAGGGACTCGACGAGAATGCTTTCACCTTCTCCGAGGCACAGTTGGGCGAGGACGATGACATGTCATCCAATGTCACCATCCTCAATTCTACCAGCAACGTATACGCGAGCCAGGCAGGTTACCTGTTCTCGCCAGCACGTTTCCGCTACCGTGCCTTCAACCAGAAGTACAACGATGTCTATATCAATGGTGCTTCCATGAACGATATGGAGACCGGGCAGTTCCGTTTCTCCAACATCGGTGGATTGAACCGATTCTCCAGGAACGTAGACTTCGCCCTGCCTTTCGAAGCCAACGGCTATTCGATGACGGGCATGGCAGGCTCCAACAACTATGATTTCCGTGCCGGAAGCATGCAGGAAGGACAGTATGCCAGCGTAGGTGTTGCCAACCGCAACTATACCCTGCGCGGACTCTACTCCTACTCCAGCGGATTCAACGAAAAGGGATGGGCCATTACAGCCGGTCTCACCTACCGTTGGGCTAACCAGGGATACGTAGAGGGAACCATCTACAACGCCCTCTCCTATTTCTTCGGTGTACAGAAGAAGTGGATGAACGGCCACTCGCTGAGCTTCTCCACATGGGGTAACCCGACAGAAAGAAGCACCCAGGGAGCATCTACCGACGAGGCTTACTGGCTGGCGAACGACTACCAGTATAACCCATACTGGGGATACCAGAACGGACACAAGAGAAACTCACGCGTAGTGAACGACTTTGCCCCTTCGGCTATCGCCACATGGGACTGGGAAATCAACGACCAGATGAAGCTCACCACATCGGTGTTCGGAAAATACTCTATGTATAAGAGCACCAAGCTCAACTACAACAACGCAGAGAATCCGCAGCCAGACTACTGGAAGAACATGCCATCTGCTAACTACTATGTATGGGGCGACTACAAGAACGGCAACAACATGTATACCTGGGAAAACTGGAACAACGCCGTAAATTACTGGCAGGCAAGCAAGCAGAACCGACAGATTAACTGGGACCGCCTGTACTATGCCAACCAGCAGGCAGCCAAGAACGGACAGGATCTGCTATACTATGTTCAGGCTAAGCACAACGACAACCTGACCCTGACCCTCTCGTCCGTGCTGAACACCAAGCTGACCAAGAAATCGAACCTGGCTACGGGTATCATGCTCGGAAAGAGTACCAACCAGCACTATCAGACATTGGAAGACATGCTGGGCGGTGCCATCTTCCACAACATCAACACCTATGCCCTGGGCGATTATCCTAAGACCGACCCACGTGTGCAGTACGACCTGAACACAGCCGGTCCTAACAACACAGGCAAGCTGGTTTACGAGGGCGACAAGTTCGGTTACGACTATCGCATCGACGTGAACAAGGCAAACGCATGGAGCACCTATACAGCCGAATTCTACAACATGAAGGCGATGCTGAGCGGACGTATCGGATATACCGGAATGAACCGCCGAGGCTACATGCGCAACGGTATGGCACCGAACAACAGCCAGGGCAAGAGCGGCACAGCCAACTTCCTGGACGGTGGCGTAAAGGGAAGCCTGAACGTGGATATGGGCAGAGGTCATGCCTTCAGCATAGGAGCCGGATACGAGCTGCGTGCGCCGATGGCAAGCACAGCCTTCATCGCACCGGAAATCAGCAACGACTTCGTGACTAACCTCAAGAACGAGCGCATCTTCAGCTCTGAATTCAGCTACCTGTATCGCAACGCATGGCTGAGTGCCAACGTGAGCGGTTACTACAGCCGACTGGAGAACGTTACGGAATGGCAGAACTTCTACAACGATGATGAGAATTCATTCACCTACGTGAGCATGACCGGACTGAAGAAGGAATACTATGGTGTAGAGGTGGGCGCTAAGATTAAGCTCACTTCATGGCTCGACCTGAAGACTCTGGGCGCTATGAGCGAGGCGAAGAACATCAACAATGTAAACGCCGTATACATGCTCTCAAAGAGTGCTGAGGTTTACCAGGACAAGGCTTACGTGATGAATATGCGCGAGAGTGGCACACCGCTCACAGTGGGAAGCATCGGTCTCAATGCCCACGTAAACGGATGGTTCGTCAACCTCAATGCCAATTACTACGACCGCATCTACCTCTCTTATTCTCCAAGCTACAGATATGAGAAGGTGCTGACCAACCGCCAGGCTGCCTACAAGGCATACCCAGAAATCTTTGCTCCTACTACACTCGACGGTATGAGCTGGACAGAGGATGCTGTAGCCCAGGAGAAGGGTCACGGAGGATGGATGGTTGACCTGAGCATAGGCAAGAGCGTGAGACTGAAGAAGGGTTCTCTCAACTTCAACCTCATGATAACCAACCTGCTGAACAACCAGACCATCGTAACAGGCGGATATGAGCAGAACTCTCGTTCAAGCTATACACTGGATGCTAACGGCAACGTGAAGAATCCACGCCTCTACCAGTTCTCCAAGAATCCTAAGAAGTATTACACCTGGGGTACCAACGGCATGTTCCAGGTATCTTACAGATTCTAAAGAGCAGTTTCTCTTTAACATAAAGAACAGGGAGTAATCCCGTTTCTCTATAACAATAAAAAGAAAGAACAATGAAAAAGATAAAATTCATAGCATTGGCATTCCTGGCACTAACCCTGGGGTCGTGTATGGGCGACGGTTATGCTGACCCGGACCTGACCGAGAAGGTGCCTGCATCTCCATGGGGCAACAACAGCCTGAGGGAGAAGAATGTGATCAGCATAGCAGATTTGAAGACCCAGTTTGCTACGATTATCAACAGCGACAATGGCTACAAGCAGATTGAGAAGGACATGATGATCAAGGCGGTAGTGACGGGCAATGATGTCAGTGGCAATATCTACAACCAGGTGAGCGTGCAGGATGCATCCGGCGCTATCATCATTGCCATCAACGGAAGTGGTCTGTCGGGTTATCTTCCTGTCGGTCAGGAGATTCTCGTAAACCTGAAGGGTCTCTATATCGGAAGTTACAAGAAGTTGCCTCAGATTGGCGGTGTGAATACCAAGCTCTCAGATGGAAGTCTGGGTATGGGAAAGATAGAGCGTGCCATCTGGAACGAGCACTTCAAGATTCTGAACCCTGGCGAGGCTGATGCAAGCACGGTAGTGCCAGAGGAGTTTGACCTGACAAAGCTTACTGATGCAGCCTATATGGATGCTAACGTGGGCAAGCTGATGACCCTGAAGAAGGTGAAGTTTGCTTCAGCTAACGGCAAAAACGTATGGGCACCAGATGATACCAATACGAGTCTGGAACTGATTGATGCCGAAACAGGCAAGAGAATCAGCAGCAGCAACCTGGTAGTGCGCAACTCGGGTTATTCTAAGTTTGCCAACGAGGTGGTTCCACAGGGCGTATTCGATATCACCGGTATCTTCACCCGTTACAATAACACCTGGCAGATTGTGCTTCGCAGCACGGATGATTTGAAATCGGTAGTTCTAGCCTATCTCAGCGAGCCGTTTGACGCCAGCCAGGGCAATTTCACCATCGACAACATCAAGTTGGCTGATGGCGTAGAATTTGTCTGGAAATGGGCATCTGCAGCTTACGGAATGAAGGCTTCTGGCTATGTGAACGGTTCAAAACAAGAACTCCAGTCACGTCTCAAATCGCCTGCCATCGACCTGAAATCAGCCAAGAGCGCTAAACTCATGTTCGACCAGGCTATCAATTTTGCTTCTGACATGAAGCAGGAATGCAAGGTTCAGATTTCTACAGATGGAAAGACATGGACCGACTTGGACGTACAGGGTTATCCTACAGAAAACAGCTGGACCTTTGTTTCATCTACTGCAGATTTGACGAAGTATTGTGGCAAAACCATCTACATCGGTTTCCTCTACAGCAGTTCTCCAACGAGTGCTCCAACCTGGGAGGTTAAGAATTTCGCAGTAAAATAACTGCGATTCACTTCTATAGATATAAATAGTAACAATATTTAAAAAGACAATAATATGAAAAAGTATATATTTTCAGTTTTGATGGCGGCTATGGCAGCCTTCACATTCAGCAGCTGTGAGGACGTACCAGAACCTTATACACTGCCTACTCAGCCTGGTGCTCCAACCACTCCTGAGGTGGCAACACAGGGTACAGAAGCCAGCCCATATACTGTGACTGACGCTAAGACAGTAAAGACAGGCACCGGCAAATATATTAAGGGTTACATCGTAGGTTATGTACCAGATAAGGCACTCAAAGAGGCTATCTTCGGTGATGCATCAAGTGCAGAGACAGCTCCAACAAACATTCTCCTCGCAGCCAAGGCTGACGAGAAAGAGGTTAACAACTGTATGCCTATCCAGTTGCCAGCCGGCGATCTCCGCACAGCTCTCAACCTGAAGGATAACCCAGGTAATCTGAAGAAAGAGCTCATCATCTGCGGTAATATCGAAAATTATTTCGGAGTTCCCGGTCTGAAATCAGCAACATACGCTAAGATTGACGGCAAGGAGATTGGTAAGAAGCCAGGAGATACTACCCCAGGTTCAGATTTGAAGGGAGAAGCTAAGGGAGATGGTTCTGAGGCTAACCCATTCAACAGTGTAGCTGCCCAGAAATATACCGCAGCCCTGGAGGCTGGTAAGGCTACCGACAAGGAGTTCTATATCAAGGGTAAGATACAGGAAATCAAATCCCAGTATAGCACTAAGTATGGTACTGCATCTGTTTATATTGCAGACGATGCGAACAGCACTAAGTTCTATGTATTTGGCGTAAGATACTTCGGTGGCGAGAAGTGGAAAGAGGGCGACATGACGCTGAAGGAAGGCGACGAGATTGTGGTTTGCGCTAAGCTCATCAACTACATGGGCAACACCCCAGAGACCAACCAGGGCGGTAAGCTCATCTCCGTGAACGGCAAGACCAGCGCTGGCGGTGGTGAGGTTAAACCAGACCCAACCCCAGATACACCAGCCGGCGGCAACATCGATATGACAGACGCAACTATCCAGAGTGGTAAGAGCGGTGATGTAGAACTTGCTACTAACGGATATGGCTCTCAGAAAGTTGACCAAGAAGCAACCTGGTACACTTGGAAGATTGGCGACATCACCTTCAAGGGTGCTAAGATAGCCATTTCAGATGGCAAGAACGGAAAGGGCATACAAATGCAAGGTGATGCAGCTGATGCAACCAAACAGGGCTTTCTGTTTAATGCTACAGCCTTTGCCAAGGAGATCAAGACCGTAACAATCCTGTTCTCAACAAAAGCAAAATATACTTATGCCCCAAGTTATACCTTCTATGCTGCAAAAGCTGCAAATGGCAAGGATACAGCTATCAAAGGCAAATCTACCAATGAGGTTTCAGGTGATTTCAAGACCTATACAGAGACTTTCGACTTGAGCGCTCAGAACGTCAAGCACTTTACTCTCAGCAACAACACGAAAGGTGCTCTCTACATCGAGAAGATCATCATCACGCTGAAGTAATTCCCCTAGTAGATATTATGTATTAGAGAAAAATACCAATCCCCATCGTCCTCTACCCAAACAGAGACGATGGGGATTTCTTTTCATTCATTAAAAACATAGGTGTCAGGAGGGAACGCGAACCTACGTATTATGCTCATTTCTAAAATATTTCTTAAAAAGAAGAAGAAATATTTGGTGGTTTCAGGAAAAAAGCGTAACTTTGCAGCCTGAAATTGATA
Source organism: Segatella copri (assembly GCA_021622245.1). Classification (GTDB taxonomy): domain Bacteria; phylum Bacteroidota; class Bacteroidia; order Bacteroidales; family Bacteroidaceae; genus Prevotella; species Prevotella copri_J. The sequence goes on along the minus strand of JAJVTK010000014.1, from coordinate 24,650 downwards.
ACAGGCTATAATGGGCATGCCCCGATAAGGGACACGAAATGATGCAGCAAGCATCCCCATGACGTCTAATTTTAATAACCCAATAAAAATAAAAAAGAAAAATGAAAAAAGGTATTCATCCAGAGAATTATCGTCCTGTAGTATTCAAGGATATGTCTAACGGCGATATGTTCCTCTCTCAGTCTACATGCAAGACTAACGACACTGTTGAGTTCGAAGGCGAGACTTATCCAGTTGTTAAGATTGAAATCTCTAGCACATCTCACCCATTCTACACAGGTAAGAGCAAGCTCGTTGATACAGCGGGTCGCGTAGACCGCTTCATGAACCGTTACGGCAAATTGAAGAAGTAATAATATACCTTTTTTATAAGGATATATTTATTATCGCAAAGATACTGAGTGCATTCCAGCGTAGTTGCATATACGTAGGAATGCACTTTTTTTCTCTCACTACTATTTCTCATACAATCGATTTTCTACATATCTCTATATATAGAAAGCACTAAATCTTTAACTTCAAAACATTATCGAGAATTATGAAGCATACTAAGTTTTTTATCTTCGCGCTCGTTGCTGCGATGACGTTCTCTGCTTGTGGTACTGATGATTCGCTGCAGTTCTATTTTCCAGATAACGGCGGTACTACTGGTGGCGAATCAACCGACAAGAACAATACAAACAAGAATGTGGCTACTGCCAACATGCCACAAGTGGTAAGAAACGCTATCGGTGGTCTGGAGTTCCCAAAACTCAAGAACAATGGTACCAGCTATGCCATCGTTCACATAGATAAAACCACAGGTATGTTGAACTATTCTACAGAATGGGACGACAACATGAAGAGCCAGAGATGGAGTTGCTATACTTTCCATACAGGAAACAATAAAAACATTGTTAGTAGACCTAAAGATGATTATCCATCTGATACAGATTTAAAGTCTCTATATGGAGTGGTAGACTTCACTTATGATCCATATACTGGCAATGGAAGATATGATCATGGACACATCTGCCCATCAGGCGACAGAAGACTAAACAGTACCCAGGAAAGACAGACAGACTTTCTGACCAACATGCAACCACAATATGGTAGTTTCAACCAAAAGGGTACATGGTTTAAAATGGAGGACGCCTTGAGGAAAAAAGCCAGTTCTATAAAAAATGACAAGGATACTCTATTTGTTGTAAAAGGCGGTACTATAGACAGTCCTGAAAACATTATTGAATATATCAACGGAAGACAAACGGTCTATACTGCAACAACAGGTTACATCCCAGTACCAAAGTATTTCTTTGTAGCAATATTGGAAAAAGCGTTTGATACGGAAAGTAACAAGCACAAATACAGTGCTTTCGGCTACTGGTTCCCTCACGAGAACAAGGCATTTGAAAAGGGCGATAAGCTCGGCAAATATATCGTAAACATCAAGACGCTGGAAGACAGAACCGGCATCGACTTCTTCTGTAATCTCCCTGATGAAATCGAGAAGGAAGTGGAAAACGTAGATGCAGAAGTCATCAAGAAACTCTGGGGCTTTAAATAAAAGGCTATATACAAACAAAGAAGAGGGTGTGTCATAAGTCTGGATAATAGTTGGCGCATAACAGTTGACCAACGCATGCACATCAGCTGTTGTGCATGCGCATATCAGCTGTTATGCAAGCGCACAACAGCTGTTGTGCGGCCGAAGATACTGACTGTCTCAACAACATATCCTATCTCTTCCAACAACATATCCTATCTCTTTCCGCAACATATCCTATCTCTTTCAACAAATAGAAGAGGGTGAATCATAAACTTATGACACACCCTCTTTCTTTTGTTTATATCATCATCTTCTCGGCAACTTCTTGATAGCATGTGGCATGAATGCCCTGCCGGTAGCCTTACCGAAGCTAGGAGCTACGGAATCGGTAGCAGCAGAACGGGTCTTCTTACGGGCTCCACTCGGATCGTAGCGCACTAAATCGATTTGCATCACATCGCCCTTAGCCTTACCAGTTCCTATCATATAACCATAGAACACATCCTGGCCCTTTTCATCACCCAGATAGAAACCATACTGCTTAGCACCTGCATCCATCACATAGGTAGCACCAGAATTATAACGAATATAAATATCACCATTCTTATCGATGTACCAGGTAAACTTCAGAGTCTGGGATTCATTACTTCCATCATCGGCATAATCCACTTCTACACCATTACCACTGAGCGAGTTAACCTTATCACCCGCCTGATAGAACGTCATCTCGGCATCGAAACTGTAGTTATTGCGAGACTGGCCGTCCTCAGCAAGTTCAGAGAGCATCACAGAGCCTCTCCAGTCGCCTGTAAGAGTCTGAGCCTCCAACAGCAGGTCATCATTCTGAGAGCCGTTAGAACCGTTGTTCCAGTCGCCCTGATTCCATCCCCAGCCACCATGATTATAGTCATCATACCAGTAATCGTCATCATCACACGAGGTGAATGAGAAAGATGCAACTGCTATCGCCATCCACATCCATATCCGATTAAACTTTTTCATATCTTGTTTCCTTTCTTCAAACTAAATTCCTTATTGCCTTACTTCACCACAAAGCGGCGAACAGGCTTCTGATTATCATCTGCTACCTTAACATACTCTACAGAATCCTTAGCTCCGCGAGAAACAATCTGGGTGTTCTCCAAGCCCGAATGCTGCTTGCTGTAGCCCCAACCATCATCGTAACCCCAGTCATAATCATCGCGCCAGTTGTAAGAATCGCGATAAAGCTCGAAATAAGCACGGTTGCCGTTATCAGCATCTACATATCCAGAGAACTTGCGGTCGCCCAGAGCATAGTCGTAAATCACAACATCGCTATCCTCATCAAGAAGAGTAATATAGATGTTTCTGTTGCGTACTGTCCAGGTAATACGGTTTGCTATATAATTGTTGCCATGCCAGTAATTTCTATCAAAGTAATCGATCCAATAGCCTGTACCGGAATAGAAACCATCATTCTGATCGAATCGGATTACCGAGTAGAGGGCATTGTGATTACCATATCCTACCAACATATTACCCTTCCATGTACCATCGAGGGTGTATGCAATATCAGAATCATCATCACATGAGGTGAATGAGATGCTCATCAAAGCTATGAAAGCCATTGTGAGAAGAGTAGTAAACTTTTTCATATCAATTTATCAGTTAAGTTATTTATATTCTTATATCTTCTAATTATTGAGCTCTTGAAGAACAGCATTCTTTCTTGAACTCGATGCAAAGGTAGTGGTTTTTCCGGCTACCACAAAGGGGAAAAGGATACAAACTGAGGGGGAAATCCCTATTCTTTAGGAAAAAACTATTTTTTTATGGTATTAATTTCCATTTTAATGATGTATCTTTCTCTGTATCAAATATTTAACACAATCTTAACACATTGTTTCGATATTTTGTGTATCTTTGCATCAGTAATAATTCTAAGATCATACTTTTAGGACAAAGTAATTTCTAAGAATCAACTCAACAAATGAGTTTCAACTGTTAATTAATCGTTTAACCTTTAAAATTATTAAGTTATGAACAAATTTTTACGCTATTCATTATCATTGGTTCTGGCATTCGTAACTAGCGTTACATTTGCAGGAACAACTCCTTACAAAGTATTGACTTTCCCTGACGAAGGTACTGAAGGCAAGGATATAAACGGTTATGACAAAACCTGGAAGGCTACAATTGGAGAAGATGTCTGGACTATTGAGAATTTCAATACATACCAGTGGAATGGTTGGAAATTCATCAAATGCGGAAGAAAGAAAGTCGCATCTGTAGCTTCCATCACTTCACCTGCTATTGATCAGCCAATCAGCAATATTGTCTTGACCATCGACAAGATTACTAAAGATAAGATCAATTCTATCAAGTTGCAGGTAGCAACTGATGCAGATTGCAAGAATGTAACTGAAGAAATCTCTGCCAAGATTGAAGATGGAGACCTGATCTTCAAGCCAACCAAATCTGCAGCAAACAATTACTATAAGTTTGTCTTTGACTGCCAAGCTGGATCAAGTAATGGTTTGATTCAGGTTTCTAAGATTGCATATTATAAGGTAGGCGATACTCCTATAATCGTGGACATCACAAATACAGCAGAAACCGCTTATACCATTGCTAAGGCAAAGGAACTGATTGATGCAGGTGAAGGTCTGAGCGAAAGTGTATATGTTAAGGGTACTGTATCTCAGGCTAGTAAAGAGTTAAATGCTACATACGGTAGCCTTTCTTACTACATTTCTGACGATGGTACAACAGGAAATGAATTGAAGGTTTATGGTGGTCTTTCTTTCAAGGGTGAGAAATTCACTTCTGTAGATGATATCAAGGTGGGTGACGTAGTTGTTGTTTATGGTAAGCTTAAGAAGTATAACACTACTTATGAGCTTGATAAAGACAACATTCTCATTTCTCTGAATGGTAAAACTACCGGCATCACTAACATTACAGCAGATGAAGCTGCAAAGAACGCTCCTGTTTTCAACCTCGCAGGCCAGAAGGTAACCAAGGCTTACAAGGGTGTAGTCATCAAGAACGGAAAGAAGATGATTCAGAAGTAATCAAATTCAAAACAACATATCCCTACTGCTCCTCCGATATTCATTTATCGGGGGAGTTTTTTGTTAGGCATAACATAAGAAGGAACCACCAGCAAATCAACCAAATATTACCCCTATAACATGAAAAGTGGAATATTTTAATGCAAAAACATAAAAAAATACACCTGATAAATACGTATTCTCAATAATTTTCACTACCTTTGTTGCGATTAATAAACGTATACGAATAAAAAATGATGAAAAGAAAATTATATATCACCCTATTAGGACTGCTCTCTACCATCATGACAGCAGCTGTACCCTACTGCGATGTGAGAAAATTCTCTATCACAGACGGACTCGCTGCCAATACCATCTCAGACCTGAAACAAGGTAAAGACAACCTCATGTGGTTCAGTACATGGAACGGACTGTCGTTCTATGACGGCTACCAGTTTCATACTTTCAGAGACAACCCGGATGATATTGACGTCCTGTCAACCAACCGTATACTGAAAATAGAACCATCCTACACCAACAACGTATGGTGTATCACATACGACCAGCAGCTCTACGTATACGATACCCATTTATGCCAGTTTAGACAATTGGGAAAAAGAATAAACGAAATGTTCAATATAGACCTGCGTGTGAACCGGGTATACCCATTGAAGAACGGGACTACATGGATTACAGCTGAAAATGGAATAACTGTTAGAACAACAGGAGATTCTTATGACAAGCTTAACATAGAACTCATCAAAGTAGGAGAAAAGGGACTCAGAAGCGGAAATGTATGGTACATCCATCAAGATATACACGGAAGAGAATGGGTGCTTACCGACAAAGGCGCATACGTATACAATTCGAAATTCCCAAGCCAGCTGCCTTTCAAATGGCTCAGAGGGGTGGGAGAAGATGAGTTCCTGGCAACTGAAGACGGTAAACTGGCAAAATATGACCTGCAGAACCGACTCACCATGATACCAATGCCAGAAGGCGTAACCCGTATCAACCAACTGAAAAATACAGGTTACCAACTCCTGCTGGCAACCAATCTGGGTGTGGTCATCTACAACCCGCGCACCTTCAAGTTTGATATCATCAACGTACAGAGCCCGAGTCAGCCTCTGGCAGAGGTAAAGAAGATTTATACCGATGATTTCGGTATGGTATGGGCATTTACAGACGGTATGGGAGTAACCTTCGTCAATCCGAAGACCGGACAGACACAGTGGCTCTTTGCCGACCAGGAAGACCCGATGGACCGCACGTCCTGCGAAAGCAATTTCATCACACAAGACGAAAACAAGACCCTCTGGGTAGTGCCAAGAGGAGGAACCTTCAGTTATTTCGACCGCAAGGCAGGAAAACTGGTGCCTTATCTGCTCAGAAGCAACTCATCGGGCAACTACCGCATACCGAAGATTACGAAATATGTACTCTCTGACCAGGGAATCCTCTGGCTGACAGGCACTCACGACCTGACACAGGTAGTCTTCAAATATCACCCTTACGTCATCAACAAGCTAGATGTGGGCGAAGACGAAGTACAATCGGTGAATGCATCACCAGCCGGACATATCTGGGCAGGCTATCACAACGGAGTAATCCAGGTGCTCAACGCATCCTACCAGAGCATCGGATACCTTTCGCCAAGCGGACAGATTGTGCCACAGCAGGTAAACTTCGCCGAAACGGGCATCTACTCCATCTACTTCGATATCAAGGGAAGAACATGGATAGGAACCAACGGAAACGGTGTATATCTGATAGACAAAATGCAGGTAAGACACTTTACCTACGATGCAAACGACCCCGCTTCACTGCCATTCGACAAGGTATTCGACATCGTAGCCGACCGCACCGGACGCATCTGGATAGGTACCTATGGTGGCGGTATCGCCCTGGTAAATGAGGCAGCAGACGGCAGTATCAGCTTCATCAGTAAACGAAACGGACTGCCTTGGGAGAAGCAGCACTACGACCGCGTACGCCGCATCTGCTGCACCACTACGGGAACCATTCTCGTAGGTACTACAGATGGTCTCATCACCTTCAGTGATGCCTTTACAAACGCAAGGAAAATCAATTATCACAAGACCTACTACATACCGAACGATACCACAAGTCTGGCTGCAAACGATGTGAACAACATCATGGAACATACCAGCGGAAAGATGTATATCTCGCAACAGGGCGGTGTGATGGAAGAGATTGTGAACAAATCGCTCCTGCAAGACAACCTGAAGATGAAATACTTCCATCCCATCAATATAAACGAAGGCATCGTACAGGGCATGGTAGAAGACAACCAGGGAAGAATCTGGGTAATCAGAGAATCGAGTATCGACTGCGTAGACCCGAAAACGGGCAAGTGCAACGTGTTCGGACCTAACGATTTCGACTTCAACATGTCGTTCTCGAACAGCCGCCCATACCACGACCCGGCAAGCAACAACATCTCGGTAGGTACCCCTATGGGACTGATTACCTTCAATCCGGCTACGCTGAAGAAGAGCAACTACCAGCCTAAAGTCATCTTCTGTTCCCTCCATTATAGCGGAGAGAAGGAGTCGGAACCTATCCTGCACAAGGATAAAGTGGTGATTCCTGCCAACAAGCGAAACCTGACCATCACCTTCGCATCACTCGACTATCAGCGTAAGTATCAGACCAGATACCTCTATCGCATAGATGGTTATACAGCTCCAGGCGAGTGGATATCAAACGGAAGCAGCAATGTCATCGGCTTCAACCGTATCAGTCATGGCGATTACGTACTCAAGGTGAGAGCCACCAACTCGCATGGTGTATGGAGCAAGTATGTGGCAGAACTGCCTATCGAAGTGCGCCCTACCTTCTGGGAAAGCATCTGGGGCAAGTTTCTCATGCTGCTCCTGCTCTTCGGTATCGTAGGCGCAATCTTCTATACCTACAACCAGCGCCAGCGCGAGAACGTAACCCACGAAATGAGCGTGCTGAAGAACGAATTCTACAACGATGCTGCCAACCGTCTGAGAACCCCTCTAACGCTCATCGGAGCTCCGGTAAAAACCATTCTAGATACCGAGCCGGGTATCACCCGAAAGGGCAAGGAACTGCTGAGAATGGTAGTAGACAATGCCAACGAAATGCTGGTAATGCTGGACAAGGTTCAGAGATATGGCAGCAATGCAAACTTCCATACGAACAGCGGTCTGACCGAGGAAGATTACGACCTGGCAGAAAGAGAAAAAGCGAATGGCCAGATTGACGACCACAATGCATCTGACTATCTGGAAGAAACCAACAAACAGAAAGAAGAAAAGGATGAAGAGACTGAACGCCTGGAAGAAATGGGCAAGGAACAGGAAACTGCACAGGAAGAAGCGGAACAAAAAGACCAAACGATACTGGTAGTAGAAGACAATGCCGACCTGCGCAAGTTCCTCTACAGCATTCTCTCGCCTACCTATAACGTGCTGCTTGCAGAGAACGGAAAGGCTGGTTTAGTGATGGTCCGCAAGGAGATACCAGACTTTATCCTCACGGACGTTACCATGCCTGTGATGGATGGTTTGTCGATGATTCACGAGATTAAGCAGGATACCACCCTCAACAACATCCCAGTGATGATTCTCTCAGCTAAGGCAAGCGTAGAAGATCAGCAGCGAGGTTTTGATGAAGGAGTTGACGCCTATATCACCAAGCCATTCTCTACCCCTTATCTGCTCGGCAGAATAGAGGCTATCCTCACCCAGCGCCGCAACATTCAGATGGATGTCATCAGAAAACTGAAGGAAACTGGCGATAAAGATGCCATAGCAGCCCTGCGAATACTGCCTGCAGCAGTTCCTCAGCCTGCTCTTAACCAGGCTGAAACTAGTGCCGAGAACGAAACGGTTGATCCAAACAGCGAGCTGGCATTTATAGCGGCACAGATTCAGGACAGAACCATGATGCGTGTCTTCAGATTTGTTGTTGCCCATACAGGCAATCCGGAACTCAAGATTGATGACATCTCGAACGAAATCGGTATGAGCCGAAGCGTACTATATAATAAGGTGAAAGCAACGACCGGAATGACACCGGTAGACTTCGTTCGCCATATACGTATCAAGAAGGCATGCGAGATGTTACGCAAGACAGACGATACACTGAGCAGCATCGCCTTCGCAGTAGGTTTCACCGACCCTAAGTACTTCTCGAAGGTATTCAAGAAAGAAACGGGTATCGTACCTACTGAATACCGAAACAGAACGCAAGTGTAGCTTGCATAACAATAGATGAAAGCAGCCATCGTTATTGATGGCTGCTTTTATTTTTATTGACAAAAGTTCTTGCATCTGCAGGAAAAAGTAATACATATTACGGGATATATTTTTATTTGTTGACGGACACAATCATCTTCGTTATCGGACACAGCAAAAACGTTTAAACAAAAAAGCAGGCAGAATAATCACAAAATCGGGCCGTTTTGCCTTATTTTTTAACCGAATATTGCAAAAAAGTATAAAAATGGGGGGGCATTTGATTAATTTTCCCTTTTTACTGAAAAAAAACGGAGAAAAAGTTTGGTGTTACAAGAAAATGTAGTATCTTTGCAACAAGTTCTTAGAAAAGTTAAATGATAGATTAATCGTAAACCTCTTTTTCTTTGTTTTTTTGAGGAAAAAGAGGAACAGAAAAAGGAATGCAGGGTTTGTGAAAATCCTGCATTTTTTATTTTCATGCAGCCTGATGCTGATTACGTGTAGCCCCTCATTCTACACACATCTTCTTTTCAATACATTATTATATATGATATGCTTATCCATTCATCTATGATTTTGTTCGATTTTTAGAATTTTTAAAAAAACTATTGAAGTATTCTAAGAGAAAAGTAGTATCTTTGCACTCTAGATCATATAAGTTGAGATCGGAAATATAGATAACACATACATAAAGATAAAAAAAATGAGAACTGTTTACGAATTTTCTGTTAAAGACAGAAAGGGAAAGGATGTTTCCCTCAAGGAGTATGCCAACGAAGTGCTGCTCATCGTTAACACCGCCACAAAGTGTGGTTTCACACCTCAGTATGAGGAACTGGAGAAACTTTATGAGACCTATCATTCTCAAGGTTTCGAAATACTTGATTTCCCTTGCAACCAGTTTGGTCAGCAAGCCCCTGGTACAGATGAAAGCATTCATCAGTTCTGCAAGCTTACATACGGCACAGAGTTCCAGCGCTACAAGAAGATCAAGGTAAACGGAGACGATGCTGCCCCTCTCTTCAAATTCTTGAAAGAATGTAAGGGCTTTGCTGGTTGGGACGAGAGTCATCCTCTCTACCCTGTTCTCGACAAGATGTTGAGCGAGGCTGATCCTAACTACAAGGAGAGTGCTGATATCAAGTGGAACTTTACCAAGTTCCTCGTTAACAAGAAAGGTCAGGTTGTTGCCCGTTTCGAGCCTACCACAAGCTTCGATGTTATCGCTAAGGCAATCGAAGAGTGGTTGAACTTCTAATGAAAGATAGAAGTCTCGAACTGAGAATAGAATCTCTAAATAAAAGAGAATAGAATCTCTAAATAAAAAGCCAGGTAGCTTTTCGCAGCCTGGCTTCTTTTATAATGTGATATTGTTATTTCAATATATCTCAAAGAATAATTGTCAACTGTTTGCTATAAACTATTAACTGTTAACTGAAAATTAGTCAACCTTTGGCACATCCTTGAGGAACTGCTGGATTTCTTCATCACTCACAGAATAATCGTGCAAATCGCCATTGATAAAGCTATCGTAAGACGGCATATCGATAAGACCATGACCTGAGAGACAGAACAGGATAACCTTCTCCTTGCCCTCTTCCTTAGCCTTCAGAGCCTCACGTATAGTGGCTGCAATCGCATGACAGCTCTCTGGAGCAGGAATGATACCCTCGGTCTGAGCGAAGAGCATACCTGATTTGAATGACTCCAGTTGCGGGATATCTACACCATGCAGATAACCATCCTTCAGAAGCTGGGAGATAATCATGCCAGCACCATGATAACGGAGACCACCTGCATGAATGTTGGCAGGCTTGAAATCATGACCCAGAGTAAACATTGGCAGCAATGGAGTGTAACCTGCCTCATCACCGAAATCATACTCAAACTTACCGCGAGTCAGCTTAGGACAGCTCTCCGGCTCTGCAGCAATAAACTCAGTATGGCGCTCGCCTGTGAAGTTGTGACGGAGGAATGGGAAGGCAATACCACCAAAGTTACTACCACCACCGAAACAAGCAATCACCTGATCAGGATACTCACCTGCCATCGCCATCTGCTTCTCTGCCTCTAGACCGATGATGGTCTGGTGAAGTGCCACATGATTGAGCACAGAACCCAGCGTATACTTACAGCCCGGTGTGGTTGTAGCCAGCTCAACAGCCTCACTGATGGCAGTACCGAGCGAACCAGGATGATGAGGATCACGTGTGATAATGTTCTTACCTGCGCGTGTACTCATAGAAGGAGAACCCTCTACAGTGGCTCCAAACGTACGCATGATGCTGGAACGGTATGGTTTCTGCTGCATGGTAATCTTTACCTGATAAACTGCTGCCTCCAGGCCGTAGAGTTTTGCTGCATAAGAGAGGGCTGCACCCCACTGGCCTGCACCAGTCTCTGTAGTGACATTGGTATCACCCTCCTGCTTACAGTAGTAGCACTGAGGAATGGCTGAATTGATTTTATGAGAGCCTAACGGATTGATACTCTCATTCTTGAAATAAATATGCGCCGGAGTACCGAGTGCCTCCTCAAGGGCGTAAGCACGTACAAGAGGGGTTGAACGGTAGAAGGTGTACTTCTCCAGCACATCTTCCGGAATATCAATCCAAGCGTGCTCTGTATCAAGTTCCTGCTTTGAGCACTCCTTATTAAATACGTGTGACAAATCATCAGCATTCATTGGCTGGTGTGTCTGAGGGTTCAACGGTGGCAATGGCTTGTTAGGCATATCTGCCTGAATGTTGTACCACTGAGTAGGAAGTTCCTGCTCGCTTAAGATGTACTTTTTCTGTCTCATATTTATATATATGTTTAAAATTGTTGTATGCCAGAACAAAGGTACAAATAAAAAATGAAATAAAGAACTTTTTTATGTGTTTTTCCACTATTTTTTTATTTTTATCCAATAAAATAGTTCATTCTACAGGTATTATTTGTTATATAAGTGTATTTTCAGTGTTATTTTTATAAATTTAATCAAATATTACCCCATAAAATACCAAATATTACCCCCTATATTATAATGAAAAATAGTATCTTTGCAACAGAAAAATTCAAAATGCGTTGTGAAACGCTTATCATCATCTTTTACTTATACAAAAAAATAAAACATTGGAGTTCAATAGGGATATTGAGATTCCAATGTTTTTTTTATACACTAAACTGAAACATATTATCATGTAAAGTTGACATATCATCATGTAACGTTGTCAGATTTCTAACCTTTCAGTATAAATCAACAGTCTGTTTTATTGTCTACTTCCACAATTGATACAGGATTTTACCCATAGACTGCAGACACAGATTATTTTTTCTCATTACCTAAATCTATCTGCGATATCTGATTCAACAGATTTACAGCCTGTCCTACAGTCTTCACATCATTGATGCGAAGCATTCGCTTGTTGAATTTTTCCTTCAGAACACAATCTTGAATATGACTGGTAACGTAAGCGAGTATGCGGTTAAACATCTGACTTCTGTAGAACGGACTGTTTACATTGCTCACAAACTGCATCTGCATATAGCCCTGCTTGAGAATAATCTTCTCGCAACCTAGCTTCTTGCCTACCCTACGCAGACCTACCACATGCATCAGTTCGTCTGCTTCATGAGGCACAGGACCAAAACGGTCTATCATACGCTTGCGGTAAGCCTCTACTTCCTCATCGCTCTCCAAACGGTCCAGTTCACGATAAAGGAGCATGCGCTCACTGTCACCCGGTACATAAGTCTGAGGAAAATACATCTCCAGATCGCTCTCAATGCCACAATCGTCAACGAAATCATCACCCGTAAGCTGGGCACCTTCATCCATCTTCTCCTGATAAAGATCACAGAACTCCTCGTTCTTCAACTCTGTGACAGCCTGAGAGAGAATCTTCTGGTAGGTTTCATAACCCAGATCTTCCATAAAACCGCTCTGCTCAGAGCCCAGCAGATTACCCGCACCGCGGATATCCAGGTCCTGCATGGCGAGATTGAAGCCACTACCCAGTTCGCTGAACGTTTCCAGAGCCTCCAGACGGCGACGCGCCTCAGGAGTAAGTGCACTCTTAGGTGGCGCCATCAGATAGCAGAAAGCCTTTTTGTTGCTTCTTCCTACGCGTCCACGCATCTGATGCAGGTCACTCAATCCGAAGTGATGAGCATCGCTCACGATAATCGTATTGGCATTGGAAATGTCGATACCGTTCTCTACAATAGTGGTAGAAAGCAGTACATCATAATCGTAATTGATAAAGCCCATGATGATTTTCTCCAAATCCTCAGGCTTCATCTGTCCGTGACCGATTGCTACCCTACAGTCTGGGATATGCTTCTCGATGAGCATCTTGAGCTCCGGAAGCTTGGATATTCTGTCGCATACGAAATAAACCTGTCCGTTTCGGCTCATCTCGAAATTGATGGCATCGCAGATAACTTCACTACTAAACGTTACCAGTTCGGTATGAATCGGATAACGGTTAGGTGGCGGAGTGCGCATGATACTCATATCCCGGGCGCCCATCAGAGAGAACTGGAGGGTTCGCGGAATCGGAGTGGCACTCATCGTGAGTGTATCGACATTTACCTTGAGCTGACGGAGTTTCTCTTTGGTAGACACACCGAACTTCTGCTCTTCATCGATGACGAGCAGTCCCAGGTCATGCCATTTCACGGTCTTTGATATCAGCTTATGCGTACCTATGAGGATATCAATCTTACCCTCTTTCAGGGCGTCAAGCACCTCTCTGGTTTCCTTCGTTGTACGGGCTCTACTGAGATAGTCTACCCTTACAGGCATGCCTTCCAGACGCTTTTTGAAAGTCTGATAGTGCTGGAAAGCCAGAACGGTAGTAGGCACCAGCACCGCAACCTGCTTGCTGTCGCACGCTGCCTTGAAGGCTGCACGGATGGCAACCTCAGTCTTGCCGAAGCCCACATCGCCACAAACCAGACGGTCCATCGGTCTGCCGCTCTCCATATCCTTCTTCACCTCCTGAGTAGCCTTATTCTGGTCTGGCGTATCTTCATACAGGAAGGAAGCCTCCAGCGTATGCTGCAGATAATTGTCGGCACTGAAGGCGAATCCCTTCTCCCGTCGGCGCTGGGCATAGAGTTTGATGAGGTCGCGCGCAATGTCCTTGATTCGCTTCTTAGCTTTGTCCTTGAGTTTATCCCAGGCACCTGTACCCAGTGTAGACAGGCGAGGCGGAGTACCGGTATCGCTGCGGCGATATTTGCTGATTTTATAAAGCGAGTGGATAGAAACATCCACCTTGTCATTGTTCGTATAGACGATGCGGATCATTTCCTGATAGCTGTTGCCCGTAGGAACCCTTACCAGACCGCCGAACTTGCCGATACCGAAGTCTACATGCACGATAAAATCTCCCACTTCCATCTCCTGCAGTTCCTTCATGGTGAGTGCCATCTTGCCGGCTCTCGCTTTATCTGAGCGCAGGTTATATTTATGAAAACGGTCAAAAATCTGATGATCGGTAAAGAAACAGCACTTCTTGTCATGGTCAGTAAAGCCTTCATGAAGCGTCTTGTCTACCGGTGTAAAACGGATGGCATAGCGCTTCAGCTCTTCGCTTTCAAAGATATCCTTCAGGCGCTGTTGCTGCTTCTGGCTATCTGCCAATATATATAAGGTGTAACCCTGGAGCAGGAAATCCTCCAGAGTCTGACAAAGCAAATTGAAATTCTTATGGAAAAGAGGCTGTGGAGCGATATTGAAAGGTATCACAGCCGGACTCTCTGACGGAGCGACCTTGCCGAACTCGATACGGAGATGAGCCGCTACTGCCTTCTTGAAATCGAGCGGAGAAACGAGGTTGAGCTCGGTCTTCATGTCATGTCTGATGCGCTCAGCCTCTACCTCAGTAGCTCCCTCCAGCTGCTCGGCAAGGCTCTGCGATGAGAAGCCTTCGGTATAGATCTGACCGATGCGGTCGCAAACGAAAGAAAGGTCTTTCGCCACGACTGGCGTACTTTCGGAGAGGAAATTGAGGAAACACTGCTTGTTGCTCTCGATATGGGCGAGTTCGGGCACGATTTCTATCTCTGTGCGCTTCGCCTGCGAGAGCTGGGTCTCAACATCAAAGGTACGGATGGTGTCAATCTCATCGCCGAAGAAGTCGATACGGAACGGATATTCGCAGCTGTAGGAATAGACATCGAGGATGCTTCCACGCACGGCAAACTGGCCCGGTTCATAAACATAATCGGTTTCTTTGAGTTCGAAATCGCGCAGGGTATGAACCACATCGGTCTGAGCAATCTGCTGGCCTACAGTCAGTTTCAGAATCCGTTCATCCAGATTCTGCTTAGCCACAACGAGTTCTGCCAGTGCATCGGGATAAGTGACTACCAGGAAATGTCCTCCAGAAGAGAGGCGCGCCAGCACCTCTGTACGTAGGATTTCGTTCGCAGCATCACGCTGCCCGTATTTCACGGCACGCCGATAGCTGGAAGGAAAGAAGAATACCTTCTCCTGCCCCATCATCTGAGTGAGATCGTGATAAAAATAGCCTGCTTCATCGGCATCATCCAGTACGAAGAGTACCGAACGCCTCATCTTCCCCTGCAGAGAAGCAAAGAACATCGGAGCCGAAGAGCACAGCAAACCCTGGAGAAAAATGGAATGAACCGACTTCTTCCCCATCAAATCAAAGAGGGCATCCGCCTGTGGCGAACGCCCGTATGTTTTTTCTATCTTTTGGATTTCCATCCAAGTACTGATTAGTGATTACTGATTACTGAGTAGTGATTACTGAGTATTAATCCTTCTTCGGATATTTTTTGAACCAGCCATCCAGGCGCAGTCGCATCACACCAAAGAAAGCCTCACCAAAGATGCCACCACTCATCTTGCTCACACCTTCACGACGGTTAACAAAGATGACAGGCACCTCCTTGATCTTGAAACCGATTCGATGAGCCGTATATTTCATCTCTATCTGGAAAGCATAGCCCTTGAAGCGGATAGCATCCAAATCTATGGTTTCCAATACCTTACGTCGGTAGCAGACGAACCCAGCTGTGGTATCATTCACCTTAAATCCGGTTACGATACGTACGTATTTAGAAGCGAAATAGCTCATCAATACGCGTCCGATAGGCCAGTTGACCACGTTCACACCCGAAATATATCTTGAACCTACAGCCACATCATACCCCTCATCGTGAGTTGCCGCATAGAGACGAGGCAAATCATTAGGATCATGACTGAAGTCGGCATCCATCTCGAAGATGAAGTCATAGCCCTGCTTCAATGACCATTTGAAGCCCATGAT
This sequence comes from Segatella copri, assembly GCA_021622245.1. Lineage (GTDB taxonomy): Bacteria > Bacteroidota > Bacteroidia > Bacteroidales > Bacteroidaceae > Prevotella > Prevotella copri_J. The sequence continues at coordinate 8,563 of JAJVTK010000014.1, read as the reverse complement.
ATAGGCTGTACCCAAACCGAGTTTACCCGAACGCTCCAGGATATGCAGACGACCGGCAAACTCATTAGCCATCAAGCCCTTAACAATGGCAGCAGTACCGTCAGGACTTCCGTCATCGATAACGAGGATATCAAACTGCTTTTCGAGACCGAAGACAGCACGGATGATTTTCTCGATGTTTTCCTTCTCATTATATGTAGGAATGATTACTATGCTATCACTCATAACTTCTTATAATTTTAATGATTCTGATTCTATATAATGTAATACAGATGCAAAATTACAACTTATTTTTGAAATAACAAGCAAAAACCCGAAATTATTGGTCCGGATTCTCTACAAAACCCTGATATTTCTTGTCAAGTCCGTTCATGATCGCCTCATAGCTCTTGTTCATCTGGTTCTTGATATTGTCAGCTCCCTTGCCTATCGGCTCGATAGGCTCATGAATGGTGAGCTTCAGAGGATGCCAGAAAGCCCAGTAGATGTCCTTCATGCGAGGCTTCACATCAAAACTGCCATTGATGGTAAGCGGACATACCGGCAACTGCAGTTCATCGGCAAGCATGAAAGCGCCGCGGCGGAACACGCCCATGTGACCCGTAAACGTGCGGGCACCTTCAGGGAATACCACCAGCGACATGCCCTCTTTGAGCACCTCGCGAGCACGGTCATAAGAAGCACGGATCTTAGAAGGTCCGCTCTTGTCTACAAAGATGTGGTGCGCATACTCACAGGCGATACCGATGAGAGGCACTTTGCGCAAGCCCTTCTTCATCATCCACTTGAAGTTTCTGCCCAGAAAACCGTATATCAGGAAGATATCGAAAGCGCCCTGATGATTGGCCACGAAAACATAACTCTGGTTCTTCTTGAGATGCTCACGTCCCTCCACCTTTACAGGCAGAAGGAGGATGCGGACCCAAAGCCAGGACCAATACTTGCCGGGATAATAGCCCCAGAAATGGCCATTGCCCAGCATACATCCCAAAACAGTAGTTAAACTGGTTAAAACGCTAGCCACCAACAGGATAGGCAAGCATATTACAAGCTGATACAGACGATATAAGTACTTCATTTTCTAATTAAGAATTAATTAAGAATGAATAATTTAACATTCAACACTCAACACTCAACATTCCTCATTTCCTCTTCAGAGTGATGACCACGATTTCTGCCGTAGCCCCTATGCGGATTGGAACGGTACCGCCCAGACCCGATGTGGTATAGAGCTGGCAACCCTCCTCCTCGAAGAGACCGTAATCATAAGGAGTAAACATCGACGGACGCAAGCCCAGGATACTGATCTGACCCGCATGCGTATGACCGCTCAGCGTAAGTTGCGGTGCTACGACCAGCGAATCCTTCCTGTCAGGTCCTATCACATCGCCATCCTCATCCTTCTCCTTATTAATAGTAGAAGGCCAGGTCTCGCGCCATTGCTTCGGAATATGCTGCAGCATCAGCACGAAAGAGCCCGGTCTGATGCCATACAGCGCCTTCCTTACGTTGGTTCGCTTTGGCTTGTCATAGTTCTCTGTACCAGCCACATAGATACTGTCAGCACCTCTATGCACCGCCACATGCTCATTCATCAGCAGGTGCCATCCGCAACTCCGCTGGAAGTCCTGCATCCGCTTCTCTAATGCAGCTATCTCCTGCTCATCATCTACATCCATATAATAGGTGTAATCGTGATTGCCCAGCACACTCATCACGCCATCTCTGGCTTTCAGACTGCTGAGCAGCGCCTGATACTTAGGCAGTTCATCGGGTGTAATATTCTGTAAATCACCCGTAAAACAAATCATATCAGGCTTCTCGGCATTGATGCTGTCGATATCGCGCTGAGGCAGATGACCACGCCAGCCATAATATGACCCGAGATGGATATCGCTGAACTGAACGATGCGATAGCCCTCGAAAGACTTCGGCAGATTGGGTACATAGATGGTGATACGCTTGACTTGCATCTTAGGAAAACCTTCGGTAAATCCGTAGATAAAGCAGAAGAACGCCACCGCTCCCACTACCAGTCCGAGGAGCTTGCCCCAGTTGCGATGTCCGTGAAGGAGCCGCATACAGCACCAACCGAAGACACTGAACAGGCTGAAGACAAACTGCGGAACTGCACATACTGCCATCATCACAAACCAGATGTCGATGAGCACCGGATTGCGTGGCAGGAAGTTGGGCAGTATCGTGATATACGCGCTGTAGGCGATAACCACGAAAGCCGGCAACCAGAAGAGCACCCGCTGCCAGAGACTCTTCAGCCGTAACTTGCCATACCTTTTATATATCCACAGATACGGCAACAGGGTGAATACCACTACGGGTATCAATATTCTTGCTATCATTTCTTGATCAAACTTGATTGAAGATACGTTTTCATTGCCTGCACGGGCACTCCTCTGCGCTGTGCATAGTCGCGAAGCTGGTCATCACCAATCCGTCCCAGTTCGAAATACCGCGACTTGGGATGCGCAAACATCAGTCCCGAAACACTGGCATGAGGCGTCATCATTCCGCTTGTGGTGAGCCGGATGCCCACCTGACTCATGTCGATGAGCTGGTCGATGATGAAGTTAGCACTGGTATCGGGCAGCGAAGGATATCCTATAGCCGGACGGATGCCCTGATAGCGCTCCTGGTGCTGGTCTTCGATGCTCAGCTGCTCGTCGGGAGCATAGCCCCAGATGCTGCGTCTCACCTCTTCGTGCAACTTCTCTGCCGTGGCTTCAGCCAACCGGTCGCAGAGTGTCTGTGCCATCATATTGAGGTAGTCGTCAGAGCGATATTTCTTCTCCAGAGCGCCATCTACCGTGGTGCAGAAGATACCTAGCCGGTCTGTTATTCCGCTGCCCAGAGGGCGGATGAAATCAGCCAGACAGAGATTGGGTTCTCCCTGAGCCGCCGGATGCTGCTGACGGAGCATCGGGAAGCGGACATTCTGCCCTTCCAGCCAGATATCATCCCCCTCGCTGTTCGCCTCGAAGAGTCCGAAGACGGCATAGGTATGATATTCGTCTTCCCATGAATGTAGCATATCGAGCGCCTCCGCCTTCAGTTTTTCCTTTTCCTCACGAGGTTTGCCGCTCAATCCCCAGGCATGATAGAAATATAGCCAGTTGATATATGGCTCAATTTCGCTTATATTGTATACTATTCTTCGCATCCGATACGATATTTTATTTTACATTCCCCGTAAGATTTCCCTTTTTTCAGGAATTGTTTCTGAACTCCAGTTCTTCTCCTCTGCTGGCGGCATCAAACACGCCTTTGTTGTAGATCAGACGACCGTTACAGAAAGTCTGTTCCACTTTCCATGCAAACTCGTCACCCTCTACAGGGCTCCATTTACACTTGCTCTGAATCACCTCTTCGGTCACCTTCCAAGGCTCTCCCTTGCGCACCACAACGACATCTGCCTTATAACCCGGACGCAGGAAGCCGCGCTGACTGATATGGAACAGACGGGCTGGATTATGGCACATCAGTTCAACCAGGCGCTCAATACTGATTACCTTTTCGTCAACAAGTTTCAGCATGCTTACCAGCGAGAACTGTACCATTGGCATACCTGATGCAGCCTTGGCACAACCGCCCTGTTTATCCTTCAACTGATGAGGAGCATGATCGGTACCTACTATAGTTATCTTACCATTACTCAGCGCCTTACGCAAAGCATCGCGATCAGCAGCGGTCTTTACTGCAGGGTTGCATTTGATGCGAGCGCCCTTCGCAGCATAGTCTTTATCCGAGAACATGAGATGAGCCACAACCGCCTCACCTGTAATATTTTTATCCTTACCAAAAAACTTCAGTTCCTTAGCCGTAGTAACGTGGGCGATATGGAGATGCGCACCGCTCTCCTTAGCCAACTGCACCGCCAGACGGCTGCTTTCATAGCAAGCCTCCTCGCTACGTATTTCAGGATGATGCTCTACGGCAGGGTCCTCACCCCATTTCTGCTTAGCCAGCTGCATGTTTCGGTTGATGATTTCAGTATCCTCACAGTGGGTCATTACCGGCAGATTCAGCTCTTTCGCCTTCCTGAAGATAGCCTGCAGCGCCTCATATTTATCCACCAGCATATTGCCCGTACTGGAGCCCATAAAGAGCTTGATTCCCGGAACATGATGCGTATCGAGCTGTTCAAAATCATTTACATTGTCATTGGTAGCACCAAAGAAGAAACTGTAGTTCACATGACTTTTCTCAGCACCCAGCTGCCGCTTTGCCTGCCAAGCCTCCAGAGTGGTTGTCTGAGGCACCGTGTTAGGCATCTCAAAATAACTGGTCACACCACCAAAGGCAGCTGCACGGCTTTCGCTCTCGATGTCAGCCTTCTGCGTAAGTCCCGGCTCACGGAAGTGAACATGATCATCAATCACACCCGGCAAAACAAAACACCCCGAGGCATCGATGACTTCATCGTAATTGCCACGGGGTGCCTCGCCTTCATATATCTCCTTGATAAATTCACCATCCAACAAGAGGTCGCCCATAAAAGAGCGACCCTCATTTATAATGGTTCCATTCTTGATTAATTTCATATTACTAAACTTATAAAATGAAGAGTTTTACAAGATGTTAATGCCCAAGACCCTGAAAGAGCCCTGTTTCTACTCCTGACCTTCCTGTTTTTCAGGAATCGTAGGCGCAGCCAGTTCGTTGGCTGTAGGTGCCGGAGCCGCATCAGGATTTACCTGTGGAGCCGCTTCCATCTCTGGCTGCATGCCGCTCTGCGCATCTCGTGTACCGTTCATAATCTCCTGATTTTCTTGAGCTTTCTTATAATAGTCCTTTACATAAGGATCATTCTTGAAATAGTCGGTAGCCTTGCTCATGATATCCTCAATCCAAGGAGAGAGCATCGGATACTGGTTGCCCATTGTAACGAGGAAGAAGACGCCCGGTCCCAGCACATTATTGAAGTTGTCGGTAACAAACGAAGTGATGAGCTTGTCTTCCTGCTCAGAGAGGCGGATGGATTCCTCGTTCAGATGCTTGTTGACAGCCACCATATCGCTACCGTTCATGATAGCCTGGTCGTGCTTGTGTACCAGTTCGCGCAACTGATTCTGAATCTGCTGGTATTTCTTGAAGAATCCGAAGAGTTTATCGTTCATAGGAGTACCGCTTACCACCTGCTGTGTATCATCGAGCTTCACCGTAATGCTTCCACTCTCCAACACCAGCGGCAGCACAGGGTCATCATCCATGAAGATATTCGCCATCTTCATAGAGTCGACAGAACCCTGAAAATGGAACTGTCCGTGCACTACATCGCAAGAATCTACGTTCTTGAAATCGTTGTTTTCCAGTATCTTAAGGTACAGCATGCGTCCGTCCAGAGTACTTACGTTAGAAGTACCCGAGATATCGTAACTGTTGGCACAAGATGCTAGTGCCATCAAGGCAATGAATGCGTAAAATATTCTATTCATAAGCTATCTATATCACTTTCGGTGAACAAAAGTACAATCTTAATTTGAACTGACGAAATAAATTGCAGCAATTTAATTCATTCTTACAAGATTTATGTTTTGTTTGCACTCCTATCGCTCACCGAAAGCCTTTCTCTTCCATCTATATTACCGGTTGTTTTCTTTCTTCAGTTCATGAGAGATGCGGTGAGTGGTATACAGTTCCAGCAGGGCTGCGATGAGGAGAAAGACTACCCACTTATTATAAAAATAGGTGATATAGGTCTCATAATTCTCAAACCAGCGGCGCAGGAAAGCATACACCGTATCTACCATCGAGATGCCTGAGAGCACGAAGAAGATATCTGCCACATACTGCATCCTCTTCAGACGGTGGATAACCAGCGAAGGTCCCTCATAGACCTGCATCGCCTGCATCACGCTGAAGAGTATGGTGCCCAACAGGAATCCCCAGCTCGTAATCTGCACCAGCTGCGGATGTGAAAAACCAAATGCAAAGCACGCCGCGCCGACAACCATCAGCACGCCGCCCAGCAAGAAAATAACACTTTCCAGTTTACTCAATTGTTTCATTTTCGTCTTGTTCGTTAGTTTTTTCCGGAATATCCGAGCTCAACACAAAGATGTCTTCATCATCAGCCTGCATGAAATAACGCTGGCGGGCTATCTTCTCAAATGCCCGCGCACCATGCTGCATATCCCGCAGGGTATGCTTGTCGTTTTCATACTGCTCACGATACTTTTCTATCTCCGAACGGAGCGTAGCTATCTCTATCTGGTACTTAATGTGCTGTCTTACACTGTTGTCGTCAACCACACCAACTACCAAAACACCCGCTACAATCACTATAAGATACTTATAATGAGCGAGATAATTCCATATAATACTAAGTTTTTTACTCATTTCTTCCGAATTTGTTTGCAAAGATAATATTTTTTTGTTATCTTTGCATCATCAATTAAGAAAAAATAATGGAAGAGTATATAGTTTCTGCAAGAAAGTACCGTCCGATGACCTTCGATTCGGTTGTCGGACAGAGTGCATTGACCACCACTTTGAAGAATGCAGTGAAGAGCGGCAAGCTGGCGCACGCCTATCTTTTCTGCGGTCCGAGAGGTGTGGGAAAGACCACTTGTGCCCGCATTTTTGCGAAGGCAATCAACTGCGAGCACCCTCGCGAAGACGGCGAGGCATGCAACGAGTGTGAGAGCTGCCGTGCCTTCAATGAGCAGCGTTCCTACAACATCTTCGAGCTGGATGCCGCCAGCAACAACGGTGTTGACCAGATTAAGGTTCTGATGGAGCAGACCCGCATTCCGCCTCAGGTAGGCAAGTATAAGGTGTTTATCATCGACGAGGTCCACATGCTCTCTACAGCCGCCTTCAATGCCTTTCTCAAGACGCTGGAAGAGCCACCTCAGCATGTCATCTTCATCCTCGCCACAACCGAGAAGCATAAGATTCTGCCTACCATCCTGAGCCGATGCCAGATTTACGACTTCGAGCGAATGACGGTAGCCAATACCATCAACCACCTGAAGATGGTGGCTGAGAAGGAAGGCATACAATATGAAGAGCAGGCGCTCGCCGTGATAGCCGAAAAGGCTGACGGAGGTATGCGCGATGCCCTCTCTATCTTCGACCAGGCTGCCAGCTTCTGCATGGGCAACATCACTTACCAGAAGGTGATAGAGGACCTGAACGTGCTCGACAGCGACAACTATTTCCGTCTGGTAGACCTGGCTCTGGAGAATAAGGTGGCCGAGATGATGGTAACACTCGACGGCATTCTGAGCCGCGGTTTCGATGGCGGCAACATGATTCAGGGTCTTGCCCAGCACGTGCGCAACGTGATGATGGCGAAGGACCCTCAGACCCTGCCTCTGCTCGAAACCAGCGACGACCAGAAAGCCAAGTTCCAGGCTCAGGCCCAGAAGGCGCCTACACCTTTCTTATATAAGGCGCTGGAACTGATGAACCAGTGCGATATCCATTACCGCGCCAGCAGCAACAAGCGATTACTGGTAGAGCTCACCCTGATACAGATAGGCCAGATTACGCAGCCCGAGGATCAGGATGTGCCTAGTGCGGGGCGTACGCCCAATAGATTAAAATCCCTGTTTCAGAAACTTCTGGCTCAGTCTAAGCTTGCCTCTCAGGGTGCAGGTTCTGAGCCTTCTGGCAGCAGCGAAAACCGGTCATCACAGCCGGGAGCGTCTGCTGCTACAGCTACTGCTGTGCCTTCTTCAGGGGCACCGGCAGCCGCTTCTGCAGCTTCCAATGCTGCATCTTATTCAGCATCTGCCACCGCAGCCGCATCTGCCTCTTCAGACGGTTCTGCCTCTGCCGGAGCCGTTGATGCTGCATCGCCTCATAAGCCACGACTCAAGAATATCAAGCTGGGCGGCATCGGCATGACCTTCTCTAACCTGAAGAAGAAGGAGGAGAACCAGCGCCGCCTGCACAGTCCGTATGATGATGCCAATGAGGAAAAAGCGACCATCACGGGCGACCAGAACGAATTCACCCAGGAGCAGGTGGAAGCAACATGGTTCAGTATGTGCATGAGAATGCAGAACAAGCTGGATTTCATAGGCTTAGCCAACCGAATGAAGAGTATCGTACCGAAGATAACCAACTATCCGCAGATAGAGGTTATCATCAATAACCAGCTCTTGCTAGACGACGTTTTGAACATCAAGAACCGCATTCTCAAGACTTTCGTCTTAGGTCTACACAACAGCGAACTGAGCATTACCTACCGCCTTGCCGACCAGGAAGAGGTGGGCAAGGTTCTGACCAAGAATGAAGTTCTGGAACTTCTTATGGAGAAGAACCCTGCGATGAAAAAACTCACAAAAGACCTGGATCTGGTCATGACATAGAAGATACTCCACACGATACGAAATTCTCCACTCCATGTAGGACAACCTATACGGAGTGGAGAAACTAGTACTATCTTCCCCAAATGCTGCCATTATACCCGGGCGTATGATGCCCAAGAGGTTATTCAGTATTCAGTATTCAGTTTTTTTCGCGATAGTTACCTTTTATATGGTTACAAATTGTAAGTAATTATTTTATATTATATATATATATTATATATATA
>JAJVTK010000013.1:0-95917 GCA_021622245.1 Segatella copri | reverse complement strand
GGTTTCGGATTGAAAGCGTGCTGAAAATCGCGCCTTATCACACGCTGAAATTTGGTGGTATCGGGAAATTGGCGTATCTTTGCATCGTCGTTCAAGAAAGGTTGCACTCGACAAAGCGCAACCTTCAAAGTTAACAATTAACAACTGAAGTTTCGCATGTGGTTCAAGTACGGGCTAGGAGCTTCTGCCCTTTCAGGGCGTGTGGAGTCAACTTGCGAAACTTGAATATTTTATTATTCAATTGCTTATTTTAGTCCATCATATTTTGCCGTAAGGTTGAATGGACTCCGTCAAAAATTAAAGTAATATTGAAATCTTGCGGAAACGTTCTTGAAGTTCCGCCATTCTTTTCATGAGGGCAGGAAAGTCCAAGAAATCGCCATAGATAAAACTGCCTCTCATCTCATTGTAGTCTGCCTCATAATTTGACAAGAATGCGTCGCTTGGAACAATCTGGATGTTTTGTGGCAATTCTTTGTCATAATCCACATACCCTACATGATAGAATTTGCGTCTGTGGTTGACAATGTCCTCGTATAATGCCACATCGTTAAAAGCCATTTCTGTGTATGGAGTTTGCATCAGCTTTTCCAAATCGTAGAAATGACGTGTCATCCTAAGAGTTCGTGGCTCGTCTTTCTGATATTCCTCGCTGACAGCCTGTATCATCGCCTTACGTTCATCTATCGTAAAATCTATCCATTTGCTCATAATGCCTTGTCTTTTATGTTTCGTCTGATAATATTTCTCATCCATACAGGAGCTAACAGTAGGTCGTGATCTATTGTCTCCGTTTCAGGATTTTCTGCCAACAGTTTGGATATTTGCTTCTCATCCTCAGCTGTTATGTTGTTTTCGCCAATACTGCGAAGTGCCTGCACAAGATCACGCATTAAGATACCCTTGAAAGCAAAATTTCTCGGAGCGCCATGCTTCAATATGACCATGCGTTTTCCCATGGAGAGTTTTCTGCTGGAGCCTGTCGTGAGGAAACTCGTTGTCATAGGCACTTGCGTAGAGAAGCCCAACAGGTTGGCTGCTGTCTCTCCAGTAGGAATAATCACCGCCTTGTCTCTCTTGGCAATTTCCGCTGCTAATTCAGAGGCAGAAGGATACAGTATGCCAAAGCGAGTCTTGCGTGCCTTGACATACACACCTTTTGATATTCGGGAGATAATCCCTTCCTTCTCGAATATCGCCAGTAGCTTGGTGACGTATTCCACATCATACTGAGGAAAGGATGACACGAAGAACACCTCCCCGAACTTACAATGTGCTATTTTGCTCTTAATCTTATTTACTACAGCTTCTTGCATAGCTTTCTATCTTTACTTTTGGTCGGAATCATTGCAAATATTTCCGACTGCAAAGGTAAGGCTTTTATCTCATAAAGCCATGCCCGTACACTATATTTTATAAATTATTATACAAATATCATCTCGGAATTTGTATGTCAAGTATGAATATTAACGTAAAAAGTTCTAATTTCCATGATTTTCACCGTGGCTCTTTTCCATATCGTTACCTATATTCAATAGGTAAATTTGCAACTTCTTGATATTCAATAGAAGTCCTTTTTAGAGCGAGTTAGATTGTTTAACTGGTTTCAGATTGAAAGCGTGCTGAAAATCGCGCCTTATCACACGCTGAAATTTGGTGGTATCGGGAAATTGCAGTATCTTTGCACTGTGATTCAAGAAAGGCTGCACTTGACAAAGCGCATCCCACAAAGTTAACAATCAATATTTTATTAACCCTTTAAAAATTTAAGATCATGGAAGTAAAAGGAACATTGAAATATCGTAAAGTACAGCGCACACCTCAGACTGGTGAAAACGCAGGTAAGAAGAAGTGGTATGCTACTTCGGTAACCGACCGCGAAGTGGACTTCGAGGGATTCGTATCGCATATCTCTGACCACGGCTCGCCTTACTCACGAGGTACCATCCACGGTGTGCTGATGGATGCACTCGACCATCTGCAGGAGCTGATTCTCGACGGCAAGAGCGTGCGTCTCTCTGACCTCGGACTGTTCTCCATCGGCATGAGCTCCAAGGCGGAGGATACCAAGGAGAAGGTGACGGCTGCCAGCGTAGAAGGCGTGCACCTGATTGTGAGAAACACGAAGAGCTGGAGCAATGCCGAGCTGCGCAAGAAGTGCAAGATTCAGGAGTACGGCGGCTATATCGGCACCGACGAGGAAGGCACCACAGGCGGTGGTACTACCGGTGGCGGCACTGAACAGGGCGGCGGCTCTAACACCAGCCAGGGCGGCTCAGGTACTACCGGTGGCGGAACCCAAGAAGGCGGCGGAGGCGGCTCTCAGGATAGCGGCGATGGGCTTGAATAAAGCCCTCGCCTGAGGGCCGCCCTGGCTAGAAGCCAGCGCATCCCCCCACTAAGTCAACATTCAACACTCAACATTCAACATTAAAAAAGTCAACATTAAAATAAAGATTATGAAAGCAAATACTTGGAAAACGATTTTGCAGATTGCAATCTCCGTCCTTACAGCCATCGCTACTACGCTCGGAGTTACCAGCTGCACTCTTTAAAGGTAAAAAAGTAAAAAAGTAAAAAGGTAAAAAAAGCCTAGCGGGATGTTAAGCCAGCAAGGCTGCTCATTTTAAAGGTAAAAAGGTAAAAAAGTAAAAAAGCCTATCTTATTAAAAGCCCCCGGTGCCTGTTGCACTGGGGGCTTTTTGCATTCGGGGGGACCAGCGATGGAATCGCTGGGAACGGGGACGAAAAGGGGCTAAGGCCCTTTTTACTTTTTTACCTTTTTACCTTTTTACTTTTTTACCTTTTAACAGCCCCTCTTATCACAAACCAGGCATGAACTGCCAGGGTGGGAAGAAGACCGTAATGGGTGCGCATCACCTGGAAACGCTCCTTCAGGGAGGCTTTGTGGTACTGCGTGGTCATGCCGCCATCCAGAAAATGGGTGAGGACGGCATGGACGTTGCGCAACGGCAACTTGCGGCGAGATGACTCCCGCATGATGCGGATGCACCAGTCTACATCTGCCGAATAACGGTAGTGCAGATCGTAATGAATCTCACGGGCTATGTCTGTGCGGGCATAGAATGACTGGTGACACACCAGCATGCCCCAGATGAACGAACGCCACGTGAGCTTCTTGGGTGGGGCTAGACGGCGATGACGCAGGAAATGGCCCATCTCGTCCACGATATCGGTATCGCCGTAAAGTACGCCGGGCAGTAATTCGCCTTCGCCTACACAGCCTTCTACATACTCCAGCGTATCGGCTGTAGGAAAGGTGTCGCCGGCATTCATGAACACCAGGTAATCGCCCGTAGCACGGTCGATGCTCTTGTTCATGGCATCATAAAGTCCCTTGTCGGGCTCTGATATCACCACGATTTCGTGCGAGCTCTCGCCTACTGCATTGCGATGCTGATATGCCTTCACCAGCTGGAGGGTGCGGTCACGGGAACCGCCATCCATGATGATGTGCTCAATGTTGCAGTAGGTCTGGCGCTGCACGCTGTCGAGGGTACGCTGCAACTCCTTCTCGGCATTGTACGTACAGGTTACGACGGTGAACTTAATCATAACTTATAGTTTTTGTAGGCCATCGCCTCGTTATAAACTTCAATATATTTCAATGCTACGGCATGCTGCGAATAGTTCTGTGCTACCTTTTGCAGACATGCCTGCTTCAGAGCCGCCCTGTCGGCCTCTTCGAGCACCCAGTGGATGCCACTCGCCAGGTCTTCGGTATCGCGGTAGTTGGCTACGTAGCCGTTCTGCTGATGGTCTATCATCTCCGGTATACCTCCTACCCTGAAACCGATGCTCGGCACGCCGCACGCCATCGACTCCATGATGGTGTTAGGGAGGTTATCTTCGAGCGATGGCAGCACAAAGGCATCTGCCGAATTGTAGATTGCCACAATCTGCTTCTCATCGCTGACATAGCCGAGCGAATAGGACGGCAGGGTGAGGTTTACTTCCTCGGAATGGCCGCCCAGGATGGCGATGGCGGTATTCTCCTTCATCTCAGGATAGCGCGCTACCAGCCGGTCGATGGCTTCGATGAAATAGCGCATGCCCTTGCGCTCGTCGGTTACGCGCTGGGATACGAAGAGGATGATATGCTTGTCGGCTGGCAGACCGGCACGCAGACGCGCCTCTGCCTGATCCTGCGGACAGAACACGTGGGTATCTATCGGATTCGGGATGTTGGTGATGCGCTGGCCTACAAAGAGACCGCTGCCCTTTGCCTGCCGTTCGAGCCAACGGCTACAGGTGACGAAGGAGATGGCGCCACGATGGTAGAGTTCCTTCTTGCGGCGGAATATCTTTGCTGAGAGGTCGTTCTTGCTGCCTTTATTGGGGAGAAGCGGACAGTTGCCGCAGGCGGAGGCATAGCGGTTGCAGCCGCGCGCATAATGGCAGATGCCGGTAGCTGGCCAGAGATCGTGCATGGTCCATACCACCGGTTTGCCGCTGCGGATTATCTTGCGGATGTTCTTGAGTGAGAGCATGCCCTGGTTGATCCAGGAGAGATGGATGACATCTGCCTCCTGAAACTCGCGGAGCCTGGTGATATCGGTGCCCGATGTTGCCATGTCTACCTCCCAGAGGCGCTGACGGGAGAAATGGAGATGCCAGAATACGCACCAGCGCTCCCACAGGAAGTTCCACTGCAACCTGAGCGAACGGGGCAGACTGACCACGGTGATGTCTTCTGTCTCCTTGTCGCGTACCAACATCTTTGCCTTAACGCCATTGTTGTTAAGGGCATCCATCAGGCGGTTGGCTGCTACTGCCGCTCCGCCTGTCTTTTCACTTGTATTTACTATGAGTACTCTCATCTGCGTATATTTTTGATACCGCAAAAAGCTGCGTATATTGATTGATACTGCAAAGATAGCACAAATCGGAGACAAAACAAAATAAAAAGGCATGTTTTTTTCGAGGAAATCGGAAAAGAGGAAACGGAAGGGGGAGAAAGGGGCATAAAAAAACATGCCACAACTCTCAACGAGCTGTGGCATGTAATATGTTTAACTTAAAAAATCTAATCAAAATAGTCTCACGACCTTCTCAATTATCGGTTAAACAATCTACCTTAAAACCTAATAACTAAAAACCTAAATCTATTACTACTAACCTAAACAATCTATTAACCTTTTGACGCTGCAAAATTACTACTATTTCGGCTATTCACCAAATATTCAGCCAAGAAAGTGTGACGTTTTTGCATTTTTTTGATATATATCAAGTAAAAATGAACAAAAGAAACGGAAATTAACAACTTTCTGACACTTTTTCTACATTTTGCTGAATATAAAGCTTTTGCCCTTACAGGGCGCCTTGCTGATTGCTATTATACCCAGGGCGATGCCCTGGGCTAGGAGCTTCTGCCCTTTCAGGGCGTGTTGCTTGCATGCTGCCCGATTAAGGGCGTGCTGATTGCGTTCTGCTCTTTAAAGGCGTACTGATTGCGTTCTATCCTTTCTGGATAAGAACGGTGGCATAGGCGGAGATTCCCTCCATTCTGCCTGTGAATCCGAGTTTCTCGGTGGTTGTTGCCTTGATGGATATCTGGTCTTCGTCTACCCCCATCACCTCTGCCAGACAGGCTTTCATGGCTGGCACATGCGGGTTGAGTTTAGGGCGTTCGGCACAGACTGTGGCATCGATATTGCCCAGTGTATAGCCCTTGGTAGCTATCAGTTCCATCGTTTTGCGGAGCAGAATCTTAGAATCCACATTCAGTGTTTCTGCTGCCGTATCCGGGAAATGATATCCGATATCACGCATGTTGGCGGCACCCAGCAGGGCATCGCAAATGGCATGTATCAGCACATCGGCATCGCTGTGACCCAGCAATCCCAGTTCATAATCTATCTTGATTCCTCCCAGCCACAAGTCGCGGTCAGCCACCAGCTTGTGGACATCATATCCAAATCCTACACGTATATTCATCACTTTAAATTTATATTATAGTGTTGATTTTTTAGTGTTGAATGTTGAATGTTGAATGTTGAATTAGGCTAGCGCCCTTGAGTCCGTTAGGCAAACATTCAACATTCAACATTCAACACTATTCATTCAACATTCAACACTATTCATTCAACATTCAACATTCAACACTCAACATTACCTCTTAAAGAGGTCCTTCAGTCCATCCATATCAAACGACAGGGTGAAGCGGAGGGTCTGGTCGAGCGGGTTGCTCTTGGCGGTAGCCACCACATAGGCAGCATCGAGCGAGAAGACATTCATCTTGAAACCGGCACCCACGGTGAAGTACTTGCGGTTACCCTTGCTCTGACTCTCGTGATGATAACCGGCACGGAGCGCAAACTTATCATTATATACATACTCGGCACCCAGACCGTAGTTGATTTCCTCCAGCTCTTCCTTGAAACCGCCAGGGGCATCGCTGAAACTCTTGAAGATACCGCTGATGCCCGAAATATCATCATACTCACGATGCACACGGTCTTCATATTCAGAATTATCCTCACCCTCTTCCTGCTTCGGAACGGTAGGCACCAGATACTTGCTGGCATCGGCTGCCAGGGTGATGCGGTTGTACTCGTCGAGAGGAATCATCAGCGAAGCACCCAGACGCATGTTGGCTGGCAGGAACTCGCCATACTCCTTGCCACTGAAGGTAATCTTACTACCGATGTTAGAAATATTCAAGCCCAAACCCAACTGGCATTCGCGCTGACCGATGACCACATAGTTCTGATAATAGGCGGCAATATCGGCTGCGAAAGCGGAGGCTGGCGAATTATCTTCGGTATAATCGAAGCGCATATCGGAATAGATCCAGCGGATGGCAGCAGCAAGAGAGAACTTCTCGCTGAGCATCAGAGAATAAGCCACATCGACCGACATCTCGTAAGGATTGATGGTCATACCCTTGCCACTCTCGGCACCTTCCTGACTGGTAAACACTTCACCCATATTGAAATAGCGGAGCGATGCTGATACGGCACTGTAATCGCCAATGCGGTAATAGCCAGAGAGATAGGCAAGATTCATATCATTGACCAGCGAGCGCAGCCAAGGGGTGAAACTGAGCGAAACACCGGCACGCGAAATGGTGAAAGGATATTTTGCCGGATTCCAGTACTGGGAATTGACATCAGGATCGGTAGCCGCACCGACATCTCCCAAACCGCCACCACGGGCATCAGGAGCTATGGTCTGTGAAATGACTGCATAGTTCACAGGATTGAAGAGGTCTTTCTTATCCTGCGCCTTCACTTCTGATGCCATCAGAGCGAGACATCCCAAGATGAATATCTTATAGATTCTTTTCATTGTCATTGTAAATATATTTTTATTTAATAATGATGAGTTTCTTGACTTTAGAGGTGTAGCTGCTGCCATCGCTCGCCACCTTGACGCGATAGAGATATACGCCGGTGCCCAGAGGGGTGCCGCTATCGGAGGTGAGGTCCCAGCTTACGGTATAGCTGCCCGAGGTAGGTACACCGCTTTCGGAATGGCGCCAGTGCTGTCTGCCCGATGAATCGAACACTTCTACCACCACGTCCATATCGCTCTCTGTGCGGTCGTGACTGATGATGAAGGTGGTGGAGGTCTTCGCCGGATTGGCGGTTACGCCCACATCGAAGAGCGCCGGACTCAGTGCCTTCACCACATTGAAACGGAGCTTCACCGTAGAACTGTTGTTCTGGATATCCCAGGCACGGAAGGTGAGTTCGTGCTTGCCCGGTTCCAGTTGCGGTATGCTGTAATAGGTAGAACCGCTGGTATAGGTTCCGAAATCGTAGGTGAAATTGCTGTTCAGCAAGTAGGTCTTCGACATATCGCCATCTATCACCAGCTGCAGGTCGTGGCCGATACCGCTTCCGGCAGCATTGATTCCGTCCTTATCGGTTATCTTTGCCACAAAGAACGGGGTGGTGTTGACATTGCCGCCATCTACGAAAGAAGGCGAATTGAGATAGCAGTAGATGGAAGGACCGATGGAATCGTTCTTCTGCTCCTCGCTCTCGCCTACCGTAAACTGCTCGCTGGAGCCGTGGGCAGAGAGGGTCTTGGCGGTATTCACCGCATAGAGGTTGACCAGACCGCTCTGGTTGGAATAATTGATATCCAGCGGAACGGCAAAGGAGAAGGCAAACTTGCCGCCTCTTACGCTATCGGTGCCCTGATACAGGGTCTTGGTTCTGTCTTTGTATTCGAAAGCCTTCTCAGCACCATCCTTGCCGGTATCGTTCAGGCGACAGGTAACCGTTTCCTTGGAATCTCTTACGGTAGCGGTGATGACGCCCCGGAAGTCGTCTGCTCCCTCGATATGACCTGCCATGCGGGCGATAGAGCCTGCCTTCAGCATCGGCAGGGTTGCGGCTCCGGCAACAGGGATGCCGTTGATGGAATCTACTACTATCTGATACTTAGGCAGATTGAGCGCAAGAGCCGGGTCGCCCAAGAGGGAATAGTTGAGATGGTTCACCGTGACATCGGAGCCGGAAGTTGGTCCGTTGCCGCTCACCAGGTCGTTCTGCGCCAGTCGGTGCGCCTCGCCTATCGTGACAGGCTTGCCATCTACCAGACTGAGCACTCTGTGGATGAAGGCACGGTTGATATGTCTGTTATACTGGGCGTAAACGGTACGGGTGGTGCCATAGAAGGCTACTGCGCCACCTTTATCATTGAGCAGCGCTGATTCGCCGATGTTGGCATCGAGCCCGTCGAACGGCATGATATCGCAGGAGGCAGTTACCCAGAGCGGCAGGTTGGTATTGCGGAAATCGGCAAAATCGGTGAGTTTCAGAACCGATTCGCTCGACATCTGGGTAGGATCGCCATGTCCGGCATAATCCATGATGAGGGCTCCCGCCGCCTGCTGCTGTTTGATGATTTTAGCAGCCTCAGGATAGGTATTGCCCGAAGAGGAGGTTTCGCGGGTATAAGCATCCCACATCACCTTCTTGACGAGATAGGCGGGATAGGTGGTGAGCACATCATTTGCCACCTCATCGGCATCCTTCATGTGGATGTTTTCGTTTCCGTCATCGCCCATAAACATCAGGGTGTTCTGCCAGGCGCCTACATTGGCATTCTGAGCATAACTGATGGTCTTGTCTACCAGCACCTGGGCTTCTTCTGCATAAGTTACCGGGAAACGGCCTACGGCTACATCCTGCAGCTCGCGGTTAGGATACAGTCCGGCTCCCTCGCCGAGCATACCGAACCAGCTGTCGCTGACGAAGCAGGATACGGCGCTGAAGGAGTTTTCACTCTCAAAGCACAGCAGATAATCGTCTGGATTCAGGGTTCTGCAACCGGAGGTAAGCATGCGGTTATCCCATACGCAGTCGCCGAAAAGCAGGAGGTATTTCGGCATATCAGCCTCGCTCTGCGCCTTATCGGAAAGCATGCGCAGGTAGCGGCGGTAGGCGTTGGCATCGGGGGTACCGCTAGAAAATTCGTTATAGAGTTCATCGGCAGGCACGATGGTAACGCGCAGTCCGTCGTGCTGTTCATGAAAATTTTTCAGCCGCTGAGCCTGTTTCAGCAGTTTCTGTGAGGCGGGTATGATGATGACCATATCGGCTGCTCCATCGGCATGATGATCCTGGTTGGTGATGCCGTAGACATACTGGGCAGCCGGAATCTTTCCACCGGCGGCAAGGTTGGCTGCGGTAAAGGCACAGCTTCGAGGCTTTTCCCACGTTACGGAGATATAATCGAGGTGGATGGAAGCGCCCGACAAGACCTTGATGGAGATGGTATCCTTATCCTGGAAATCGGAATCGGGATAGGTGACAACCCGCTCTGTAGCCTTGAGGTATTTAATCTCCTCCGTCGTACCGTCATCTTTGACAGAAAGGGTGATTTCGCCCAAAGCCTTGCCGTTCTTCAGAATCTGTGCCTTGCTGTCTGTGGTGGTAGTCAGGGCTACGGAGAGTTTGCCTATCGCAGAACCGGTGGTATTCGTAATCACCACTTTCTTCTCATCGCCCACCTTCAGTTCTTCTGCATCGAAGAGGTTTCTGCCGCCATGATAGTAGCTATAACCATCTGACTCATAGAGGGAATGGTAATCGTAAGGCTGCGGATAATGGGAAGCTACGAAGGTGGCAGAATCCTGCACCAGCGGCTCTCCATCGGTCTGGGTAATAAAATAGTAGCCGTAATCGGAATAAGGATTACGGACGCGCTGGAGGGCGGTTTCTGACTTCCAGGATACCGGTCCCTGGGCATAGAAATAATGCTTTCCGTCAACGATGCACTGGGGAACTTCCTGAAGATCGTCGGTAGCCTGCAGATCACTCGCCAGAAGGGCTTCGTTCTGCAGATTGCCGCCATAGCCGTAAATCTTCACCTTGCTGATATCGGAGAAGCCTGCCTGGCGCACTACCTGTTCGGTAAGCTGATGAAAACCGGTTTCGCTGACTCTGATCTTCGCCCATCTGCCTGAGGCTAGGACGGAATGGTCAGCATAGAGGGAAGAGGCTGAGCGCAAAGCATCAGAAGAAGTGAAGGCTGATACTTTGCCCTTAGCCAACAGAGAAGCCCGGCTGCTACGCTCGGAGCGCTTCAGAGGACGGGCATCTACCTGGAGCATGAAGCTGACGAGCAGCTGATGGCGATTATTGCGGAATACGACAGGACTGAAATCTACCAGGAGAACGCCCTGCTTACGGCATTCGGTAACCCGCTGCTGAGGAAATACCTGCTCTGGAGGGACTGCACCCGACAGGCGGTTGTAATTGGCAATGTCGGAGGCAGCCATGTCGATATACTCGCCATATTTCAGGCTGACGGTATATACAGAATCACGATATGCACCGGTCAAAGGAATGGAATACACGAAATGGGGCAACACGGAGTCTACTCTGACTTCAGAAGAGGTCAGATTGAAGAATCGCTGTGCCTGAGCAGGAACCACCAGCATGAGCAGGCATGCCAGCAGCATGTATTTCCAAACCTTTGTTGTGTTCATATCGATATATTACTTGCAATATTGTTTATTTACAGTGAAAATCGAGCACCTTCCTGTCTTCGAGATAGCCTACGAGATGGTCGTCGATGTTGACAGGACCGCAGCCTGTAGGACATCCGGTATAGAGCAGGTCGCCCGTCTTGAGCGTGAAGTACTGGCTGATATAGGAGATGATTTCATCTACCTTGTAGAGCATATCACTCGTGCAGCCTTCCTGTACGGTCTTGTCATTGAGGTCGAGGCGGAAGTGCAGTGCCTGGATATCACGGAACTTCTGGATGTCGACCCATTCGCCGATAACCGCAGAACCGTCGAATCCCTTGGCGAGTTCCCAAGGTTGGCCAGCCTCACGCAGCTTCTTCTGCATCTCGCGTGCCGTAAAGTCGATACCTACGGTTACTGCATCGTAATAGCGGTGGGCGAAACGCTGCGGAATGGTCTTTCCCAACTTGGATATTCTGACCACTACTTCGGTTTCATACTCTATTCTTCCCAGATGATCAGGGATGAAGAAAGGCTTGCCGTTATTGAGCAAAGCAGAATCTGCCTTGGTAAAGATGACAGGACGCTCTGGTTTAGATAACGTACCATGCAGCGATTTATTGTGTTCGGTATAGTTCATACCGATGGCAAATATCTTCATAACATCAAATTTTTATATAAAAAAGAAATGGGAGTTAGAAGCAAAGCGAGGCTTAACTTCATAACTCCCGGGTATTCTAATTTAACTATAAGTCAAATTAACGCTTGCTTTTGAGTAATGATTACTCAGCAGCAAGAGTAAAGCGCTGGTAAGCAACGATCTTGAGATCCTTGCTCTGAGAAGCGAGGTACTGAGCAACAGTCTGCTTGTCACCGTCACCGAACTGGAACTCCTGGTCAACGAGGCAGTTCTCCTTGAAGAACTTAGCCAGACGACCATTAGCAATGTTCTGGATCATAGTAGGGTTCAAAGTAGCAGCCTTCTCCTCACCAACAGTCTTCTTGATGTTGCGAGCCTCTTCAGCCTGCTCAGGTGTCAACCAACCCTTCTTGGTGTTGCTCTCGATGTGCTCCTCAGAGTCAACGTGAGCTGGGTTGATGCCAGCCTTCTTCAAAGCAGCGTTAACAGCCTTCTCTACGAGCTCTTCCTTAGTCTTGGCAACAGCAACCTCGAGCTCAGTCTTCTTAGTCTCCTCAGAAACTGAAGACTCGTCGAGAGCTACAGGGCGCATAGCAGCAACCTGCATAGCTACCTTGTGACCAGCCTCCTCGTTGTTCTCGTTGAGCTGAACCATAGTACACAATGTGTGCTTGTTCATGTGGTCGTAAACCTCGATGTTGTCACCCTCGAGAACACAGTAGCCGTCGAGCTCCATCTTCTCGCCAGTGATACCAGAGCGCTGTGTAACAGCAGCCTGAGCATCAGCATCGCCAACCTTCAAAGTCTTCACCTCGTCGAGAGTGTGAGCCTTGGCAGCGATAGCAGCGTCGAGGATGTCAGATGTCAACTTGATGAAGTCAGCACCGTTAGCTACGAAGTCAGTTTCGCACTTGAGAGCGATGATAGCAGCGAAATCGTTAACCTTCTTAACGAGAACGCAACCGTTAGAAGTCTCACGGTCAGAACGCTTAGCAGCGATAGCGAGACCACGCTCACGGAGCAACTCCTTTGCCTTATCGAAATCACCTTCAGCCTCTGTGAGTGCCTTCTTAACGTCAGCAAGACCAGCACCAGTCATAGCGCGAAGTTTCTTGATATCTTCAATTGAAACAGCCATAATAATATTTTTATATTAAAAAGTTAATAATAATCTTTGCTTAAAAGCTACTAAAGCCATCGAATCATAAACAGAATCAATGGCTTCAGTATATATTTCTTTGCCTAATTACTCAGCCTCGTCCTTGCGGGCAGCCTTCTTCTTAGGCTGGTCCTTCTGCTCAGCAGCAGCCTTGTCGTCAGCCTTCTCAGCCTTGCGCTCCTCGAGAGCCTCAGCGATAGCACCGCAAACTGCAGTAAGGATAGCATCTACAGAATCCTTAGCATCGTCGTTAGCTGGGATAACGTAATCAACATTCTTAGGATCAGAGTTGGTATCTACGATACCGAACACTGGAATACCAAGACGGTTAGCCTCCTTAACAGCAATGTGCTCCTTCATTACGTCAACAACGAAGAGGGCTACTGGGAGACGGGCCATATCTGCGATAGAACCGAGGTTCTTCTCCAACTTAGCACGCTGGCGGCTTACCTGAAGCAACTCGCGCTTAGAGAGGTTAGAGAATGTACCATCGTTCAACAGACGATCGATGTTTGTCATTTTCTTAACTGCCTTACGGATTGTAGGGAAGTTGGTGAGCATACCACCAGCCCAACGCTCGTTTACGTATGGCATATTGATAGAAGCTGCCTTCTCAGCAACTACGTCCTTAGCTTGTTTTTTAGTAGCGACAAACAGGATCTTTCTACCTGTCTTGGCAATTGTCTTGAGAGCCTCAGCAGCCTCGTCGATCTTAGCGACAGTCTTGTTGAGGTCGATAATATGAATACCGTTACGCTCCATGAAGATGTAAGGAGCCATTGCTGGATTCCACTTGCGACGGAGGTGTCCGAAGTGGCAACCTGCCTGAAGTAACTGGTCAAAATTTGTTCTTGACATTGTTTTTTCTTTTTTAATTGTGTTTACTTTCTTTTTGAATCTAATGTTAGATCAGTCGATGAGTAGTCCCCGATTAATGGAATCTCACCGATTTAGATACTAAACTTTTTAGCTCAGCTATATATAATCTGTATATATATAATAAAATATGTATAAGATTAACGCTTGCTGAACTGGAAGCGACGACGAGCCTTTGGCTGACCTGGCTTCTTACGCTCAACAGCACGTGAGTCACGTGTCATGAAGCCTGCATCCTTCAAAGCCTTCTTATCGTTAGCGTCGATCTTAACGAGTGCGCGAGCGATAGCGAGGCGGAGAGCCTGGCTCTGACCGGTGAAACCACCACCGTCGAGGTTTGCCTTAATATCATACTTACCCTCAGCTTCGAGCAACTGCAATGGCTGCTTTACTACATAGCGAAGGATTGCTGATGGGAAATATGTCTCAATATCTTTCTTGTTGATTGTGATCTTACCGGTACCCTCTGTGAGGTATACACGAGCTACAGCGCTCTTACGGCGACCAATTGCATTAATTACTTCCATTCTACCTTAATTATTTATACTGGTTAATATCAATAGCCTTTGGCTGCTGTGCCTCGTGCTTGTGCTCTGTGCCATCGTAAATGAAGAGGTTGTCCATCAAAGAACGACCGAGAGGGCCCTTTGGCAACATACCCTTGATAGCGTGACGGAGGATCTTGTCCATTCCATCAGGACGCTTGCGCAACTCTGCTGGAGTGTTGAAGCGCTGACCACCTGGATAACCAGTGTAACGAGTGTAAACCTTATCTGTTTCCTTCTTACCTGTGAAAACTACCTTAGCGGCATTGATAATGATTACGTTGTCACCACAATCTACGTGTGGAGTGAAAGTTGGCTTGTACTTTCCGCGGAGCAATTTAGCAACCTTAGAGCAGAGGCGACCTACAACCTGGTCGGTAGCGTCGATTACGACCCACTCTTTCTTAGCTGTTTCCTTGTTTACGGAAATAGTCTTGTAACTTAATGTGTCCATTTTAAAATTTAAATTTACTACTAAAAAACGTTTTTAATCTTTTTTACTCACTATTCAGACAGGTGATTCACTAACCACATACCCCGGCCACAGGACATGCTATTAACACACCATATCTTGGGGACTCTAAGCGTATCCCCGAAATAATCGGACTGCAAAATTACACATTTTTATTTGATTATGTGTAGGTTACGAGTTTTAACCCCAAACTTTTATGAATATTTAACTTAGTTTGCGCTTTTCTGCTCAGGATAAGCAAAAAAAGAGTGCATTGTTAACGGCAATGCACTCTTTTTTATTATATCAATTCCTTATCCAGGAAATATTATCGGATGAAAAGAAGTTCACGATACTTTGGCAATGTCCAAAGTTCATCGGCTACGAGAAGCTCGAGCTTGTCTATCTGATAACGGATTTCCTCCATCTTTGGAGCTACCGTGTCGTGATATGCTACTGCCTTCTCGCGCTCACTCTCTATCTTGTTGGCTACCTTGCGGGCATCTACCAATGCCTCTACACCACGCTCTATTGCCTCGGTGCGCTCGGCTATCTCACGGATAATCTTCACATTGCGGGCTGTCAGCTTCTTGCCTTCCTCGCCACCGAAGATGTGAATCATGCCCTCTACGTTCTTTGCCAGACGGCTCTGATAGTGGGTAGCCACAGGGATGATGTGGTTCATGCTCAGGTCGCCCATCACACGAGCCTCAATCTGAATCTTCTTGGTGTAGGTCTCCCACTTCACCTCGTTGCGTGCCTTCAACTCGCTCTCGCTCATCACGTTGGTCTTGGCAAACATCTCGATGCTCTCCTTGTCCAGGTAACGGTCGAAGACTACCGGGCAGGATGCCTCGCAGTCCAGGCCACGCTTCTGAGCCTCTTCCTTCCACTCATCAGAATAGCCGTTGCCGTCGAAGCGGATAGGCTTGCAGGTCTTGATATCCTCGCGTACAATATCAATAATAGCCGATGTCTGGTCCTCACCCTTTGCTATCAAGGCATCTACACGAGTCTTGAAGTCTTCGAGCGCCTCGGCTACGGCAGCATTCAATACGATAAGGGATGACGCACAGTTTGCCTCAGAACCTACGGCACGGAACTCGAAACGGTTACCGGTGAAGGCGAATGGAGAGGTACGGTTGCGGTCGGTATTATCAATCATCAGCTCCGGAATCTCAGGGATATCCAGCTCCATACCCTTCTTGCCAGCCAGGGCGAAGAGTTCTTCCTTATCTGCCTTCTCGATATGGTCGAGCAGGTCGGTGAGCTGCTTACCGAGGAATGAAGAGATGATGGCTGGAGGTGCCTCGTTGGCTCCCAGACGATGGGCATTGGTAGCACTCATGATTGATGCCTTCAGCAGTCCGTTGTGCTTATATACACCCATCAGGGTCTCTACGATGAAGACTACGAAGCGAAGATTGTCCTCCGGTGTCTTGCCTGCAGCATGGAGCAGTACGCCAGTATCGGTGCAGAGACTCCAGTTGTTGTGCTTGCCCGAACCGTTGACGCCTGCGAATGGCTTCTCGTGAAGGAGTACACGGAAACCGTGCTTGTGAGCCACACGCTTCATCAGACTCATCAGGAGCATATTATGGTCTACGGCAAGATTGCACTCCTCATAGATAGGTGCCAGCTCAAACTGGTTTGGTGCCACCTCGTTATGACGGGTCTTGCAAGGGATGCCGAGTTCGAGCGCCTGGATTTCCAGATCCTTCATGAAAGCCTGCACACGCTCAGGGATTGTTCCGAAATAGTGGTCGTCCATCTGCTGGTTCTTCGCAGAGTCGTGTCCCATCAGGGTACGGCCTGTGAGCATCAGGTCAGGGCGAGCCGAATAGAGACTCTCATCTACCAGGAAGTACTCCTGCTCCCATCCGAGATTGGTCTGCACCTTCTTCACCTGAGGGTAAAAATAGTGGCACACCTCGGTAGCCGCCTCACTCAGAGTATGGAGCGAGCGGAGCAATGGAGCCTTGTAGTCCAAAGCCTCACCGGTATAAGATATAAAGATGGTAGGGATACAGAGGGTATCGTCGATGATGAACACAGGCGATGTTGGATCCCATGCAGAATAGCCACGAGCCTCGAAGGTGTTGCGGATACCGCCGTTAGGGAATGAGCTGGCATCAGGTTCCTGCTGGACAAGCAATTTGCCAGAGAATTCCTCAATCATACCACCCTTTCCGTCATGCTCCACGAAGGCATCATGCTTCTCGGCAGTACCTTCTGTCAATGGCTGGAACCAGTGAGTATAATGTGTTACCCCGTTTTCCTCAGCCCAGAGCTTCATGCCGGCAGCCACGGCATCAGCGATGGAACGGTCCAGACGAGTACCGTTATCTATCACATCGATGAGTTTCTCATACACATCAGATGGCAGATACTTGTACATCTTCTGGCGGTTGAATACATACTTGGCGAAGTACTCCGAAGGGCGCACCTTGGGAGCCTCTACCTCTACAGGTCTTTTCTTAAAGGCCTCGGCTACAACCTCAAATCTCAAATTAGCCATTCTTTCTTTTATTATTAATTATAAGTTTGCGGGTGCAAAGTTACGAAAAAATGAGCAAATTGCTAGCGTTTGAGCGTATTTTTTATGCAAAATTCAAACTTTTCTTATTCTTAGCCTGCAAAAGATAAGACAATTCACGCATATTATTTCTTGGATTTGAGTATTTTATCGCCAATTATTTCTCGGATTTGAGTATTTTAACGCGATTTATTTCTCGGATTTGAGTATTTTCGCTATATTTGCACCTGTTATTCAAACAGTTACGATTATGGCAGAATATATACATAGAAACATAGACTCAGAACTCATCGCCTGGAAGGAAGATTCCATGCGGAAACCCTTGCTGCTTCGTGGTGCCCGTCAGGTTGGGAAGTCATCAGCAGTTAAAAACTTGGGAAAGCAATTCGAGTATTTCGCCGAGGTAAACTTCGAACGTAACAAGGCAATCAAAACCTTCTTTCAGGGGGATATTGACGTACGATTGATTGCTAAAAAAATCAGTAGCTATATCAATGTCCCTGTAGAAGCAGGTAAGACGCTCCTCTTTCTCGACGAAATCCAGGAATGCCCTGAAGCCATCATGGCACTACGCTTCTTCAAGGAAGATTATCCAGAACTGCATGTCATAGCCGCAGGATCACTTCTGGAATTTACGCTTCAGGAGCTCCCTACTTTTGGAGTAGGAAGGATTCACTCGCTCTTCATGTATCCGATGACTTTCGATGAATTCCTGTATGCCAATCACGAAGAAGGACTCATTCTTCTCCGTAATGAAGCATACGGAAACCAGTCTTTAGATCAAGCCTTCCATGATAAACTCGTGGAATACTTCCGCACCTACCTGCTTGTTGGAGGCATGCCGGAATCTGTTCTGGCATGGACCAAGACACACGATTTCAACCGATGCAGAAACATCCAGGAAGACATCATTCTGACATACGAAGATGATTTCAGCAAGTATAAAAAGAGAGTCAACCCGGATTTACTGCGCACAACGATGCGTGGCATCTGTCATCAGGCAGGAGAGAAGTTGACATACAAGCAAATATCAGCAGATTATCAGAGTTCACAAATCAGAGAAGCCCTCCGCCTGTTGACACTTGCAGGAATCGTTACTCCTGTGGTCGCTACCTCGGGCAATGGTATTCCGCTGGATGCGGAAGCTGACGAGAAAAGCATGAAGGTCCTCTTTCTGGACCCAGGATTACTGTTAGCCGTGCTTCAACTGGAAGGCGACCTGTCTCAGCAGCTCATAGAACTTATTTTAGCCGGCACTCCTCAGGAACTTGTCAATAAGGGAGGCGTAACAGAAATGGTTGCCGGACTCGAGATGATGCGTTACAAACCATGCATCCAGCGCCAGAAGATGTTTTATTGGGAGCAGAAGGGGAAGAGTGTTGCCGAGATAGACTATCTGGAAATCCACAACATGAAGATTACCCCTATCGAAATCAAATCGGGCACTCAGGGCGGCATGAAGAGTCTCTGGCTATTCATGAGAGAGAAAAAGCTCACCGAAGCATTCCGTTGTTCCTTAGAGATTTTTGGATCATTTGATTACATTGACAAGCAGGACGATAATGCCATAAGGCATGTCACCATACTGCCTCTCTATGCATTATCCCTATTGAGAAGCCGTTAATAGTCTGCTAACAAGCAGGATTAGGAATAAAAGTGCCTTTTTCCTACATGGCGACGTAATCTTTCCTACGTCCTGACACAGAAACTCCTGCGTCGCCATGTAAATTCAAGGGCATTGGGAGAGAAAAAAATCCCTTGCAACCACTAGAGTCGCAAGGGATTCACATTATCCACTTATCTATTTGTACCTTAAGGATTTATTGAAGATTGGAGGTAGGCAATTAGAAACGGTATACAACAAAGCTGTTTGGCTTCATCTTCACGTTCAATACATTGCCCTGAACCTGTGCATCTGATACTACAGGAACAACCACATTTTTATTGTCTATCTTGTTTTCTGCCTGAATATCGTCGGCATGGAGAACGGTTACCTTACCTGGGTTCAACTTCTTGATACCATTAAAGGTGACGTTGATTTTCTTTGCCTCGTTAGAGGTGTTGGCAATCTTTACGATGTAGCTCTTGGTAGCCTTGTCGAAGCAAGCGGTGGCATAGAGACCATTCTCACCTGCTACAGCCTTGCCGTTCTCGGTAAGTTTCAACACATTGGTACCCTTGTTCTCGCCGTAGAGCTGCTGAACATAGTAGTTGGCAGAACGGACAGAGCTGAGGTTATCGAACCAGATGAGGTCCGGACGCCACTGCCATCCCTCTACATGAGCGAAGAGAGGTGCATAGGTAGCCTGATAAACCACATCGGCATTACGCTCCAAACCGGTCATGAAAGCTGCCTCAGAAAGGGCTGCCTCCCATGAGTTTGGATCATTCTCGGCATGAGCTGCATACTCACCGGCAAAGACCTTAGGACCCTTGCGGTCGTACTTGTCGTAACGGCTGGCATTGCTGCGGAACCATTCCGGACTCTTGTAGTAGTGCTCATCCACCATGTCTACGCCCAACTTGCGCATCTGCTTCCAACCGTAGTCGAAGTCCTTTCCATCAGCAGATGGACCTGATGAACCGCAGATCTTGATCTTTGGATACTTGGCATGAATCTGCTCCATGAACTTCTGCAGACGCTCAGGATACATAGGACCCCACTGCTCGTTACCGATACCAATCTGCTTCAGATTGAATGGTGCTGGATGACCCATATCGGCACGGAGCTTACCCCACTTAGAGGTGACAGGACCATTGGCAAACTCGATGAGGTCGAGTGCATCGTCGATATAGCTCTGGAGATCCTTGACTGCTACATGTGCATTAGGATCCTTATCATCGTTCTGATACTGGCAAGCCAGACCTACAGAGAGAATAGGCAATGGCTCAGCACCAATCTTCTCTGAAAGGAGGAAATACTCATAGAAGCCCAAGCCCAATGACTGATAGTAGTTAGGGAAAAGGCGATGTGGGAAGGTATCTCTCCAGCGGTTCTCGTTCAGAGGACGGTTCTCAGGAGCACCCACAGAGTTCTTCCACTCATAACGGGTATCGAGGTCGGTTCCCTCTACGATACATCCGCCAGGGAAACGGAAGATGCCTGGCTTCAGGTCAGCCAAATCCTGTACGAGGTCGGCACGGAGACCATTCCAGTTGTCCTCAGGGAAGAGAGAGATATGGTCGAGATCTACGCTCTCAGAACCCTTCTCCAGATATACTCGCATCAAACCCTTGGCATCGGTCTGAGGAGAAGTAAGGGTAGCAGTAAGCTTCTGCCATTTATTATTGGTGATGTTGATGACCTGCTTGGCAATGACATCATTCTTTGAATTGACGAGTTCTACGCGAATCTTGCCCTGCTTGCCATCGATGAGATGAAGACGGCCATATACGGTGAAATCGTACTTCATATCCTTCTTCAAGCCCATGCCGAAGAAGCCACGGTTCTCAAGACCAGTCTGCTTCTCACGTGCACCTGCGCTCTCAAGTGTTACATAATGAGGGTTGCGGTCGAAGGCAGGTTTTACGTCGCTGAGGGTTACATTTCCGAATGTATTCCATCCCATCAGGCGCTGTGGGAATTCGAAGGAACGGTTCTCTACCATCTCTGCATAAAGACCACCATCGGCACCGAAGTTGATATCCTCGAAGAAGATACCATACATGGTAGGCTGGATTTCTGCTCCAGGCTTGTTAGCCTGAACAGTAAACTGATGCTGTGCGAAAGCTCCGAGTGAAGACATCGCCAGCAATGCTGCTGCGAAAAATTTTGCTTTTCTCATATTGTTTGTTATTGTTTTATTTTTAGGCTGTACCTACACTTTTCCGTGATAGGTGGTGCAAAGATAAAAAAATCCACCCCGAATGAGGTGGATTTTCTGTTTAAATATATTGGATTTTCGTATAAATCCCTGCTTTTCTACTATTTATCTAATGGAATGAGCACGAAAGTGAAGTTCTTATCGCCATAATGGAGGCGATATTTCTCCAAAGGCCATGCACCCCAAGAGTTCTCACCAGCCACACCAGAATGCTCTGCATCGAGGAAGAGATTGGTGAATTTTGACTTCTTCAGGTTGAAACTGTGGCGCTGATTCTTGTCGTCACCATCATCCAGTTCTTCTGTATCGAAGTGGATGGCGGAAGCATAGAACGGCTTGCAGCTCTTCACCTTGAATCCGAAGCCGGAAGCATCGGTCTGGTTCCACCAGCGCATATCGCCCTTGGTACCACTCTCCTGTGGACGGATGTATGGGAAGTACTGGTTGTCGGCTTCATCGCTGTAGATTCCGATGCGCATGCAGTCCTCACGGTCAGAATAGTTCTCGATAGGACCGCGGCCGTAATACTGGCTCTTGTCCATATCGTATGGCAACTGCATCAGCATACCGAAACGGAACAGATCGCTGACCTTGGCATCATCAGAAGCATCAAACTCCTGGCTTACCTTCATCGCACCGGTATTAGGCATGATGAGATAATCGATTTCCAGCTCCCCCTTCACCTCTGGCATCTCATAGGTTGCACAGATGCTGATGGTGTTTGCCTTCTTATCCTTTTCAACAGCTACACCCTTCAGGTTCATGACAGGGTTCTTCCAAACCTGGAACTTCTTCTGCAGGCCTGCACCGAAATCATTATCGGTAGGAGCACGCCAGAAGTTTGGCTTCAGGGTACCGCCCTCGCCGAGGAGCGACTTGCCACGATAGGTATATTCAGAGATGAGACCGGTGGTACGGTTCACCTTCACGGTCAGATCAGGAGTAGTAACGGTGATATCCTGCTCGCCCTTCTTGTCGATGAGCTTAGCCTTCACCTTCTTGCCGTCCTGAGCCTTAGCCATGTTGTCTGCACAATGACCGCAGCACTTCTTCTCCTTCACTGCCAGCTGGGCATAAGCCACAATCTGACCAGCCTCCATCAGAGGTTCAGCCTTCTTCAGACGGAAATCGATGTTGAGGAACACCTCCTTGCCCTTTACCTTAGAAAGGTCGTAAGGGATGGTGAAGTTCTTGGTTTGCTGGGCAGCTACATCGATATCAGCGATGGTACCGTTCTGAGTCTCCACGCCATCCTCAATGAGGCTCCATGCCAAGGCATAGTTGCTCAAATTGCGGAAGAAGTTCTCATTGTATACACTTACTTCGCCCTTCTCTGCATTCACCATCTTTGCCCAGATGTTCTGATACTGGTAGGCTACCTCGTAGGCATGAGGATTGAGCTGACGGTCAGGACCAATGATACCATTGCAGTTGAAGTTGTTGTCGCTAGGGTCGTAATTGTTGTAATCGCCACCGTAGCAATATTCTATCTTGCGGAGCTCTTCATTGCTCATCTTCTCAGGATTCTTGATGGTCATCGGCTTCAATACCTTGCGGTGCAAGCCCTGGTCAACGAAATCCCAGTCGAAACCACCCTGGAAGATAGGATACTTGCGTACCAGATCCCAGTATTCCTTCAAGTTACCACCCGAATTACCCATAGTATGGTTGTACTCGCACTGGATGAGCGGCATCGGACTGTTAGGGTCCTTCGCATACTTTTCACAAGCACTTACAGGATAGTACATAGGGCAGAAGATATCGGTACCCTCGCCTCTGCTTGCCTGCTCGTACTGAACCGGACGACTCTGGTCCTGGCTCTTGATCCACTTGTAAGCCTGCAGGAAGTTATCGCCCATCACAGTCTCATTACCCATACTCCAGGTTACGACACTAGGATGATTGAAGTACATGGAAACATTGTGCTGGTTACGCTCCAGAATCTGCTTGGCAAACATCGGTTTCTTGGCAGCTGCATCATCGCCATACTGGAAACCGTGACTCTCCTGGTTAGCCTCAGCTACCACATAGATACCATACTCATCGCAGAGTTCATACCAGCGTGGATCATCAGGATAGTGGCAGGTACGGACAGCGTTGATATTCAGGCGCTTCATAATCTTGATATCCTGAATCATGCGCTCCATACTCAATACGTAACCTCCGTCTGGGTCAATCTCATGACGGTTGGCACCCTTGATAAGCACAGGCTGACCATTGACAAGGAACTGCTTGTTCTTGATTTCCACCTTGCGGAAACCTACCTTGACAGGAGTCATGCTAGCCGACTTCATTGCGTCCTTCTTCTGAGCACCCATCAGAGAAACCTGCAACGTATATAAATAAGGTGTCTCAGCACTCCACTTCTGAGGATTAGCCACCTGCAGAGAGAAATTGGCAGTACCGTTCTTTGCCATGCCGGTGGTGGTTGCTACCTGCTTGCCGTCCTTATCGAACAGGATGAAGGCCAATTTGCCATTACCCTTTACCTTGGTAGAGATGTTGAGCACACCATCCTTGTAGTTGTTTACAAGGTCAGGAGTAACACGGATATCCTCCAAATGCAACTGGGCATCGCGGGCAAAGAGATAGCTTTCACGAGCCACACCGCTCAAGCGCCAGAAGTCCTGATCCTCATCCCAGGAACCATCGCACCAGCGGAAGGTCTGGAAGGCAATCAGATTCTTGCCCTTCTTCAGATAAGGAGTGATGTCAAACTCGGCAGCTACCTTGCTATCCTCTGCATAACCGGCAAACTTGCCGTTTACATAGAGATAGATGTTGGAAGTAACGCTACCGAAATGAGCTACAACCTGCTTGCCATCCCAGTTGGCAGGGATGTCAATAATACGACGGTAGGAACCTACATGGTTATCCTTGGTAGGAACAGCTGGTGGCTGCTGGTCGAAATGTCCACGCCAGCCGAAACCTACGTTCACATATTCCGGATCACCGAATCCGTTCATCTCCCAGATGCCAGGCAGATTCATGGTCTTCCATTTAGAATCATCAAGATCTTCCTTGTAGAAGTCGGTAGGACGCTGGTCGGCATTAGCCACCCAGTTGAACTTCCAGGTTCCGTCGAGCGAAAGGAAATACTTGCTCTCCGTCTTGTTCATGTGCAGGATATCCTTGCTCACGATTTTACCGTCTTTCTCAGAAACCCAGTCATCTGCCAGATAGGTGAAGAAATTAGTGTGCAACGGAAAACGATTGATGGCATTCACCTGAAGGTCGTGCCATTCTGTGTAAGTTGGCTGCTGGATGGTCGTCTTATTCAACGACTTAATGGCTGCCTTCGGTTTGGTTGCACCGAAGGTTGCCATAGCCAATCCTGCCAAACTTAATGTAACGAACAGTCTCTGTTTCATGTTTGTTAGTTATTTATACATTAGATTGAAATTACACCTTATTATATATAGGCTATTCTATACCTTATTATATATAGGCACATCCTGGAGCATCTTATATGCCTCCATGTTGCCGGTAGCCTCAGCTAAGCAACTGCAAATATATGAAAATTAAGTTAGAAACAAGCAGAACGACCGTTTTTTTATTGTTTTTTCAACACCGGAGCACCATTTTCCCAAGAAATAGGTACCCACAAGTGTCTGCTGTCACTCAAGTGCTTTGGGTTCCACATGTCTGCCATGAACACATAGTCAGCACCATGAAACATCTTCTTTTGTGCTGCAGTTCCCACCTTTAAAGGTAGCCATACCATCATAGAAAGGCATATAAATATATAAAACTTTTTCAATGTCCACTAAAAGAAAATGACAAAAAAGTTTGGTGTTTCCAAAAAAATGCATTACCTTTGCCATCATAAAATAAACAACGAAACGACATAAAAATTATGATGACAATCGAAGAATACAGAGCAGCCATCTTGCAGGCTTTGCTCGATACTAAGAACGAGGACGGCACTCCAGCCATTACTCCAAGGGAAGCACAGGAAGCACTCAACGGATTTACCGACGACGAGTTGCAAGACGGACTCCTATGGAATTCGCCCGAAGACGTGGCATCAATTATCCTTGAGGGATAAATCACGGAAGTTATATTCAGCTACCAACAGATAAGAATAGGAGCAAAGACCCTTTTTGCGGGGTCTTTGCTCCTATTCCCATTTATACTTTCTGTTCTTTCTTCCCTTTAAAGACAGTCTTCAACAGCCCCGCAATACTTCATTTCTGTTGCAAAAGCAATAAAAAACTAAAGAATGCGACAAAAAACAAAAGAATGTGCAATTTTTCTTTCACAATTCAATTATTATTTGTAAATTTGCAGCCGCATAAACGGAAAGGGAACTTGCAAATCCCTCTTCAATCAGTTTAAAAGATAATTTTACCGGTAAAAAAGATATATTAAATAATGAAGATAGAAAACGAAATCATCAGCTCGGTCATCGCTGCGGTGAAGGAGCTTTATGGTCAGGACGTACCTGAGAAGATGGTAGCCCTGCAGAAGACCAAGAGTAATTTCGAAGGTAACCTTACCCTCGTCGTATTCCCATTCCTCAAGATGTCAAAGAAAAAGCCTGAGGATACAGCACAGGAAATCGGCGAATACCTGAAGAAAAACTGCGCTAACGTTATCGCAGACTTCAACGTGGTTAAGGGTTTCCTCAACCTTTCTATCGCTCCTGCCGCTTGGGTAGGACTCCTGAACACCATCAACGCTGACCCTAAGTTTGGTGAGAAGCCAGTTACTGAGAACAGTCCGCTCGTCATGATCGAGTACTCTTCTCCTAACACCAACAAGCCTCTCCACCTCGGTCACGTGCGCAACAACCTCCTCGGCTGGTCTCTGGCCCAGATTATGGAGGCTAACGGCAACAAGGTAATCAAGACAAACATCGTTAACGACCGTGGTATCCACATCTGTAAGTCTATGCTCGCCTGGCTCAAGTGGGGCAATGGCGAAACTCCTGAAACTTCCGGCAAGAAGGGCGACCACCTCATCGGCGACTACTATGTAGCCTTCGACAAGCACTATCGTGAGGAAATCGCAGAACTCAAGGCTCAGTACATGAAGGAGGGCATGGACGAAGAAGCTGCCACAGAGAAAGCTAAAGTAGAGGCTCCGCTGATCAAGGAGGCTCACGAGATGCTCGTAAAGTGGGAGAACAACGACCCTGAGGTACGTGCACTCTGGCAGAAGATGAACAACTGGGTTTACGCTGGCTTCGATGAGACTTACAAGATGATGGGTGTAAGTTTCGACAAGATATATTATGAGTCAAATACTTACCTCGAGGGTAAGAAGAAGGTAGAAGAAGGATTGGAGAAGGGTCTCTTCTTCCGCAAGGATGATAACTCTGTCTGGGCTGATCTCACCAACGAGGGCCTCGACCAGAAGCTCCTGCTCCGTTCAGACGGCACCTCTGTTTATATGACTCAGGACATCGGTACTGCCGACCTCCGTTTCAAGGACTTCCCTATCGACAAGATGATCTACGTAGTAGGTAACGAGCAGAACTACCACTTCCAGGTGCTCTCTATCCTGCTCGACCGTCTCGGTTTCAAGTGGGGTAAGGACTTGGTTCACTTCTCTTACGGTATGGTAGAGTTGCCTAACGGTAAGATGAAGAGTCGCGAGGGAACCGTAGTAGATGCTGATGACCTGATGGCAGAGATGATTAAGGACGCTCGCCAGACAAGCGATGAGCTCGGCAAGTTCAAGGACATGAGCGAGGAAGAGCGCCAGGAGATTTCACGCATCGTGGGTCTCGGAGCGTTGAAGTACTTCATCCTCAAGGTAGATGCCCGCAAGAACATGCTCTTCAACCCAGAAGAGAGTATCGACTTCAACGGCAATAC
The DNA here is from genome assembly GCA_021622245.1 of Segatella copri. Classification (GTDB taxonomy): domain Bacteria; phylum Bacteroidota; class Bacteroidia; order Bacteroidales; family Bacteroidaceae; genus Prevotella; species Prevotella copri_J. The sequence continues at coordinate 69,113 of JAJVTK010000013.1, read as the reverse complement.
AGGTCCTTTCATCCAGTATACCTACGCTCGTATCCGCAGCATCATGCGCAAGGCAGCAGCCGAGGGCATCGAGATTCCTGCAGAGTTGGGTGCAGACGCTCCTATCAACGAGAAGGAAATCGACCTCATCCAGAAGATGAACGACTTTGCTGCAGCTGTAGCCGATGCAGGCAACAACTACAACCCTGGCGGTATCGCTAACTACTGCTATGAGTTGACCAAGGAGTTCAACCAGTTCTATCACGACTACAGCATCCTGAATGCTGAAAGCGAGGCTGAGAAGATTACCCGTCTGGTTCTTGCTGCCAACGTGGCTAAGATCCTGAAGAACGGTATGTCTCTGCTCGGCATCGAGGTTCCAGAAAGAATGTAATATATACATAAGATATAATAACCTACAATTTAAAAATAAAAAAAATATTGACTATTTGACATAATGAGCATGGCCCTGGAGCTCGACTCCAAGGCGCATGCTCATTTCAGTTTTAGCCAATCCTTTTTGTTTTCCAACCCCAAAAAGAATAAAGATGAATAAAATGCCCGTAAATCCTCCTTCATGGAGAAACGATACCGTTTTGCCTCTGCCCAACGAGGTAAGAGCCAACGCCTGGGCTGTGGATGCCGCCTGTTCCGGCAATCCCGGTCCGATGGAATACCAATGCATCGACCTTCAGACCGGTGCCCAGGTTTTCCATTATGGTCCTATCCACGGCACCAACAACATCGGCGAGTTTCTCGCCATCGTCCACGCCCTCGCCCTGATGCAGCAGAAGGGCATTACCGACAAGGTAATTTATAGCGACAGCGTGAATGCCCAGCTCTGGGTAAGCAAGAAACAATGCAAGACCAAACTGGAGCGCACTCCCCAGACCGAACAGCTCTACCAGGTCATCGCCCGAGCCGAGAACTGGCTCCGCACCCACCCCATCAACATACCTATTATAAAATGGGAGACGAAGAAATGGGGCGAGATTCCAGCCGATTTCGGAAGAAAGGGATAAAAAGGACATTTTTATGTGCCTTTCCCGAAATAATGCCCGCAAAAGCTTGCAATTTCAGATATTTTGTTTAATTTTGCAGCTATTATCGTATTAAACATACATAATCGCAAGAATGGAAATAGAAAAAGAAACAATATTATTAATGTCGAAAGGAGACAAGAAAGCATACGAAACGATGTTCCGCAGGTTCTATCCTAAGGTACACCGTTTTGTGGCCATGCTCTTGAAAAACGAAGATGATGCTGATGACGTCAGCCAGCTCATCTTCTTAAAGGTATGGAACAAACGCGAGAAGTTTGCCGATATCCAGGATTTCGATTCCTACCTCTTTATTTTGGCAAAATATACTGTCATCAACTATATTTCCTCCAAGCACATCATCCCAATAGATATTGACAGTCTACCAGACAGATACGCCAACGAATCTTCGCCACATGACGATGTGGTGGCAAAGGATACCCAACTGCTCATCGACATGGTGGTAGAAAGCATGCCGCAACAACGCCAGATGATTTATCGCATGAGCCGCGAACAGCATCTCAAGAACGAAGAGATAGCCCAGCGCCTGGGCATTCAGAAGAAAACGGTAGAAAATCATCTTAACCTAGCTCTTAAAGAAATTAAAAAAGCCTTATATTTGATGATTTTGTTACCTTGGCATTGGGTGTAACACCATTGAAACATGTCTTAAAAATAAATGAAGTTTTTATTATGGCAACAAAGATAAGGGATATCATAGATTATTATAGCGGGCACAATGTGCCGGATGAAATAAAAGAAAGGGTATTAGATAGGATTTCCAATACACAAGACGATAAAGAGGCGAACGAAGCATTTAGAGAATTATGGGACAAGGCTGATTCAGCCTATATGGAAGAAGAAGAAATTTCTGCTGCATACAACCGCCTCTTCGAAACAGAAGAAACAAGAGAAATAGAAAAGAAAAAATCGCTTCGAATCTTCAACTTTGCCAAACTGGCTGCCGTCTTCGTACCGCTGCTGATGCTGATTGTATTCGGCAAGCTCTACGTCCAGATGAACAACCAACTCAAGGATATAAAACTGGCAACCATGCTCCAGGAACATACCATCAACGAAGAGAGCAAAGTCATCGCCTTGGCAGACGGAACGAAAGTAAGACTCAGCCAGAGTTCCGTACTTCTCTATCCTTCCTCTTTCAAGGGAGCAGAAGAACGCAAGGTTTTCCTGTCGGGAGAGGCATTCTTCGACATCAGACATGATGATGCCCAGCCGTTCCACGTCAGCACTCCTCATTTCGAGATTACCGACTTGGGCACCTCTTTCACGGTTTCATCTTATTCAAATACAGACGAAGTATCTGCCACGCTCAAAACCGGAAAGATAGAACTCCGCATCATTGGCCAGGAAGACAAGGTTTACAGCATGAAGCCTAACGACCAGTTAGTATATAATGTAAAGACCAAGGCAGTAAATCTCCGCAAGGTTTCGGCCGAAGAAGATGGTACAAGCTGGCGCAACAAGGAGATTGACCTGAACGATGTTACGCTGGCAGAAGCTGGTAAGATTCTGGGTAATGCATATGGAGTGAAATTCACCTTCCGTTCAAAGATTCACCAGAAGACGAAGGTTACAGTTCATTTCAACCGTGGCGAAACCCTCTCGGGAGCCATGTTTGTCTTGAAGAACCTGGTTCCTGGTCTGGAATATGAAGTGAAGAAAGATGAAGTAATCATCAGGTAGGCATATATTATAATAGGTAAACAAAAGGCGCATTATGTAAAAATGATGCGCCTTTTTTCATAAAAGAGTATCTCTGCGCGGGATATGAAAACAGAAATAATAACATAAACGGAAAATATCATGATAAAGAATTTGATTTTTGATTTTGGAAAAGTACTCGTAGATTACGAATACTTTGAAACGCTTGACCAGATATTCAAGACCCACGAACAGGCTGAAGAATTCTATCATCTCCTGATAGACGGCAAATGGAATGAAAACATGGATCGCGGAGATTCTTTCGAAGAAACCTTCTGCAAGATGCAGCAGATTATGCCGCAATATAAGGAAGAAATAGCAACCGTAGCCCAGCGCTTTAACGATTTTGTAAGGGGCGAAAAAGAAGGTATGCGCACCTTGCTGACTCAGTTGAAGGCAGAAGGCTACCACCTTTACGGACTTTCCAACTGGTGCACCAAGGTTCACGAAACGATGGTCCAATATCCCATCTTCCAACTTCTGGAAGGACAGGTGATTTCTTCAGAAGAGAAAATCATCAAACCCGACAGGGCAATTTACGAAAGAATCTGCCAGAAATACAATCTGAAACCGGAAGAATGCCTTTTTGCTGACGACAGGATAGAGAATGTAGAAGCCGCCCAGCGTTTCGGAATGCAGGCTATCTGCTTTGAGGATGCAGAGCAGTACGAGCGGGAATTGAGAAAAATTCTGTCTGAGGAAAGAACGAAGTAAGTTCTGATTATCAAAAGCATTACTGCTATTTCCATACCCAAAGCATTACTTAAAAAAAATCAAGGCTCTAAATTAGCAGCAAGAAATGCTAATTTAGAGCCTTCATATTATGTATTTATAATTTCCAAAAGAAGAATTTTATAGGGTGTTTGCGAACACAAGATATTTTTTTTCAGAAAAACTTCATTTTAACAGTTTTGTAATTGGGTGTAACTCTCTTTCCCGTTGTCTTCAAGACGTAACAAGCAAATTATTATTAACTTAAAAAGATAAAGTATGAATCTTAAAAGAATCTCTGCGTCATGCTTCTGTTTGCTCCTGGCAGGCCAGATGACCCTTTCGGCTCAGAACGTCAGCTTCAGCTCAAACAAGGTAACGCTTAAGTCAGCTTTTGAGAAGATTGAAAAGGAATCTAAGTACAAGATTGCCTACAACTCCTCACAGTTGGATGCTAACCGTTCGGTTACATTAACCAAGAAAAGTGATGATGTCTTTGGTATGTTGAACCAATTGCTCAAAGGTACTAATTTTACCTATGAGATGGAAGGCAACTACATCGTCATCAAGCCTCAGCAAAAAGCTAAATCTCAGGCTCATGGCAAGAAAATCAAGGTACGTGGTGTAGTGAAAGACGAAACTGGCGAGCCAGTTATCGGCGCTACCGTCATGGAGAAGGGTACCACCACCAATGGTGTTGTAACCGATATTGACGGCAACTATACCATCGAGATTCCTGCCGACGGTATGTTGGCAGTATCATACATTGGCTGCAAGGACCAGGACATCAAGGTAAATGGTCGCGAAGTAATCAATGTTAACCTGGCAGATGATAATAAGGTATTGGAAGAAGTTGTGGTTGTAGGTTATGGCGTACAGAAGAAGCGCGACGTATCTACAGCTGTGTCTTCTGTCAAGGCAGAGGCTCTTGCCAACAATCCTTCTACCGACTTCCGTCAGGCCTTGGCAGGTAAAATGCCTGGTGTACAGGTAACTGTACCTAGCGGAGACCCAGAGGGTAGCGTAAGCATTCGCGTTCGTGGTGTAAGTACCGTCAACGCCGGTAGCGACCCTCTCTATGTAGTAGATGGTGTTCCTATGGAGCGTGGTTTTGCCAACCTGAACACCAACGATATTGAGTCTGTTGAAGTTTTGAAGGATGCTTCTGCAGCAGCTATCTATGGTAGCCGTGGTTCTAATGGTGTAGTTCTCGTTACAACCAAGAAGGGTACCTCTGACAAGCTCTCTGTTTCTTACGATGGTTACATAGGTGTACAGAACGTATCAAAGAAACTCGATATGATGAACGCTTACGAATATGCAGAATTCGTAAAAGATGCACGTAACAACGCATATCTTTCTAAAGTTCCTGGTGCATCTGCAAGTGACCCAAACAGCGTACGTCCTAAAGGTTACATGCAGATTGCAACCGATTTGTTCCCATATCTGGAGGGTGTTAAGGGCTTGACAGATACAGACTGGCAGGATGCTATCTTCCGCACAGCGATGACTACCGGACACAACATTTCACTTTCAGGTAAGTCTAACAGCGTCAACTATTTCGTATCAGGCAACTATATGAAGAAGGAAGGTACCATTATCGGTTCTGACTTCGAGAAGTTTGGTGCCCGCATGAATCTCTCAGGTCAGCACAAGCGCTTGAAGTTCGGTGTTAACTTCGCTCCTTCTTATTCTGTTTCTAATACAGTAGATGCATCTGGTGCAGGTGGTATCGTTCAATCTGCTTTGATGATGCCTCCAACCTTCCCTGTATACAACGCAGACGGTTCATATAACTTCCAGGGTAATGGATATTGGCGAATTGGTACAGACTATGAGCACAACGAGGTGATGAACCCTGTTGCGATGGCTCGCTTGCAGTCTAATGTTACCGACCGCATGTCTATTACAGGTAAGGCTTATGCAGAATTGGAACTGATGAAGGGACTTTCCTACAAGTTGTCTTTGGGTGGTGATTATTATGGTGCTCATAATGATAAATATCGCCAGTCAGGTTTGCCTTTGAAGGGAAAGGACTACTATGATTCTCCTTCAAACCCAACAGGTTACAGCTCTTCCAGTTTCTTCTTCAACTGGTTGGTTGAAAATCAGTTGACTTACACAACAACAATCAATAAGAAGCACAACATTACAGCCATACTTGTACAGTCTGCTCAGAAAGAAACCAAGAAGACCGACAACGTAACAGCAACCGATTACCCTAATGATTACATCCAGACCGTAAATGGCGGTACTGTAACCAAGGGTGGTTCTGACAAGACACAATGGTCTATTGCTTCTTACCTGGCTCGTGTTCAGTACAACTACGAGGGACGCTACATGCTTTCTGCAGCCATCCGTACTGATGGTTCTTCACGTTTCGGTAAGAACAACCGTTGGGGTTACTTCCCATCAGCCTCAGCAGCTTGGCGTATCAGCGACGAAAAGTTCTTCAAGAACGTAAAGGAGTTGTCTTTCGTTAATGATATGAAGATTCGTGCCAGCTATGGTGTAACCGGTAACTTTGAGATTGGTAACTACGACCATTTGGCAACCATGTCAACAGACAATTACATCTTAGGTACCAATGGAGGTTTGTTGCATTATGGTTATAAACCAGACAACATCAAGCGCGACGACCTGAGCTGGGAGAAGAACCAGATGATCAACGCCGGTATCGACCTTCAGATGTTTGACGGCTACATTGGATTCTCTGTAGACTATTACAATACCAACACTTCAAACATGTTGCTTTATGTACCAGTACCTCTGTTGACAGGTTACAGCACCTCACTTCAGAATCTGGGTAAGGTAAACAACCGCGGTTGGGAATTAGCTTTGACATCACAGCATACATTTGCTAATGGCTTCGGCTATTCATTTAATGCCAACTATGCCAAGAACACCAATGAGGTGAAAGAGTTAGGTCCTGGTAATGCGCCTATCATTTCTTCGGGTAGTGTAGGACACGCATATTATATTACAGAGGTAGGAAAGCCTATCGGTAACTATTACCTCCTGGTACAGGACGGCATCTTTGCTACAGAAGAAGACTTGAAAAAGTATCCTCACTTCGACAATACAGAAGTAGGTGACTTCAGATTCGTTGATGTTGACGGAGACGGCAAGTTGGATTTGGATAAAGACCGTACAATCTGCGGCAACTACATGCCTAAGTTCACATACGGCTTCGGCGGTAAGCTCTGGTATGCAGGTTTCGATATGGACTTCAACTTCCAGGGTGTTTATGGCAACAAGATTCTGAACTTGAACAAGCGCTACCTCGACAATATGGAGGGTAACACCAATGGTACCAAGATTGCTCTCGACCGTTGGAAGAGTCCAGAGAATCCAGGCAGCGGTTCGGTAAATAAGGCAAACCGTAAGCAGACAGGTTACAACAGCCGTACTTCTACCTGGCACTTGGAGAGCGGTTCATACCTCCGTCTCCAGAACCTGTCATTAGGTTATACTTTGCCTCGTGCACTTACTCAGAAGTTTAAGGTTGAAAAGATGAGAGTTTATGTTTCTGGACAGAACCTCTTCACTATTACCAACTACAGCGGCTACAACCCAGAGGTAAATGCCCGTCCTTCCAAGAATCTGACTCCAGGTGAGGACTATGGTACTTATCCTTTGGCAAGAACATATATGTTTGGTTTGAATCTCACATTATAAAGAATATAGCGACATGAAAAAGATATTAGTATTAGCATCATTGGCAACCCTGCTCATGACCTCTTGCGGAGACAGCTTCTTCGATTTGGAGCCAGCAAGCAGCGTAACCATTGACAAAGTATATAAGACTGCGAGCGATTATAATGTAGCAGTTATCGGCTGCTACGCAAAATTGCAGTCACAGGTGAATTTCTATACAGAATGCTGCGAGTATCGTAGTGACAATCTTTCTTTGGGCGCCCCAACAGCAGGTACCCAGGACCGTTACGATATCGACCATTTCACAGAGAAACCATCTAATGGAATCCTCAGTTCTTACTGGGCGAACTTCAACAACAACGTTTATCGTTGCAATCTCTTGCTCGACCAGATTGATGGTGCAAACTTTGCAGAAAACCTGAAGAAGCAGTACAAGGGCGAAGCGATGTTTGTCAGAGCTTTGAACTATTTTAACATGTACCGCATTTGGGGTGGCGTTCCTGCTACCAAGCATGTAGTAAGTGCTGCGGAGGCTCTGAAAGTTACGAGATATTCTGATGAGCAGATGTTCGATTTGATTGCCGGAGATTTGAAGGAGATTGTTGACAACAACTATCTTCCAGAAACTTACTCTTCTGCAGATATGGGTAGAGCTACCTCTGGTGCTGCCAAGGCTTTGCTCGGTAAGGTGTATCTTACTTTCCATAAGTGGAACGAGGCAAAGGATGTTCTTTCTCAGTTAATCGGAAAATATCAGTTGGTAAGCCCTATCGCCCAAGTCTTCGATGTGGATAACAAGAATAATAATGAGATTATCTTCGCCATACATTTCAACAAGGAAATAGAGGGAGAGGGACATAGTTACTGGTACAATCTCACCAACGCATCTGATGATACCAACCAGACAAGTTCTCTGCTCAACACATTCCCTACAGGTGATGCTCGCAAAGACCTCATAACATACGTACAGGTTGAGAAAAACGTTCGTTTGATGAATAAATTCTATGATACAAAGAGCCCAACCTTCAAGACTGTAGGTAATGATCAGATCCTTCTTCGCTACGCAGATGTCCTTCTGATGTATGCAGAAGCGCTCAACGAGATTCAGTATGATGCATCTGAGGGTTCACTTGCCCTGAAGTATCTCAACGCCGTAAGACAGAGAGCTGGCATTTCTAATCTGACTGTAAAACAGTTGCCTACACAGGAGAAGTTCCGCAAAGGCATCTTGGTTGAACGCCAGAGAGAATTCCCTTATGAGGGTCAGCGCTGGTTCGACTTGGTAAGAATGGGATTTGCAAAGAGCGTGATGGCTGAGAATGGTGTTGAAATCAAGGATTATCAATTACTCTTCCCTATTCCTCAGCAGGAGATTGAAAAGGTAGGCGACAAGTCTATCCTCTGGCAGAACCCTGGATATGACAACAATTAATAAACGGTTAAGACATGAAAAAGATTATATATTTGCTGTCTTTAGTGACAGTTTTTATTCTCGGTTCTTGTAGCGATGATCTTCCAAAAGCAAGTTGGGACATTTGCCAGGTAGGTAGTTTAAACGCTACAGCACAAGATGAGAAGGTATTGTTGGAATGGGCTCCTATGCAGGGAGCCAACCCAACAGGTTATTTGGTCAATTGGACACCGGAAGTTGCTACATACGAAGGTGGTTCTGTAGAGTTGGATGCAAAGACTACTTCATATACTATAACAGGTTTGGTTAACAAGGTTACTTATACCATCACCATCCAGGCCATCTATGGCAACCAGCGTTCTATGATTTCTACAACAAAGGCAAGACCTGTTTCTGATACAGAGCCTTTCAAGGTTTGGTCTACAGATATGCCTAACGGTGGTATGGTGAAGACTGCAAATGCAGTATTCTCTTCAGACGGAAATACATTCTACTTGCCTTCTGCAGGTGCTACGGGTGATGTTACTGCTTTTGATGCGATGACAGGTACTGTGAAATGGACCGCTGCCATTCCTAAGACTACTTATGGTGGTGGTGTAGCAGTAGGCAAAGACGGTACTTTGTATCAGGGCGCTCGCAACGCAACCTTGTATGCTATCAATAGCGATGGAACACAGAAGTGGACATACGCTACAGGAGCTGCCAACAAGAATCTGGACTGTTTCCCTGCTGTAACTGCTGACGGACAGACAGTTTATATCCTTGATGGCGACAACGTTCTCCATTCTATCAATACAGCTACTGGTGTTAAGAACTGGTCTGTTAAACTGGCTGGTACAAAGAACAAGGCTGGAGCTGTAGCTATAGACGAGACAGGCAATATCTATGTAGGTACACGTACTACTATTTATGGTTTCAAGGCCGATGGCACTCAACTTTGGAAGATAGCCGGTAAGGTAACTGAAATCGGTTCTTTCGCTTTGGATGGCGAAACTCTTTATGCTGCCCAGATTGGTGGTGCAGGTTTGCTGGCTTTGAACACAGCAGATGGTTCTACCAAGTGGAACGTTGAAGCTGCGGGTGATATCTATGCTCCTATTGTTGATAAGAGCGGCAATATCTACTTTACAGACAAGGGTGGCAAGGCTCTCTACTCTGTAGATAAGGCTGGACAGTTGAAGTGGAAGTTTACTATTGATGCAGCTCCTACTTATTGCTTCCCTGTTCTCGACGATAAGGGAACTGTTTATTTCGGTAGCGGCGCCGGTCGCATCTACGCAGTAGACAGCGCAAATGGCGAGGAACTTTGGCACATGGACTCAGAAGGTACAGATAATAATGCCAAGATTATGTCTGGTATGACTATCGGCGAGAACCAGATGCTCTATGTTTCTTATATCGGCGGTAATGTTGCTGCTATTAAGATCTTTGCCGGCCCAGAGAAATCTACATGGAGCTGCAGAGGTGGTAATATTCATGGTACAAACCAATATTAATATTTGAATCAGTATGAAAAAGATATATTTATTCATCGCATTATTCGCTTGCACCCTCTGCTCTTGTGGAAGTGACGAAGACGGAATGACTTATGCGCAGCCTGTCGAAATAGGTGAAACTACCGACATGAAGACTGCAAAAGAGGTGGCTGAAGCTTTGTGGGCTACTACTCCATTACAGCAGCAACCTCTCAATGCGGAAAGATCTGAAGTTCTAAAGAAGATACAGAAGATGGCAGACGACTGCACTTCTGATTTCTTTGAAAGCTATATTGCTTCTTTGGACCAGTCTGCTGAAATGAGAGAAAAGTACGACCCTATGCTGGCGTTCTACCGTTTGTCTCTGGATCATGTAATTAATGCCATCAAGACGACTACCGTTGAGAATGGTACTACATGCATCTGGCAGCTCTACAATATGGGTTACATCGTAAAGACTCCTACCACTTGCTTTGGTATTGACATCAACCATCGCTGGGCAGAGAAACTGGAGCCTTATCTGGATTTCCTCTGTGTTACTCACAAACACCAGGATCACTACAACACAGCTCTCATCAACGCGATGCTGAATGCAGGAAAGCCTGTTTATTCTAACTGGATAAAGGGTGGCTATACTTCTAAGGTAAATACCGATTATCAGTTTAATAACATCAAGATTCATGTGTCTATTACAGACCATAACAACTCTGGCTTATCAAACTTCGTTTCTGTATTTACTTTTGAATGTGGCGATGATAGTGGCAACTTCACAATGCTCCATACTGGCGACTCTAACTTCAAGGCTGCTCAGTATACCAACATTCTGCCACACGTTAATGTTTTGATTCCTCGCTACGCACCTAATGCGCTTACCGAGAACAACATTATCGGTACTGGTGCCGGTCAGACAAAGCCTGACTATGTATTACTCTCACACATTCTGGAACTTTCTCACGAAAGCGAGGAAGAGTCTAGATGGAGTTTGAATTCAGCCTTAGAAAGAGCCAGCAAGCTTAACTGCGAGAACTCTGTTGTTCCTTTCTGGGGAGAAAAGTTAGTTTGGAAAGACGGTAAATTGAATTAAAATGAAGAAGATTTATATTTTATCTTTGTTGTGCATGCTTTCTTCAATAAGCTTTGCACAAAGCAATCTGAAAGAGATTCTTAAGAATTTCAATAAGCCTGCAAAAGAAAATGTTATGGTAGTTTCTCATCGTGGAGACTGGCGTAATGCCCCTGAAAACTCTATTCAGGCGTTCCAGAACTGTATCGACATGGGTGTTGATATGGTTGAGTTGGACTTGAAGAAGACAAAGGATGGCGTTCTGGTTCTGATGCACGACAAGAAGATTGACCGAACCATGAATGGTAAGGGATTCCCAGAGAACTATACCCTCGATTCTTTGAAGATGCTCCGCCTGAAGAATGGTGTAGGCTGCAAGACCCGCCATCAGATTCCAACATTCCGTGAGGTAATGGAACTCTGCAAGGGCAAAATCATGGTAAATGTTGACAAGGGCTACGACTACTTCGACGATGCCATGAAGGTATTGAAAGAGACTGGTACAGTTGACCAATGCATCATCAAGGCAGAACTTCCTTACGAGGCGGTAAAGGCTGAGCATGGTGATGTTCTCGACAAGATGATTTTCATGCCTGTAGTTAACCTCGGCAAGCCTGGTGCAGAAGAGGTAATCGACGGTTACATCAAGAACATGAAGCCAAAGGCTTACGAATTGGTATTCAAGACTGACGATGCCAACACTCGCCGTCTGATTAAGAAAGTACGTGATAGTGGAGCAAGAGTTTTCATCAACACACTTTGGCCAGAACTTTGCGGTGGACATGATGATGATCGCGCCGTAGAACTCAAACAGCCTGAAGAGAGCTGGGGATGGATTGTAGGTCAGGGTGCCAAGCTTATCCAGACAGACCGTCCTGCTTTGCTTCTTGATTACTTGAGAGCCAAGAAACTTCATAAGTAACATACAAATAGGTTTCGCATATATGTTCAAAAGGTTAACAAGTTTAGGTTTGTTGTGCATGCTTGCTATTGCAAGTTATGCACAGCACCTAAATGAAATCCTCTCAGATTTAGCAGCTCCTGCCAAGCAATCTGTCTTGGTTGTTTCGCATCGTGGCGATTGGCGTAATGCTCCCGAAAACTCACTTCAGGCATTTCAGAACTGCATAGACATGGGGGTAGACATGGTTGAACTGGACTTGAAGAAAACCAAGGATGGAGAACTTATCCTGATGCACGACAATACGCTGAACCGCACAACCAATGGTACAGGAAAACCAGAAAACTTTACGCTGGCTGAACTGAAAGAACTCAGGTTGAAGAACGGCGCAGGCTGCCTTACCCGTCATAAGATTCCTACACTTAGAGAAACCATGTTGCTCTGTAAGGGAAAAATTCTGGTGAATGTTGACAAGGGCTACGAATACTTTGAAGATGTTCAAAAGATTCTTGAAGAAACCGGTACGGCTAACCAATGTGTTGTCAAGGAAAAGATACCTTATCAAACGATTAAGGAACAGCATGGCGATATTCTAGACAAAGTAATTTTCATGCCTAAGGCAGACTTATGCAAGCCTGAGGCAGAAAGCATTATCGACAGTTACTTGCAGAATGAGAAACCTCTAGCCTTTGAGGTTAGATTTTCTCAAGTAAACGATAAGGTATTTGAACTGATTAAAAAGCTAAACGACAACGGCATCAAAGTATTTGTCAACGCCTTATGGCCTGCACAAAATGCTGAGCACGACGATGATAGGGCTGTTGAACTGAAACAACCTGATGAAAGTTGGGGATGGCTTATCCAACAGGGATTCAAACTGATTCAGACCGATCGCCCTGCCCTGCTTCTCGATTATTTGAGAGCAAAGAAACTTCATAAATAACAACTAAGGATTATATGTTTAAGAAAATAATAGACTTCTATAAGGTTTCGGAACCGATTCCGGCTAAAGCCTCAACACCTGAGGAAAACGAAAGAAAACTGAAACGTCTGCAATGGGCTACTTTCCTTTCTGCTACCATAGGATATGGTACATATTATGTATGCCGACTCAGCCTGAACGTAATCAAAAAACCGATTGTAGATAATGGCGTATTCTCTGAAACTGAGCTCGGTATCATCGGCTCTGTCTTGTTCTTCACTTACGCTATCGGTAAGTTTACCAACGGCTTCCTTGCTGACCGAAGCAACATCAAGCGACTGATGTCTACCGGTCTGCTAGTTACAGCCTTGGTGAATCTGGCTTTGGGCTTTACCAATTCCTTCATCCTCTTCGCAGTTTTGTGGGGATTGAGCGGATGGTTCCAGTCGATGGGAGCTGCCTCCTGCGTGGTAGGCCTCTCCCGCTGGTTTAACGATAAGAACCGAGGAACGTTCTACGGATTCTGGAGTGCGAGCCATAATATTGGTGAGGCGATGACCTTCATCTTTGTGGCTTCCATCGTGAGCGCCTTCGGATGGCAATATGGTTTTATCGGAGCAGCGATAGTAGGTTTGGCGGGCGTTGTCCTGCTCCTTACTTTCTTCCACGATACACCTGCCAGCAAGGGTGTTACCCTGCCGGGTATCAAGGTAGAGGAAAAGAAGCAGGATACGGAATCTTACAACAAGGCACAGAGTGCGGTTTTGAAGAATCCGCTCATCTGGATTCTAGCCTTGAGTAGTGCTTTCATGTATATCAGCCGCTATGCTGTTAACAGCTGGGGTATCTTCTATCTTGAGAACGAGAAGGGATATACTACGATTGATGCCAGCTTCATCATCTCTATCAACTCTATCCTGGGTATTGTGGGAACCGTATCATCCGGATTGGTATCTGATAAGATTTTCAAGGGCAACCGTTATTTGCCAGCCGTTATCTTCGGCTTGCTGAATGCGTTGGCGCTCTGTCTATTCCTGCTGATTCCGGGCCATCATCTCTGGGTTGATGCTACGGCGATGGTACTGTTCGGTTTGAGCATCGGCGTGTTGCTTTGCTTCCTCGGTGGTTTGATGGCGGTAGATATTGCGCCTAAGAATGCATCGGGTGCTGCTCTTGGCGTTGTCGGCGTAGCGAGTTATGTGGGTGCCGGCATCCAGGACATCATGAGCGGTCTGCTCATCGAGGGCAACAAGCATCTGGTAAATGGCGTAGAAACTTACGACTTTACCTACATCAATTATTTCTGGATTGGTGCAGCCCTGATGTCTGTCTTAATGACTTGCATCGTCTGGAAGGCGAAAACAAAGACTGTTTAAGAAATAAACGAAGCTATCATCAAAATACTCTTCACTCTTCACCTTTCGGCCGGAAACCCCTGTGTTTATCGGCATTCCGAGGGGTGAAGAGTTGCTCTTATCTCTTCACCCACTCTTCACCACTCTTCACCTTCAGAAACGGAAACTGAGGCGAAAGACTGATAGGTGGATTGCAAATCAGCCAGAACTGAAGGGTGAAGAGTGGTGAAGAGTAGGTGAAGAGTGCCCGAATACTCTTCACCCCTCGGAATGCCGATAAACACAGGGGATTCGGGGCTTTTGGTGAAGAGTGAAGAGTATTTGGCAGGATGCCTATACGAAAACAAAATAAAGGAGGTTTCGATAACTGTTCCAGTAAAACAGCCGACTAGCGACTCATGCGCTAGTCGGCTGTTTGCAGTTTGCCAGTTGGCTATTTATATTTTGCCAATTGGCTATTTCCGGTTCTCGCATCAATCATCGCAAGTACTTGTATTAATACAGCCTTCAGCCCGTTCTTGAACCCCATGCGAAAGTTCAGTTACTTATCCAAAACACTTAAATTCTGATAGAACCAGACATTCATCTGATTGGCACCACGATGATTCCAAGCATAGTAAGGAATCAGGGTGAGCTTCTGGTTCTTGACAGAAACGGTGCCATCAGCAGCCTGATCGAGCACCTGAGAAGAGGTCTGGATAGCCTTGACAGAGAAGGCTGGAGCGCCCTTGGTCTCGGTGTTCTGAATGCTGTAGTTATCCACCACAGAGAAGGCAGGCTTCTTGGCCATAACGGCACGGAGCACTGGCTCGTTCTGATTATCCACAGCCTCAGCGCAATATACCAATGGTCCACGCTCTACGGCAACCTTACCCTTATCATCTGCTACCTTACCGTTAGCTACAACTGTACGGATAGGCATATCAAAATGGATGCGGATTACATCGCCCTTCTTGATGTTCTTGACAGGGAGATAACCCTTGTTGGCATCGAGATCAGCCTCTACAGCCTTGCCATTTACGGTTACTGTGTAAGCAGGCTTCTCTGCATCGCTATACTTGTAAAGGTCGCTAGGTACTACCTGGTTACGAACCCATCCAGGAATACGGACCAGGAGGTTGGCATTCTTCACACCGCTCTTCTTCACAGCAATCTTGATGTCGCCGTTCCAAGGATACTCGGTAGTCTCCTCCAGAACCACATCCTTGCCATTCACCTTAATGGTAGATGTATTACCGGCAAAGAGGTTTACATAGATGTTGTTGTCCTTCACACCATAGAGATAACCAGGGATAGAAGGGATGAAGCGGCTCAGGTTACTTGGGCAGCAGGCACATCCGAACCAAGGCTGGCGGGTGGTGTTGCCATCGGCATTAAACTTATACTTGCCATCGCTAGACAATGGGTTTGGATAGAAGAATCTGCCTCCATCCATGCTCATACCCGAGATGACACCATTATATAAGGTACGCTCCATGCAGTCGATATACTTGCTCTCGCCGTGAAGGAGGAACATACGCTCGAAGAGGTAAACCATAGAGATGGCTGCACAGGTCTCGTTGTAGGCAGTCATGTTTGGCAACTCATAATCGGCACCGAATGCCTCACCAGCATGGCGGGCACCTACACCACCTGTAAGATAGTATTTCTTGCCTACGATGTTTTCGAAGATACGGTCGATAACCTTCATATAGGCAGAATCCTTGGTCAAGGCAGCCACATCAGCAATACCAGCATACATATAGCCGGCACGAACAGCATGACCCACCGCCTCCTTCTGCTCCAGGATAGGAGCCTGACTCTGAGAATATGGGTTGCGGATATGAGTCTTGCCACGATAGTCGAGCAGATATTTAGCCTCATCCAGATACTTCTTCTCACCGGTCAGGGTATAGAGACGAGCCAAAGCCATCTCAGCAATCTGATGACCAGGAACGATGGTAGCCTGTCCAGCCTTAGGACCTACTTCCTTTACCACGCAATCGGCATAGCGCTTGGCGATGTTCAGGAACTTGGTGCTACCCGTAGCCTGATAATGAGCACAGGCTGCATCTACCATGTGACCGAGGTTGTAAAGCTCGTGGCTCAAATCCTCATCCTTGACCCAACGCTTGTCACCCGACCACTGGTGTGGATGCTTTGGGTTGATGGTACGGGCGGTATAGAGATAGCCGTCAGGCTCCTGAGCAGCACCTACTACATCGAGTACGCTGTCGATATAAGCCTTCAGTTTCTTATCTGGATAAGTCTGGAGAATATAGCTGGCACCTTCGATGGTCTTATAAACATCGGTATCATCGAAAGAGAAGCCCATAAACTTGCTTACATCCCACTCCTTGGTGTTCAAGCCTGGGTGGTTAGGATGCTGCAGGGTATAGGCAGCCATCTCGAAATTCTTGTAACGGTGCTCGCTTTCACACTTGCTGAAAGCCAATGGCACGGTTACCTCTCGGGCTGCCTTCAAGCGGGCACCCCAGAAAGTGTTCTGTGAAATCTTCACACTGGTAAATGGAACCTGAGTAAATGGATAACCATTGCTCAATGTCTTTGCATTCTTCGCCATGGTTGGCACAACTACAGCTGCCGAAAGCAAAACTGCTGAAATTAATCTCTTCATTTTTCGGATAGGTTTAATTTAATTTATATTATTGTTTGTCATTTCGGTTGCAAAGATAAGAAAACTTTCCGAATATAGTGTACAATAAACAATAAAAAATAGATAATTATCAGTCAAACACCTATATTTATATCATATTTAACGCTTTTTCTTGTTCCACTCGTTTTTTTATCTTACCTTTGCAGACAAATTAGAAATACAATAATATATCAAATATGAATCATCTTCCATACCGTGCCATCGCCCTTGATCTGGATGGCACCCTGACCAACCACGACAAGGTGGTTACCCCGAAAACCCGCGAAGCGCTGCTCCAGGCAGAAGCCGAGGGTGTTGTTATCATCCTTGCTTCAGGCAGACCGACCTACGGCATCGAACCGGTGGCTGAATGTCTGGAACTGGATAAGCGAGGCGGCTATATCCTATCCTATAATGGTGGCAACATCGTGAATGCCAAGACTGGTGAAAAACTCTTCGCCCAGTTCCTGCCCGATGAGGTGATACCTATATTATATAGGTACGCGAAGGAGAAGAACCATGCCCTGCTGGGATATGCCGGCAACGAGATTATCACCGAGATGCCCGACGACCAGTATGTGAAGGAAGAATCGCGCATCAACAAGATGAACATCCGAAAGGTAGAAAACCTGTTCGAAGCCTTGGAGCCTCACCCTACCAAGCTCCTCATGACAGGCGATCCGGCAGATATGCTCAAAGCAGAAAACGAACTTTCAGAGATTCTGGGCGACAGGATGGACATCTTCCGTTCAGCCCCATTCTTCCTGGAACTGGTTCCTAAAGGCATCGACAAGGCTAAGTCCCTGCTCCGCCTTCTGTCGAAAATCAATCTCACCCCAGCCGATATGATTGCTTTCGGAGATGGCTACAACGACCTGAGCATGCTGAAACTGGCAGGCATGGGTGTAGCCATGCAGAATGCAGCACCAGAGGTCAGGGCAGAAGCTGACTACATCACGCTTTCCAACGAAGAAGATGGCGTAGCTGCTGCCTTGGAACATTTCTGTAAAAAGGATTTTTAAAAGTAAAAAGGTAAAAAAGTAAAAAGGTAAAAAGAAACTAGGGAGATTATACCCCGCTAGGCTTTTTTACCTTTTTACTTTTTTACCTTTTTACTTCCTTTTTACTTTTTTACCTTTTTACTTTTCAACAATCAGTCCACCCTTAGGCTGCATTTCCACCTTCAGGTTACCCTTCTTATCCACCTTTACGGTCTTCATCTGAGAAACAGGCCAGAGAGCCTTCTTGTCCTTGCTGGCAGTTTCATGATAATAGGTAACGCTCTTGCCGGCAAGCATTGGCAGATTCAGGGTGAGCTTCATTGCCTGGTCGGTGCCGTTCAAGCCAGCCACATACCATTTATCACCATGGCGACGTGCCACAACTGCATATTTTCCAGGATAACCGGCGATAAACTTTGTCTCATCCCAGGTAGTAGGAACACTCTTCAGGAAATCTATCTCGTGCTGAGGAAGTTCGGAAAGATTGTTCGGATAGATGGCGATGCACTGGATAGCTGCCTGGTTCATGATAGCCGAAGCCATCTCGAAGACATCAGTAGTATAACGGCGATGACGACTCTTGTTATCTTTGGAGAGATACTTGTTCATGATGGTACCACCCCAATCCATCGCTCCCACGGCATTGCGGCAGAATGGATGCATGGTCAGCTCAAAGCCCTCCTGCTTGGCATGATAATCAGAGAAGAATACATTCTCCGAAGCCAGTACTGCCTCGCTCGATACATAGTTAGGATACATGCGCTCCCAACCTCTTGGCAGGGTGCAGCCATGGAAGATTACCTGAATACCGTAATCATTGGCATCGCTGAGGATGTCTTCATACTGCTGCATGGTATGCTGCTTGTCGCCACCGAAGAAATCCACCTTGATACCCTTGATGCCGATGCTCTTCATCCAGGCCATCTCCTTCTTGCGGGCCACGATGTTATCCATGATGCCACGAGGTCCCTGAGGTGCATCGTTTGCCACACCATTGGAATTGTACCAAAGCATCAGACTTACATTCTTGCTCTGGGCATAACGGCTCAATTCAGCAATCTTGTCTCTACCTATCTGGGTATCCCAAAGTGCATCAACCAGCACATATTCATATCCCATGGTAGCAGCCAGGTCGATGAACTGCTTCTGGTCGTTATAGTTGCAGGAACCATCCTGCCAGATGAGCCAGCTCCAGGCATACTTGCCTGTTCCGTATTTCTGGGAAGCCTCGAATCTTGGCTCTACTACATCGTATGGAATGGTGGTCTCTACCAATGGCTTCAAATCTGAACCCACGGTGATGGTGCGCCATGGAGTGGAACCCGGAAGGATGAAGGCGCCCGATGTAGAACCGATGCCATCAGCCTCCTTCTCCATAGGGAAGGCTACCTGATAACCCTTTGCAGCATCATAATCGCTGATGTGACAACCCGGATAGTTGCCATGAGTACCCGTCTCGCTGACCAATACCCAGCCATCGCCACCTACCTTGAAGAGGCATGGGAAGGTATAGCCATGACCATAACCCGACTTGGCTGTAAGAGGCTGATCCACCTTATAATCTTCTTCATAACTTGGTTTGGTACGGGCAAAACCGATGAGCGGATCCGACTGTGGACAGAGGTAAGTGGTGGTTACCTTCGGCAGATTGAAGGCAGTCTTCTCCTCGTTTACGATGATATGCTGAGCCTTCAGTTGATCAAAAGTATAACGGAATGCCACATCGTTGTTGCTTACATTGAAAGTAATCGTCATCGGCTGCTTCTTACCGTTGATGTATGTCACGTTGAGCTGGTTGGCATGATAATCTACATGCGAAAACTTGGCGGTGCGGAGGTCATAGCTCTTCTCCACCTTTATCTCATTCTTGCCCTGATAGGTCAAGCCCTGACTGAAATCGCCCACATTGGCAAGGAGTCCGAGCTGTGATTCTTCCATCATTCGCTTGCCAGCATAGTCGATGGAATAATAGAGTTTGCCATCATGGTCTTCTACCACGACATTCAACTTACCATCAGGAGAGCTGACAGTATTCTTCTCTGCGTATGCACCGATGCTCGCCATCAATGCCAGCGCTACTGCTAAAACGTTTTTCTTCATTTCCAGATAAAAGTAAATAGTTTATTTGTTACTATGTTTTTATGCTTAATTACATCGGCAAAGTTAAGCAATATTATCGAATAAACAAAAATTAAACCGAATTATTTTGTATTTTCTTCAAATAATAGTAACTTTGCACGAAATAAACTATACACATATCAGCAGTTATGTTACAACTTGACAATTTCTATAAGGCTCGCTTCGTGCTGAGCAAGGTAATAAGAAAGACTGAGCTGGTTCACACGCCAAGAATCAACCCAGAGAGTGATGTTTATTTGAAGCCAGAGTGCTTGCAGAAGACCGGTTCGTTCAAGATTCGCGGTGCTTACTATAAGATTTCACAACTCACCGATGAAGAAAAGACGAAGGGTGTGATAGCCTGTTCTGCGGGCAACCATGCACAGGGTGTAGCGCTGGGAGCTACAGCCATGGGTGTTAAGAGCCTCATCTGTCTGCCAGAAGGTGCTCCTATCTCTAAGGTAGAAGCCACCAAGCGACTGGGTGCTGAAGTCTGTCTGGTACCTGGCGTTTACGATGATGCCTACCAGAAGGCGCTGGAACTGAAAGATGAGCATGGCTACACCTTTGTTCATCCTTTCGATGATGAGAATGTCATCGCCGGACAGGGCACCATCGGATTGGAAATCCTCGACCAGCTGCCTGATGTAGAGGCTGTAGTAGTGCCTGTTGGCGGTGGCGGTCTGATTTCGGGTGTGGCTTTCGCCATCAAATCGTTGAATCCTCATGTTAAGATATATGGTGTTCAGGCTGAAGGAGCCGCAAGTATGGTACAGAGTCTGCACGATCATAAACAGGAGAAGTTGCCTTCTGTAGCGACCGTTGCTGATGGTATTGCCGTAAAGGAACCGGGCAAGATTACCTTTGAAACCTGCTCCAACTATGTTGACGAAATCGTAACCGTGAGCGAGGATGAGATCTGTGCAGCCATCCTGAAACTCATAGAGAGTGAGAAGATGGTAGCCGAGGGTGCCGGTGCGGCCAGTGTGGCAGCCGTGATGTACAACAAGGTACCGGTGAAGGGCAAGAAGACCATCTGCGTGGTAAGCGGCGGTAACATCGACGTAACCATCCTGAACCGCGTCATCACCCGTGGTCTTGCCAAGAGCGGCCGTCTCTGTACCATCGAGATGGAGCTGGATGACAAACCGGGAGAATTGGTAGAGGTCTGCTCTGTCATCGCCGGATTGGGTGGCAACATCACCGGTGTTCACCACGACCGTTCTGCCAACCGCAACAAGGTGAATGCCTGCGTACTCCGACTGACGATGGAGACTCGCGACGAGGAACACGTAAAAGAAATCAAGGAGGCTTTGGAATCAAAGGGATTCCATCTCTGGATTGTTTAAGTGAAGAGGTTTACAAAAATCCATAAGATATAAAAAGAGGGTGCGCCGTCAGTTGATAGCGCACCCTCTTTTTATATCTTATTAAGTTCTTTATTACCATCAAGCTCTTTTGTTATTGAGCTTTATCTTTAATAGAGCTACTTTACTTCCTTGAGCAAGCAAGGGCGAACCTTCTCGGTTACACCAGCTTCCTCCGTAATCACGGTAGTGAGAGGCTTGAGATCGGCAGCATTCTTTGCCACCATCACCTTGTAATTACCAGCCTCAACCTGCCACTGACTATCAACCTCATTGAAAGAAGCCAAGTTCTTGTATGGGATGTCGATAGTAACTGTCTCCGACTCACCAGGCTGCAAATTCTTAGTCTTGGCATAACCACGAAGTTCCCTTGCTGGTTTATCCATATCCTTACCAGGAGCAGCCACATATACCTGAACCACTTCCTTACCAGCTACCTTACCAGCATTCTTCACAGTCACCTGAACCTTGATATTGCCCTGTGCATCCTTCGTTACCGCAGGTTTGCCATACTTAAAGGTGGTATAGCTCATACCATAACCAAAAGGATAAGATACAGGCACATTCTTAGACTGGTAATAACGATAACCTACATAAACGCCATCATTATACTCGGTGTAATCCACATTCTTCACGTCACCCTTGCTACCGATGCCCTTGCCCATAAACATACCAAGCACATCGTCAACCTTGACAGTCTCAGGGTTAGGGAAATCAGCCTTAGAAGGAACATCGTTATAACTTACAGGCCATGTCATAGGAAGACGACCAGAAGGATTCTCCTTACCCGACAAGATGTCGGCAACACAGTTACCACCCTCCTGACCAGGCAGCCAAGACAACAATACAGCATCAGGACCACCAATCCAACTCTTGGTCTCAACAACGCCACAAACATTCAAGATGACAACCACCTTCTTACCTGCCTTATGGAAAGCGTTGCAAACGCCAGAAATCATATCCTTCTCCTCCTTGGTGAGATTGAAGCTATCAGAAATCTTGCGATCCAAGAACTCACCAGACGACTTACCAATAGTGATGATTGCCATATCGTTGTTCTTGACGGCAGCAGACATATTCAATTCAGCAAGGCTCATCTCTGGGATGAAGTGACCAGGCAAGAAAGCCTCCAAAGGATTCTTTGGCTTTGGCAAGTTTGCCTTTGCCTTTGGAGCATACTCTATGTATGCCTTCTGGATGTCGCCATCCACCTGATAGCCAGCATTCTTCAAACCATCCAACAAGCTTACCACATAAGCATGGTTTACATTGCCAGAACCAGTACCACCTGCTATGAAATCATAAGAAGTATTGCCGAAGAGGGCAATGTTCTTAATCTTCTGAACGAGTGGCAATACATTCTTGTTGTTCTTCAACAACACCATTCCCTCGGTAGCGGCATTGCGAGCCACCAAAGCATGTCCCTTCAAATCAGGGTTGTTGTCGGCAACATACTGCTTGAAACGAGGAGTTTGCATGATATACTCCAAGATATGGCGTACATTGCGGTCGAGGATTTCCATCGACAGGCGACCATTGAGCACAGCCTTGCGAATCTCCTTCACCTGGTCTGCCTTACCTGGCATCAACAGGTCGTTACCTGCTTCCATCTGGGCAGCTGCGCTAAGACCACCAAACCAGTCGGTCATCACCATACCCTTGAATCCCCACTCATGGCGAAGAATCTCTGTTATCAAGTCACAACGCTCGCTAGACATCGTACCATTGATGAGATTGTAAGAAGTCATCACTGTCCAAGGCTGAGCCTCTTTGATAACGATTTCGAAAGGTTTCAAGTAAATCTCACGGAAAGTACGTGGATTACCGATAACATTGTTACGAGTACGATTGGTCTCCTGGTTGTTCAGTGCGAAGTGCTTCAACGAAGTACCGACATCGTTGCTCTCGATACCATTCACCATAGCAGCACAAATGGTACCAGCCAACAATGGGTCTTCTGAATAATACTCAAAGTTACGACCACAAAGAGGATTACGCATAATATTGGTAGCAGGTGCCAACAAGACATCTACGCCATAATGCTTCACCTCGTCTCCCATAGAGGTACCTACGGAATACACCAAGTCTTTGTTCCAGGTAGAGCTCATCACTGTAGCCACAGGGAAGTGGGTACAGTAGAACGTCTTGTCGGTATTCTTGCGCTTAGGGTCGATGCGGAGACCAGCAGGACCATCGGCTACAACCGTAGCAGGAATGCCCAGACGCTCAATACCATTCACCTGACCGGCGGCACCCTGTACCAACTGACCTTGGTTACCAATGGTAGCCTCCATCTGGCTCTCATACTTACCCGAAGAACCTACCACCAACTGAATCTTCTCATCAAGAGTCATCGCATTGATGACATCCTGGATAGGAGACACACCCAACTTTGGGTTCTGTGCTTGAACTACGAAAGTCGCAGAAAAAAGCACACATGAAGAAACTAAAATTTGTTTTATCATTGTCTATACCTTATTTTATTAAACCATTACTTGAAAAAGTTATTTTATCATTTGAAAATCTTCTGTGCGAACTCTGTAAGATACACACGCCAATTACGCCAGATGTGTCCACCCTCCGTCTCCAAATAGGTATATTTATAACCCTTCTCATCGAAGTAGCGACGCAAGTCTGCACTGCTCTTGTAGAGGAAATCGGTCTTACCCATACCAATCCAATACAACTTTGGCTTGTTCTTAAACAGAGTAGCCAACTGTGTCTTAGCCTCCTCGTTACCCTGCAACTGCTTGTAGAAGTCACTACGGAAATCGCCAGTAGTACCCACATGCAAACCAGCAGAGAAGAGTCCGATGTAATCAAACTTGGTAGGGAAACGACGAGAGATGTCGAAAGAATGACCACCGCCCATAGAGAGTCCACAGATGGCACGATGAGCCTTGTCTTTAGCAACCTTGTAGTGGCTCTCCACATAATTCATCACATCAGGGAAACTCTCATCCATAGTGGCAGCTGGCTTGGCACCTTGATAGCCATAGAAAGAAGGAATGTATTGACCTGCCGACCACTCACCTGGAGCAGCCTGGCAATTAGGATTGCCATTGGTCATCACTACGACCATAGGCTTAGCCTTACCTGTGGCAATCAAATTATCAAGAATATGCTGTGCACGTCCTAAAGTTGTCCAGGCATCCTCATCGCCACCAGCGCCATGGAGCAGATAGAGTACAGGATAATCCTTGCCCTTGTCATAACCTGCTGGCGTATAGACCGTCATACGGCGCTGCATCTTGAGTGTAGGACTATCATACCAAACCTTAGACACATTTCCATGAGGCACTTCGTTAACGGTATAGAGGTCACCACAATCACCTTTCTTGTCTGAAAGAATGAATATATTGGTTTCAGAAGTAATATCACGAGTGATATACACGCTTCCCGGGTCAACGATCTTCACTCCATCCAAAAGTAAATTGTAAGAATACAACTCAGGTGAAAGCATTTGGCTGGTAAAAGTCCAAACACCCTTTTCATCTTTTGTCATATCAGCTACTCCAGGAGCATCATACTTTCCCATTGGTGTATCAATGGTTTTCGGTGCCAAAAAATCACCAGTAACCTGCACCTTTTGGGCATTAGGAGCCTTCAAGCGGAAAGTTACGGTATGGTTGGCGTTCACCTCAGGTGAGATAACAGGAACATTGTCAAACAATGCCTGCTGAGCAAAACTGCCAAGACTCATCAGCAAGGCAGTTGCTAAGAATGTAATTTTCTTCATTGTTATCAATTTTTGATAATTGTTAGTCTCATTCTATAGAAGGTCTCCTAAGATTTAGAAGACCTTCCTGGTAATTATTAGAATATTTTTTGTACAAATTCGGAGAGATAGATTCTCCAATTTCGCCAAATATGTCCCCCATCAGTTTCCATATAGGTATATTTGTATCCCTTACTATCCAGTTTCTCTCGCAAAGCGGTGTTGTCCTTGTAGAGGAAATCGGAATTACCTATGCCTATCCAGAAGAGCTTTGGCTTGGCAGCAAAGAGGTTTGCCAACTTATCATCCACATTGTCGTAGATATACTCGTTGGCACCACCGCTCCTCTGCTCCTTGCCGATGGCTGCAGAGAACAAACCTACATAACCAAAGGTCTTAGGATTGTTGATAGAAATATAGAACGAGTGGAAACCACCCATCGAAAGACCTGCTATGGCACGACCTTGAGTATTGGCGATGGTACGATAGCGACTATCCATGAACTTCACTACCTCAGGGAAAGATGCCTCGAAAGATCCCTCCATGGTCTTAGGCAATCCCAATGTAGGGACTATCAGATTATCCGATGTCTGTCCTGGAGCTGCCTCCTGAGAGATATTGCCATTAGTCATGACAACGATCATTGGCTTCGCCTTGCCTTGCGCAATGAGGTTATCGAGAATTTGCGAAGCACGTCCCAAATCCATCCACGCTTCCTCGTCGCCACCGATGCCATGCAAGAGATAAAGCACAGGATATTTCTGCTTGCTGGTCTCGTAACCAGCAGGAGTATATACTGTCATACGACGAGTAAGGCCAGCTTTGGCATCATCATACCAGACCTTTGATACGGTTCCATGCGCTACCTTGTTGACCTTGTAGAGATCAGCCTTTCCTCCGTCTACCAAGAAATAGTTGGAAACGTTGGCGATGTCACGCACGGTATAGACGTTGAGATGGTCGGTAACACTGGCGCCATCTACCATCATTGTATAGCTATAAAGCTCAGGTGCCAAAGGAGCAGTGGTTGTAAAAGACCACTCACCCTTCTCATCCTTCTTCAAATCGGCTACTCCAGGCATATCATACTTACCCATCGGGGTATCTATTTTCTTGGTTGGCAAGAAGTCACCTGTTATCTGTACTTTTTGAGCCCCTGGTGCCATGCAGCGGAAAGTAACGGTCTTGTCTGCATGAATCTCAGGAGAGAGAGGCATCTGCCCCCCGAACAAGGCTTGCTGCCCGAAGGCAGAACCACAAATAGCACACAATGTAATTGCTAATAACGAAAATCTTTTCATTGAATATAACGTTTTATTTTTTATAATTATTACTTGGCGATGGCAGCAAACTTAATCTTAAACGATCCCTTGCCAGCCGATCCATCCACACCGCTCTGGGTGTCAAGGTCAGCGCCCTCGAATGAGAATAAGTCTTGTCCCTCTGCATCTTTAGCGGTAGAGATGATGATCTTACCTGCCGTGATGTATTGTGCGACACCAGCCTCATCCACGAAGAAGCTACCAACCTTGACACCGTATTGCGGGATAGCAAAACCATTGCCCATCAACCAAGGCTCTGAAGCATTACCTTGAATGGTATATTCACCAGCCAAGTCTGTATTACCGAGCTGATTGGCATTCACGGCTTCCAGATAAGCAGCAGGCTGACCTGCCGGATTGTTGATAGAGATGATATACTTGGTAGCATCAGGATTCACGACGGCACCTGTTGACCAATCGACAATCTGAGTTGGAGCGATAGTAAGAGTATAGCCCGATGCTTCCGGGTCATCCTGTCCCACAACGAAGGCAAGCTCTCCTACATAATTCAACTTCACTCGCTGACCGGCGGCATTGGCAAACAAACCGTTCAAGTAATACTTGCCCCCGATAAGAGATACGTCGATGTCGCCACTCTTCATTGCCTCACCATTCACCTTGACCACACAAGTTTTGTTAGCCACGGTCTCTGCTACGGTATAAGAGGCAGCGGGAAGAATCCACTCGGTACTACCAAAACTAACCTGAATGGTGGTTCCCTTTACATCTTTTATATCTACATTGAGTGCCTTCACGCCTTTCTTTAACTTAGTGGTAGGCTGCACGATAGCCTCTTGCGATGTATAATTCTGCATATCTGCATATACTCCCTGCATACCATCAAGAGCATCGTTATCGCAGGCTGTGAAACACAGCCCTGCAATAAACAGACTTAATATTGAACCTATATATTTTTTCATATCAATATCATTTAAATATCAGTTAATTAGAAGATTACCATCCCGTATTCTGCTGGATATTAGGATTCAATTCTCTTTCCTTCAAAGGAATAGGAAGCAACATGTGCTTGTCTTGGAATCCGAAAGTAGAATTGGAGAAATCCCAACTTACGCCCTTGGAAGAGTAGTTAGGGATTTCCTTGCCCTGTGAAGCCAAGGCACTCTTGGCATCACCCCAACGTACCAAGTCCTGGAATCGGGTACTTTCCAAGCAGAGTTCCAAACGCTTCTCCGTCTTGATGTCGTCCAAGGTAACGCTAGTCAATGGAGCTTCCTTGGCACGAAGACGAATCTCATTGATATCTTTCAGTGCTATGTCTTTGTTGCCAGCCTCCAAGTTTGCCTCGGCAGCCAAGAGGAGAACTTCGGCATAACGCATAATCTTTCGGTCGGTATATTGAAGTCCCTGGAAGTAGGAGGCATCCATGATGTTGTCACTCTTCAATATACGGTTCTTGAAGAAGAGGTATCCTTCACATCCATAGATGTTCTGACCAGGATTCAACTTCACGCCGTATGCAGTCATCTGATCACTGTTGAGCAGAGTCTTCTGCAAACGATATCCATTCTCGCCCTCTGCTTTTACAAATGCTTCATAGAGAGACTTGCGAGGATTCAAGAAACCGTAGGTTCCCTGAGCCACTTCATCGGCAGCCTTGCCTTCGAGCTTCATATTGCCGGTACGCCATCCTTGCATCAGGAAGGTCATATCAAACTGACTCCAAGCCTGCTCCTGGTCGTTACGCCATTGCAATTCGAGCATAGACTCACAGTTGTTGTTGTTGACAGCATGAAACTGCATGTCATAGTCGCCACGGAAGAGGTCGTACTTCTTGGAATCCACCACCTCATTGAGTGCGGAAGCAGCCTCCTGATACTTTTTCTGGAAGAGATAAGCCTTGCCCAGATAAGCCTTTGCCACTTCCTGGGTAACGCGCATACCCGTCTCCTGATCGTCCTTGTTCTTCTTGGAAGGCAAGGCATTCATGCCGATAGCCTCTTTCAAGTCTGACTCCACAACAGCCCAAAGTACCTCTGGAGTACTGTTTGGCTGACGGTACTCATCTGTAGCCAAGAGATGATCAACCAATGGAGCTGTACCCCAAAGGGTAACCAGCTCGAAGTTTGCCCAGGCACGGAAGAAATAGGCCTCGGCTATGGCACGCTTCTTGACGTCCGTATCATCAGCCACCTTCTCAATGATGAGGTTTGACTGATAGATGACACCATAGAGCCCCGAGAACAGGCCCTCGACATTACTGTTGCTGGAATCGAAGGTAAATTCGTTCAACTGCTCGAAAGAGTTGTTGTCGCCACGACTGCCACCGCCACACCAGGCATCATCCGAAAGCATATTCTTGGTAAAGAACCAAGAATAATACAATCCCTTCACACGGCTATACATGGCAGCCACCGCCTGCTCGGTCTGCTCATTGGTCTTGTAGAAATCATCCTGACCACCCATATTGCCATGCTTTGCTATATCGAGTCTGTCTTCACAACCGGCAAAAAGCACTGCCACAACGAGAAGCAGACTATATATGATATTCTTTTTCATAATTTCCTAATATTATTATATATAGAATATGTATAGTGTTAGTTATATGAACCCTCCAGACTTTAGAACTCCAAGTTGAAGCCCATTACTACCTTTCTTGAGGTTGGATAACCGCCCTTGTCGATACCCATACCCACTACATCATTGGTAGAAACCTCAGGGTCGAAGCCTGGGTACTTGGTGATGGTGAAGAAGTCATCGAGAGATACATAGAGGCGCAAGTTATTGATTGCCACACTCTTGAGAAGGGTCTTCGGCAAGCTGTAGCCCAACTGAATCTGCTTAATCTTGAAATAAGATCCATCATACACCATAGCACTAGATGTAGCATACTTGTCCATATTGTTGGCACCAGCACGTGGCTTGCTACCATTAGGATTACCCTCCGTCCAGCGGTCGTCATAGAAGAGTTCCTTCATCTTGTTGACCATTGGGAAGTCGGTACGGTTGATACAGTTGAATATCTTGTTGCCTGATGCACCAGAACCAAATACTGCCAAGTCGAAACCTTTGTAAGCTGCGGTCAAGGTGATACCATAGGTGAAGTTTGGAATGGCACTGCCCAAGTCCATCTTGTCATCATCGGTCAGATCACCACTATCGTTCAGGTCGGCAAAAGTTGGATCACCTGACTTAGGGTCTATGCCTGTAAACTGATAGCCGCGGAAGTAATACACAGGATAACCCTTCTCGAAGTATGTGAGAGGCACATTCATAAAGGTAGTACCCGCCAAACGAGTCAAAGATGGGTCGAGATAAGTAACCTCATTCTTCAAGGTAGCGAGGTTGCCACGTACGCTGTAGCTGAAATCACCGATGTTGTCTCTCCAACCGAGTTCAAACTCGAATCCCTTGTTGCTTACGTTACCAGCATTGATAGGAGATGTGGTGCCGCCGATAACCAGAGATGGAGTGGTGCCACCCACGAGCAAGTCCTTGGTCTTCTTCACGAAATAGTCCATACTGAAGTTCATTCTGCCAGCGAAGAGGAGCGCATCGATACCCAAGTCGGTCTGCTCAGATGTTTCCCACTTCAGTTTATCGTTACCCATACTAGTCGGACTAACAGATGTTGTATAATTATTACCAGGAACTAACGGATAAATGCTACCCTGCGCCATATCGGTGCTGTAGGCATAGCCACCCAAGGCAGCCAAGCTACCATTCTGTCCCCAGCTGGCACGCAACTTCAAACTAGCCACGACATCTCTCAATGGCTCGAAGAACTTTTCCTCGGAAATGGTCCAACCTCCAGACACAGCTGGGAAATATCCCCAACGGTTGGTAGCTGGAAGCTTAGATAAGTCGGCAGCATCTGCACGGAGGGAAGCCTGCAGATAATAACGGTTTTTATAATCGTAACTCAAACGGCCAAAGTAAGAATACTTGGCTGAGCGAGTTTTCTCACCACCTACAGACTTGGTAGCAGAAGCGGATGCGAAATTCAGATAGTAGAACAATGGATTGTTTTTCTTGACAGCGTCTTCACCATTAGCCTGCAAACCACCCTGCACGTAATCATAGGTAGATTCTTGGAAAGACATACCAACCATGGCATTCACGGTATGGTCACCAAACTTCTTCATATAGTTGGCAAAGTTTTCCCATTGATAATAGATAGAGGTAGAAGAAGATGCACTCTGATCTACATAATCACGGCTTTGCGTTGCATTTCCATAGAAAGGAAGTGAAGTGGAAGAACTGCGGGTACCCGACAAACGGTAACCGAAGCGAGAAGTAATCACAAGATCCTTGATAGGCTTGAAATCTGCATAGATGGAACCATTCACATTGAATCCACTGTTGCGGGATATGTTATTGTCACGCATCACGAATGGGTTGAACTGCTCACCGTTATAGAAAGCAGACACACCATAGTAGTTACCAGCCGCATTGGTCAGGAGATGCTTTCCGCGTGCCAAGGCACTAGCAACATGAGCAGGCAAGTTTCCACCCTCGTATGCAACAGGGGTCAATGGATCCATAGAAAGCACAGCTGCCATCATAGAACCATACTCAGAACCCTCTGACACAGAACGAGCGTTATACTTTTCAATCTGGTTAGTAGTGCCCACCTTCAACCATGGCTTGATCTGATATTCAGCATTGATGGTAGCGGTGAGACGACGATAGAGGTCATTATTACCTCTTACCATACCATCATTGTCAAGATAAGTAAGCGAAAGATAGTAGTTGCCATTTTGGTTACCACCCATAAAGCCCAGGTTGTGCTTCTGCATCTTACCCTTACCATAGATGGCATCTA
The DNA here is from genome assembly GCA_021622245.1 of Segatella copri. GTDB lineage: Bacteria > Bacteroidota > Bacteroidia > Bacteroidales > Bacteroidaceae > Prevotella > Prevotella copri_J. The sequence continues at coordinate 37,933 of JAJVTK010000013.1, read as the reverse complement.
CCCAGGAGGTATTGGTTGTTCCATCCCAATTCTTCAAGAGTTGATCCTCGGTAAAGGTCTTACCCTCTTTCATATATTGGATATATTCTTCGGCATTGAGCAACTTAGGCTTTTTAGCAAGCGATTCGACGGCATATTGGAAATCATATGTTATCTTTCCACTACCCACAGTACCTTTCTTCGTAGTAATGAGAACCACGCCATTACCTGCCTCTGCACCATATATGGCAGCAGAAGCGGCATCCTTCAACACTTCCATAGATGCTATGTCATTAGGATCGATACCACTAATATCGCCTAGGCGCACACCATCTACTACATAGAGAGGATCGGAAGAACCATTGGAAGAGAAACCACGGATACGAATGGTTGGTGATGCACCCGGACGAGCAGAAGAAGAGACAATCTGTACACCTGCGGTCTTACCCTGAAGAGCAGACTTGGCATTGGTGATGGTACGATTTTCCATATCCTCTTTCTTCACCTGAGAGATGGCACCTGTTACAGAACTCTTCTTCTGTACACCATATCCTACTACTACAACCTCATCCAGCACCTTGTTGTCTTCCTTCATATTTACCTTCAACTTGGAGGTGATGGCTGCCACCTCTTTAGTTTGATAACCTAGATAAGAGAAGACCAAGGTCTTTCCTTTTTGTACCATGATGGAGAAATCTCCATCCAATCCTGTGACGACTCCACCCTTGGGGTCGTCCTTTACCTTGATGGTAACACCGATCAGAGGCTCAGCATTCTGGTCAACAACCAGACCCGTCACTTTCATCAGTTCCTGCGCCAAGGCAGCAGAACCGGAAATCATCAATAAGAACACGAAGGTCAGGAACCTTCTGTAATCATTCATTTTTCTCATAGATTTTACTCATTAAAGATAATACTTTATTAGTTAAGCTTTTATTCTTGTAAATCTGTTAATTGTTTACGGCTGCAAAGGTAGTGCTTTTTATCATACACCTTTTTCTAACTTGTTTTTTTGTGTTACGTTTTTGTTCAAAATGGGGTTTTCTATATGTTCAAAAACTTGCGTATTTGTTTAAAAAGTCTTATAAACCTTGTATATATCAAGGTTTTATAGTACTTTTGCAGCAACAATCAAAACCATCGATTATGAAACGAACAAAGGTATTTTATAACGTACTCATCCTCTTGGCAGCCCTTCTTCTTACTGCTTGCCAGGACCAAAAAGACATCCCCGAAGTCTCTTCATCCGAGAAGAACCTCGTCCTGTCTGATCATATCTCCAACCAAAAGGTGAAGAGCATCTGCGAAGACAGATACGGACAAATCTGGATAGGTACCTTCCGTGGTCTCAACAAGTATGATGGCAACCAGTATCACCAATACTACTGCGTGGACGATTCACTGGGATTGCCCGACAACAATATTACCGACATTTATCGTGACTCCCACAACCGACTCTGGGTAGCCACCGTCAATGGCGTATGCCTATACCAGGCCAATGGCAATTTCAACCGAGTAAGTATCAATGGCACTAACAAGAACATCGAAAAAATCCTAGAAGACAAGGAGGGAAGAATCTTCTTCCTCACGATGACAGACCTATATCAATATGACGAAAATACCAACACAGCCATCATCAAGCTCTCCAAGATGGTGGAGAAGAACTGCTATAACTACTCTTGCCATATAGACCGAAAAGATGTGATGTGGATTGTTACCTCTTACTCTGTCAAGGGATATCGCACCCAAGACCTCAAACTTATCGTCCAAAGCCCTGTACAGAGTTATCCCATCGCCTCTTTTCTCCTCGATGGGCATCAGCTCTACCTCTCTGGCTACAATGGAATGCAGCTCTTTGATACGGATACTAGGAAATGGGGGGGGTCTCCCTGCAGCATTGCAAGGCTTGCAAATCCCCAACGACATGGTCAACTGCATCCATCCGTATGGCGCAAAAGGCAACCTTCTGCTTAGCACCACCAAGCATGGATTATTCTATTTCAATGCCCAGAAGGGAACCATCCTGCCACAAAGCGACAAGAATTTCCCATTCGAAGAGCCTGATATGCAAGTCAACAAGATGTTTACCGACTTCAAGGGCAACCTTTGGCTTGGTTCTGAAGACGATGGCGTAAAAACCATCTACAGATACAAGGATATGTTTAACAGCATGCCTGCCCTTCAACGTGCCATCGGCAAACAGCCCGTACTCTCCGTAGCCGCCGACAGGAATCACCACCTTTGGATTTCTACCAAGAAGAACGGACTCTATATGTATGACTTGCAAACCCAGCAACTCAAGGACATACCGATGGTTTCCTACAGCAACGGCAACAAGAAGAATGCCATCATCAACATCTTTGTGGATAGCAGCAATCATCTATGGCTAGCCAATGGCGACCATGTGGCAAAGTACCAATACGATGGCAACAATCTCAACAAGGTAGCCTCCTACCCTTGCTTCATGCCTATGGACATCAGCCAAGATGCAAAGGGAAACATCTGGGTATCCACGGCATCCGTCAACATCTACTGCATTTCAGCACAAAGTGGAGAGATGACCAAAAAACAACTCTTCCCTACCACTTTCTGCTTCATTCCCAGCATCATGCTCTTGCAGAATGGCAGCATGCTCATATCTGCCTTCTACAAACCTATCCTGGAAATGAAGGGAGACAACTTCGATGTCCAAGAGTTTAAAGTGAATCCGGATGACTGGAAGAAGTGCATCAAGCGAAATGTGTATATCCCAACCAAGAACTATCAAGACCGCAAGGGCAACATCTGGTTGGGTACAGTTACCAACGGACTCTTGAAGTATGACGCAAAGAGCCGCAAGCTGACCACCATAGCAGGAATCTCCTGCTCCGACATTTCCAGCATCGAGGAAGATAGAGATGGAAACATTTGGGTCAGTACGCTGTATGGACTCAACAAGATAGATGGAAAAACAGAAAAGGTAACCACCTACAACGAGGCTGACGGTGTGAAAGGCTTCCAATTCTACGATAGGGCATCGTGCAAGCTGTCAGATGGAACTCTCATCTTCGGCGGTACCCAGGGACTCACCATCTTCAATCCCCAAAACGTAAACACGAACCAAAAGATAAGTCTGCTTTTCGAAACACTCAAGGTACATAATGAGATTATGCTTCCTGGCAAGAATGGATGTATCGAGGAGAGTATGGAAGAATCACCCCATATCCACCTAAGCTACAAACAAAACAGCTTCAGCATCGCCTTTTCTGCCATCGACTACAGCGACTACAAGCACATCCATTACTTCTACCAAATGGCAGGATTCGACAATACATGGATTGATGCCGGCAATAACAACGAGGCGTACTACTCTAATCTGCCAGCTGGCAACTATACCTTCAAGGTCAAGATGGTAGGCAACGACTCCAACAATATCATCGCCGAAAAAAGCATACTGGTAAGCATCGCCCCTGAGCCTTGGAACTCTTGGTGGGCATGGTGCCTATACCTTATTATAATGGGATGCGTCGGCTTCGTGATCTATCGGCAGAAGATGCGCATCAGCATCGAGAAGAACATGGTTCAAAAGGCTAAGGATGAGAAGGAGCAGGAACAGCGCATCAACAAGATGAACATGAGTTTCTTCGCTAACATCTCGCATGAGTTCCGAACACCACTCACCATGATTTCGGGACCTGTGGAACAACTCTGCGAAAGTGAAAGCATCAACAAGCACGACAAGTTGCTGTTGAACATCATCAACCGAAGCGTAGATAGAATGCTGAGACTCGTCAACCAGTTGCTCGACTTCAACAAGCTGGAGAACGACACACTCCGCTTGCACGTCAAGCAAACCGACATTATCTCCGAGATGAAACGCATCATGGACCTCTTCATCGTGAATACCGAGGAGAAAGGTATCACCTTGAACTGTCACGGACTGGAAGGTTCCTACCTGATGCTTCTGGATTCCGACAAACTGGAAAAGATTATCAACAACCTGATGTCCAACGCCATGAAGTTTACCCCTCGTGGCGGTAAGATAGATGTTTCTTTCGACACCGAAACCATAAACAAGGGAGAACAGATCGTCACTATCACAGTGGCTGATACAGGCAAAGGAATCCCACAGAATGAGGTGGAGAATATCTTCAAGCGATATTATCAGTTGAACAACCAGTCTACAGGCACCATCAACTGGGGTACAGGCATCGGACTCTACTATGCCCGCAGCCTGGCCGTCCTTCACCATGGCGATCTGAAGGCTGGCAATCGCAAGGACTGCCAGGGAGCCATCTTCACCGTTACCCTGCCTACCGATGAGCGCCTCTATGCCGCCAACGAGAAAGCCCCTCTGGAGCAAGACCAGAAGAAAGCTTTTCCACTACACGACAGTCAGAAAGTGGCAGACAAGGTAAGTCAAGACGACAGTACAGATAACCGTCCGAAAATACTCATCGTAGATGACGACACCGAAGTGGTGCATTATCTTCGCACCCTCCTGGCATCCTCCTATCGCATCATCTATCGTTTCGATGCCGAGAGTGCCTTGAAGGCGACAAGGGAGGAAGAACCTAGCCTCATCCTCAGCGATGTGGTAATGCCAGGAATGAGCGGCTATGAACTCTGCAAGGAAATCAAGCAAGACATCCAACTCTGCCATATCCCAGTCATCCTGGTAACGGCAAAGACCACCACCGAAAACCAGGTGGAGGGTCTGAACAGCGGAGCAGATGCCTACGTTACCAAACCGTTCACCCCAAAGGTCCTCCTGGCAATGATCAACTCGCAGCTCACCAACCGCGAGAAGGCCAAGACCATCCTGACCAGCGCCACGGAGACCGACAAGAACGTGGAGGAAGTATTGTCATCACAAGACAAACTCTTCATGGATGAACTCTATCACATGATGGAGCAGGAACTGGCCAACTCGGAATTGGATGTCAACAAGGTAACGAAACTGATGCACATCTCTCGCACAAAGCTCTACTACAAGGTCAAGGGTCTTACTGGAGAGAATCCAAGCGTCTTCTTCAAGACCTATAAGCTCAATCGTGCCGCCGCCCTCATCGTGGAAGGCAAGTACAACATCTCGGAGATTGCCTACATGACGGGATTCAACACCCTCTCCCACTTCTCTACCAGCTTCAAGAAGCAATTTGGATGTACACCGAGCGAATATAGTAAGAAAACTTATTAAATTTCTATGCGAAATAGGTCTATTTTGGGAAAAAATGCTTATCTTTGCATCTAGATTGATTTAATAATAGAAAAAGAAAATTAGATTATGAACGCAATTCACACAGACAATGCGCCTGCAGCTATCGGTCCATATAGCCAGGCTATCGAAGTAAACGGTTTTGTATTTGCATCAGGTCAGATTCCTATCGACCCTGCAACAGGTAATTTCGTAGAAGGCGGCATCAAGGAGCAGACTCGCCAGAGCCTCACCAACGCCCAGAACATCCTGAAGGCAGCCGGAACAGACCTTTCTCATGTAGTTAAGACTACAGTTTATCTGAACAGCATGGACGATTTCGCAGCCATGAACGAGGTTTATGCCGAGTTCTTCAGCCAGCCATATCCAGCCCGTTCTGCCGTAGCTGTAGAGAAGTTGCCAAAGGGTGCCCTCGTAGAGGTTGAGGTTTTGGCAGCCAAGTAATTCTTCCTTTTTTCTATCAGGAAGTAAAGTTTCTAGGTGAAAATATTCTTTAGATGGTATCAAGCATTACATTAAAGAATCTGATTATAGGCTATCGTTCGAAGCACCAGCTCCGGGCGATAGCCTCACCTGTTCATGCCTCGCTCCAAGCCGGTGAACTGACCTGTCTCATCGGAGCCAACGGAGTGGGCAAATCTACCTTACTCCGAACTTTAGCCGGATTTCAGCCAGCACTTGATGGCGAAATCCTGATTCAGGACAAATCTCTTTCCGATTTCTCTGCCCAGGAACTCGCCAGGGAAATCAGCATCGTTCTCACATCGAAGACAGACCATGCCCAGCTCTCTGCAGAAGAGATTGTTGGTATAGGCCGTTCTCCCTATACCGGTTTCTGGGGCACATTATCAGCTGCCGATAAGCAGATTGTAGCCTCTGCACTTCAGGAAACGGGCATTCAGCATCTTGCCCAGAGAAATATCAGCGAACTGAGCGATGGTGAGCGCCAGAAGGTAATGATAGCCAAAGCCTTGGCTCAGCAAACCCGCATCATCATCCTGGACGAGCCAACCGCCTTCCTCGATTTCCCCAGCAAGATAGAAACCCTACAGATGCTCCGTCGCCTGGCGCACGAACAGCATAAATCCATATTACTGTCAACCCATGATGTAGAGTTGGCGCTCCAGCTCTCCGACCGTCTCTGGCTGATGGAAGAAAGCCGTTTTTCTATCGGCACTCCTAAAGAACTGGCTGCCGATGGCTCCTTATCCAGATTCATCAATCGTGACGGCATCCGATTCAACAAGGCCTCCCTCCGCATCGAAATCAAATGAGTTTTCGTAATTGATTTTTTCTATGGTTGCACACAAGCACATGAAGAAAAAATCTCAAGTGGCTCAGTTTGCTAACTCAAGTGGCTCAGTCTGCTAACTCAAGTAGCTCAGTCTGCTAACTCAAGTAGCTCAGTCAGCGAGTTCAGGCGTCTCAATTAGTTGATGCAGACGTCTCGGTAAGCCTACGGATACGGCTCCGTTAGCCTACGCAGCCATATCCGTAACCCGATGCAGTCATATTCGTAAGCCAATACAGTCATATTCGTAACCCAGCACAGCCATATTCGTAACCCAGCGCAGCCATATTCGTGAATAAGTTTTAGATAATTATCTATCATCCATCACGATTTACATGCACCACGCACCTTAATACACTAATATACAGATACTTAAATAGCGTGATAGATACTCCGAAAACGGGAATATCCATCACGCTATACAGGAGAGATAATTACCTCATTATCAAACGTTTAAAGATTTAAAAAGAGGAAACGTGAGGGATGTGAGGGATAAAAAGAGGAAAAAACTTATAAGGGCGTATACAGAAATGGTTTGCCAGCGTATTATGCTATCTTGGTCCCTCATCATTGATATTAACGTAAAAAACATTAAAAACGACAAGATTCTCAGGGAAAAGCATCTCCTTATCCTAGAAAATGTGCATTTTTGCACCTACGGAAACCTAGGAAACGTGTAAAATATAAGATTACAAAACCTAGGAAACGTGTAAAATCTAGCACTTTGAAAGCTAGGATACGTGCAACAACAAGAATACCAGGAAGTTATAAAAACGTAAAATCTACAGTCAATTATTAACAGAACTTTCGCATGTGGTTCAAGTACGGGCTGAAGGCTCAAAAGCTCCTAGCTCAGGGCGCGTGGAGCAAACTTGCGTATATATTGTCAATAGAAGCGCTTTCAACCGTACAGGTTGCCAGATTTACTATTTCCGCTTTTGCTGTTCTCTTATTATCCTAACCGTCAAATCGGCAAACTTTTTTATTGCTGCCTGAACCTGTCCTCGTCCGAAAGCCCAGAAGATGAGGGCGGCAGAGGCTGGTGCAGCATGTGTTCCTACATACTGGCGCATTTTAAGAACCGTGCAGTTTTCAATACCAAGTTCTTTCATGGCAGCGAATACTTGGGCTGCTGGTACTTCAAAATCAGCCTTAGTGCGCTGATCTCTAAGTACCAATGCGGTCTTGTTTACCTTAACTACCTTGTATTCCTTATTGGCGTTACTACGATATGTCTTGATAGTCTTAATCTTTTGAATAAAGTTATCGAATGTCAATATATTAATATCTTCCGTCATAACTAATGGGGTTTAAATGTTGTGGTGATAAGCTAATCATTCCACCTTTTATTATAATTTTCCTTTATTATTATTATGCAAAGATAAGTTTTTTCCGTGAAAAAACCAAGAAAAAATGCATTTTTCTAGAACATGTACAATATATTCTTTTATCAGGTATCTATTTACATCTTTTTAATTGCCAAAAACTTGCATGATTCAAAAATTAAGCGTATCTTTGCGGCTAAAGATAGGAATAGGAGAAAAGATTATGGCAAACAATGAATGCAGAAAGCTGCCGGTAGGCATACAGTCTTTCAATGTTATCAGAGAGGAAGGATACCTCTATGTTGACAAAACTGACATGGTTTGGAAATTGGCGAACCAAGGTTTAAAGTATAATTACTTGAGCCGTCCTCGCCGATTCGGTAAGTCTGTGCTTGTTGATACACTCCAGGCTTACTTCGAAGGAAGGAAAGAGCTCTTCGAAGGACTGAAAATCATGGAGTTAGAGAAGGAATGGAAACAGTACCCGGTTATTCGATTCGACATGAGCCGAGGGGGAGCGACAGCAAATGAAGTTAAGGCATACCTGGATCGAACTTTTGATGTTTATGAGCAATTATATGGCATCCATATCAAGCCAACAGATTCACTAGGAAACCGCTTCGACCTCATCATTAAAACCGCCTATGAGCAAACAGGGCTCAAGGTTGCCATTCTTATCGATGAGTACGACTCTCCTCTCCAGCACTCGTGGAAAACTCCCGAGCATGAGGGTTGCACAGAAGTATATAGAAGCGTGTTTGCCATTCTGAAAGCTGATGATGCGTACCAACGTTTCGTCTTCATTACGGGTATCACCAAGTTTACCCAGATTTCTCTTTTCTCGGTACTCAACAACCTGACCAATATCAGTTTTCTTCCTGAATATGCTGCTATCTGCGGTATTACAGAAGAAGAAATCGGGGAGAACTTCAAGCCAGAACTGGAAAGAATGGCCGAAGTGAACGAGTGGACCTTGCAGCAAACTCACGATAATCTGAAGGATTACTACGATGGCTACCATTTCAGTCGCAGGAATATGGTGGACATCTATAATCCTTTCAGTCTCCTTAATGCGCTCGACACCCAAGACTTGAGCTGTTTCTGGGTTTCATCAGGAGCTACCTCTATGCTACCTAAGTTTGTGGATAACATGGAACTGCGCTTACGAAATTTCGAAAATTGTCCGATTTTACGCAAGACTCTTGAGAGTTCTGATGTCATAAATGGTGGTGCCGAACTCTTTCTTTATCAGACGGGTTACCTTACCATCAAGTCGAGCGATGAATTTGGCTATTTCTTAGGTTTTCCAAACCAAGAAGTGAAACAGGCTCTTTACGAGGTTGTACTGCCAAGCCTGACCTTGAAATCAGAAAGCGATATTATCAGTCTGCAAGGCAGTCTGTTCCGCCAATTGGGTACCGGGCAAATCGCAGATGCCATGAAAACGTTGAAAGCATTGGTTGCCGATGTGCCTTACAGCAACAAGAAGCTTGCCTCGATGGATATGGAAGAGCGCTACCGCCTCATCATCAGTACCATTCTGAATGCCATCGGTCTGAAAGTCGAGGTAGAACACATGCTTGCTACAGGAAGAATCGACCTCATTGTCCAAACTTCACGCTACATCTACGTGATAGAACTGAAACTGAAAAACAATGGTGGCAAGAAGGCTGCCATCCAGCAGATACTGGATAACAAATACCTGGAACCTTTCATGGCTGACAAGCGAAAGGTGATAGGCCTCGGCATAGAACTGGACGAGGAAGGCAAAGGGCTATTGGATTGGGGAATTACTGAAGAATAAAAACATAGAAGAAGAGGGCGTGCAAAAACTATATTTTGCACGTTCTTTTCTTTTTTCCGATTCCTACAATATCTCCAACTGATCCTTTACCGCCTTATAGCAGCGGCGGGAAACCGTGATTTCTTCCTGGTCGAAGGGAGGAGAAAAAATGCAGCGGAGCGTATAGTTCTCGATGCAGAGAAGATAATCGAGATTGATGATGCAATCCTGACGCACCTGAGCCAGAGAAGGCGACATGGAAAGGATGGTCTTTGCCGTGACCTGCCTCTTCAATTTATAAACCTGCCCATTCGACAACTTCAACTGCCAAAGATGAGTAACCTCATCAAAAGTGCAACTGAACACATCATCGGGCTTCAACATCAATAAACCCGAAATGGTCTGAATGGCAAGACGCTTGGCTGCTGTTCCCAGCATCCCATTCATTCCCGAAAAATCCTGAGCCTTCTGAGAAGCCAAGACTGATTCAGAAGAACAGGAAGAGGACTCTGGAACGGAAGAAGCATCTTCATCCACATCATCTCCATCTTTCATTTTCTGCCGGATTCGGTCTACCACCAGTTCAAACTCATCCTGCTGATAAGGTTTCAACAGGAAATCGAAGGCAGAGGCTCTGAGCGCATCAATCATATACTTATCGAAGGCGCTGTAAAATACTACGATAAGTTCCATCGGAATTTCATCTCTCAGAGATTGCAACACCTCAAAACCCGTCTGTCCAGGCATTTCAACATCGATGAACAGCACATCGGGCTGTATGCTCATCACCAGATTCTTTGCCGATACCGCCGAAGAGGATGTGGCAATCACCTCAAAATCTTCCAGAGTTGCCAAATCATCCTGCAACCTGTGGATGCTCTGTGGTTCATCGTCCACAATCACAACCTTAATTCTATCTTGCATGTTATTTCGTTTTAAATTCTTATGAAAAGTTTCTTACTTAAAGACATTATAATCGTAATTACATGGAACTCCGATACTTACACATATTCCTCTATTCCTGGTACCACCCTCCTCTTCTGATGTTCCTCTGTTGCTCTGCATCTTGAAGAACATCTTGCGTTCGTTGCTTGCATTAAGCATTTCGATGGTACTGTTCAGAATTCTCAATCCGGTTCCCGTACTGGCAGCACAATTTTTCTTTTTCTTGCCAACGGTACCCGAAACTCCACATCCGTTGTCTGTAACATCTATGCGGAGCATATCGTCCTCAACCCAGATGTTTACATCCAGCAAAGGCTTATCTTCCGTCTCTTTCATTCCCACAAAAGCATGTTTCAAAGCATTCTCTACAGGAATCTGGATAATCATAGACGGCAGCATGAGCTTCATATCCACATCCTTAGCAACATGGAACTGAGGCTTCGGAAGGAACGGATTGGTTTCATGGCGAAGAGTAGAATAGCTCGTCACCATCTGCAGTTCCTCTTCCAAACTTACCGCCATCTTATCGCAAGAAAGCAAGTAGGCACGCAGTACCTGTATCAGGAGCTGAAGCGGTTTGACATTAACCCCCTTCGGAAGATTAGATACGAAGATATTGAGCACATTAAATACAAAATGAGGCGAGAAACGATTGCGCACATTCTCCATCTTCAGAGCCATCATCCGGTTCATCTCCTCATGATGCTGATGCTTGCTGCGCAACCATTTGTAACGGAGGAAAGCGATGAGAGCCAATACGCTCATTACCAGCAAGCCGATAATCAGGAGCAGGATGACTCTAAAGGATCTTACCTCTGCTTGCGTGGTGCTAAGGGATAAATCACGGCGAACGATGGCCGTATCCTGCTTGAATCTCAATTCATTCTCCTGAACATTCGAAACCATCGTAGCGTTACGGAGCGAATCGTCGTACTGATTCATCAGTTTCTGATATTGCAGAGCCTTGGCATATTGTCCCTTGCGCTCACAAAGAGCCGCCAGTCCCTTATGATAAAGGTAAAGATAATTAGGCGACATCTTGGAGAGATCGTATGGCTTGTTCAAAATCTCAGTAGCCTTAGCCAGACTATCCTGCTTCAGAGCCAGAGATGCATTCAACCCATCCACATAGAATTGCACATCGCTCTGCATGGAGGGCTGGGCAAAGAAGAATTTCGTGGTAAGAGTCAGATATTTCTGTGCAGAATCCAACCGGTTGAGTTCCAGATAAGTCTGTCCGAGATTAGCATCAACAATAGCCGTCGCCAGGGGCTGTTCCATCTGCCGTGTAGCCTTTTGAGCCTTCAGGAAGCATTTCAGAGCCTCTGCCGGTTTTTCCTGACTGCTGTACACATTTCCCCAACTGTTGTAAAAGAAATGAACATCTTTCGGATTCTTTGGCGGATACAGGCGTTCAGCCTTCTGGAAATAATGATGCGCCAGCTGATAGTTCTGCAAATCATTATAAACCTGTCCCAATCCTGAGAGAATACTGTTCTGGGCTTCATGCTGATTCAGAGAATCTGCCAGGAAATAGGCACGGCGATACCAGGAAGAAGCATCCGCCAGCTTACCCATCTGTCTGGACGCATCGGCAATATTGATACATACATCAATCGCCTCGCCGCAACTGTCAAGGTTCATGATTTCATGATAAGCTTTCTCATAATAAATTAAAGCCTCCTTCCTCTTGCCGGAAACCAGCAAAAGTATGCCTTGCAGATTATCAGCACAAGAAAGAATTCTGTTGTCAGGAGTTTGTTTGCAATAAGCGTTAACCGAATCTATCAACGACTGGCATTGGGCATCAGCCCCCTTCATATAATAACATTTAGCTATTAATAATTTTTTCCATTGATCGCTTTTATCGGGATTACCTTCACATTTGAAATTTCTTATCAGCATGATCATCGAATCAGGATGACTCTGCATGAGAGATTGGTGACCGGACACAAATTCATCGATATCTTTATGCCACGACTCATCACCCTTCTGCCGATGAGAACAAGCGGCAAACAGCAGCATCAGAACGAATAACCACAGAAGGCACAGTCCGTTCTTAATCTGCATCGTCATTATCTTTCTATATACACTTACCATGATAGACTATTTAAATGAATTTATGTTTCAGTTGCGAAAGTACAACAAAAAATCCAAATAAACAAAAAAAATAACTGAAAAACTCATTTTTTAAATAAAATATGAACTAAAACGTGTTTAAATGTGTATCTTTGTAGCATGGAAATGCATTTATTCAAAAATATAGAACTAAATAATATGCCTGAAAGGATGAACAATCCATTCAGCTACGAACCTTATCCGCTCTGCATCGAAGCATGCAGGGAGCTGCAGGCTGAACTCTCACAGCGAAACGACTGGCGGGATGAAATAGACCGTGGAAAGATGTTCGGCGTACTTATCGTAGAAGCCGACAACGGTAAGATTGGCTATCTGAGAGCTTATAGCGGACAGATTGGCGGCAGGAGCGACTGGGAAGGTTTTGTTCCAGCCGTATTCGATTATCTCCAACCCGACGGATATTTCAAGAAACATGAGGCTGAGATTTCGGAATTGAACCAGCAAATCAGACAGCTTGAAGCCAACGAAACCCTGAAAAAGGCAAAAAGCCTGATTGATGATTTGCAGCAAAAGCGCCAGGAAGTTATCGCAAACTATCAGACAAAGATAAAAGAAGCAAAGGAAAAGCGAGATGCAAGGCGCCAGGAAGCCCTTTCGGCAGGAACGCCCCTGAGCGAGGAAGAGGAGAAAGCGATGATAAAAGAGAGCCAGTTTATGAAGGCAGAACTGAAGAGGCTGAAAAAGTCGATAAACGAAAAGACGGCGTACGAAACGCTATATGAAAACTACGAAAAGGATTTGAAAAGTGCGAAAAAGCTCCGCAAACAGTTATCTGAAGAACTTCAGCAATGGCTGTTTTCGAAATTCCAGATGCTGAATGCGGAAGGAGAAACCAAGGATCTGCTGGAGATTTTCAAGGACGAGGCGGTTAAGATTCCACCTGCCGGAAGTGGAGAATGCTGCGAGCCGAAACTCCTGCAATACGCTTACCAGCATGGCTACAAGCCTCTGCAGATGGCGATGTTCTGGTGGGGAGAGAGTCCGAAAGAAGAAATCAGACATCATCTTCAGTTTTATCCTGCCTGCAACGGAAAATGCAAACCGATACTACATTGGATGCTGCCTAAAACAGTCTTTGAAACCCAACAGACCGAAACTACTATATATAATAAGGTGGAAACGCTCTACGAAGACCGTGAACTGGCAGTCATCTATAAGCCCGAAGGTTTACTCTCGGTTCCGGGGAAAGATGCAGCCCAGCCTTCCGTCTACGCTCTGATGCGCAGGAAATATCAGGAAGCTACCGGTCCGCTCATCGTCCATCGTCTGGACATGGCAACAAGCGGACTGATGATTATTGCCAAGACCGAGTTTGCCTATCATCGCCTGCAGAAGGAGTTTCTGAATCATCGGGTTCAGAAGAAATACGTAGCCATCGTTTGCGGAAAAGACAAGGAATCGTGCAACCGGATTCTGAAAGAAACTGAAGGCGGAAGAGGTTACATCTCGCTCCCCCTGATAGCAGATTTCCTAGACCGTCCACGCCAGATGGTAAACCGCGAACAGGGCAAGGAAGCCATTACAGAATACGAGGTTCTAGAGCGTATTGACGATACCCATCTTCGCCTGGCGCTCTATCCTAAAACGGGCAGGACGCACCAGCTGAGAGTGCATTGTGCTCATCAGGAAGGTCTGAATGCCCCTATCATCGGCGATCCGCTCTACGGCAACGAGCCGGCTACAAGACTGCATCTTCATGCAGAGGAAATCACATTTGAGCACCCGATGACGGGAAAGAAGATGACTATAACAAGAAAGGCTGATTTCTAACCGAAACCAGCCTTTCTTCATATCTGCGGAATGACAGAATCCGCAGAAACAGATGAAAACATCGTAACATCAGACAAAGAACATCACGATAACCTGAGCTATCACCACTCTGATAAACATGCCGAGCGGATAAACCGTAGCATAACTGATACTTGGCGTATCGCCATCCAGCGTCTCGTTGGCGTAAGTAAGCGCCATCGGATTCGCCATACTTCCACAGAGGATTCCGCAGATACTGCCGAAGTCATACTTCTTGGTCTTCAGGATGATGAGACCTACGATAACCACAGGCACAACCGTGATAAGGAAACCGATGCCTACCCACATCAAACCTTCCGGACGGACTACCGTCTCGAAGAACTGTCCACCAGCCGCCAATCCCAGGCAACCGAGATAGAGGGCAAGACCCAGTTCTCGCAGCATCAGACCCGCACTTCGCGTCATGTAAGAGATGAAATGCACACGAGGCCCCAGCGCACCAATCAGAATACCCATCACGATAGGACCACCGGCAATACCCAGACGCACAGGAGCCGTCATTCCAGGAATATCCAGAGGAATGGTTCCTACGGCAAGACCGAGAATGATTCCGAGGAAGATAGCGCCGAGGTTCGGCTCGTTCAGGGTCTTTACGGCATTACCCAGAAACTGTTCTACATGGTCGATACTCGTAGGGTCGCCAACTACCGTCAGTCGGTCGCCGTACTGCAGACGGAGGTCATCTGTAGCAAGCAGACGGATATCACCACGAAGCACTCGGCTCACATTCACGCCATAGGAATTTCGCATCTGCAGACTGCCCAGGCGCTTGCCGTTCAGTCCCGGACGGGTAACAACGATAATGCGGCTTTCTACCTTCGCATCAATCGCATTCCAGTCTACCTTATCATTATTCCACTCCTTATCCACCTTCTTTCCGAAGAGAATCTGCATCGCCGAGACCTCTTCCTTATTGGTAACCACGAGCACATTATCATTCGTATGAAGAACCGTATCAGCCTGAGGAACTATCACCTGTTCGCCTCTCCACACACGGGAGATGATGAACTTGCGATGCGTCATCATCGTAATCTCTGCTATGGTATTGCCGTTCAGGGCAGGATTCACGATTACATATTGTCCGATAGACGTATGGTCGTCATCATCATTATTGCGAATCTCCAGATCTTCCGGTTTCACAAAGAGTTTGCGCAAGAGCATCATCGCCAGGATAACGCCCACAACACCCAACGGATAAGTAACGGCACAGCCCAGAGCCGCACCTTCGCTAGGCAAGCCCAACTGCTGCAACGCCTGCTGGGCAGCACCAAGGGCAGGCGTATTGGTTGTGGCGCCACACAGGATGCCCATCATATCAGGCAGACTGATTGGCAAAATCCAGCACAAACCGAGCGAGAACAAGGTTCCCACCAAAATGACAGCCAGACTCCAGAGATTAAGTGAAATGCCTTCGTGACGCATCGAACCGAAGAAGTTAGGACCCACATAAAGACCCAGCACATACACAAACATGGTAAGACCGAAGCTTTCTGCAAACTCCAGCATGTTCTGGTCAATAGAGAGCCCTAGATGCCCCGCTATAATACCCACGAAGAATACGAAGGCTATGCCAAGGGAGATTCCTTTGACATGAATCTTGCCGAGGGCAAGACCCAAAGTACAAATCAAAGACAGGATGACGATGCCTTGCACCGCCGAATGCACGTTGATTAAATTATCAAACCACATAATGTTTCTTTATATCTATTCTAGATAATATTTTAAAATTGCTTTTTCTTGATGCAAAGGTACATTAAAATGCGAACAAAACAAAATAATTCCCATTTTTTTTTGTATTATTCTCGATTTGCAGTACCTTTGCATCCGCAAAATGTAATAAAAATGAAAGATATTTGTTGTATTGGGCACGTAACAAAAGATAAAATCGTGACCCCGAGCAGTACGGTTTACATGGCTGGCGGCACCTCTTTTTATTTTGCCTACGCCATCAACCAATTGCCAAAGGATGTAAGTTTTTCGCTCATTACGGCGATGGATCCTACCGAGAAGGAACCGGTTGAAAAGATGCTCAAGGCTGGAATAGACGTCACCTTGAACCCATCGCGCAATACGGTTTTCTTCGAGAATATTTATGGCGATAATCCTAACGACCGTAAGCAGCGTGTGCTTGCCAAGGCAGATCCTTTCACCATCCAGCAGCTGGAGCATGTAGAGGCCAAGGTCTTCCACCTGGGCAGTCTGCTGAGCGATGATTTCTCGCCAGAAGTGGTTGCCTTTCTTGCCAAGAAGGGAAAAGTTTCCATCGATGTGCAGGGATATCTGCGCGAGGTGAGAGACGAGAAAGTTTACGCCATCGACTGGAAGGACAAGCTCGATGTGCTCAAGAACACCTATTATCTGAAGGTGAATGAGACCGAAATGGAGACCATTACCGGACTGAAGGACCCGAAGGAAGCCGCCAAGCTGATTCATGCCTGGGGCGTAGCCGAGGTTATCATCACCCTGGGTAGCGAGGGCTCTCTGGTTTATGTAGATGATACGTTCTACGACATTCCAGCCTATCCTCCTCATGAAGTAGTAGATGCTACCGGATGCGGCGATACCTATTCGGCAGGCTATCTCTACAAGCGCCTGCAGGGAGCCAATCCGGTAGAAGCCGGCAAGTTTGCGGCAGCCATGTGTACCATCAAACTGGAGCACAACGGACCATTCAACCGCACCATCGAAGATGTAATGAAAATCATCAGATAACAGACGGGGCAATCCCCACTTTGAAGAAAAAGGCAGTTTCCAACATGCAGGAAACTGCCTTTTTTCTTTGAGTTCACCCTCCGTTTACCCTCTGAGAATATGTTGTTTAGCAACTTTTTTCATATATGGACCATTATGAACTTGCATAATACCACATTTTTTCATACCTTTGCAGAGTAAATGAAACTGACAGTTCCAGTTACACCTAGGAGAAGTAAACATATAAAACAAAGAAATCATGAAACAGAAGAAGCATCTAGCAATCGTAGGGAGCATGCTACTCGCGTTAACCGCATGTTCAGGTGGGAGTTCCGAACTGGACCCGACACCAAAGCCTACCCCTTCAGCAAAAGTACCTATCAACATCAGCACTTCGATAACCCGTGCTACAGATCTGGCTTTCGAAGCGGGCGACCAGATAGGCCTGTTTGTCGTCAACCATCAAGCCGACGGCTCTGCCGCAACACTCCAAACGACAGGTAACTATATAGACAACACGAAATTCACCTATGATGGAACCTGGAAGGCTGCAACTCCAACCTACTGGAAAGACAACAGCACCCACGCCGATTTCTACATTTATTATCCATATACAAGTTCTATCAGCAACATAGAGGCGATGCCTTGGACTGTAAATGCAGACCAGAGTACAACCGAGAACTACAAGGCTAGCGAGCTTCTGATAGGCAAGACTACAGATGCGACACCTTCAGAAAGCGCCGTAAAGATAGAAGCCAAGCACGTGTTGAGCCTGATGATTATCAAACTCGTAGCAGGAAACGGATTTACAGAGGCTTCGCTTGCTGCAGCCAAGATTAGCGTAAAGATCAACCGTCTGAAGACGCAGGCTACAGCCAATCTTTCTACAGGTGCCGTAACAGCCAAGGGCGATGATACAGACCTCATTCCGCTCAAGGAAGAAGGCAACAGCTACAAGGCGTTCATCATTCCGCAAGCCGTAGGCGAAGGAAATCTCATTACCGTAAATGTTGACGGCAGAGATTTCAATCTTCCTAAGTCATCCAAGTTTTCCGCTTTCGAGGTTGGCAAGAAGCATAAGTTTACCGTTACGCTCAGCAAGACCAGCAACGGTGTGAATGTAAACATCAGCAAGTGGGAAGACGACGGTATCGACTATGGTGGTACAGCCGAATAAAAAAGTACAGACGATTTTCTATCCTAGAAATAATACGAGATAATCTTTCTTCTAAAGAAAGGGCATCTCCCCAAAACGAATTATTTATGAAAAGAGTAAAACATACCTTATTATATCTGCTTGCGGCAGGAGCCATGCTTCTGACAGGCTGTAGCGATGACTTCTTCGGCGACAAGACCGAGCAGCACGACAGCAACCGCATCCTGCTTTCGGGCGATATCGACCAGCTTGCCGTAACCCGCGTCAACGACAACGGTTTCTGCAACGGCGACGTGATGGGCGTTTATATCGTAGATTACGAGGGAAACAAGCCTGGAACCTTGAAGGTAAACGGCAATCGTGGCGATAATGTGCGCCACACTTTCGATGAGCCTAACTATAAGTGGAACTCCGCTTATGACCTTTTCTGGAAAGACAAGCATACGCATATTGATGTGTATGGCTACTATCCTTTTGCCAATCCTGAGAGCATAGAGGATTATCAGTTTGAAGTACAGAAAGACCAGAGCAAGGCAACCGAGAATGGCGAAATGGGTGGCTACGAAGCGAGCGATTTTCTCTGGGGCAAGGTGTCGGATGTGGCTCCTACCACCAACGTAATCCGTTTGCCTATGGCGCATCGCATGTCTAATGCCCGTGTTACCCTGATTCAGGGTTCCGGTTTTGCCGAGGGCGAATGGGAGAATCTGGAGAAGATTGTTCTGACAGCCAACGTAGCCCGCAAGGCAAGCATCAACCTTTCTACTGGCGAAATCAAGACTGCCGGAAGTGCAGAGAGTACCATGACCATCCCATCTCGTACTAACGACGAGTGGCGCACCATCGTGGTTCCTCAAACCGTGGCAGCCGGCACCACCCTCTTCAGCATCACCATCGGTGGCGTACCTTATAAGCTCACTAAGAACGAGGCACTTACCTATGTGGCTGGCAAGATGATGAACTTCGGTATCAAAGTAGATAAGCAGACCGGAAGCGGCGCTTACAAACTTACTTTGGTAAGCGAAAGCATTACTCCTTGGGAGAATGATCTCGTGAGCCATGATGCTACGGCGAAGGAGTATATTGTCATCAATTCTACTCCTGGAGGTTTGAAGAAAGCCATTACTGCGGCAAATAAGGACTATACCAAGATTAAGAATCTGAAGATTACGGGACAGATCGATTCTCGTGATTTCTTTTTCATGAGAGATTCTATGACACGCCTGTCTGCATTGAATTTAAAAGAAGTTACAATCAAAGGCTATGGAAATATACAAGATGGAACAGGCAACGCATATGGTGATGGCGAAAACCTTGATAACCAGATTCCATGTAGTGCGTTTTATAGAAATGATCAACCTGCAGGTCATCAAACTTTAACAAGATTGGTATTACCAGATAAGCTTGTATCTATTGGTTCAAACGCTTTTAATGGTTGTTCATATTTAACAGGTTCATTAAACATACCAGAAGGAGTAATCGAAATTCAAAGAGGTGCATTTGCTGCATGTACCAGTCTAAACGGAACTTTATCCTTACCATCTACTTTGAAATATTTAGGTACATGTGGAAATAGTCCTGATAAAGAAACACATGATGAAGGAATAGATTACTATGGCGGAGTATTCCAACACTGCTCTAATTTAACTGGAAATCTTATTCTTCCTGATAATCTAGAACTCATAAGAGGTTATTGCTTTTCGGGATGCAGCGGATTTTATGGAGAATTAAGATTACCAACCAAATTAAAGAAATTAGGTAATTGCGCCTTTCAAGGATGTAGTGGACTCACTGGTTCTCTATCCATCCCACAAGGTGTTACAATCATTCGCTCTGAAGACTTCAATGGCTGTGGTTTTGATGGCACTCTAACTTTACATGATGGAATAACCAATATCGCAAACGATGCATTCGCAAATTGTCATTTTAAAGGAGAATTGCACTTGCCCAAAAATCTAAAAGTAATTTCAAACAATGCATTCTATAACAATGATTTCTCTGGCGAATTAAAATTGCCATCAACACTTAGCCAAATTGGACGTGAGGCATTTGCATACAATTGGCGTCTGATAGGAGTTCTTGATATTCCACAAGAAGTAGAGAGCATTGGAGAAAACGCATTTAGCAATTGCAAAATGCTGGAAGGCATCATCTTTCCAGAATCTATGGAGACTATTCGCCAAGGCGCATTCAATGAATGCTATGGTATAAATTCCATTATATGTAAAGGAACGATGCCTGCCCATATTGAGAGCGGAGCTTTCAATGGCGTAGCCAAGGACAACTTCACCCTTGAAGTTCCAGAATCAGCCATCACTCAGTATCAAGCAGCCAGCGGCTGGAAAGACTTCAAGCGAATCGCAGCTCACCACGAACTCGTTTGCCGACCATCTGTAGCCTGCGCTTTAAGCACGGAGCATAAGCAGAAACTGGTAATTAACGCCGAGGGCGAATGGGAAGTAGCAAGCAAGCCAGACTGGTGTGAGGTTTCTCCTGCCAGCGGCAACAAGAAGACAGAAGTTACTTTGACTATCAAGGGAATGGCTAAGAATGCTGATAGCCGTGATGGAAAGGTGGTATTCCGCCTGAAAGACAAAGACTATACCCACGAATGTAGCGTTTCGCAGTATGGTTATGAATATGGCGAGGACGAATGGATTACCCTGCAGAAGGCTACCAAAGGCAATAATGGAGGAATCAATATCGTGCTGCTCGGCGACGGCTTTAACGCAAAGGATATTGCCAGCGGCAAATATCTGAATGATATCAAGCAGGAAGTGGAGTATTTCTTCGGTATCGAGCCTTACAAGACTTACCGTGATTACTTCAACGTTTATACCGCCATTCCGCTTTCTACGGAATCGGGCATAGGAACCGTGAACACCATCCGCTACAACCGATTCAATACCACCTTTACCGGTGGCGTAGGATTGAAGGCAGATTATGACGAAGTATTCGACTATGCTCTGGGCGCTCCAACCGTCAACAAGAGCAATCTGAACCAGACCCTGATCATCATGGTTCCTAATTCTACCGATTACGGCGGCATCTGCCAGATGTGGGAAGATGGTTCGGCTATTGCCTTCTGTCCTCAGAGCACCTACGGTTATCCGCTCGATACCCGTGGCGTCATCCAGCATGAGGCAGGCGGACACGGATTCGGAAAGTTGGGCGATGAATACATTTATCACAACGCCTTCATCGACTTCTGCGACTGCACCTGCTGCGGACACGTTCTTGAATTCAAAGCAGCCAAGTCGCTTGGTTGGTTTGATAACCTGGAACTTACCGGCAAGATGCATAGCGTAGGTTGGAGCCATCTGATTTTCGACGACCGCTATAGCGACATCGTAGACATCTACGAGGGAGGCTACATGCACAACCGAGGCGTATTCCGTTCGGAGCCGAACTCCTGCATGAACAACGATATTCCTTACTACAGCACCATCAGCCGTGAGAGTATCGTGAAGCGCATCAAGGCTTATGCCGGAGAAACCTACAGTTTCGAAGATTTCGTTAAGAACGACAAGCGGGATGCGGGAATCGTGGAGAGCCGTGCTTTCGGCGGCAATGGCGACCAGCGCACATCCGGAACCTACCAGCATGCTCCTATCTTCCATAAAGGCAGTCCGCTGAAAATGGCAAAGGTTAGAAAGCATCGCTAAGAGCGAGGGCAAGGTAAATCAGAATATGGACCATTAAAACAAGAAAAAAAATGAAGAAACATATAATAAGATACGCCAGTTTTGCGTTGGCTATATTAGGAATGGTTTCATGTAGCGAGGAGGTGGAAACAACCTCCCGCTTCAAGGATGCCCAATCTACGCCGATGACTTTTGCCGTAAACTATCCCGGCCAGAGCCGTGCCACGGCAACCAGTTTCGAGTCAAACGACAAGATAGGTCTCTACGTGGCAGAAAGCAAGGCTCCACTCGAAATAGGCGGCAATCTCGTGAACAACGAAGCGCTCACCTACGATGGCAGCAAATGGGAAGCCGCCCGTACCCTCTATTGGGACGAAGGCACCTACAACGCCTACGCTTACTACCCATACATACAGGGCGTAAGCAGCACGACAGACCAGCCTTTCAGCGTAGCCCTCGACCAGAGTACCCCGAAGACGGCAACTGCACCCGGCGGTTACGAGGCAAGCGATCTGCTCTTTGCCACCAGCAAGGACATCCAGGCATCCAACTCCCCTATCAGCCTCAACTTCAAGCACATCATGAGCAAGCTCAAGATAAGACTGGTAAAAGGAGAGGATTTCGAGGGCGACATGCCTACTACGGCTCAGGTTACCATCCACAACACGGTGCCTACTGCCACCATCGACCTGCAGGCAGGAGTGGCAACCCGTTATGTGAAGGGAACCCGAAAGAGCATCATCGCCCATCAGGAGAGCGACTACATCTACTCGGCAATCATCGTGCCACAGCGCATCGAAAACCGGATGCCGCTCATCGAGGTGGTAATGAAAGGCGTGAGCTATCTCTTCGAGAGCAAGTTCCAGTTTAAACCCGGAACCGAACATCTTGTCAACTTCATCATTTCTGACAACCCAGACCAGGTGAAGATAGAGATAGGCGGCGAGATTCAGAACTGGGGGAAATAAATAAGAAAGCCTTTCTCCCGAAGAGCTATAAATGATAAGAATACAGAGAATTATAAATGAAGAAGACGGTATTGATATTATCCCTTCTAGCACTCCTTCTCGGAGGATGGGTGGCAGCCTTGTGGCTGCTGCCCTCTGCCGTTTATAAAGGCAACTGTCAGGAAATCCGATACGGAGTGAACGAAGGACTGGAACTTGTAGAACAGGACAACGGCGCGAAAGGCAAGCGATACGTGGTAGAAGATGCTGACGGCAACGAGCTGTTTACCATCCCTTTGCGTGGCTGTCTGCTAGACACCCGTTTCCGCAACGGGCAGCTCCGGTTCCGCGAGCAAAACTCTAAGAGAGAGGGATTTATCGACCGCCAGGGTATGGTAGTATTCACAGAAGACAACAAAAATGCGGTTCCGGAAGCCAACAGGCAGCAGGCGCAGATGCTGATGAACGGAGAGACGGAAGAAGGCACGAAGAGTGCGGCTGATTACCAACCGGAAGAACAGGCAAGCAGGCAAGCGAAGACATCAAAAGCAGGAAAGACCAGCCATCTTTCGCAGGTAGATCTCAAGACGATGGCACAGTCGAATCCTTTCTACAAGGAAGCCTCGAAAATCATGCAGGGTAAACTCACAGAGACCGATGCCAGACGCCGCCATACCATCCTCAACTACTGCGAACATTTCCGCACAGCCTATACCACCAAGGATCTAGATTTTCTGAAACAGGTGTTTAGCGACAAGGCACTCATCATCGTAGGAAACGTGATAAAACCAGTAGCCAACGACAACAAGTGTCAGGCTGAAGCAAAGGTAACCTACGCCATTCACTCGAAGAAAGACTATATTTCAAGACTGGCGAAGGTATTTACAGCCAACCAGAAGATAGACTTGAAATTCTCGGGATTCCGCATCATGCGCCATCCTACGATGGACGGCATTTACGGCGTCACTCTCCGGCAGCAATACAAGAGCGACCGCTACGCAGACGACGGCTATCTCTTTCTGCTCCGGGATTTCCGCAACCCGTCCATGCCACTCATCCACGTGCGCACCTGGCAACCGGCAGGAACCGTACATAGCGGAGACGATGTAATCAGTATACAAGACTTTAATTTAGAATAATATGATGATACTCTTATTCATATTAAGCCTGTGGTCAGCATCCGTTCAGGCACAGGAGTTTTCGGTAGCAGGTTTCCGCCTGTTGCCCAACGACGTGAGTGCCTTTATCACCCCCGTACGCGACCTCAACGATGAACCTTGCGCCCTGGTGAAGGTAGAAGCACCCTCCGACTTTGCCTTCTCCACCCCGCTCGGAATCGTATCGCGAAAAGATAAAGTGGGCGAAATCTGGCTCTATCTTCCTAAAGGCTCCAAACTGCTCACCATCAAGCATCCGGAATGGGGCGTGCTCCGCGATTACCGGTTCAGCAAACCGCTGGAAAGCAGAATGACCTACGAGCTGAAACTGAAACTGCCCAAGCCTACTCCTATCATCCAGGAGAAGCACGACACCATCGTAGAGGTAAAGACGGTAATAGATACGATTGCCATACCACAAGTACGTAAGAAGATGCCACTCGCCCTCTACACGCTCGCCACGCTATCCCTTCATGAAGACGGACCGTCCTATGGTCTCTTCTTCGCCCTGATGCGCCGCCACGGCTTCTTCATCCATGCCAGCAGCAACCTCAAGAGCATAGGCAGCACAGAAGGAACCTGCAACCAAGAAGGTTTCACGCCGGGCAGCAGCATCAAACCTTATTATACAGGCAATACACGCCACCAGAACTACACCTTTACCGCTGGAGCCATCCACCACATCACGCATGGTTTCTGCCTCTTCGAAGGCGTAGGCTACGGCAAAGCCGCTACAGCCTGGCAGCAGACCGAGAGCAGCGGAGGCGGATACCTGCTCAACGAAGACCTTACCCACAAAGGCTTCGCAGCCCAGCTGGGTGTGCTCGCCTCGTTCAACAGAGTGAGCATCGCAGCCTCAGCCATCACCATCGCCGGAAAACAATGGCAGGGCAGCATCGGCATAGGTATTAAAATAGGAAAACAAAAGAAGTAAGAAATGAACATAAAAAGCATATTACGCAGCATCAGATTTCTTGCCCTCCTGATAGGAAACATGATGATGGCAGGTTGCAGCAATAGCGATAAGCCTGCCTATCTGGAACCGCACCTGATAACCACAGAGGCGACCCACATCACCCGAACAGAGGCTACCCTCAACGGATCAGCTACCATAGAGGGAGAAACAGAAATGCCGAAACTCCTGTTCAGATACGGCACTTCGGAGAGCATGAACCTCAATACCAGCGAGGTTCATGCCCAGGGAGCTGACGTCTCGCTGGTTCTGACGGGGCTCAAAGCGGGCACTACCTATTATTATATGCTGCAGGGCAACAACGGACGAACAACCACAACCAGCAACATGATGAGTTTCACCACCCAGCCCAATATAAGTCCGAAACTATCGTCGGCTACACTCTTGAGTCACGGACCGATGAGCGCATTCGTAAGCTACGAAATAACCGATGATGGTGGCGAGCCGATGACCGAAACCGGATGCTACGTTTATCTGACCGGCGAGCCGGAGAACAAGCAGAAATGCATCGTAGAAAACTTTGACGGAAAGAAGGGAAAAATCAAGTTGCGCATCGGAAATCTGGAGCGGAATGCCCACTACGAATTCCAGCCTTTCGCCCGGAATAGGGTAGGAGAAACCATAGGAACCGCCATCAAATATGATACGAGCGACGCCATTACGCTAAACGAAACAGGTGAACTGCCCCAGCTGATGGGCAACCATCTTTACGAATACACCCAGCTGACCATAGCCGGAACCCTGAACGGCGAAGACCTCTGCTGCATGAGATTGATGATGGGGCGCGACAACGATAACGCAGTCACCCCCGGCAAGCTATCGGATATAGACCTTACCGACGTTCACCTCGCAGCAGGCGGAATGGTAGGTCCTTATCATCACGAAGCTGCAGAAAACCAGATTGTACAAGGCACATTTGCCGGTTGCGAAAAACTCACCCACGTAGTTCTTCCAGCCGATGCAACCACCATCGGGAAAGATGCATTTGCCGATTGTACTTCGCTCCGCGAGATAGAGATTCCTGCCTCAGCAGGCAGCATTCTACCTTCCAGCGGATGCACGGCGCTCGAAGCCCTTACGGTTTCGCCTGCCAACGCTTACTACAAGAGTCAGGACGGCGTGCTGCTGAATGCAGAAGGCAACAGAATCGTCTGGTTTCCGATGGGCAAGAAGGGCAAATACACCCTTCCTTCTGCCTTTACCTCCATTGGCGCCTACGCCTTCAAGGAATGCAGCATCGAGGCGTTTTATCTGTCAGACAACGTCAAAACATTAGGTCAAGGCGCCTTCATGGACAGCCAGATAAAGGAAATACATCTCGGGGCAGGCATCAAGCTGATTCCTACAGGCGTTTTCCAAGGCTGCCGGAAACTCACGAAAGTGTATCTGGGAGCCAACACAGAACAAATCAGCAACTACGCCTTCGACGGAAGTCCGCTTACCGACCTTTATGTTTCAGCTTCCATGATTCCTTACTGCGAAGAAAACGCCTTCGCCAACAAGGTAGAAGGCTTCTTCGCCACCTGCGTGCTCCACGTGCCTGCAGGCATGAAAAAGAAGTATCAGAACCATAAAATATGGGGTAAATTCACCCATATAGTAGAAGAATAAAAATGTTGAATTATCATATAATTAAAAGATAAATTATGACAACACCCGAAATAGAAGAGCTCAAATCGCTCGTAGAACAGAAATACGGCAAGATTCTTGCCACGACAACCGACTTCGAAGAGTTTTCACTCTATCTGGAGAAGAAAACAAGTGGAACTATTTCGCCATCCACCCTCAAACGACTCTATGGTTATGTGAGCGACAATCACAAGCCACGCATGGTAACCCTCGATGTGCTTTCCCAATATATCGGTCATCGGAACTACATGGAATTTACCCATTGGCTCAAGACAAGCACCAAGTACAACAGTTCCTTCTTCAAGGCAAACCAGCTGGTAAGTAGCGATTTACAAGAAGGTACTCTTGTTTCTATCGGTTGGAGTCCCAACCGTCTGCTGCAGCTCCGCTATCTGGGCGAAAGCACCTATGAAATAGAGAAGTCTGAGAACAGCAAGCTGCAGCCTGGCGACCGCTTCGTAACAGGCTGTTTCATCAAGGAGCAGCCCCTCTTCCTGCCCTACATCGAGCGTAGCGGCGAGCGTACAGCCTCGTTCGTAGCCGGCAGAAACGGCGGACTTACCGTCATCAGCATCAACGAGAAATAAAATAACAGTAATCAAGAAAAAGAGGAATCCGTGAGCATGGAAGAAACTGAAGAAAAGAAGAAGAAAACGACATCGGGATTTACCGAGGATATCAGCAAGGAGATGAGCAATTCAAACCCCTTGCCTGTGGAGGATGCATTCAGCAATCTCCACCAATGCTACGTGTCTATTTCGGGCCATACACGCATCTTTACAGCCACCAAATACGGCAAGCGTTTCATGTTGAAATGTCTCAAGAACGATTTCCTCTACACCCCTATATACCGCCAGGCACTCGCCAAGGAGTTTGAAATAGGCCAGCAACTGGAACATCCCAATATCTGCCGTACCATCGACCTGGAAAAGGTTGACAACCTGGGCACGGTAGTGGTGATGGAATATATTGACGGCGATAATCTGGAGCAGCTCATCAAGAAGAATGCCCTCTCGGCAGAACTCGCCCGCAAAATAGCAGGACAGCTGATGGATGCGCTGGAATACATGCACAACAAACAGATGATTCATCGCGATCTGAAGCCTTCCAACATCATGATTACACATAACGGACAGAACGTGAAGCTCATCGATTTCGGTCTCTCGGATAGCGATTCTTTCTGCGTATTGAAATCGCCAGCCGGAACTTCGGGCTATATTGCTCCCGAACAGATGCTACCAGCTGCCAAGGCTGAACCGCGTGCCGATATTTATTCTCTGGGCATGGTTCTGGGCGACATGGCCAAGGCTACGGGCGATAAGGCGCTCAGCAAGATGGCAGAAATCTGTAGTTGCCGCGACCCGCAAAGCCGTCCGCAAAACATCGCCCAACTGCGCCAGCGACTGTCCTGTACGCCCCGTTACCGCCACGCCTTGCTCCTGCTCTGTGCCCTCATCATCGCCCTGCTGGCAGCCCTGGCCGGGAGTTATTATCATCTGGAGAAGAATACTCAAGAACCTGCATCTTCGGCAAGCGACAGCATTCAGCCCAACGACAATAAGGTAATCGACTATCAGCTTTGGGATAAATAAAGCAGGAACTTTAAACATATTTATCTCTTTTTCTTTCCATATTCGGCAGAAATACGCTACTTTTGCACCCTATATGGAACAGATTTCACCAATTCAGGCATTATTGCAGCAACGCACCCTGCTCCAGCTGGAGTATTATACCGAGAAAGAAGCCTTCCGCAAGCTTACCGAACAGATGGGAATGCAGCGGAAGGTGAAACGAGGTGATGCCTGGTTCCCGCTACAGGTGGGAAAGAGCTTTTATAATTCGCTGAACCAGACAGCCATAGAGGTTTTCCGAACCTCTGACCAGGATATCGAGCACAATTTTGAGTTCGGTCGCCCCGTCATGTTCTTTATGGTCAAGAAGATGGGCAAGAATGAGAACCAGGGCAACACAGCCCTCCAGCAGTCAGAAAACCCTTCAGACGCTAATCATAAAGTTCAAAATTCAAATCTCAAAGTTCAAAGTATAAAATATTTCTCCTTTACCGGAACCGTGAGTTATGTGGATGGCGACAGAATGGTGATTACCGTACCCGATTCTGCCCCTCTGCTCGAACTTCAGCAGTCAACCGATCCTATCGGCGTACAGCTATCCTTTGACGAAACCAGCTACAAACTGATGTTCGAGGCCTTGGATAGAGTGATGAAGGCGAAGAACAACCGTCTGGCTTATCTCCGCGATTTATTCTATTCCCATCAGAAGGCAGGAAGATTCTCCTTCGAACCGATGAAGTTCCCTTGGCTCAATCCTACCCAGGAAAGGGCTGTGAATGAGGTGCTCTGGGCTAAGGACGTGGCGATTGTTCACGGACCTCCGGGAACCGGAAAGACCACAACCCTGGTAGAAGCCATCAACGAAACCCTGATGCGTGAGAGCCAGGTTCTGGTGTGTGCACAGAGCAATATGGCGGTAGACTGGATATCAGAAAAACTGGTGGATAGGGGCATCAACGTGCTCCGTATCGGAAACCCGACCCGCGTAAACGACAAGATGCTGGGCTTCACCTACGAGCGCCGCTTTGAGAGCCATGCTGATTACCCTCAGCTTTGGGCAATCCGCAAGGCAATCAGGGAATTAAGAAAGAACAGAAAGAAGGGTAGCGAAAACTATCATCAGAAGATGGATAGGCTGAAGAGCCGTGCCGCCGAGATAGAACTCCGCATCAACGCAGAACTCTTTGGCGAGGCGCGTGTCATCGCCTGTACCCTCGTAGGCTCAGCCCATCATCTGCTGGAAGGCATGAAGTTCGGTACCCTCTTTATCGACGAGGCAGCCCAGGCTTTGGAAGCTGCCTGCTGGATTCCGATGAAGAGAGCCAGCCGGGTGATTCTGGCGGGCGACCATTGTCAGTTGCCGCCTACCGTAAAGAGTATTGCGGCATTAAGAGCCGGACTGGGCAAGACCCTGATGGAGCGCATCGCCGAAAACAAGCCCGAGGTAGTAACCCTGCTGAAAATCCAATACCGCATGAACGACGAAATCATGCGATTCTCGAGCGACTGGTTCTACGGGGGCAAGGTGGAGAGTGCGCCTCAAATCAAATACCGGAGCGTATTGGATTATGACCATCCGATAACGTGGATTGATACATCAAACGAGGAGAATCAGATAACGATAGAAGGAGAAGATGCTCCTGAGGATTCTGCTTCCACATCATCTTCTGTATCTGCAGCCAATCAGAATTCTGATTTGAACTTCAAGGAACAGTTTGTGGGTGAGAGTTTCGGGCGTATCAACAAGGCGGAAGCCGAACTTACCCTGCTCACCCTGGCGGAATACTTCACCAAGATAGGCAAGCAGCGCGTTTTGGAGGAAAGAATCGATGTAGGCATCATTTCGCCTTACCGTGCCCAGGTACAGTATCTCAAGAAGCTCATCAAGAAATATGAGTTCTTCAAGCCTTACCGCCGCCTGATAAGCGTGAATACGGTAGATGGTTTCCAGGGACAGGAAAGAGACGTGATCCTCATCTCCCTGGTACGTTCCAACGACGAGGGCCAGATTGGATTCCTGAAAGACCTCCGCCGCATGAACGTGGCGATGACGAGAGCCCGAATGAAGCTCATCATCCTGGGCAACAAGGACACGATGACGAAACATCCTTTCTACAAGAAACTGTGGGAGTATGTGGAAGCTATCAACAACGAATAAAATAAAGACTATTTTATGCTACAACGAGACTACATACAGCGACTGATTCGCGAGTTTATGGCGGCACTCGAAAGAATGCTCGAAAAGAAAGAGGTGGAGGTGAGACGTGAGAAGATTAAGGAACTCTACAATCAATACGTAGGTCCTTACGCCTTCTACAGCATCGCCACCATCGAGGATGTGATGAAGGCGATGGCAGGAATAGAGGACGAGGAGAAGCGACTCTCCAAGATGGACATGCTTGCCGAACTCTATTATCACGAGGCAGATATGGTGGGACAGCCCGCAAGAGACGAACTCCTGAACAAGGCATTCATGCTCTTCGATTATGTGGAAACCCACGGAGATACCTTCTCCATCGAACGCCGCAACAAAATGGCACAAATCAAACAGAAGATTGGAGATGCACTCAAATAAAGAGTGCATCCTCCTTATATTTTTAGGATAACAAAAACTAATCATAAAGTTCAATGGTCAAAGCTCAAAGTTCAAAGTCTACTAATGACATGACAGTAGGCTCGCCTTTGCGAGCCATCATCAAATTTGCTATTCCGCTGATTCTAGGCTACATCCTTCAACAGATGTATCTCATTATCGATGCCGCCATCGTGGGAAGATGGATTGGCGTGGGAGCTCTTGCGGCTGTTGGTGCATCCAGCTCCATCATGTTTCTCATCATGGGCTTCTGCAACGGCTCCTGTGCCGGTTTTGCCATCCCTGTCGCCCAGGCTTTCGGCGCCAAGGATTATGCCAAGATGCGGGCTTACGTAAGCAACAGCATCCGCATCGCCGTGGTGTTTGCCGTGGTCATCACCTTTCTTTCCTGCATCTTCTGCGGAAAGATTCTGCATCTGGTGAATACGCCGAAGGAGGTGTTCGATGACGCCTACATCTTCCTGATGCTGCAGTTTGCGGCGATTCCTTTCACCATCGCCTACAACCTGCTCTCCGGTCAGATCCGTGCTCTGGGCAACTCGAAACAGCCTTTCTATTTCCTCATCACAGCTTCCGTTATCAACATTATTCTAGATGGCATTCTGATTCTCGGTATGGGGTTAGGTGTAGAGGGAGCAGGTTTTGCCACTTGGCTTTCACAGGGAATTTCCGTGCTGCTCTGTATCTGGTTTATCAAAAAGAAGATGCAGATTCTGATTCCGAAGGGAGAAGAAAGAAAATTCGATAATAAGAAGATAAGCATTCTGCTGAACAACGGCGTTCCGATGGGGCTGCAGTTCTCGATTACCGCCATTGGTCTCATCATGCTGCAGAGTGCCAACAACGCTCTGGGAACGGTTTATGTGGCTGCATTTACTGCCTCTATGCGCATCAAATATCTCTTTACCTGCGTTTTCGAGAACATCGGAGTGGCGATGGCTACCTATTGCGGTCAGAACCTGGGAGCCAGGAAGCTGGATAGAATCGGTCAGGGCGTAAGGGCTTCCATCAGGATGATGCTGGTTTATTTCGTCTTCACCTTCCTGCTCATCTATCCGTTTGCCGACGAGATGATGATGCTCTTCGTGGATAAGGGCGAGGCTGAGGTGGTAACTTATGCAGCACAGTTTATGCGCATAGCCAACTATTTCTATCCTTGTCTGGGCTTGCTCACCATCCTGCGTTACAGCATTCAGGGATTGGGTTACAGCAACCTCTCGATGCTGAGTGGCGTAATGGAAATGATAGCGAGATGCGGTGTGAGTCTCTGGCTGGTACCAGCCCTGGCGTGGACGGGTGTCTGCTTCGGCGACCCTGTGGCGTGGGTCATGGCAGATCTCTTCCTCATTCCCGCCTTCCTGTGGCTTTACAAGCATCTGAAGAAGGAGCAAGTCCGATAGGGTAATTTTGGCGTTTTAAAAATTTGCATTAAAAAATATTCTGCTAAGGGTTAGGAAAATGAGAATTCGATTGTAATATAGGCAAAAGAAAAGAAAATAAAGTAATGCAAATAAACAAAGAAACGATAGAACAGCTCTTCCGGCAGCATTATCTGAGGATGTACCAATTGGCCAGGGTACTTCTGAAGGATGATGCAGCCAGCAAGGATGTGGTAAGCGAAGTCTTCGCTGATGTGCTCGACGGAAAGACCCAACTGGGACTTGATAACGAGACGGCTAACGACAAGACAATAGCCAGCGAACCGCCCCTGCCTTCCGCCAACGCCGGGAGCTATCTTCTGGTGTGTGTGCGCCATAAATGCCTCAACCTGTTGAGCCGACAGAAGACGAAAGACCGGGTTCATCATCTCCTGAAAGCCGATACTTCGCCTTCGATAGTTCCCCTGGAAGCGACGATTGCCGAAATAGACAGGGAGACCGAAAAGTACGAGGCTATTCAGGCTTATATGGATGCTGAGCTCACTCCACAAACCCGCAAGGTACTCGATCTCCGTTTTCGGCAGAAACTGAAATATCGGGAGATTGCTACGGAATTGGGCATCAGCGAAGTGGCAGTTTATAAGCATCTGGCGCAAGGCATCAGAAAATTAAAGCAAAAGTTTAACCCTTAGCAGATTTATTATGGACAAGTTTGAAAAAATACTGGATATCATCGACCATCAGGAGAAGTATTCTGATGAGGAGATTCGTGAAATATTGCAGGATGAGGAATGCCGAAAACTCTATCAGACGATGGTGGAAGTGGATTCTGCACTTGAAAGCCCCTCTCCTATTATTAATGTAGATGAGGAATGGGAGAAATTCAGCCAGAAACATCAACTTCAGGAAGAATCTCATCCTATAACTTCCTGGCGCAAGCTGGCAGCATCCATCGCCGGATTTGTCTTGATTTCGGGTATTGCCTTTGCCGCAATCCATACTTACATCAAGCGCAGCCAGGAACCAACCCAGGTAACCGCAGATACTCATCCGGAAGTCATAAAATCAGATTCCGCAAAGCAGGTAGCAGCAAAGGATTCCCTGACTCATCCGAAACCAGAAAAGCCAGCCATTCACAAGACTTTCGAGAATGTGGCTTTCGAGCAGATGATTTCAGAGATTGCTTCTTATTATAATTTACAAGTGAAGTTTGAGAATAACGAGGACAAGACCCTCCGCCTCTATTACGAATGGAACAGTCATTCGAGCATCGAGAACATCGTAAAAGAACTGAACCAATTCGAGAATGTAAACATCGAATTGCAACAAAACGAGCTGATTGTAAAATAACAAATAAAAAGCAACATCATTATGAGAAGATTTTCAGCCATCATATTCCTGCTGTGTACGTTCGCCCTGGCGATGAGCGCACAGCACATCCAGCGCAACTATCACGACCGCAGTATGTCGGACGTCCTCATCGACCTCGACAAGGCTTCCAAGCGCTACAAAATCAGCTTCATCTACAACGAACTGGAGGATTTCACAGTTACCCAGAACGTGAAGACAGCCAATATTCCCGATGCCATCCGCAAGGTAATCGGTTTCTATCCGATGCAGATGACCGTAGGTGACAGCCTCATCACGGTAGAATGCATGCGCAAGAGCGAGCGCAAGCTGATAGGCAGACTGATAGACAATCACAATCTTCCTGTAGAATTCGCCAATATCCAACTGCTCAACCCGAAGGATTCCTCCTTCCTCTGTGGAGGCGTGAGCAACGCCAATGGCGATTTCGTCATCCCCTGCCAGCAGAAGCAGGCCCTTATGAAGGTTTCGTTCGTAGGCTACAAGACGATTTGCAAGCTGGTACCTATTGCCCGCATCGGAAATGTGAGGATGCAGGCGAATTCATACCTGTTGAAAGGGGTGACCGTTGAAGCCGCAAGGGTTGTAGAAAAAGTAGATAGACAAATCATCTTCCCTACAAAAGAGCAGGTGAAAACGGCTTCCAATGGTTATGATCTGTTGGACAACTTGTCTTTGCCTACCATTATTGTAAATCGAGCAGAACGCAAAGTTCTGTCATTAAAGGGCGGAGATGTGCAAATACGCATCAACGATGTCAAGGCTAGCATGCAAGATGTATTGGCTTTGCAGCCGGATGAAGTTACAAAGGTGGAATTCATCAATGTTCCAGGACTCAAATATGGAGACAGCAATCTGGATGCAGTCATCAACTACCAGGTCCGCCGACGCTATGCCGGTTATGTGGGTGGAGTTTCTACGATGCAAGGCACCAAGGCTGGTTTCAATAATAGCGACGGTTATTTCAAATACAATCTGAAGAAATCGGAATTCAGCATCAACTACAGTTTCTCCTATCGCTCGGTAGAGGAACGAAGCTATGAGAGTCTCGGTACTTATCATCTGCCCACAGGAGAAACTCTACATCGCAATTATTTAGGTTATGATTCTCCGTTCCTATACACCACCAATAATGTACAGTTTGGTTATAATCTTAGTGAACCAGACAAATATACATTGAATGTACGGTTGAATTTCTACAATCACAACAGTCCTGTGAGAGGCATGAACCAGCTTTATCAGGAAAGCGGCAAGGCGAATCAATATCTGCAAAACAACAGAAAAATGCTGGAGCAGATTCCATCTCTGGATATTTATTATTCGCTCAACATGCCTCATGACCAGAACCTGGCTCTGAACCTGGTGGGTACTTACATCGGTACAGATTACCAGTATCGTATGAGGGAATATACGTTCAACAAATCGCCGGAGGAATCTGTAAAAAGCGCTCCGCTGACCGATTACAGTTATGATGCAACAGGTAGGAAACGCTCTCTTATTGGTGAAGGAACATACAGCAAGAACTGGAAACAGATGGCTTTATCGGTGGGTGGACAATATAATATCAGCCATACAGATAATATCTATGTAGGAAGCAGTAATGCTGATACGGAATTGAAGTACAGCAATCTCTATCTTTTCACCCAGCTACAGGGACAGCAGAAGTGGTTCAGTTATCAGGTGGGAGTTGGCGCAACCAGGTCTTCCATCCATCAGGGGGAGAACGGATACAGCAAATGGCTGTTTCGACCACAGGTAACTTTACAGGCAAAGGCTAGCGACCGTCTGAGTTTTAAATGGAGCAGCAAAATCACGTCAGACATCCCAAGTCTTTCCGACTTGAGCGAGTTGCGCCAATATTCCAACAGCTTTGAGGCGCGTGACGGCAATACCGGTCTGAAGCCATTTACCGGCTACAACAATACCTTGTCGGCTTCCTGGAACATTCCGCTGATGTCTGTGTACCTGGAGGGAAACTGGACGTATTACGACAAGCCTATAGCTACTTCTATCTTGCCCGAAAAGCGGGAGGATGGCTCTTATCTCTTTGTGAGCAAACCGGAGAATCAGAAGAGTCATGATTACAAGCACCTGCTGTTGACTCCTGAAGTTCACCTCATCAAGGATCATCTGGATTTGAACCTTATGTGCGAGTATCAGAATGTCAAGACAAAGGGTTTGGATTATTCCCACGAGTTCAATTACTTCAGTTATGGAGCAGAAATTCGGTACATGACAGGCAATTGGAACATTGGCTATGGTGCCTATAAGGTGGAAAAGAGTTTTTGGGGAGAAAAGACAAACGGCGGAGAGCCAACCTCCAATCTTGCCGTAACCTACAGTTATAAGAACTGGCAGTTTGGTGTTCTCGGATTATTCGTATTCTATCCTCATGGCTGCGTGTATAAGGATGAACTTTTCAACAAGTATGTGCAGCAGAAGAACAAGGTACGCCTTGCTGACCAGGGCAACATGCTTGTCTTTGCTGCCAGCTTCAACTTCAGTCATGGCCGCAAATACCATACAGGCAGCCGTAAGCTGAACAATAGCGATAGAGATAATGGTATCAGATAGAATAGTTTTATATTTTCCTGAAATCACAAATAAGCAAAAGGCTGAACTTCCTAACCCGAAGTTCAGCCTTTTTGCATGTCATCAGTAATCCAAATACACATTTTATCGTTTATAGACGATAAAAATGTATCAATTCTATCGTTTATAGATGACAAGCATCATTTTTAGGGCAATTTTGCGCTGGGACGATTACCCTTCTAAGAGAAGAAAATAATATTTCTAGTTAGGAAAATAAAAATCTCTAACTGGGAAAATATTTAGGATGAAAATGACTCAAAACAGACAGCTGAGACTCACTTTCCGGTTTTTCCGGCTCTAAATCGGGCAATAGTCTCAGTTATCCCGTTTTTACTTACATTTTTTAGGAGAACATGATTTTGTATTTCAGCAAGGTCTAAATCTACTTTAAAGCAAAAAACAAAGCAATTTTGAGGGTTTGGGAGACCTAAAAAGAATGCTTTTGTAAAATCTTTCGAATAATCTATAGGGCTGAGACCGAAAATGGGAAACCGCGAAACCTTCATAAGTCGTTGATTTCTAGGGAATTAGATTATCGCCTCTTTTCCTTTTACTTGCTTCCATAGTCTCAGTCTCAGAGTCTCAGTTGTTTTTCAAGCACCCCTCTTCTTCTTATATACTTATATATTATATATATATTAATATATAATTAATTAATAATCAATAAGTTATAAAGATAAAAAAAGGGAGAGCGGAAGAATGGTACCCCCTTTATTTATAACTGAGACTCTGAGACTGAGACTCTCTGCTCATCCCGAACAAAAAAGCAGAAGTCTGCCAGCATCCCTGCCAGCAGACTCCTTTTCCATAAACCGAACCTAAATTTTACACTTTCTTTTTCTAGGAAATGCAATTACAATGTAAACCTAAATATAACCTATTACCTTGATGAAACTTCTAATACGCTTTTCTCTATTATAACGCTTTGCAAATGAATACCTTCTTAAGACTATTCAGCAACAGCCTGCTGCTCTACAGCCTTGTCCGCAACAGTCTGCTCTGTAGCCTCCTGCTTGGCAGAATCCTCAACGCTAGCCTGAGAACTGATAGCTGTGCCTTCTACTGTTGAATCGGCTGGAGCTACTGTATCAACTGGAGCTATTTCAGAATTACCCATCATTTTGCTAGAAGCAAAAACATTACTTACTGAAACCATTACCATAGCTGCGATAGCTGCAAAAACGAACTTCTTCATAATCTTATCTTTTAAACTGTTATTACTAATATTGTTATTTACTTTCGTTGTGGATTCATTATCGAACCCGCTATTCATTATCACAAGATGCGTGCCAGAGAATGAGCAAATCGACTATTTTAGCTGATTATCAGGCACTTATCGTTTCCGTATCAAAAACAGAGAGTGGGGATAATGGGGAATGAATGGGGAAAAAATCCACAAAAAAATGGGGATTCCGTTCCAGATAACTTCCATTTTCCCCAAGAAACAGTTTTGTTTCACCCCGAATTCCGGATTTCTTTATTACTTCAGATTCATTCCCAGCCATACAAGAGAGCATGGTTACCCCAACAGAAAGCACAAAAGCTAGAAAAATGAAACAGATATAGCCCTCAAAATCGCTCCTTTTTGGAAGATACATTCCTTTTTCAAGTTATACGGAAGATTGATGATTGCGTTAACCACTTGACAATAAGCCTTTTAGAAGAAAGCAGATTAGAAAATCTTCCAGATTCCAAATCTTCCAATTATTTTTTCTGCATATCCCTCCTACCTCTATTTTTATATATAT
This sequence comes from Segatella copri, assembly GCA_021622245.1. Lineage (GTDB taxonomy): Bacteria > Bacteroidota > Bacteroidia > Bacteroidales > Bacteroidaceae > Prevotella > Prevotella copri_J. Next base: position 17 of record JAJVTK010000013.1, on the reverse strand, counting down.
TTATATATATTATATAT
>JAJVTK010000012.1:0-105042 GCA_021622245.1 Segatella copri | reverse complement strand
GTTCTTTCGATTGCCGGTGCAAAGATACAACATTTTCGGGCAGAATGCAAGCTTTCATCCTGACTTTCTTTGCCGGAAATGGCGTAAGTATCTGATAAATAGTACTTTCTATCGTTTTCTGTCAGAACTTTATTGCAGAAACATAGCAAAAACAAGAAATTCGCATTGAAGGTAGCCGAAGAAACGTGAAAAAGCGGTCATTAAGGTCAAGGTCATTAAGGTCATTAAGCACTTTTCGCTCGCTCTCTTTTCTTATAATATAATATTAAATAATTTTAATATTATATTATATATATATTCCGTTCCCCCGAAACCCTTAATGACCTTAATGACCATGACCTTAATGACCGGAAAGAGAAATATTATTTAGTGTTAAAATCTAAAATTTATGCATTTCTTTCATAAATATTTTGTACCTTAGAAGTCAAGTCTGTACCATCTGCTATCCTGTAGTTATTGAAGAATAGGCAACATTCCTGAATACTATTGCAAGATAAATCTTGGCATCAGTAAAAATAAATGAGAGTTAAATAATAAGATTGTTTTACAAAAAACGACAAGCCTATGCCTATCTTTAATTTTTACAGCTTTGAAAATAAGCAAGTAGATAATGGACCTAGTTTTTTTGCTGCAGAAGAGGCAGCAGAGGCTAGATTTAATCAGGGAAAATACCAATCTCCCAGAGAATGTTTTGGAAGTTTCTTTACTTCCAAGCAACGTCATCAGCTATCTATCATGAAATCACATGGTAGTGCTGGAGCATATAATCATGAATTATACAACTGCGATGTTGTTGTTTCTGCATGCCAAGATGTAATATTGCTGGAACTGGAGAGTAATGGTACGAAGACAACGATTGAAAACAAGAAGAGAGTCAAACATCCTAATCATCCATACTGTCGTGTAATAATCGACAACAGAGAGGGTTATCAGATTGTTGCCATCGAGAAAAATGCAGCTTTTTCGGGAGATACAGACAAGGCTGCCTTAGTTTTGCAGAAAGGCTTTAATCAGAAACTTTCTGTATATGGCAGGGAGATTGTCATTCAGCCTCTACATAAGAAAACTACAGATTTCTGGCCAGTGGTATGGGACATCCGCAAAAAGTTCAATGACCGTGTACGCTTTATAAAACTCGACTTTCGTGGAGAAGGGGAGAATAAGAGTGCCGATGGTCTGATGGCATTGATTACCCAACTTGCCAGAAAGGGAGACTGTGCAGCTCTTTTAGAATTGTCACACAAGCCCGGTTTTCCAGAAATTAATTTACAAGAACTGCATGATGATCTGACCAATATTGCTGCAATCTGTCTTAATGAAGGCATTTTTGACCTTACCGTCCACTTTGCCCATTTTGGCTGCTATCGCTATGGTGCTGATATCATGGCGCAATTCGGTATCGAAGAAGAGGCTATCAGCTCCTTTGGTGTTGAACTGTTAAGTTGTTTTGATGGCAATAGTCCGACCTTTGCGCTGATACAATGGATGGATAAAATGAACGAAATACTGAAAGATTATGCCAATACTGGAATACTTCAAAAAGGACGTAAGAAGGGCCCTAGAAGAAAAGCTTGCTGACGATAGCATGTTCCGCTCCATTCGCGGTACATGCCTGAGAGTAATGAACGATGCTAAAGAAATCAAGTTGCATCCCACAGAACTATACTATCTTGCTTTCTGCGTTATCGATAGCATGAAAGGTCAGAGTACCAGCCAAGCAGAATTCTATTCTAAGGACGAGGCATGGTATGAATATGATGATGTTCTGCGGGATATCTATGGCGGAGATTCGGATCACGAGAGACATTCTGCACTTGCTCTGATTATGCAGACATGTGCAGAATGGTTGCTGCGAAGTCGCGACATGAGCAGGCTGGGGATAGTTTCTAATCTGAAATTGCAGATTGCCTATCATATTAGTGAAGAATTCTCACGGCGACTGGATGAGGAGTTCAGGCGCGGTTTTTGCTGTGTTGATGAGGAAGAATTTGCTGGGCTTGTGTACGATTATCTGCAGGGTGAGCGCCTTATCTCCGAAGAAATTGATTCTCTGCTTGATTCTATGGACGGAGATGCTGGCATGGAAAATCCTTCTGTCGCACCAAGCTCAATCCGTATTGCCCCGAGAAAGAAAACCTCTGTGCTGACTGTCCTCAATGCCATGTATAAAGCTGGATGGTTTACGGATGTTGATGGCAACACTTTGAAGAATCGTGATGAGGCATTGAATGATATTCTGAGAAATGCTTTCGGTACAGATAAGGATACTGCCATCAGTCAAACCCTGAATCCTTCTAACGGTACAGTCAAATATAAATTCAAACCGCTCATGGAAAAGCTACTCGATGGAAAGGAAATTGAGCTGTTTATCCATGATTTGACCCAGGAATTGATGGAAAATCATCAATAATTTTTTATTTAGTAAAGCATTTGCCTTACTTTAGTAAAGCAAGCGTTAAGAAGAAAACAAGTAAATTTGCCCCCGAAATCAGTTGCAAGCTGGTTTCGGGGGCTTTTTCATTTTTATATGTTCAGCCCATTTTGTTTAACCTGAGCGGAGGCGGGGAACCTCACAACGTGATTGAAGATGGCCATCGGGAATCCACGGCTTCTCTCGCAAACCGATCAGGAATCATGGCAGAAAAAAAACATCAGCTTACGGCTCTGGGCATTGCCTATGAAGCCGTCATCAAGCTGGGCTATACGCACAGCAAACTGGCAAGGCTCGACAGCAGCATCAACTATCCTACGCTGAGGAATATCAGAGACGGGAAGGAGATGAAGAAAGCTACGGAGCGGTTCTATCTGAAACTTTTCTTCGACCTTATTAATAAGGAATATGAACGGCGAATGGCCTGTGGGGGCGACGGAGCCGTCAGCCTGCTTATCGTGATGAAAAACATCCTTGAAGCAGAGCTGAAATAAAAAGTGGTGAAAAGATGAGGGGGCATTCTTTCACCAACTGTTCCGCCGCATCGAAAGTGTTGCTATCTTTGCACCAGCTTTAGCAAGGTTGGGCGGATTAAAGAAAACCTTAAAGGAAGGTTAGACCTTGCGGTTTATAGATTATGAACGGAATGTTTATGAGAGTGGTGCAGCAGGGCGAGGCGTTCGCTGTACAGAGTCAGAAAAGTGAGAACGGACAGATGATGAAATGCAACATCGTTCTCCAGGAGATGGGCGGCAAGTATGAGAACCAGTACGCTGCGGCAATGCTCGGCAATATGGCGCAATGTAAGTATGCTCCGGGCGAGCTGGTGGCGGTAACGCTCCGCTTTACTACCCATGAGCACAATGGTCAGGTTTATCAGGATATTCTGGTTACGGACATTGAAAAGGTAAAAGGGTAAAAAAGTAAAAAGGTAAAAAGAACCTTAACCCTTTGCAACCACGTTATCATAAAGGGTAAAAAGTAAAACTGAGTTGAAACAGAGGAGGATTTTCCATGGTAAAGCGCGCAACAATCCGGATGTTTCTTCTCCTAAAATTCAATTCAGATTATGAAAAAAGCAAACAAAAAGCAGGTGAATAACCAGCAGGTGAATAATAACGGCTGCCAGCATGTGCAGCTCGGTGGAATGGCTTACTATGATGATAAGCAGTATTTCCTCTTCAGTCCTGATTCTGTAAATCAGGGTGTTGTAGAAGCTTTTCGCCGTCATGGCGTGGCTCAGCAAATGCAAGACGGAACGTTTGATTTTGTAGCAGTTTCTAAGCCGAAAAGCCAGTCGGAACTGATTAAAAAACTGGCGCATGGTCGGTTGAGCAAGACCAAGGATGGGGCTATTCAGCTCACGCTGAAGGTGTTCTGCCATGAGGGAATCAACATCGCCCAAACGCTGGCTGTTGAGTCAGCAGAAGGGGCTGATGCTTTAGTGGATTATCAATTAAAACGATAAGTAATAAGATAGATGAGTTGTTATTTAATTAAGGTGGAGAATGGGCACAAGGTTGCCCGCTCCATCACTTCGGAAGAGGAGTATAAGCAGTTGCGTGGAAGCAATGAGCAGAAGGCGAATCTTCGTCTGGCTCGTGCCGGAAACGATGCTGCGAAACGGAGACTGGTGCAGTTTAATTATTCCGGCCACTATCCGCAAGGCGTGGTGAAGGGAATGAAACTGCCAAGCGGTGCTTTCGGATTTGATATGGATGAGCCGGAGGCTTTCGCCAAGGCTGCCAAGCTGCTGCTGAAGGAACCGGACAAGTACGGACTGCTGATGCTGGAACGTAGCGCACGACAAGGCGGACATGCGGTGTTTGAGCGCGAAAAGGGCAAGACGGTTCTGGAAAATCAGGTACGAATTGCTACGATGCTGAAATGCGAAATGGATACTTCGGCTCACGACATCAATCGGGTTTATTTCACGACCACATCGGATGACGAAGATCTGCTATTCCTTTCGCCACGACTCTTCAAGGATGCTTACGATGAGGCTGCTGTGGCTGCTGAAGGGAAAGTTCTAGAAGAGCGTGAAAGATACGGACAGGAGGAACTGCCGGAAGGGGCGCACAAGGCAAACAAGCATTATGAGCCTTGGAAGGAAGAATTCAAGAAGGATTCTCAAGGGGTTTTTAAGGGTCAGGAATTTAAGAATTCGAGAATTTCTACTTCTGCTACTTCAGCCTCTACTGCGTCAACTGCTGCTGCGTCAACTTCTTCTACTGCGTCAACTACTGCTGCTGCTCAGGACAATTATCTTGGGATTCCTTATGGGGAAATCATTAAGAAGTGGTGGCAGATGTATAATGATGGGCAGGAGCCGATGCGCTCCAACCGCAATACGCTGACCTTTGAGCTGGCTGTGAACCTGCGCCACATCTGCGGCTTTGATGGCAATCTGATGGCTCAGATTATTCCCTGCTATGATGGTTTTTCTGAGCAGGAGAAGATGGCTTGCATCAAGTCGGCACTCGGAGAAAAACTTACGCAAATGCCTAAGCGACTGAAAGATGTACTGGCTGCGCTGAGACAGGAAAAGTTGAAGCAAGCTACTCTGAAAGGCATAACGCTTAAGGAGAACGAGGAACTGATCAATGCACTGGACGAGGCAAATGCCCAGGACGAACTGTTCTATTTCAAAGCCTTGCCCAAATTGCCGCAGGGAGTACGCGACTCGGTTCATGCAGTAGGGCCGACACTTGCTTTACCCGTGATTACCGCTATCTGTCCTGTCATCGGAATGCTGGCTACTGGCGTGAAAATCTCCATTCACGGCAAGATGAATTCGCTCAACCTCATCTCTTACATTGCCGGTGATTTTGCATCAGGAAAGGGAAGCATTGACCCGGTAATTAATGTCTGGACTTCGGAAGTAAAAGCAATGGATAAAATGTACCAGCAGAAGGAAGATGAATGGAGAGCCAAGAAGCGTGCGGCTAAGAACAAGAAGGAGCAGCCGGAAGAGCCGAAACTGCCGGTAAGATGCTTGACACTGAACAATACGGTGGCGAATCTTGCTGAAAGACTGGCGAATACTGAAGGCAAACACGCCTTCTCATTTACACCAGAAGCTGACACCGTAGCGCAGAAGTGGAAATCTGCGATGAGCGACTTTTCTGTCATGTTAAGACAGGCTTATGACGGAACGAGCTATGAGCGCGAGGCAAGAAGTGCAGATGCGGTGAATGTCCATATAGACAGACTGTTATGGAATGTGGTGATGTGCGGAACGCCAGATGCACTTTATCGAGTAGTGAACAATTATACGGATGGTTTCCAGAGCCGTATTGTCGTGGCGCGAACGCCGGACAACACGTTCACCCCGCTCACAGATAACCTCTTCGTGCTTACACCTCGCCAGCAAAGCAATATTCTGCAGATAGCACATCTGTTACCCATGATGGCAGGCGAAGTAGAACTGCCTAAGCTGGAAGCCAAGGGCAGGGAATGGCTGGAGCAGATAAGACTGGAGACGATGAAAGATGATGACAAAGTGAAAGCCCGCCAGCGTTTTCGTATCTGTCCTACCACGATGAGAATGATGGCGTGCATCATGCTCTGCAAAGTGGCAGAATCGCTGATACAGAAACTTGGAGCGGAAGAGGCAGAAACAAGATTGAAGGAGAATCCTCTCTTGTGGAAGGAAATGATTGTGAAAATGCAGACACCGAGCATGCTTTCAGCCTTTGATGTTCTGGCTAACTATCAGCTGGAGAATGCGCTCTATTTCTTTCGCAGTCGTATCGAAGCTGCTTTCTCATCCAAGGATTATTGCGGACAGGCACCTGCTGACCGCATTCGTCGTGGAAGAAACGATACTATCTTTGAACGCTTAGACGTAACCTTCACTTTCGAACAGGCTCAGCAGCAGAGTGTTGCCATCAAGGGCGCTAACGTTACGCACGAGGCTGTAAGACAGATGCTGAAGAACTGGAAGCGACAGGGACTCATCAATATTCTGCCCGATTCGCGTTATCAGAAAGTAGCATCTACGGTTTAAATCCGGTCATTTCCGGTCATTAAGGTCAAGGTCATTAAGGTCATTAAGGTTTTCGGGGCTGACCCCAGCCTTAATGACCACCCTTAAACCAATTATTCATTATTAATTATTAATTGTAAATTATCATGCATATTTGTATATTTCGCCGCCGTTTCACTCCATGGGGAGTTGATGGCACAATGGTCATTAACGGTAAGTTTTTCTGCGGAACATTGGAGCGTCCTCAGGGCTATCTGAAAGCTGATGCTTACAGACTGGCACTTGTGCCGGTTTCCAACCCGAAGTTTCTGAGGGATGATGAGAAGAGCAGAATCATGCCTGTCATTCTGAAGGAAAACGGCAGAGTTCCGAAGTCTGTTATCCGCAAGCCGTTCTTTGTTCCGGGCAATGGTCCTTATAAATTAATGTATGGCAGCATCATTCTGGGCAGATCCTACATTTCGGGACTTGTGCTTCATTCTGAGGAATACTTCTCGGAGTTTTGCGAGAAGGTGGATGAAGCAATCAGGAACAGGGAGCACATCACGCTCGTTATCAGAGACTGGGGCTTTGATGCGATTCCGCTTAAGTATTTATCACCTTTCAAATCATCCGTAAAATCATTATCATGCGTAAGATAAAGGAAATCATCATTCATTGCAGTGCGACCAAGGAAGGTCGCAACTTCACCGTAGCGGATATTGACCGCTGGCACCGCGAGCGCGGAATGCGCTGCATAGGTTATCATTTCGTGATTTATCGTGACGGCAGCATTCATGTAGGTCGTGCGATAGAGGAGGTCGGCGCCCATTGCAAGGGACATAATTCCATCAGCATAGGCGTCTGCTACATCGGCGGCTTATCGAAGAAAGGCAAGCCGAAGGATACAAGAACCCGAGCCCAGAAAGCAGCAATGCGCTCGCTCATCGAGCAGCTGAAGGAGGAATATCCATTAGCCACGATTCATGGTCATAATGAATTTGCCAACAAAGCCTGTCCCTGCTTTAATGTAAAGAAGGAGTGGGGAGTAGGGTAAAATATAGAAATAGGGAACGCTGCGTTCCCTATTTCTATTTCTGTTATTTCCCCACGCAACATGTGGATGTTGCTGATAGTTAAGCTTTTATCTTTTAAACGGTACAACTACCCTTTTTACAAGTGCAGAGAAAATAGGCGACAAATGCAATGTGCTTATTCTCAATGCCTTAACGATAAAGATGTACCGCTTCTTTTTAGCCTCAAATTGTCAAATCCTCAAAACAAGTGCAAAGCACTGATTCAGGGGACGCTCCAACTCTTGTGTTACAGAACGCTTATCTTCGAGTGCAAAGGTAAGACTTTATCTTGGAATATGTTGCAATTTATATCTTAAAAAATCTTATTTATTCTGTCATTGTTATTGATATTCAGAATATAATCACTATTTTTGCACATAATCTTTATCAAATGATTATGAGCAAAAACAATGAATATATAAAAAATGCAGCAACCTATATAAGTTCTGTCTTAGGTGATAATGTAGTGGTGAAACCTGTATGCAAAAGTGTGCAGGATAAACTACCCATATCCATTGTTGGTAACTTTGAGTTATATGATGGGCAAATATTAGGAAAGAATATCCTTTTTGCTTTTATAGAAGATGGCAATATAATAACTCCTCTTCAGGCAAAGAAGCAATTGGACCTTATTCAACGAAAAACGGAGATGATAGCCATTCTTGTACCAGGGCTTTTATATTCTTATAATATAAGTAGGTTAATTGCTCAAAAGGTAAACTTCATCATACCGAATAAGCAAATGTTTATTCCTTCGTTATTGTTGGACTTGACAGTTGTTAATACAATGAATGAAGAAAGCAAGAAGGATACCATTACACCTTTGACGCAATGTTTGTTGTTGTATCATTTAGAAACAGAGTCGTTGTCGGGAAGAACAAGTTATGAGCTTGCAGACAAGCTGTCTGTTTCATACGCTTCAGTTAATCGGGCATTGCGTTGGCTTGCATCCAAAGACCTGATTAAATTAGAGGGAGTAAAGACCAAGACTGTGCAAATTGAGTTTAGCAATAGGGAACTTTGGGACAAGGCTCTGCCTATGTTGGTCTCTCCGATAGAACAGCTTTATTATACGGATGCTATTATAGAAGGACAGATGATAAGCGGAGTGAACGCCTTAGCTTCCTATACTATGCTTAATGAAGAATCAAGGCAATGCTGCGCAGTCTCCAAGAAAGATTTTAAGGCATTGAAAGTAGCAGCAGACAAGCAGTTTGGACAAAACGAAATACAGGTGTGGAAGTATAATCCGAAAATGCTAAGCTCTACTGGAGTGGTTGATAAATTGTCGCTTTATCTTTCATTAAAAGACAATGAAGACGAGCGGATACAAATTGAGTTGGAACGATTAATAAATGAAATGCCATGGTAAGAGGAATAGAAACATTTAAGGAGTTCTTCAAGGGTTTTGAAGACAATTATGTTATTATCGGCGGTACGGCATGTGAAATCCATGAGGATTTGTATGCCCAAGTACCTCGTGCGACTAAGGATATAGACATCATCTTGATAGTTGAGGCTTTATCAGGAGAGTTTGTCGCAAAATTTTGGGAGTTTGTGAAGAAGGGCAATTATGAGCAGCGTAACAAGGGAGTAAATGAGAATGTGGAACCAAGACACGAATATTTTCGCTTCATGAGACCTGCCAATCCTGATTTCCCATATCAAGTAGAACTCTTCTCACGTAGCCTTGGTTTGATGAATTTCCCAGAGGAAGCTCGTATCACACCGATTCCTGTGGATGAAGACCTTTCAAGTTTATCGGCAATACTCATGGATGATGACTATTATCGTTTTACGATAGAGCATAGTCTGCAAGAAGATGATGTGCATATAGCTAACATAGAGAGCCTTATCTGTTTGAAAAGTAAAGCATTCTTGGATTTGAGCCAAAGAAAAGCTAAAGGCGAGAGTGTGGATAGCAAGCATATTGCTAAACATAAGAAGGATGTCTTTCGTCTCGCAGCGATGCTTACTCCAACAAGCAGATATGAATTGCCCGACACATTAAAAGCAGATGTTGATAGCTTTTGTGCTGCCATCATGCAGGATTTGCCAAATGCTGATTTTATCAAATCGACAGGACTTGGTAATGTAACAAGCCAACAGATTATAGAACAACTTAAGAAATCAATGTTGTAGTTATGGTTAAGATACAATATGCCTCTGATTTACATTTGGAGTTTATTGAGAATACTTTGTTCTTGGAGAACCATCCTATTCAACCTGTTGCCGACATCTTGGTGCTGGCAGGTGATATTGGCTATTTAGGTGATGAAGGCTTTCTCAAGCATCCTTTCTGGGATTGGGCTTCGGAGAATTTCAAGCAAGTGATAGTAATACCTGGCAATCATGAGTTTTATAAAGGGTATGACTTGGGGAAACTCTATGACGGTTGGTTCTTGGACATACGTCCCAATGTAAAATGTTATTATAATGTTGTCATTCATCTCTCAGAGGATACAGACCTTATCGTCTCAACTCTTTGGGGACATATTGAACCTAAGGATGCTTTTGCTACAGAGCGCATGGTCAATGACTTCTATCGTATTAAGGATGGTGATGTTGTGATAAATAGTGAGCGATTTAATCAAGAGCATGAGAAATGCCGTGCTTTCATAGAAAAAGCCGTTGGCGAAAGTCAAGCTAAAAACATTGTAGTGGCAACGCATCATGTACCATCGTATGAATTGGTATCCCCTGACTTCATGGGCAGTCCGATAAACGGTGCCTTCACTGCGGAACTTGGAAACTTCATAGCTTATAGCCACATAGACTATTGGATATATGGTCATTCTCATCGAAACTTTGATAAAGTGATAGGAAAAACTCACTGTGTTTCGAATCAACTTGGGTATGTGGGTCATGGAGAGGCTGATACTTTTGATTCGATGAAAATGATTAGTTTATAGTATTCAAAAAGGCTGTATATTAATGTACAACATTTAATGTTCTTAGTTATGAATTTTAAAACAAAGATGTTGGGAAGTGCAATAATATTGCTATTACTGATGGTAGGTTGTAAAGACTCTAATAAGGTATGCAAAGACACTGATGTAAATATTGATGTTATTAATAACGTAGGGTATAAGAGTGTATTTGCAAAAAATGGCATATATGTAAAACTTATACCAGTAAAAGATAAATCCTATACACTCCAAGTAAGTATTGCAAATTATACTGACACTCTTGACTATTATTTGAATAGTGAGACGGAACGACAGTCTGTCCCCAAAATATTATTTGGTACAGACTATGTATTTTTTCTTATAGGTTCTTCAAGCTACAGGTATGTAACATTGTCGTATTTAGATAAATGCTTAAATAAAATCGTAACACATAAATACACAACAAGTAGAGATGTCTCGTCGGATATAGATGGAGCTGTTTTTTCAAAAGATGGATACTATTATTGGTATGATTTAAAAGAACACGAACTTCGCTGTATGCGTTCTAATTCAAACTTGAACTCATTTAATGAAGCAACTATCTTTAGTGGTGATAGCATTTTAATAGTAGTAGGACATGAGATGAAAAAATGTACAAAACAGAATTTTACGATTAAAGGTAATTTGTTGACTCCTGTCGTTATAAAATAACAATCAAATAGAGAACAACGTATGAAAAGATATTGCATTTTATTGTTGATTACGCTTCTGTGTTTTTGCAGTTGCAATCAAAAAATACAGCAGGCAGAAACTATAGAACATGATAGCATAACAGAGTTCTTCAAGAAGTTTTATGTTGGCTGCAATGATTATTATGTCCAAAAAGCAAATGCCAACCAAGAGGCAACGAGCAAGTCCTACTATCAATATCTTAATGACAAATTTATCTCGTTCCTCAAAGATTTCTGTTGTGATGACATTATTGCACAATCTTATCACACAGATTTAGACATATATGGGCAAAGTGAGATAGATACTCTTAATGACAGTATTTTTGATTCTTTGTATGTGGAGAAGGTAAAAGGTGAAAAAGATGTCTATACAGTGCATCTTCAAATAGCCCCCCTACACATACAAAGATTATATACGCTTACCAAACAGAATGGAAAAATGAAAATCTATGCTATTGGCAAACGTAAACACCCGATGGCATTTCACAATGATACATTACGAATAGAAAGGTGTCCTCAGAACTGCAAAGGTTTTTATCAATGGCATGGGGTTGCCGTCTCCAATTATTATATGGTTGCTGATAGCTTGATACTCAGTAAAGACTATAGGGTAGCTGTTTTGACGCCATATTTTGAAAGAGAAGCAGAGAAGCAAGATGAGTTTGTATATTCCGATCGTCTTTTGCTCATTGAATATAAAAATCAGAAGTTGGTCTATAACAATGTAATTAGTGATGAAGACTATGTTGGAGGTTGGTCACCGTATGAGATGTTGGTGAAGCCTTCAAAAGATACGAGTGATTTTCTTGGGCTTTGCGACTTCATTCTTACATATTGTGCAGGTAATGGCTACAAGGTTTATTACTCAATAGGCATTAAAATGATAGGAGACAGACCATACGTTACAGGCATCAAGTGGGAAGAGCATGATTCGGGACTTCTTTTCCACAAGCAAACTATGCAAGTATATGATGGCAAGGAAATGCCTCTATCTACATATAGTAGGTGGATGCCTTGGGAGCTACAGCAAGAATAGATTTCTCGAATCAAGCAATAATACTAATTCTTAACATTTAAAGATATATGAAAGTATTATCAGCAATACTATTATTGATACTAACAACAGTGTTTTTTCAGAAGACACAAATAAGCAGTAATAATGAATTACGGTTTAAAAATTGGCTTGTAGACACCTTGCCACAAGTAACTGATAGTTTTGAAATACAAGATGATAGCTTGACGTTTATCACTAAGGAGCATCATTTTTATGAAATCAGAAATGGACGGGCTGAAGAAGCTATGGCTACGGTTATTACCTCCTTGTTGAAGGAATATTCAGAGCCACCATTTAGAGACTATGATTTGGAAGTGGTCAAAGAGACACATTTTACGTCTTCAGAACTTCCTACACTCATTTATGATGTATGGAGCGAATACCCTTTGATAAAAGTTACCCATAAGGATATATCTATTTCTTACGAGGAAGTGAGGGGACGAATAAATAGGGCAAGCATCATAAACCATTCAACAAATGACACGACATTTGTACAGTGGCTTTATGACAAAGGCAAAATCAAGAAGCAAGTGTTGGACTTAAAATAGATTTGCACCAGGATTTTATTAGAACATATTTGTTAAGCAATAATTTGATAAAAATGGAAAGTAAATATATGATTATATTTGTTTTGTCTTGTTTGCTTGCAGCTTGTGCAGGTAAGCAAACTAAACATAATGAAATGCAGAACACCCGACATATTGATACTATATGGGCTAAATATTGTGATGGGCTTCATAATGAGCCGCATTTCTTAAAGCAAGATGCTTCATATCAAGATGGGAAGAAGGTCTTGAAGAAAGGTCAAAAAGCGATAGGTTTAACATCAGATATAGTTAAGGAAACGGATAGATTGATTATGGCATGGCTTGAAAGAAATGATAAGCTGTCAAGTACAAATAGCCGTGTCTTGAATAACTATTTTAAGCAATATTTATGCTATAAGGAGAAAGGACAAGTTTTTGTTTTTGTAAACCTTTATGCTTACAGAACTACGATATATGCAAATGAAGAAAATGTAACTCATACTTTTGCAGAGAATCCAAATACTACAGTGATAAATCCGAAGAAAGGTACTGACACTAATTATATGATTCTTTTAGTAAATCTTACACAAAAGACGGTGTTGATGCCATTTTAGCACAATCGGTTACGTATAACTTATGGGTACTTTGATGCCCGATTAAAAATAGAAAATATGTACTACCAAATAACATTTACATTAGACAAGAAAATTAGAGGCAGATACGAAATGCCTCATACGGTAAAATTATGTTCCAAAGATTTTCTAAATTATATTGCGGAAAAGAACCGCAATATCTCTATGTATTTTGACAATAAGAATGATTTGTATGAGAATATGCCAAATGGGATTATTGGACATATTTTAAAAAGAAAGAATTTTGTAGATATTATGGATTTTACTCCAGCATGTTTAAGTCTCAAAGCTGTTATTAGTGAAAAAGTGAAAAGTATTTTTGAAAATTTACAGATTAATAAAACAGAATATTTCTTGAAAGAGATAACAATAGCTGGCTTTGAAAATAAATTCTATCTATTATTTGTGCCTATAATTAGAGATTCAGAATTTGTATATCCAAAGTGTGAGTTTGTAAATATGTTTGCTGATAGTGATAAGAAAATTTTTAAAAACAGACAGGAATATTACAATGATAAAGAAATCTATTTTTTGCAAAAGGTTACATTAAGTTCAAAGTATCAAGGAGCTGATTTGCTGTATCCTCAAGGCTCAGATGTCTTTTTCTCAGAAAGAATTATCTGTGCGTTTGAAAGAGAAGGAGTGATCGGATATGATATTATCAAAGGTGGCTGTTTTTATAGTGAAATTGATTTTGATACTGTAAACTAAACTGGAGAAAGGTACGATAAACGTAAATTGATTTAGTCTTCGGAAGTATTTAGATGTAAACATATGGTGAAGCTAAAAGTAGAAAAATCTATGTAAAACATTAAAACGTTTTATCATATGACATGCATATATGTACGACAGTAAATCAATGAATCTATACGACAGTACGTCATTAAATCATCATATTTGCAAATCAATGCTTACCGATAGGTTGGTTCAGATACTCGACTTTGGAGAGGTATCTACCGATAGGCAAGTGCTTTCGAGAGTAACTCGAAAGGTTTTGAGTAACTCAAAACATAACTTGCTATCGTCAGATACCTCGATTTTTCAAATCATCTCAGAGTCTGAAACCGCGTTGCCTTTTAGGAGTGCGGAAACGTGGTTGAGGCTCGTCAACAATTTCGAGTTTGAAGACATCTATCAGCTTCCGAATGGCAGGATTCTGTTTGATGAGGGCTTGAAGTTTTGCTTCTGCAGGCTTGATTTTGAGCAAATAATCAGCAATGTCCAAGCCTTTAGCTTTATCTTCTTCGCAGGCTTGATGCTCTAAAAAGTCGAAAAGCGTTGCACGGATGCCGAGAACTTGCATCATTGGCAGCTTATCTTGCCAAACTGTTGTCGCTCCCAAATCAGGGAATAAGACTACATCTCTGTTTTTCAGAACAGATAACGACTTCGTGTTAAAGCAACCATTCTTACCACCACTTGCTATCCATAAGAATTGAGGAAGATAGTAGGAGGCTATCAAGGCTGTCTTCTCACTTTCAACCAATGCTATAGGCTTGGTCTTGGCTACATTGATAAGATGCTCACCAAAGAAGCATTGACAGAGATTGAAATCCTTGTGGGGGATAAGCGAGTGTACCCATGAAATATGGTTGTATGGTTCTTTTACTCGCTTACCAGTCTCGGGATAATAGAGCATTACCTTACCAGTTCTCACCTTACCTTGATTGTCAACTTGCCAAAAAACAGTGGCACCAGTCCAGTGTTTGGAAGTTCCGACATGATATTTCTCCATCAAAGAAAGAGTAGCTGTTTCACCGAATTGAGAAGATAGAAACAAGAAAAGGTTGTTTGCCTCATAACATTTCTGAGAACTTCGCATGATGTTCTCGTCTATATAAGAAGTGGGTAATGGCTTCAGCATTTCTCTCTTCTTATATGAAATAGTCTCATCCTTTGTGAATGTCTCATTCTTTTCGGGATTCTTCTCAAAAAAATCCTTGGGAGTGAAGTGATAACCACAACTTTGCTCATGGTTGCAACGACCCACGTAGGGAGGAAACTCAATCTTCCCTTCTGTGTCAATGTATCGGGCGAAGCTACGTTTCTTATGACATTCTGGACATGTATGTCGGGTAGCGATGCCTTTGTATGGCTCTAATATGAATCTATGTGTACTCATTTCATTTCTTTTTTTATGTGGCGGTTCTGTCGGTTTTGTCGCTTTTGGTATTAAAACCGCCAAAAGCGACAATTCCGACAATACCGTCACGAGTTAATCTTTGAATATTCTCCATGCTTCTCTTTGCGAAATAGAACTCCGATGTTATCATTCAGAAATCTTTCCAATGTCCTTGACTTCATGTCGTTCTCTTTGGCGACATCATGAGCTTGGGCCGTGGTGAATGTTGCAGGAAGATGGTTGACGATTGCTTGTTGTTGAGCGGTGAGCATATTCTCGTTGAGGATATTTTGTACTGATATGGCAGAGTTCTTGAAATACTCTGTCAATCGGATGGCTCGCTCTACACTCAGCAGGTCGATGGCTTCCTTATCACATTCTCTACACGTCCATCGTGCCAATTGAATGATCAGACAGAAACGGATGATGTATATCTCCAACTTGCAATAGATGCTGACAATGGTATCATTTGTTTCATTGTCGCATTGCTCTGAGAAATGATGCTGCCATTCATAGAGCCTTGCCTTAGCTTCTTCAGTGAATGATAAGACATGAGGCTCGATTTCCTGTTGCTCATTTATTGGACACTCCATATCAATAAGGTGTTGAATGATGGTTTGCCAATCTCGCTCTATATTATCGGGCAACTCTCGGTCACTCCATCTCGCTTTCTGCTGAAGGTTAGGCATGACGAACAAAATGCGATCGATGAAGCCGTTGCTGGAGCGTTCGCCTTTCGCCAACTCACTAAGTATCTTCTTTTGGATGGTTCCGATTACTGAGATATAGGGGCGTTTAATGAAGATGGAACTCTTGGAACTTCTTCTGTCTGATATGGTTGTCTTGGCGCTAAAGACTGATAGCCAGAACTGTTCCTCTGAACCATTGTTATAGCGGTTGAAGTTCTTGAACCATGCAGACAGTTCATCTGTCCATAGGCATAACCCCCTCTTGTTCTGCGCATGAATATAGCTCAAGCCTTCTGGTGTGACATCAGAGACCAAGAAACGTTTGCGTACAGGCTCTTGCGGAAATCCATCCTCTCCATTCTCAATGCGTTCCTTGCGAGACATGCACATCTTTTCCTCAAACTTACTGTATTGCTCCTCGAACAACTTGTTTTGCTCATAGTCGTAATCGAGGAATGGCTTCATAGCGAAGCTAAGTGGGTGGCTCTTGTTGGCTCCTGGTCTTCCGATAAGAGCCATGTATAAGATAGGACTTTCAAGCCAACCTTGTTTCACCTGTGCCAAGTGCGTGTTGCCGATACCAACAGCCAATGCAGTGAGTATGGCTGCTGATATATAGTCGGTAGGAAAACTGTGGCATTCGTGTACCTCCTTGATGATTCTCTGAATCTTGGCAGGAAAGATGCTTACGGGAAACTGGCTTCCTGATAGGCGAGTACTCATATCAATAGCCTTATCCATGATAATCATTGGATTGATGGAAGTTTCCTTATTGTTATTTAAAGCTGTCATTTGGCATAGAGTTAAAAAATATACATTGACTTGGGTTTGCGCTTCATTCCTCCTTGCATGGCTTTTAGCATTTCAGAATGGTTCTGCTCCTTGGTAGCTTTTCGACCATTCTCAATCCATGCAAGCAGCTCATCCTTATAGAAGTATAGCTTCTTACCTTTTTTATAGGATGGCAGAATGCCTTGGTTTACCAATCGATAAATGGTTGGCTTCGACTTCATAATAATAATAGCAGCCTCATCAATCTCAACCAATATATGGTTATTTGCTGATGATGTAGGTTGAAGTGCTGATACCATTTGCTTCAACTCGATAACTTGTTCTGTTAAATAAGATACCGCTTGTGGTAACTTATCAAAGGTGATACTTTCATTTATCATATCTGTTCATTTTTTATTATTCGGGTACAAAGTAAATGAGTTATGTAATGGAGATAAATATCACTGAGATATAACCTCTGAATAACTGCTCAATGCTTATCAGCAACAATAATTTGTCTTGATTCCGTCTTGAACATCTAAGCTTGGTAGTAATTCTATGATGCAGGTACCTTCCATTCTTAACTTCCTTATAATAGTGGATATTTCCACATCAACCAGCGCATCAGCAAAAACTTGTTTTATAAAGGTTGCTGTATCAATGCCTTTCTTCTTGAAAAGGTTTCCTATATTCCAAGCATAATGCATTAAGTCAATAGTACGAATAGCCTTGTCAACAATCAATGAATGATGTCTCATGTGTGTAGAGGCACAACACTGGAAAATAGCGATGTTGTCACAAAGTTGGTTCAAATGCTCCTCTTTCATGTAGGCAGCAAAAGTTCTTCTGGTATAATCGATAGCTGAGTTTAACAAGACCTTTTCCTTTTTTGCTTTGTCTTTCAATGTTTCCTGTCTCAACTGTTCATAGCTTGTAAAACAAGAAGAGGCTTCATCTGCATAGACGAAAGTTACATCTTCCAGATTTAGCTCTTCCCCCTCGTCATATGTATTTGTTTCATTGATGACAATAGAAGACAGACGCTTTCTTTCTGTATTGTTTACTGTATTACAAAAGATATGCTTAAACCATGGGGCAAGCAATCGTACGATACTATCTAATGCATGGAGATAAACAACCATCAGTATGGTGGTTGAGATAACGAACGTCAAGTTGCAGCTAAAGGTGTCTACACCATATTGCATAGCTTCGTTGCGAACAAGTGCACCAATGATAGACATTGCACACAAAACCAATAAATGCTGTGTCAAAAATTCTTTTTTAAACTGTTTCATATTGCGTATTATTAATCATTTGTGGCGCAAAAATAGGAAAAACTGCAGAAACTGACACGTGACTCACGCGTGACTCACGTAAAACTTTTAGGAGCCTTTAACTAAAAAGCCCGATATTGAACATTTTTTCAATATCGGGCACCATGAAATGAATGCAATGGATTTATTTAAGAGAAATCTTATTTGCTGTCTCTCTTTTCTTTGCGTTCACGAGGTCGGCATATATCTGTGTTGTGCTTACATTCTTATGGGTAAGCATCTTCGAAACCGTGTAAATGTCTGTGCCTAAGGCGATTTGGATTGTTGCATACGAGTGCCGGAAGCAATGGAATGAAAATGGCTTGGTGATTCCTGCCTTCTTCAACCATGCTTTAAGGGGATGGTTAATCATGCTGCGCTTCAATCCCTTGAACACGATACCCGTACTTGGTTCACCACATAGTTCGTATGCCTCGTTGCTGATAGGCAAGGTTGCCTCGGTCTGAGTTTTCTGGGTACGAATACGCAAGCAATAGCCTTGGTCGGGAGCTATCTCGAAGTCTTCCCAACGCAATTTTAAGATGTCGCTGATTCGCAATCCTGTGAGACAAGCGAAGAGGGAGGCAGACTTCAGTACAGGTATATCGCAAGGAGTAGCTGCCAACTGCTTTACTTCATCGAGGGTAAGAAACTCCTTCTTTACATCTTGTGGCTCAATCTTTTCCAGATAGTCATTGATGTTCTCACGTAGCCACTTGTCACGATAGGCGATTTTTAAGAGACCACGGAAAGTAGAGTAGTAACCTGCTGCAGAGTTGAGAGATACCTTTTGTTTTGTTCGATTCAACTGATTTGCATTCAGAAGATACTCTCTGAACTTTTTGCAAAGTTCCACTGTCACATCCCCAAATGTACAATGACCTTGAACAAATTTGAAGAAATGCTTGTAGACACATGTCCACTTGTCATCTTTCTTATGTGTCATCTTCTCAAAGTATGCCAAAAAATCAGCTTTCTGTCGTGTTTTGTCCAAAAAACCAAATTCTTCATTGATGAGTGATTGGGTTCTGATACAACGGATGGCCTCTGCTTTGTTGAGCATATCTGTATTAAACTCACGTTCCATCTCATTCTTTGGATGAGCATAGATATAGATACCTAAATATTCCCTGCGACTCATTTGCATAGTCTCAGGGTTGCGTACTGGTGGATAGAAATCCAAATAAAGAGAAATACGGTCGTTTTTAATCGCTCTTTGGCGAAGAGAAACTCTTGTACATGTATTTACCATGATGTTTACTTTTTATAATGTGATACTTATGTTTCATATATGATCCCGTATTAAGAGATCTTTGAAATCGATTGCAAAATAATAGAGTTATGTAATGGTGTACAACTTAACCTTTTGATAACCGCTAAATAACCTTAGGCTTGCCGATAGCTTTCTCTAAATCTCGCTTGGAAATCTTGATATACTTGCCAATCTTCACCTTTTCAATAGCGTATTTCTTGATACGCTTATAAATCTGGTCCTGACTTAAACCATACAACTTCATGGCCTCCGGTATTGTATAATAAAGTTGGTCTTCTACGGATTCACCTTTTGCCAATTGTACATGACGCTTGGAATACAGAACATTGTTACCTTCCATTTTTCTTGGAATAGCATTGTGACTAACGAAACTATATACGGCTGTTTTCGTCATACAATATTTCTGTTGAATGTCCATAACAGTCATCCATTCACTGATGGTTGGATCTGGAGACAGGTGTGCAAAATAATCATCCACCTCTTTCTTGTTCCAATATACTCTTCCTTGTATGGATATTCTTGAAATCTTGACTTTCTTGACTATCTCATAGATGGCGGTCTCATAAGTGTTGTGGACTTCTGCAATTTCCTTGGCAGAGTAATATTCTGGAACAGGTAACTCTTGCTTTGCAGGAGATGCTTCTTTTGAAACACTTTTTTTTGTGGTGTATGGCAAACTATCAACAAGATAATCTATATCTCGCTTTCTGATTAAAGATAAACGAGAAGTAATCTTGGATGCTCGCAACTTACCACTATACACCATATTATATATGGTTTGTCTGCTTAGCCCTAAAAGTATAGCGACCTCTTGAATCGTGAGGTATTCTTTCACGAGGATTTCAGACATGGATTTCTCGGAAGCTTTTCGGTGGCTCATTGTCTCAGCCATCTTTACTTTCTCCTCACGTCTTGCTGCCTTATAGGCATAACTGTTGCATTGCTTGGAGCAATAACGAGTTGTGGATTTTGATGCATAGAAGCTCTTCCCACAATACTCGCAAATTTTTAGAATTCTTTCTTTGCTTGCTGTCATTTGTACGCTTTTTATACTTTTTTACTTAATTTATTGTAGAAAAAGTCGTCTGTAATTACTCCGTTTATTTTCAATAGTCTTATATCATCGTCCATCATTGTCCAAAACTCTCGGCAATCTTGCACTCATTTGCCAAAAATGGAGTCTCAAATTATTACTTTTGAAAAGTGGAGGTACAAGAGCGGTACAAAAAGGTGCTAAAAAAGCCTTACCATTGATTATAACCAATAGTAAGGCTAAAAAGAAAGGTGCTCATTTTGAGCACCTTAACTATCATTTGTTGTCGATATTAATCGTTGTTTATCACGACTTATTTCCCGATGCAAAAGTGCTTGAAGATATTATTTAGCGTTTCCTGGCTACTGATCTGTCCGCCAGTGATTTCGCCCAATTCTTCCAATGCCATTTTCAGGTCTTCGGCGATGATGTCGCCGCTCATGCCCATTTCCATCGACTCCAATACTCGGGAGAGGGAATCATGGGCACGGAGAAGGGCCTCGTAATGGCGGGCACTCGTTATGATGACGTCGTTCTCGGTAATCTCAGGAATATCAGCGGCTCTTACTAATGCCTGCTCCAGGGATGAAACGTTCTCGCCTGTGCGGGCACTGATGAAGAGTGGGGCTTCTGGTTCGCTGGAATCTGAGCCGCAGGAATGGGTGAATTTATCGAACGCAAGTTTATCATTCTCAAGTTTATCCATCTTATTAAATACCACCAGCAGCTTCTTGCCCTGGTTCTTCAGCTTCATCTCCTCGATTTCTGAGGCTGACGGCTGCTCATCCAATAGCCAGATTACTATCTTCGCTTCTTCCATCTTCTGGAAAGTGCGCTCTATTCCGATGTTTTCTACCACATCATCCGTCTTGCGGATTCCGGCTGTGTCAATAAAGCGGAAGGTGATTCCGTCGATGAGGGTGGTGTCTTCGATTACATCTCGGGTGGTTCCGTGAATGTCGCTCACGATTGCCTTCTCTTCGTGGAGCAGACGGTTGAGCAGGGTGCTCTTGCCCACATTCGTCTTGCCTACGATGGCTACGGCTACTCCCTGCTTTAGGGCATTGCCGGTTTCGAAGGAGTGGGCGAGGGTGGTAATCTTGTGATTGATTTCTTCGGCTAGTGCCTGGAGTTCGCTGCGGTCGGCAAACTCCAGTTCTTCGTGGTCGCTGAAGTCGAGCTCCAACTCCAGGAGCGAAGTCATCTTTAATAATTTTTCGCGAAGGAGGGAGAGTTCGTTGCTGAAATGACCCTTCAGTTGGCTGAGCGCCATCTTGTGGGTTGCCTTGTTGGTAGAGGCGATGAGATCAGCTACGGCTTCTGCCTGGGAGAGGTCCATCTTGCCGTTGAGATAGGCACGACGTGTGTATTCGCCCGGTTCTGCCTGGCGACATCCTACCTCCGTAAAGCGATGGAGAACCTGCTGAAGAATGTATCGGCTGCCATGACAGGAAATCTCGGTGGAGTTCTCGCCTGTATAACTGTGGGGCGCACGGAACACGCTCACCAGTACATCATCGATGGTGTTGCCATCCTTATCCTTGATTTCGCCATAATGCAGGGTGTAGGGCTTGGCTTCTTCCAGGGATTTGCCGTTGGCAGACTGGAAGATTTTGTCGGTGAGGGTAATGGCGTCGGAGCCACTGAGTCGGATAATTCCGATAGCACCACCGGCTGGGGTTGCCAGGGCGCAGATACATTCTTCTTGATTCATTTTTTTATTGTTTAAATTCTATCTAATACAACCTTGATGAGATTGTCGATGGTGCTCTTGTAGCCGGTGTTGGCGCTGAGGGCACGGCGGTTGGCGATGACCATGCAGCAGGTTAATGCCTTATGACCGAGGAGAAGGGAAAGACCGGCGAGGGCTGAACTCTCCATCTCGAAGTTGTTGACGCGCAGACCGTTATACTCGAATGCTTCAATCTTCTGATTAAGTTCCGGGTCGGCAAGTGGGGCACGGAGTTCGCGGCCCTGAGGTCCGTAGAAACCGCCACAGGCTATGGTGATTCCGCGTACCATATCATCGCCGGCTATCTGGTTGAGCAGTTCCGGATTGTTGTCTACACAGTATGGGTTGCCAATCTGGTCGTTCCATTTTACCTGGCGCTTGAATTCTGCCTCTGTTTCGAGGTCGCAGATTTCGTTGCGACGGGCATAGAAGTTGATGAGTCCGTCGAAACCGATGCTCTTCTGCGAGGCTACGAAGGTTCCGGCAGGGCAGTTGAGCTGCAGACCGCCGCAGGTTCCGATGCGCACGAGGGTGAGCGTGGTGTGCTCAGGTTTCTCGGTGCGGGTTTTGAAATCGATGTTCTTCAGCGCATCGAGCTCGTTGACTACGATATCGATATTATCGCATCCTATTCCGGTGCTCTGCACGGTGATTCGCTTGCCTTTATATGTGCCGGTGATGGCGTGGAATTCCCGACTTGAAACTTCGCATTCCTTCTCATCGAAATGGGAGGCTACGAGGGCTACGCGACCTGGGTCGCCAACGAGGATTACATTATCAGCCACTTGTTCCGGGCGTAGATGAAGGTGGAAGCAGCTTCCGTCTTCATTGATAATCAATTCTGATTCTGCAAAATATTTGCTCATGGTTCTTTTGATTTTAAGTTATACATTATTTATATTGGGGCTTTGCGACCCTCTGTGTTTAAGATTAGCAAAGATACGAATAAAAAATGAAATGGGATATTTTTTTAATGATTTTAAACAGTAAAAAAGCACGAAGGGCAAATCCCGGAAATGGAACTTGCCCTTCTCTTTCAAATCTCTCTTCATTTATATCTAGTAAAGACTGCCGATGAACGGAGCCTTTTGCCGGATATTCTGATATGGTTAACCCAGATGAGGGGTTATGAATTCATAGAGAGCAGGAACTCGTCGTTGTTGCGAGTATGCTGCATATTCTTGTGGATGGTGCTCATCGCCTCGATAGCGTTCATATCTGACAGATACTTGCGCAGAATCCACATGCGGTCGAGCGTTGTCTTGTCCTGCAGCAAATCGTCGCGACGGGTAGACGAAGAAATGAGGTTGACAGCAGGGAAGATGCGCTTGTTGCTGAGTGAGCGGTCGAGCTGCAACTCCATGTTACCGGTTCCCTTGAACTCCTCGAAGATGACTTCATCCATCTTACTACCTGTATCGATGAGGGCAGTAGCGATGATGGTGAGCGAACCGCCGCCTTCGATGTTACGCGCAGCACCGAAGAAACGCTTAGGCTTCTGGAGGGCGTTTGCATCTACACCACCGGTGAGCACCTTACCAGATGCAGGAGCTGTGGTGTTGTAGGCACGGGCGAGACGGGTGATGGAATCGAGGAAGATGACAACATCGTGTCCGCATTCTACCATTCTCTTAGCCTTCTCGAGCACGATTCCGGCAATCTTGACATGGCGCTCTGCTGGCTCGTCGAAGGTAGAGGCGATAACCTCTGCATTCACGGTGCGTGCCATGTCGGTAACCTCCTCAGGACGCTCGTCGATGAGCAGCATCATGAGGTAAGCCTCAGGATGGTTGGCTGCGATGGCGTTGGCAATATCCTTCATGAGGATGGTCTTACCGGTCTTAGGCTGAGCCACGATGAGCGCACGCTGACCCTTACCGATTGGCGAGAAGAGGTCTACGATGCGGGTGCTGAGATTGGTGGTGCGGCGGTCGCCACAGAGATTGAACTTCTCATCAGGGAAGAGTGGGGTGAGGTGCTCGAAAGGAACACGGTCACGAACCTCTGACGGGTCACGGCCATTAATCTTGATGATGCTGGTGAGCGGGAAGTATTTCTCGCCTTCGTGAGGCGGACGCACCTTGCACTCGATGACATCACCAGTCTTCAGACCGAACTTCTTGACGAAGCTGGATGCTACATAAACATCGTCCGGTGAAGAAAGGTAATTGTAATCGCTGCTGCGCAGGAATCCGTAGCCCTCTGAAATCACTTCGAGCACACCGTTGGATTTCACGAGATTGCTGAAATCGTAGGCTGGTGCTTCCTGCTTGTTCTTGGCTGCAGGGGCAGCAGTAGGTGTGTGCTGGTGAGAAGTCTGTGGAGTGGTAGGACGGTCGAAGATGTCGACAGTAGGAATGGCAGCCTGGTCTTCGATAGGAATGTCGACTACCGGGATGAAATCGGTTCCATCGCCCGGATCACCCTTCCAGGTTCCGTCTGCATCGAGTTCTACCTTCATACCTTCAGTATAGTGGATAGGAGCTGACTCCTGTTTCTTATCGGTTGCAGTTTTTTCAGTAGCTTCTTCCTTTGCCTCCTCAGCTGGAGCCGGAGCTGGAGCTGCTGCTGCGTTCTGTGCATTCATCTTAGCCTGGAGCATCGCCTGCAAATCGCCGCTGATGTTAGCGCTCTCAGCGTTTCCGGCAGAGAACTGCTCTTCAGGAACGGCAGCTTGCTCAGGTGCTGCCTGCTCAGGAGCAGTCTGCTGGTTATCGGCTGTTGCCTCTTCCGGCTGGTCTGCCTCAGTAGCAGCCTGCTGGTTAGCCGTCTCCTGTGCATCTTTCGCCATCTGCGCTTCTAGCTCGGCTTTTACCGCCTGATGCTTTCTGATGGCAGCTGCTCTGGCTTCTGCAATAGCTTCGAGTTCAGCCTTGCTTCTTCTGCCGCGGTGTTTCGGGAAGTTGGCAAGTACCTGAGCCTCGATGTCTTCGCCTGATTGGTTTAGAGTCTGCTTCTGGGCAGCTGATTGTAAACTCTGCTCTGCCGGGCTGAACTGGATTTCTTCCTCAACCGCTGGGGCTGGGGCAGTTTCGCTCATAGCCTGAGGAGCAGTCTCGCCGCCGTTAGGACCCAATACCTGGTTCTTCTGCACGTCGAAATTCTCTCCTTCATTACCGTGTACGGAATAAACACGGTCTTCTTTCTTGGTTGCAATGCGGGTGCGCTTACGCTTAGGGGCTGCTTCAGGAGCTGGCTGTTCTGCCTGGGCGTCGAGAATGGCGTAGACGATAGTTCCCTTGTTATCGCTCTTCTTTACCTTGGCTCCAAGTTCCTTGGCAATGTCCTTCAACTGAACGACACTCTTTGCTTGTAATTCTTCTTTGCTATACATATATTATATATTGTATATTAATGATTTTCTTTCTGAAATGTCGCGTTTCTGAATGGAAACACGGTATTGATTGATAAATTCGTGTGCAAAGATAATTAAAAAATTTGTTTCTGCCAAATATTTTGCCTATCTTTGCACAAAAAAAATAAAAATGGCTAGTCAAATACCCTATTTAGACGTTCAAAACCTCACCAAACGCTTTGGTGCACAGGTTCTTTTTGATAATATTTCCTTCTCTATCGCTGAAGGACAGAAAGTGGGACTCGTGGCGAGAAACGGCACGGGAAAGTCTACGCTCATGTCGGTGCTGATGGATAAAGAGGGACATGAGAGCGGAGACATCATCTACCGACGCGACTTGAAGGTGGGCTATCTGGAGCA
The DNA here is from genome assembly GCA_021622245.1 of Segatella copri. Taxonomy (GTDB): domain Bacteria; phylum Bacteroidota; class Bacteroidia; order Bacteroidales; family Bacteroidaceae; genus Prevotella; species Prevotella copri_J. Next base: position 79,088 of record JAJVTK010000012.1, on the reverse strand, counting down.
GTCGCCGCAGTTTGATCCGGAGGAAAGTGTGCTGCAGGCGTGCTTCAATCATGAGGATGATCCGGAGAAGGTGCTGAAGGCGAAACAGATTCTCACCCAGCTGCACATTACCAACCTGGAACAGCCGATGGGACAGCTCAGCGGCGGACAGCAGAAGCGAGTGGCGCTGGCGAATGTGCTGATTACGGAACCCGACTTTCTGATGCTGGACGAGCCGACCAACCATCTGGACCTGGAGATGATAGAGTGGCTGGAAGGTTATCTGAACCGCGGCAACAAGACCATCTTCATGGTTACGCACGACCGATTCTTTCTGGACAAGGTGTGCAATACGATTCTGGAACTCGACGACCGCACCATCTACACCTATCGTGGCAATTATGCCTATTATCTGGAGAAGAGGCAGGAGAGAATGGACAATCTGAGAGCCGAAATTCAGCACTCGAAGAATCTCTACCGAAGGGAACTCGACTGGATGCGCCGCCAGCCTCAGGCGCGCGGACACAAGGCGAAATACCGCGAGGATGCTTTCTACGAGCTGGAGAAGGTGGCGAAGCAGCGCATAGAAGACAGGCAGGTAAGGCTGAAGGCTTCTACCGTTTATATAGGTTCGAAGATTTTTGAATGCCAGTATGTGAGCAAGGCTTTCGACGACAGGGGACAGAAGAAGGTGATTCTCGACAACTTCTATTACAACTTTGCCCGCTTTGAGAAGATGGGCATTGTGGGTAATAACGGAACGGGAAAATCGACCTTCATCAAGATGCTGCTGGGCGAGGTTCAGCCCGACAGTGGCAAGTTTGACATCGGCGAGACGGTTCGCTTCGGCTATTTCTCGCAGGAGGGACTGAAATTCCGTGAAGACCAGAAGGTGATTGACGTGATTACGGAGATTGCCGATTACATAGATCTGGGCGGCAAGCACATGACGGCTTCGCAGTTTCTGCAATTCTTCCTCTTTACGCCCGAAGAGCAGCACAACTACGTTTACAAGCTGAGCGGCGGCGAGAAGCGCAAGCTTTACCTCTGTACGGTGCTGATGAGGAATCCGAACTTCCTGGTGCTGGACGAGCCGACCAACGACCTCGACATCCAGACGCTGCAGGTACTGGAAGAATATCTTCAGGATTTTGCGGGTTGCGTCATCGTGGTGAGCCACGACCGCTATTTCATGGACAAGGTAGTAGACCATCTGCTTGTTTTCAAGGGCGAAGGCGAAATTCAGGATTTCCCAGGCAACTATACGCAGTACAGGGAATGGAGCCGGATGCAGGCGAAGGACGAGGCGGAACAGGCGAAACCGGCAAAGAGCGGAAATGCAACGGCAGAAAGCGACGGAGCAGGCACGGCCAAGCGCGACGCCAACTTTGAGAACAAGCGCAAGATGAGCTACAAGGAGAAGCGCGAATATGAGCAGCTGACCCAGGAAATAGATGCGCTGACCGAGGAACAGAAGAAGCTGGAAGAGGAACTCTGCAGCGGAAATCTATCGGTTGAGGAACTGACGGAGAAAAGCAAGCGCCTGCCTGAAATCAAGGATGAACTTGATGAGAAGGAAATGAGATGGCTGGAACTGGCTGAAATGCTCTAGACTTTGAACTTTGAGCGTTGAACATTGAACTTTATGATTAGTTGATGTGCGGCCGTTAATAATAAACATTTATAAAAGAAAATAGAAAGAATGGAAATTAAAAAATCAGAATTTACAATATCGGCTCCACGAGTGAGCATGTGTCCGAAAGATACGAAGGCTGAATATGCTTTCATCGGCAGAAGTAATGTGGGAAAATCGAGCCTCATCAATATGCTCTGCAACCACAAGGGTTTGGCTAAGACGTCAGCCACACCGGGTAAGACGCTGCTTATCAACCACTTCATTATCAACAACGAATGGTATCTGGTAGACCTTCCTGGCTATGGCTTCGCCAAGCGTTCGAAGACCGTACAGAAGCAGCTGGAACAAATGATAAGCAGTTATATTCTGCAGCGCCAGCAGTTGGCTAATGTCTTTGTGCTCATCGACGTGCGCCACGACCAGCAGAAGATAGACCGCGAGTTTGTAGACTGGCTGGGCGAGAGCGGCGTTCCTTTCTGCATCGTCTTTACCAAGGCCGACAAGTTGGGTCCGGTCAAGGCTCGCATGAATGCGGAGAAATGGATGCATGCGCTGGAAGACCGCTGGGAAGCACTTCCACCTTATTTCATTACCAGTAGTGAAAAGAAGATGGGACGTGACGAGGTGCTCGACTATATTGACGAAATCAACAAATCGCTCGCCGGAGAATAATCTTTCGGGAGAGAATAAACCAACAGAGAATGAAACAGATTAATTGGGGATTTATCGGCTGCGGAGAAGTAACCGAAAAGAAAAGCGGACCGGCTTTCAACGAAGTGGAGGGTTCGCAGGTGGTGGCTGTGATGAGCCGAAGCGAGAACAAGGCACGCAGCTATGCTGAGCGCCATCATGTGCGCAAATGGTACACGGATGCATCGGAATTGATAGAAGATCCCGATGTGAATGCTGTTTACATCGCCACGCCACCTTCTTCTCACGCCACCTTCGCTATCATGGCGATGCGTGCGGGCAAACCCTGCTACATAGAGAAACCGCTGGCAGCGAGCTACAACGACTGCATCCGCATCAACCGCATCAGCGAGCAGACGGGTGTTCCCTGCTTCGTAGCTTACTATCGCCGTTATCTTCCTTACTTCCAGAAGGTAAAGGAAATTATCGAGAGCGGAACCATCGGTAACGTGGTGAATGTTCAGGTGCGCTTCTCGGTTCCTCCGCGCGATCTCGACTTTCAGAGCGGCAAGGAAATGCCTTGGCGACTGCAGCCGGATATTGCGGGCGGCGGCTATTTCTACGACCTGGCTCCTCATCAGATAGATTTGCTCCAGAATCTGTTTGGTGTGATTACCCGTGCGCACGGCTATCCTGCCAACAGAGCGCATCTTTATCAGGCTGAAGATACGCTCTCGGCGTGCTTCTTCTTTGAGAGCGGAATTCCGGGCAGCGGAAGCTGGTGCTTCGTGGGACATGAGAGTGCGAAGGAAGACTGCATCGAGGTGATTGGCGAGAAAGGTTCGCTCTCATTCTCGGTGTTCACTTACCAGCCGATAGAAGTGATTACGAGCGAAGGAAAGAACTTGATTACGGTTCCGAATCCGCCTTATGTGCAGCTGCCGCTCATCAAGAGTGTAATTCAGCATCTGCAGGGAATAGGAAAATGCGACTGCACCAGCGTTTCGGCTACGGCTGTCAACTGGGTGCTGGACCGAGTATTGTGGAAGAACTGATTTTTTACAAAATCATCATCAGGATTAGAGCGTAAGTTATGAAGAGATGTTTCTGTATAGTAGGATTTATCTGTTCTCTTGCCTGCACTTCGGCAAGGGCAGGGGAGCCCGTGGATTCTACCATGCTGGGAACGCTCTTCAACAAGACGATGTTCATGTCCAATTCCCAGGACAGCCTCGTGAAAGAGCGCCATCGCAAAACCTTCTTCCATCAGGTGGGAGATGTGTTCACCCGGTTCTTCAGAGAATTCAACAGTACGGATTCGGCTTATATCGAAGACCAGCATTACAATTATACGGTGATGCTGCAGAACACCAATACCTACGAGGAATATACGCTCAGGAACAGCGAAGGACAGAGCATTTCCTTCTCGCCTGATCCTTCTTACCGCCTGGGGCCTTATCTGGGCTGGCGATGGGTGTTTCTGGGTTATACGTTTGACCTGAAGCACATTAATTTCAGGAATAACCACACTAATAAAAAGGAGTTTGACCTGAGCCTCTACAGCAGTCTGCTGGGAATAGACCTGTTCTGGCGACAGACGGGAAATGACTATCATGTTCTGCGGATGAATCTGGGTGAGCACATCGATTGTAACCCTATCCGCAAGGCACCTTTCGACGGTTTCAAATCGAGCATCAAGGGATTCAATCTTTATTACATCTTCAACCATCGCCGCTTCTCTTATCCTGCCGCCTATTCGCAGAGTACGGTGCAGCGGAGAAGTGCCGGTTCCATGCTTCTGGGAATCGGTTACACGGAGCATGAACTGGAGGTGAACTGGGATAAACTGACCAATCTTGTAGATGAACGGCTGAACAAAAATCTGACAAACGGGGGAACTCCGGAAGCCAAGATAGACAGTTCGCTGATGTTCAGTAAGGTGAAATACAGCGATGTGAACGTAACCTGCGGCTATGCTTACAACTGGGTTTTCGCCAAGAACTGGCTCTTCAACGCTTCGCTCTCGGTAGGTGTGGCTTACAACAGCTCGAAATCGGATAATGAAAGGGAACATCTGGACATTACCAACTTCAGTTTCAAGAATGTGAACCTGGATGGAATAGGCCGCTTCGGTATTGTGTGGAACAACACGCATTGGTATGCGGGCGCCAGCACCATCATCCATTCCTACAACTATAAGAAAAAACAGTTTTCTACCAACAATTCGTTTGGCTCACTCAATATTTATGTGGGTGTGAACTTCGGCAGGAAACGTCATCATTAACATATAAAAAGAGAAGAGATGAAAATATTTACGAAAATGGCAGCTGTTCTGCTGGCTTGTCTGCTGGCTGTTCCGGGAGAAGCCAGGGTGAATGTGGTTTATCAGCGGCAGGACAGTCTGCGGATTATAGGACTGCTGCAGCAGGCAAGGGCTATGAAGAAGAAACCAGCCAGTTGGATGCTCTGGTTTGGCAAGCAGATGGCGGGCGTTCCTTATGTGGGCGGCACGTTGGACCGGACGAAGGAAGAGGTGCTCATCGTGAACACCCGTGAGCTGGACTGCACCACATACGTAGAGATGGTTACGGCGCTCACCCTGTGCGCCAAGAAGAACGAGACTTCTTTCTCGGCTTTCTGCGAACATCTCCGGAATGTGCGTTATGTGGGCGGAGAGGTTTCCTATGTGAAACGCCAGCATTATTTCACGATTTGGATGGATGCAAACGAGCGCGAGGGAATCGTGAAGAATATTGCGCCCAATCCTCCTTTCTCGGCTGTTCAGACCGTGAACATCAACTGGATGAGTACGCATGTTTCGAGCTATAAGATGCTTAAGGCTCATCCGGAATGGAAATCGGGAATCAGAAAACTGGAACAGAGTGTGAACGGCAAGCGTTACCGTTATGTTCCGAAGGGCAAGATTGCCAACACGGCAGTTTTCCGCAACGCTATTCACGATGGTGACATTATCGCCATCATTACCAACAAGAAGGGGCTCGACACGACCCACATCGGTATTGCTTCCTGGCACAAAGACGGATTGCATCTGCTCAACGCCAGCAGCATTCACAAGAAGGTGATTGATGAACCGATGACGCTTTATACTTACATGCATAAACATCCGGTGCAGATAGGAATCAGGGTTTGCAGAGTTCAGTAAAAAAATATTAGAAAAGAAAAGATAAATGGAAGAGAAAAAAAATTTTGAAGCGATCTTCAAGGAAGATCTTTATCAATATCTGCTAGGTATTGATAAGGTAGATGCTCATTTGCCGGAAGCTCCGGATTTGGAAGAGCTGTGGCAGAAAGTAGGTGAGAGTTATCTGCCTGATGCGATTCGCGAGTTTGCCAAATATCCTACGGTTTCATTGGGTTGGATCATGTATGTAGGAATGGCGCTTGCCAAGTATTGGGATGAGGATTGGGAACTCTACAGCAAGGTAGAGAATCATTATGAATATCTTCGTGACAGAATAGATTTCGACCACATGGATGATTACATCTGCGAAAAGGTTCTGCTGCTGAATGAGGAAGCGCATAAGGCTGTTACGAATGTTGTGGCAGAATGTGCTTCGCGCTCTTACAGCAAGCTGATTCATCTGAATCTGCAGCCTGGAAGCGAGGAAGCCTTTCGTGGTTTCGTTGCCGCCCTTCACCAGATGTTCCTCATGGGAATAGCCGTAGAGCTAAAAATGCTGGGTTACCACATGACTAAAATGTAAAAGAAAGTCCGTAGGCGTTCTGTTAAAATGCCTACGGACTTACTTATTACTAAAATTATTATTTCATTTTCTTGAGATATTCTCCAGCGCGGGAATCGCCGAGTTCCTGGGCTTTCTTCAGGTTCTTGATGGCCTCTTCCTTATTTCCTTTCTCCTTCTGTAGCAGACCTAAGAGAAGGTAGCCGTCAGCATATTCAGGAGCTAACTCTATGCAATGGGTGGCTGCGCTGATTCCTTCATCATAACGCTTTACACGCAAGTCGAGACTTGCCCATTCTGCAAAATATGTAGGCTCTTTAGGAGCCAGGTAACAGGTGCGGGCAATATCAAGCAGGGCTGGCTGCCACATGCGCAACTTGGTTTCGCATTGGTAACGGGTGTAGAAGAAGGCTGGCGAAACAGGTCGGGCAATGGAATCGTACATATTATAATCCTGAATAGCGCGGCGGAATTCACCCTGCTCTTTCAGAAATTCTGCACGAGCCAGATAGTAATTCGCAACCATTCCGGTCTTGTTTCCAACGCTTACCGCACTATCGAGCAAAACTTCAATCTCCTTGGCTGGAGCCTTGAGATTCTTCTTAGCCTGGGCTGCCTCAAAATAGAGTTCGCCGCTGAGAAGTGAAGTATTGGTCAAATCCATGAAAGTATCGTAAGCTTTCTGATACTCACCCTTTACAAAATTAATCTGCGCTTCCTGATGGCGGTAAATAGGTTGAGCCTTGATTTCGTATGCCTTCTGAGCCTCAGCTATGGCCTTGTCAAGCGTCCAGTCCTTATAAACAGAATCGCCCTTGTAAATAATCTTCTGATAAATCAGGTCGGCATAGTTGGAATGAGCCTCATCCTTGGCAGCCGATTTCTTAATGCCTTCTTCCATCAGTTTGGCAGCTGCATCATATTCTGCCTTATCCGTCAGATAAGTGGCTTTTTCCTTGTAACCGAAGGCTGAAGTAGGGAATTTGCTGATAAACTCATCGCTATATTTCGCATATTCATCAGCTGTAGTCTGGCCCTTCTTCAGAGTCATCATTGTCATCGCTTCGTTCTCTGTATCAGGAAGAGCTGTACGGATGGTGGTTTCGCGAAGGGCTGCATCAAGACTCGAAAGACCGGTTACCTTCAACTGCTTGGCGTAGTTGGCGTCGATGGCCGTAACCTGACCGTTGCTGTGCATCAGACCGATTACCTGTCCGTTCTTGTTGGCAAACGGACAGCCTACCGCATTTTCCGGAGCACTATTCGAGAAGATGTAATAGTTGTACGTAGTCTTGAACTTCTCTACGCTGCTGATGTCCTCCTGCTGGTAAGCCGGCTTCTTGATAGAATAAGGAACCAGCCAGACCTTGTCGCCAGCAGCCGATTCCTTGGTTGCGATAGGGGCAGCAACTGTAGAGGCGTTGATGCGGAATTTAGCCACATCGTAGAGCTCGTCGGCTCCCATGATGGCCTCAACAGGAATCGATTTGCCGGAAGCGTCAACAACGCTAGCCTTTACAGCTCCGACAAATGGTTTGAAGGTGCTGATAGCCGTTCCCTTGTTGTCGATAAAAACACCTTGGGTAGAGGCGATAATGTCGCCTTTCTGATTGAAAGTAGTCAAGGTGAAAACGCTCTTAGCCAGTTTCTGGACCGAACCCGGCTGGGCATAGAGGGACGAAGCTCCGAGCATCAGTCCCATCATGATCATATTTATTTTTTTCATAATCTTATTTGTGTTGCTTGTGTTTATTGAGCAACTCCTTAGCATTTGCCAGGGCAGCAGGCGTAATGTCGCTTCCGCTGAGCATCTGGGCGATTTCTTCTATGCGCTGCTGCTCGTTGAGTTCCTTCATGTGAGAAAGAGTTCCCTCTTCGGTTTCTTCTTTCAGAACCTTGTAATGATGGGTTCCCATGGAAGCAATCTGCGGCAGGTGGGTGATGGAAATAACCTGACGGTTCAGGTTGCCCATCTCTGTCATGATTTCTGCCATCTTTTCAGCAATCTTACCGCTTACTCCCGTGTCGATTTCATCGAAGATGATGGTTGGCAGTTTTACGGCGCCGCTGATCATGGCCTTCAGAGAAAGCATGACGCGGGCGATTTCTCCACCGGAAGCAACCTGACTCACCGGCTGGAGAAGCGTGCTCTTGTTGGCGCTGAACAGGAAATTTACCTTGTCAACACCATCAGAACTGAGCGGCTTGGCGGAGAATGAAATTTCGAAGCGGACGTTTGGAATTCCCAGAGGAATGAGACGTTTCTTCATTTCTTCTTCTATCTTTCTAGCCGATTTCGTTCGGATGGCAGTCAGATCACCAGCCAGCTTTTCAGCCTTGGCAAGCAGAAGGGTAACTTGCTTTTCCTGCTCTTCTATGTCTTCATCTCCATTATCTATGTGCTGCAACTGTTCGTTGATTCGCTCGCGCGTGGCGATGAGTTCTTCTACATTTTCCACATGGAATTTCTGCTGGAGCGAGTAGAGCTGGTCAAGCCGGGAATTGATGGTTTCAAGCCGGTTCGGGTCGAACTCTATATTGTCAACGCTTCCGCTTATTTCCTGGGCAATATCCTTGAGTTCTATATAGCTGCTCTGCATTCGTTCAGCCACCTCCTTTACATCCGGATAAACCTCCTTGATATTGTCAATCTGCTGGGCTGCATTCTTCAGTTTGTCGAGAATGCTGCCGTCTTCGCCCGAGAGTGCATTATCTGCCTCATAGAGCGCAGTCTTGATGTCTTCAGAATGGCTCAGGGTTTCTGCTTCCTGTTCCAGTTGCTCAAGTTCGCCTTCCTGCAGGTTTGCATCATCCAGTTCTTTAAACTGGAAGCGCATGAATTCCTCGTTCTCCCTGTTCTTCGCAATTTCCGCTTTCAGGTCTTCCAGCTGCTGCTTAGCTTTTTTATAGTTTTTGTATTCGGCAAGATAAGCCTTCTTCTGCTTTTCGTCGTGGGCAATAATATCGACCACGCTGAGCTGGAAGTCTTCTTTCTGCAGCAGGAGATTCTGATGCTGCGAATGAATGTCGACGAGCTGTTCGCCCAGTTCTCTCATCTTGCTCAACGGAACGGGCGTGTCGTTGATGAAGGCACGACTCTTTCCGGCAGCAGTCAGTTCGCGGCGGATGATGGTGTCTTCTGCGTCATAATCAATATCATTTGCATCGAAGAAATCCTGCATTCCGTATTTTGACAGGTCGAAATGGGCTTCTATCACGCAACGGTCTCTTCCAGCCTTGATGGCCTTGTTGTCAGCACGGTTGCCCAGGAGCAGTCCGATGGCTCCGAGAATGATGCTCTTTCCGGCACCCGTCTCGCCCGTGATGACAGAGAAACCTGGATAAAGAGGAATGTCCAACTCGTCAATCAACGTGAAATTCTTGATGTATAATTGCTTGAGCATAATTTCTTATCTTATTGTTTTAAAGGGACTTAACCTAGATGAATAAACTTTAGTTTCATCATTCTGATTAGCCAGGATGATAAAGCATGTAGCCTTATTCCTTGATTTTGTCCCAATATGAGTTTTGAGAAGGATTGATGGAGAAGAGCAGTTCATAAATGCTTTCTTTCTCTTTCTGAGTGCCATGTTTCTGGTAGATGTTAGCAAGCTCGTCCTTCTTATAGTCGGTCCAGATTTGTGGCAGCAGACTGAGCGGTCTGTCTGTACGGGCTTTCTTCAAATCCTGTAACAGGGTGTTGGTGATTTCAGTTCTGCCGCGTTCCACATTATTCGCCATTTCATCGAGTCCTTTTCTGTAATAGTTGTATTGCAGCATTCTGAAAGGTTCCATGGCTCCATCGAGATAATCGGAAATGATGGCGAACCTATTTCTGTTGTCACTAAACGCTTTCCAGCCTGGAAAATCAAGATTCTGGGCGTTGTTGGTGAGGTTCATGCAACGTTGCAGAATGTCTTCACCACCTTTAGGCGCAAAACTGTCAAGATCTAAACCGATGATGAGGTAAGCATAGTAGGCGAGCAGAGCCGTTAGCTGGTTGTCAATCCGCTCTTCGGTAAACTCCAGCTGGTCGAACTCGGCAAACTTGAACGTGAAGTTTTCATCCACATTATTATATAAGGTGGACGTATAGGCTGAATTGTAGACGGGACGGTTGGCCTGGATGAGCGCCTTGCAGGTAAAGATATTCTGGTCTTTATCATACTTGCTTACCGTGATATTGAAGTTGCACACGATGCGCTCGTTCTTCCTGAATTGAAGATTCGTCCATTGCCTGTCGTTCACAAACTGCTCAAGAGTTTGTTGCAGATTATCGAATACCCGGTTTTCCGTGCCCTGAATCTGGGCATGGTTGATGGTAATCTTAGCCTGCAACTCCTGAGCGGCTGATGTGATGGGACTATAAGAGATGAGCCAGCTCGTTAATAATGTCGCGAGCCACTTCAGTTTTCGGTTTCTTCTCATATTCTTTCTTACCCTCTTCAGAAATAATCGTTATCTGGTTGTCATCCGTACGGAATGTGGTTCCCGGATTGCGAGTAGAGTTAAGCACGATGAAATCGGCATTTTTCTTTTTGCGTTTTTTCTGTGCATTAGCCTCTTCGTCGTTGGTTTCCAGGGCGAAAGCCACAATTCGCTGATGTTTTTGTTTCATCTTGCCAAGGGTTGCAGCAATATCGTGAGTAGGGACGAGGCGGAGTTCCAGATCATCTTTCTCGCGCTTGATTTTCCTGTCTGCAATCTCGCTTGGCTTGAAATCAGCAACAGCAGCACAGAGAATGGCTGCATCGGTTGAGGCGAAGGCTTGTGTGGCAGCCTGGTACATTTCCTCGCAACTTTCTACATCGATGCGATGAATGGCTTCGGAACAGCTGAGCGAAACCGGACCTGCAACCAGCGTAACCTCAGCACCACGACGGCAGCACTCTTCAGCAAGGGCAAAGCCCATTTTGCCGGAAGAATAATTGCCGATGAAACGTACCGGGTCAATCTTTTCGTAAGTTGGTCCGGCTGTAATCATGATCTTCTTGCCTTTCAAATCGAGCTTATCGCTTTCTTTTTCCTTGCAGTTTTCTGATGCAGCTTCATCGGTCTCTGCATTCTGCTGAGCCTGTTCATCGAAGAATCTGTCAAGGCATTCTACGATAATATCAGGTTCTTCCATGCGTCCCTTTCCTTCCAGTCCGCTTGCCAGGAATCCCACTTCGGGTTCTATGATGTGATTTCCATAGCCCAGAAGTGTTTTCATGTTGGCTTGGGTAGAAGGATGCTTATACATGTCGAGGTCCATGGCTGGAGCGATGAAAACAGGTGCTTTCATCGACAGATAGGTTGTGATGAGCATGTTGTCAGCAATTCCGTGAGCCATTTTTCCCAAGGTAGAGGCTGTGCAAGGAGCGATGAGCATGGCGTCGGCCCACAGACCTAAGTCTACGTGCGAATTCCAGGTTCCATCGCGCTGCGAGAAGAATTCGCTTACCACAGGCTTATGCGTAAGAGCCGAAAGGGTGATGGGAGTGATGAACTCCTTTCCTGCAGGCGTAATGACTACCTGCACTTCGGCTCCGCGCTTGATGAGACCTCGTATGATGAGGCAAGACTTGTAAGCTGCAATAGAGCCCGTAATGCCCAATACGATTTTCTTTCCTTTTAACATGAATTTTTCTAACTGTTAAGAAATAAATCCGAGTTTCGCAAGAGGTTTGTTCTTCAACCGCTTGCGAAAGTCCGGTAACAATTATTTACCCATTCTCTTGTTGAATTCACGAAGGCGGATGCGGGTAAGCACCTGCTTGGTATTGTTGGTGAAATCGCTTCCCAAAACCCATGTAAAATAACCCGGGTCTTTGGTCAGAATCTCAGCCACATCCCATCCTTTGTATTTGCCGAAGTTGAATACTTCGTGCTTCAAAGGATTTCCGTTCTCATCGTTGACAACGTTGCCCTGGGCGTCTTTTACCTCTTCCCAAACGATGCGTCCAGCGAAGTCTACATTATCCTTCTGCTTAGAGAATTCGGCAAGTTCATCCATATTGTTGTTGAGCACGCGCTCAGGTTCATCCTGTACGCCTGGAGCATACTTGTCGAGCTCGCCCATGAGCACGCGGTAAGTAGCCTCTGTATCCTGATCAGCACGATGAGCTTCGAAATCTTCCTCCATCTTTCTGCCACAATAGAACTTGTAGGCAGCAGCCAGGTTGCGGCGTTCCATCTTCATGAAGATGGTCTGCGCATCGATGAGACGGCACTTGTTGAAATCGAAGTCGATTCCCGCACGCAGGAATTCTTCTGCGAGCATCGGTACATCGAAGTGGTTGGAATTGTAGCCTGCGAAATCGCAACCTGTAAATTCCTTCTCTAATGTGGCAGCCAGCTGCTTGAAGGTTGGCGCATCTTTTACATCTTCGTTGCTGATACCTGTAAGGGCAACTACTTCGGCAGGAATCTCCTTGCAAGGATTTATGAAGAGGTTCTTGCGGTCTTCAGTTCCATCAGGCATTACCTTGATGTAAGAAATCTGTATAATACGATCCTTGATCATGTCAAGACCGGTTGTCTCCAGGTCGAACACAATCAGAGGCTTTGTCAAATTGAGTTTCATTTTTGTAGAAATACTTTTCTTTTTGTTGTTTCAGAAAAAGCCCGTGCTCCTTTAGTCGTTAAGGAGCATAGGCATGATGAGCATCAGAATATCTTCGTTCTCAGGCTGTTCTGCAGGAACGATGATTCCGGCACGGCTTGGGTCTGCCAGCTGGATGATGATGTTGTCGCTGGTAAGATTGCTCAGGATTTCCATCAGACTGCTTCCCTTGAAGCCGATGCTGATAGGAGAGCCGTTGTATTCGCAAGACAACTGTTCCTTTGCAGATGTTGAGAAGTCAATATCCTCAGAAGAAACCTCGAAACGGCCTGACTCGATGTGGAAACGGATGAGCTGGCTGCTCTCGCTTGCAAATGGCAATACGCGGCGCAAAGCACTCTGCAAGCCTCTGCGGTCTACTGTAACCTCGTTAGGGTTGTTTGGAATGACAGAGTTGTAGTTAGGGTAGCGACCATCAATCAGTCTGCATCTCATAACGCCGTCAGTAAACTGGATTTCTGCGCTTCGGTCATCAAACTTGATGATAGCGTCGTCGCCGTCCTTGCTCAGAATGTTCTTCAGCAGAGAAGCTGGCTTCTTAGGCAAGTTGAATGCTGAAGGAGATTCGCTCTTGATAGTGAAGTTCTTGCTGCGAACCAGCTTGTGACCATCGCTTGCTACGATAGCGAGAGCATCTGCTGTCAGGTCGAAGTAAATACCGTTCATGACAGGGCGCAACTCATCGTTGGCTGTAGCGAAGAGCGAGCGTGAAATGTTGTTGATCAGCATTTCTGTAGGCAAAGAAACGGTGGTGCAAGCATCGTTCATGCTCTGTGTGCGAGGATATTCCTCTGCGCTCTGACCTGTGAAGTTGTAAAGACCGTTCTGGTAAACAATCTTGATGGCAACGGCTTCTCCGGCAGCATCCACATCGAAGTGAAGAGGCTGCTCAGGCAGTTCCTTCAACGCATCGAGGATTACGCGGTTAGGCACACAAAACTCACCTTCTCCATCGTGGTCGGTAAGAGCGAGTGTACTCTTGATGACATTATCACTATCGCTAGCCGTGATGCTCATTTCACCGTTAGCAACTTGGAAAAGGAAACAATCGAGGATTGGCAACGAATTCTTGCTTCCAATCACTTTTGCGAGCATGTTGAGCTTGCTGCTCAATGCAGAACTTGATACTGTAAATCTCATGAGTATTTTATTTAAATTTTATTTTGTTTTCTGTTTCACCTTAATTTAATTAGGCAATATCACCTAATTGAGCACAAAAATACAAAAAATATCGCTGATAAGCAAAAATAATTGGAGAAAAGTTCTAGTTTTTGAACTATTTTTAGTAATTTCGCAGTCAGAAAGAAAAAAACACCCTTTAAACAAAGGAAAAACTTTAAATATTATCATATGGAATTACAAGGAAAGGTTATTGCCGTTTTGCCTGAAAGAAGCGGCGTCTCTGCAAGAGGAGAGTGGAAAGCTCAGTCGTTCGTAATTGAAACTCATGAGCAGTATCCAAAGAAATTGTGCTTTGATGTTTTCGGAGCAGACCGTCTGGCTCAGTTCAACATTCAGAGCGGCGAGGAACTTCTGGTTTCTTTCGACATCGATGCTCACGAGTATCAGGGCCGTTGGTTCAATAGCGTTCGTGCTTGGAACATCCAGCGTGTTGATCCTAACGCCGTAGCTGGCGCTATGGGCGGAATGCAGCCAGGTGCGTTTCCTCCAGTAGGTGCTCCTGTAGCTCCTGCTCAGCCAGCAGCTCCTGCTAATGGTGCAACTGCAGCATTCCCTCCAGTTCAGCCTGCAGCTCCTGCAGCAGAGGGTGGTAGCGCAGATGATCTTCCTTTCTAAAATAGAAAAGTAAGATAAAAACAAGAGCACTTCGCCTGAGACTTTCTTCTGTCTCGGATGAAGTGCTCTTTTTTGTTCAATTAATTTCTTTCTTAATCCTATCTTCTGTTTTCTTTATGATTACCTATTGAGGATAGTCTTATTTATTCTTTTGTCAACAACTTTTATTCTCTCCGTCTCTTCTCAAAGAATTGTTTTGAAGCCGCAAAGAAGAGGAGAACGGAAGCTGCATTTTCTATCGCAACCATCCAGAATGTTCCGTTGTAACCGAAATGTTCTGCCACAACTCCGCCTAAGAGACAGCCGATTCCGAAGCCCAAATCCCAACCTGTAAGAATGCTGCTGTTTGCCGTTCCACGCTGGTCGTGACGAGCCACATTAATAAACATGTTGAGAAAGGCTGGGTAAAGATGACCGTTACCCAGGCCGATGAGACAGGCAGAAAGATAATAGGCTACCGGATGCTTGACGGCAACAAAGATGATGAAACCAACAAGCGAAAGCAGCATTCCTTCAGCCGCATTCTGTGTGAGCTTCCCCTGGCTCAAGGCTTTTCTTCCTTGCAGTCTTGAGAGGAACAGACCCATGGAAAGAAGGGCAAAATAAGTGCCCGTTCCACCCGTAATTCCGAGTTCCTCCTTGCTGTAAATTGCGAGATAATTACTCAGAACGCCCCAGCAGAAACCGAACATGGCGATGTTGATGGCTAGGAGCCAGGCACGCGTCAGGAAGAAGCGGTCGAGAGAAAGTTTCTCCTTGTTCTTAACGATTTCCTTTTCGGGAAGGCGGATGGTTCCTGCAATCACTACTGAGGCAATCGCCACGATGAAAGCTATCCAGAAGAGAATCATGTAACTTTCTACCGCATTATGCAGATAGATTCCGATGGACGGAGCTATCGCCATGGCAAAGTTGTTGCTCAGTCCGTAGAGTCCGATTCCTTCATTTCTCCGACTTGCCGGAAGAACGTCGATGGCACAGGTGCTGTTGGCAACCGTTACGGCTCCGAACGGACCTCCGTGCAGGGTTCTGCAGATGGCAAACATCAGGATGGTGCTGGCTGCAATATAGCCGGCAAAGAAGATGGCGAAGGCCGAGAGACAGACCATCAGAACCTTCTTGCGCGAAAAGCTGTCAACTACATATCCGCTGAACGGACGGATGATGAGGGCGGCAACCGTATAGCCGCTCAGCACAATTCCAATCACATCTTTCGTGGCTCCAAAATTTTCGCTCAGATAGAGAGGGAGCAAAGGTGTGAGCAGATAGAAGGCGAAATACAACAGAAAGTTGGTAGTCATCACCTTGATGTAGTTTGCATTCCAAAGTTTCTCTTTCATCATTTTTAGAGTTTATCCTCACTTTTAGAGTTTGTCCTCATTATTAGAGTTTGTCCTCATTATTAGAGTTTGTCCGCCAGCCAGGCGTCGATGAGTTTTCGGGCGATGGAAAGTTTCTCTGGGAGAATAGGGAGATTCTCTTTCGTGAACCATTTACCACGAGAGAGTTCTTCTTTCTGAAGATGAATTTCTCCATCTACATATTCTGCCGAGAAGCCAATCATCAGACCGCTCGGATAAGGCCAAGGCTGGGAACCGAAATATTTCAAGTTCTTGATAGTCAGACCGGTTTCTTCCATTACTTCACGATGAACCGCCTCTTCCAGATTCTCGCCAGTCTCTACGAAACCAGCCACGAGACTGTCGAAATTTCCCTTGAAATTGCGAGCGTGTACCAGCAATACCTGATCATCTTTCTTAATCAATACGATGATGGCTGTGGCAAGCGAAGGCCAGACCTGTTTGCCGCATTCTGTACATTTCTTACTGATGTCGGTTGCCATTTTCATCGGAGCTCCGCAAACGCCGCAGAATTGGGTGTTCATGTCCCAATAGTTGAGCTCCTGACACTTTCCTGCTTTCTGGTAAAGGGCAGGAGAGAGTTTGTAGAAACTAGGGCGCAAGCCGCACATTTCGTACTTCGGATTGTCGGTAACAGGCTCAGGAATGGTGAAGGTCTTCACCTCAGTTTCGTCTTCCATCGGAGTGATGTTGAGAATGTGAGTCCAAGGCTTTGTAGGGATTGGACTCTCTTCTGAACAAGGAATCGTATAGGTTCCGTCTTCTTTCTTTTCGAGCAAGAGATCGGTCTTGCAAAATATAAACCAATACTTCATTCTTTATTTTGAACTTATTTATTTACTTTGAACTTTAAGCTTTGAACTTTGAGCTTTGAACTTTATGATATGCTTTTGGTGGGAACGTTCCGAAGGGGACTATTTCTGCTTTCCGAACAGCAATTCGAAATCGCGCTGGGCAGCTGGCTTGGTCCATGCTTCCGGCACAAACTTCCAGTTGTTGTTTGGTTTTGCATCAACCGTTCCCATCTTTTCGATTTCTTCCATCAGATAGTAACGCTGGTCGCGCTTGCTGCGATAGATGATACGGCTTTCAAGACTGTCTTTCGGGATTCCGGCACCCTTGGTAAGGAGTTCGCCGCCGCCATTTCCACGATAGCTGTTAACGGCTACCTTGTACCATTTCTTCTCATCGAAAGGTTCGCCGTTGCTCATGCGCAGAATCTTTACCTTCTCGCCATCTGGCTTGGTTACGTCAACTTCGTAATCGATTCCCGCAGCACTATCAAAGTTGAACGAGAGATTCTTGAAACCGAGGCGTTGCTGGTCGCCAACGGTCTTCTCATCGAGCAGCAGGAGATGGTCATCAGGACTCTTCATGGTGTTCACCCAGAGGTCGTAACTCATTTCCAGATGCTTTCTGATTTCTTCGCCCGTCATGCGCATCACGTAGAGCTGATTCTCGTATTTATAGAGATTGAACATGTCGCTCACACAGATTGGTCCGGCGTTGAGAACCGAGTTGAACTGAAGGGGAGCGTTGAACGAAATGTCGGCTTTTGTAATCTGTAACTGAAGGTTGAGGATGAAATCGTTGAAGGCAGAACTGCCGAAGAACTGGTCGCGGCTGTAGATGGTAGTCTTGAAGTTGCCAATCTGCTTGTCCACATATTTCTTCACTTCCGCAATCTGAGGCTCGAACGCCTTCATGAAATCCTCGTCGATAGGACAATCTGTCACATCTACAATCTTGCCTGTCACTTTCTTGTCAGTAACCACCAGTTGCTTCTTTCCGTTCACCTTCTTCTTGTTGAGGGTGAGGGTTATTTCAGCATCTGCCACGCTAATGGCGTTGTTGGCAGGATCCAGGCAAACCACCTGCTTTCCATCAGTATTGGTTACGGTTTCGTTGTCGCGCGTATGGTCGTGGCCGAAGAGAATCAGGTCGAAGCCCGGCACTTCTTTTGCCACCTTGATAGAGGCGTCTTCATCATACTCTGCAGTCTGAATGCCTCCTTCTTTTCCGCTATGGAAGAGGCCGATGATGACATCCGGTTTCTCATTTTCCTGAAGATATTTCACCCATTTGCGGGCGTTTGTTACCATATTCTCAAATTTCAGTCCGCTCCAGAGATTCTCCGTGAGCCAGTTTGGAATGGCAGGAGTGAGCATTCCCAAGACAGCCACCTTTACGCCTTCGCGGTTCAGGATGAGATAAGGCTTAACGTATGGCTGGCCTGTAGAAGTGCTGATGATGTTGGAACCAAGAACTGGGCAATTGAGTTCTTTTATCCATTTGTCGTAAATTGAATGACCCGTTTCAACATCATGATTGCCAAACACTTGCGCATCATACTTCATGTAGTTGACCACATCGGCAGCCACGTTTCTAGCCTCTGTGTTTACATAATTATAATAATAGCAGGTAGGCTGTCCCTGCAGAATATCGCCATTCTCCAAGAGGATGAGATTATCCTTGTAGTCTTTACGCAAATTGTTGACGTAGGAAGAAACGCGCGCCAGGGTTCCTGCTTTCGGCTTACGGTTGATGAAATCGTAAGGGAAGAAAGAGCCGTGCACATCGCTTGTCTCTATCACTCTCAGTTTTACGGTACGTTGTTGTGCCATCGCTTGTGAATTGAATGTGAGCGCCAGAAGAAGCGCCGCAAATAATTGTTTCATATTAAAATGTATTCTTTTGAGTAATAAAAGCCCATCCGTTGAGCTCTGTTTCTTATTTTCTCTGCAAAAGTACAAAAAAGAACTTAAATAGGCATACTTTTTGTTGGATATTTTTTAAAAACTAAAAAATAGGAGGTTTTATAATATGGCATTTGTTGATTATTACAAGATTCTCGGCGTAGACAAGAATATTCCGCAGAAGGATGTGAGAGCTGCGTATCGTAAACGTGCAAAACAGTTTCACCCAGATTTGCACCCTAACGACCCGAAAGCGAAGGCTAAGTTCCAGGCGCTGAACGAGGCGTATGAGGTGATTTCTGACCCAGATAAGCGTGCTAAATACGACCAGTATGGCGAACAATGGAAGAATGCTGATGCATTCGGCGGTTTCGGCGGAGCTGGTGGTGCAGGCGGTTCCGGAAGCTATGGTGGAGCAGGTGGAAATCCATTCGAAGGTTTTGACTTCAGCCAGTTTGGCGGAGGTGGAGGCTTCTCCAGCTTCTTCGAAAATCTCTTCGGAGGCCGTGGCAGAAGTCAGCAGTCGGCGGGTGGATTCGGTTCCGGCAACTTTGGCGGTTTTAATGGTTCAGCCGGTTATGGTAGCGGCTTTAATGGGGCTGGCTACGGAGCTGGTGCTGATTTCGGTACTGGTGGTTGTGGCGGCGGTTGCGGCCAGAATGGCCGTGCCAATAACGGCGAAATGAACATGAATGTGAATATCGACCTTTATACGGCTCTGCTGGGCGGCGAAGGAATCATTAAATTGAGTAATGGTTCTAAAATCAAACTGAAGATTAAGCCGGAAACGCAGAATGGCACGAAGGTTCGTGTTCGCGGAAAAGGATACGACCGAGGTGACGGAACCTTTGGCGACCTGATGATTACTTACAACGTGAAGTTGCCAACCGGGTTGAATGATAAGCAGAAAGATTTGCTCCGTCAGATGAAGGATGCAAAGTAATTTCTAAAAGAAGGGAACGGGTTCTCGGACATGAGAACTTTCCCGAAACATGAAGGTAAAAAGAAACGCCCTGCAAGAAAGGAACATTCAGAAATGAAGTTCCTGATCTTGCAGGGCGTTTTTTTATTCTATTTAATCTTGCAGGGCTTTTTTATTCTATTCTGCCGCATTAATCTTCGACATGTTGAAGGCAGAAACCTTGCCGTCTGGCGAAACGGTTGCGTTGATTTTGAAATGGTTGGTTTTCTTAGTACCGTCGGTAAGCTGAACTTCCTCACGTGCTGAGAACTGAACCTGATATTCATAATCTTCGTCACCCACCTCGCGCTTCTTAATCTTATAATCGTTTGTGAGGAACCAGTTCAGGTTGGTCACATCTTCCTTATAAAGCTTATTCATAAAGGTAACAACATCTGCCTTGGTAGCAGAATTCTTACCCAGAAGCGAAGAGAGAATGTCCTCGCATGAAGCCTGCAACCCATCTGCGTCGCGGGTATTGATGCTCTGGAAAAAATGGCGGAACAGACTGCTTACCATATCTTTCTCTTCTGGCTGCAAATCTCTGCTCTTGGCTTTCTTCATCGCATTCTCAGCCTCTTCGATATGTGAACCGTCAGCATGAGCAGCGAGGTAAGCCTGGTAAGCTTCTACATTATCAGCATTCTTGGCCACATTCCAGTCGATGGAATCTATCTTGTTCAGAACCTCCTGCTTGTGCGGACTGTTTGGGTATTTGTCGAGATAAGCCTGCAGGGCCTCTTTCGAACCGCTTACTACGGCGTTGGTCCAGTCCTGATCAGTCTGTTTCAGAAGTTCGAGGTGAGCCATGATGGAATCACGATGCGCCTCGTCAGCATCTTTGTAAGTATCTAGGTAACTCTGCAGAACCATCGGGTCGCTACTCTGCATGGCATACTCGTAAGCTTCCAGTTCCTTACTCTTATTGGCACTATCGTAGAAATAATAGAAGATGCCACAAACGAGGAAGGCGAAAATAAGCGAGATGATGATAACGCCACGGTTGCTCTTTTTCTTTTCCTGGGTTCCTTCTCCGTTTCCGCCGTTCTGGGAATTGGTTTGCTGTGGGCGAACCGGAGGAACGGGAGGGGTAGGAGGAGTTGCTGGAGCTGCAGGTCTTGCCGGCGCCTGAGGACGGGTCTGCTGTCTGAGCATTTCCTTACGGCGCATTTCCTCTTGTCTGATAGCATTCTGCTTGGCTACATTTTCTGCTTCTTGCTGCTGAGCCATAGAAGGAGCCTGGTTTACAGGAACCTGCTGGTTCATTCCTGCCTGAGGAGTCATTTTTGTGAGCAACGGATTCAGTTCGTGGCAGTTTGGACACATTTCCAGGTTGCTGAAATAAACCTCGCCACAACTTGGGCATTTGGTAATTTTGCCTGCTATTTCTACTCCGCAACTAGGGCAGGTAGGTGCTTTATCGCTAATTTGGCGTCCGCATTCCGGACATTTGATAATTGCCATAATTCTATTTTATGTTTATTGATTTACTTAATAATATTGATATTTCTGACCAATAGAACCCAAACCACGAAGCTAATCATAAAGTTCAAAGTTCCATGTTCCAAGTTCAAAGTCCTTATCTGTGTCTGAATCTGATTTCCCTGAGCCGGTGGCGGCCCATGAAGCGGCTTTTGTCAACATAGCCGTTTATTCCGTTGAGCCTGCCCTTACCCGTATATTGCCACATTTCGAAATCCCTACCATCTCGCAATACAGGGATGCGCTTCGTATACTGGGCAATCATCAGCTTGTAGCTGTCTAGCTTGCCCAGAAGATAGTTGTCATAGAAATTGGCTCCCGTATAGATGAGGGGCTTCTGCTTATATGCTTTTTCTACAAGATGCAGAAACTTGAAAAGCGAATCGCAGAATTCTTCTGTACCCATGCCGCTTTTCGTCTCCACATCAATCATCGGCAAGAGGTCCTGATCTCCCGGACGGCATTGGGCCATGAAATTTTCCAGCTGCGTCTGCTGTGGAATGCGGGGTCTGTAGAAATGATAAGAACCCACTTTCATTCCGTAGCGATGAGCCAGGTCGATATTCTTCTTGTATTTGCTGTCGATGTTGGTTCCTCCCTCGGTAGCTTTCAGATAAACGTAAGCCATCTTAGAGTTGTCGCCCACGGTTTCCCAGAACACGTTGCCCTGATAATGACTCAAGTCGATGCCGTGAACGTGCCGACAAGTGTCTTCGCATTGCACCTGGGCATGGGCTCCCAAGGCAATAATGGATGCTATAATAGAGATAAATAACTTTTTCATAGATGCAAAGATACGAAAATCAGATGAAAATCGTACTACTAAGAGATTAATTTTATAGATATTTTACTCTTCGCCCTGAAGAATCCCTGATTAGCCCCTTCAATCATTCCAGAAACAAGCCTCTTTCCTTCGGAAACATTCTTCAAATCTTTCTGAAATTTACTCTTCAATCTCAGATAATGAACGGAAGAAATTGTTCATGAAATTGCTCATGGTTTCTATCGGAGCGTATTGCAGATAGCGCATGCTGCGGCGCAAATTCTTGCGCATGGTTCCCCCCGTGGTGCGTACAAAGCCGCTGCTGGTCTGCTCAAACTGAATGGCCTGCTGGTCCATGATGTTATAGTAGAGCGAACGGAGCGTCAGCTTGTAGGCGCCTCTTTCTATGTGATGAACGAATGGGATTTCGTCCTGTTCAAAATCGAAGAAGGTGATGAGTACGCTTCCTTCCAACTGGGCGATTCTCTGGATACGGAGCTTGGCGAGCCACTTCTCCAGTTTTACGAAATCTACTTTGTCGCCTCGGGTTCTCAGATAGTCTCCCAACTGGATGATTCCTCTGAGATTGATGCCGTTGGCCAGCATTCCATTTACGTTTGCCACGATAATGCGCAGCAGATAAATGGTCTCGATAGAAGTATCGATGGCGTGGCGTTCGTCTTCCTGTATCTTGCTGAGTCGGCGGTTCAGAAAACTGTTGTTCATCTTCACCTCTCCTGCAGGAACATCATTCACGTTCTTGAGCATCTGAGCTATCTTTTTCTTCTTAAAGGTAGTCATCGGTTCCATTTCTTCCTTTATGCCGAAGTTATCGGCACGGAGCTTAGTAAAAAGGTTGCGCTGAAGAAAATTCATAAGCCTTGTTCTTAATAATAGTCAATAATAAAGTATTGTTCTTCCTGTCAAGAAATCTCTAAAGCAGAAGGAGAGCCTCTGATTTGAGAAGTCTTCCTAACTGTATCTCTTAGGATAGCGCAAGAGGATGGCCAGCAGGGCTGCCACACCTATCGCCAGCGGATAGTAGAGATAAGGAAGAATGTCCATCGGACTGAGATTGGCAAGACCGGCTGCCAGAAGCATCTGCACGCCATAAGGAATCAATCCCTGAACCATGCACGAGAAGGTGTCGAGGATGCTGGCTGCCTTGCGGTTGTCTACGCCAAACCGGTCGCCTATTTTTTTCGAAATATTTCCTACTGTCAGAATCGCTACCGTGTTGTTGGCTGTACAGATGTTCACCATCGAAACGAGGGCGGCGATAGAAAGTTCGGCTCCACGCTTACTGTTTACGTGGGCTGTAATCTTGTTGATGATGAAATCAATTCCGCCGTTTTCGCGGATGATTTCGAGCATACCACCTGCCATCATGGCGATGATAATGAGTTCGCCCATGCCGATAATGCCGTTGCCCATAGCTGAGAACCAGCCGAAGAGGTCGTAGCTTCCGGAGGCACCCAGAAGATGACTGCCTATGCCGATGGCGCCACAGAGTAGGGTGCCCAGAGTGAGAACAGCCATTACGTTCATGCCGGCAATAGCGGTAATGAGGACGATGAGGTAAGGCAATACTTTCATGTATTCTACCTCGTTGATGTGGGTAGGTGCCTGAAGACCGATTCCCATGACAGAATAGGCGATGAGCACGAGTACGGCGGCCGGAACCACAATCATGGAGTTTACCTTGAACTTATCGCTCATCTTGCAGTTCTGCGTCTGCGTGGCAACGACGGTCGTATCGGAGATAAACGAAAGGTTGTCGCCGAAATAAGCGCCACCTACGATGATGGCGGTCATCATGCCTACGTTAGCATCCATCGAGTGTGCCAGTCCGGCAGCTATCGGAACCAGAGCCACTACGGTTCCCACACTTGTTCCGATGGATACGGAGATAAAGCAGGCAGCCAGGAAGAGTCCTGGCAGAATCATGCTGGCTGGCAGGATGCTGAGCGCCAGGTTGACGGTTGCATCAACGGCTCCCATCGCCTTGGCTGATGCGGCAAACGAACCAGCCAGCACGTAAATCCAGAGCATGAGCATCAGGTTGTTGGCGCCGGCACCCTTGCTGTATGTGTCCACTCGTTTCCTGACAGGCATTCCGCCGGAAATAGCCACGGCATAAATGCTCGAAATCATGAACGCTACTGTGAGCGAGAGACTGGTGTCCTGATGGCTGCTGTCTACCGAATAGACGGTAAAAGCCACGATGAGGACGATTAGCAAAAATAATGGCGATAACGCCAACAAACCTTTTTTATTACTCATACTTCTTTATTATTCTTATTACAGAGTTACTCCATTCTTGAAGATGGAGATTTCACGATAACCGTTGTACTCGTTGCGAGCCTCCTCGCCACTTGCTACGGCTATAATCTTATCAATAAACTTGCTTACCAAGTCTTTCATTTCTACACCTTCTACCAGAGCGCCGGCGTTGAAGTCAATCCAGTTTGGCTTGTTCTTAGCCAGATTGCTGTTGGTAGAAATCTTCATCGTTGGTACGAAGGTTCCGAATGGGGTTCCGCGACCTGTGGTGAAGAGAACGAGCTGGCAACCTGCTGAAGCCAGAGCTGTGGCTGCAACGAGGTCGTTACCCGGAGCTGAAAGCAGGTTCAAACCGGTTGTCTCCAAACGGTCGCCATACTGGAGCACGCCGCTTACTGGAGCTCGTCCGCACTTCTGGGTGCAACCCAAAGCCTTGTCTTCGAGGGTAGAAATACCGCCAGCCTTGTTACCTGGAGAAGGGTTCTCGCCAACTGGCTCACCATGGCTCAGGAAGTACTCCTTGAAGTCGTTAATCAGGTGAACGGTCTTGTCGAAGAGTTCCTTGTTCTCGCAACGGTTCATCAGAATGGTTTCTGCGCCAAACATTTCAGGCACCTCTGTCAGGATGCTTGTACCACCCTGTGCAACGAGCCAGTCGCTAAATTCACCTACCAATGGGTTGGCTGTGATTCCGCTGAAGCCGTCAGAACCGCCACACTTCAAACCTACGCGCAGCTTGCTTACCGGAACATCCTCGCGCTTGTCTTCCTTAGCCTGAGCATAGAGGTCGCGCAGAATCTTCATACCTTCCTCGAGTTCATCGCCTTCAACCTTCTGTGTTACAAGAAGTTTGATGCGGTCGTGATCATAGTCGCCGAGCATCTTCATGAAATCATCTGGCTGGTTGTTCTCGCAGCCGAGCGAGAGAACGAGCACGGCACCTGCGTTAGGATGCAGACAGATGTCGCGAAGCACCTTACGGGTATTCTCATGGTCGCCCGAGAGCTGTGAGCAACCGAAGTTGTGGTGCCATGCGTGGATGGCGTCAATACCTTCGCAACCTGTTTCTTTCTTGAGGAGTTCTACCAGTTTCTCAGCCACGCCGTTAACGCAGCCCACGGTAGGAACTACCCATACTTCGTTTCTTACGCCTACTTCGCCATTCTTGCGAACGTAGCCCTTGAAGGTGCGGTTTTCCTTGGCGATATTCAGCTGCTCGTCTACCGGGTTGTAGGTATATTCGAGTGTGCCTGCAAGATTGGTCTTGAGGTTGTTCTCGTTAACCCATTCGCCCGCTTTGAGATCGGTCTTAGCGTGACCGATAGGGTAGCCATACTTCAGAATGTCTGTACCCTCGGCTGCATCGTTGATGAGCACCTTGTGTCCTGCAGGAGTATCCTGCAATAATGTGATGGCCTTGCCATCTACTTCAATCGTTTCACCCTTCTTCATAGGGCGCAAGCAAACCACTACCGAGTCGGCAGGGTTAATCTTGATAAAACTTGATTGTTCCATACGTAGTCTGTCTTTTATTTATTGTTTATAATTTATAATGTTTCTGTATGAATTGTCTTCCATGCGGAGGCCTTGTTCTGCCAATTCGCCTTAGAGCTGGGTTCTGCGATAGAAATCTACGTTTTCCTTCATCAGCAGCTCGATAGGCATATAGTTTACCGGCGTAACTTTCTTCTTCAGCACGATGGCCTGGAAGAGCGTGTCTACGCAGGAGTAGCCCTGCATGTAGGCGTGCTGGGCGATGAGGAAGGAGATGCTTCCTTCGCGCAGACAGCGGGCATTTTTCTCCACCATATCGTAGCCCATGATCTGAACGTCGCGGCGGTTGGTCTTCAGTAGGAAGTCGCCCACGATGTGCGCCTTTGATGTCATGGTGATGCAATGGTGGATGTTCGGATGCGTGGCAAAGAATTTCTCCAGCATTTTTGCAAATTCTGCACGTGTGCCGCTCAACGGCAGGTCGAGCACGGTAATCTTCACGTTAGGGAAGTGGTCGTGCATGTAATGGCGGAATCCTACCTCTCGGTTGTCCTGCTGCTTGCTGACCACTCTTCCGTCTTTGGTCTGCCTCATGAGCATGATTTCATCTTCCTTGGCGGCAATCATCATCAGCATCTTGGCTGCGAAGAAACCGGAACAGAACGAATCCTGACCGTAGAAAGAGAGCGGACGGAGATCAGGCATGTAGGAGTCGAGCAGGATGAAAGGGATGCTCTTGTGGTGAAGCGCCTCGGTAAACTCGCGGGTCACGTCGAGTGATGAAGGCACCACGATAACTCCTTCCGGACTGGTCTCAAGAATCTTGTTGCCTTCTTCGCGGAACGATTCCTCGCTGGAACGCTCATAGAAACGAATCTCTACATCGATGTGGAAGTCACGTCGGGTATCTTCACATTTTTTTGCGCCTTCCTCTATTTCCTCCCAGTAAGCCTCCGATTCATGTTTCGGAATCAGCAGGTAGAAGGTATAGGATTTGTTGTAAGCCAGAGCGCTGGCGTACACATTAGGCTGATAATTCATTTCCTTGAGGGCTTTCTCGACCTTGTCGCGTGCAGGTTTCGACACGTTTGGACGGTCGTGCAGAACTCGGTCTACGGTTCCAACGGATACGCCAGCTCTCTCGGCAATATCCTTGATTCTGATTTTTTCGGCCATTGTTTTTTAGCATTACGGGTCTGGTTGCCTCGCGTGTACTTATTATATAAGGAGCCTCTCCTGGGGGCTACGATAGATAAAACGTCGCAGGTACTTCCTAGCTGTGCACAGACCACAATTAGTATTAAGCAATTCTGTTGTGTGCGACCACAAGTACGAATTTTGGCGCAAATATACAACAATTTTTTGAATTGTGCGAAGACACAGCAACTTTTTTGCACGAAAAACAAAAAAAAATGCGATTTTATTTCGTTATTCGAGAAATTATGGTTATTTTTGCCCTCGAAATTGAACGACAACTGATAATTGAACTTCATTTCTCTACTGAAAAGTGGAATTTTAATTTGTTACTCATAACAAACAAAATAAAAACAAAAAAATTAAAACTATCAAACATGGCAAAAATTGTAACATTAGGCGAGATCATGCTTCGTTTATCACCAGAAGGCAATGATCGTTTCATTCAGAGTGAATCACTTCGTATCATCCCTGGTGGTGGTGAGGCTAACGTAGCTGTAAGCGTGGCTAACTATGGTCATGATGCTTACTTCGTTTCTAAGCTCCCTAAGCACGAGATCGGTCAGATTGCTGTCAACGGTCTCCGTCGTTATGGCGTAAACACAGAGTTCATCGCTCGTGGTGGCGACCGCGTAGGTCTCTACTATGCTGAGACTGGTGCTTCTATGCGCCCATCTAAGGTAATCTACGACCGTGCACACAGCGCAATTGCTGAGGCTGACCCATCTGATTTCGATTTCGATAAGATTATGGAGGGTGCCCAGTGGTTCCATTGGAGCGGTATTACTCCAGCTATTAGCGACAAGGCTGCTGAGCTTACCAAGTTGGCTTGTGAGGCTGCTAAGCGTCACGGCGTAACTGTTTCTGTTGACCTCAACTTCCGCAAGAAGCTCTGGACTTCTGAGAAGGCTATCTCTGTTATGCGTCCTCTGATGCAGTACGTTGACGTTTGCATCGGTAATGAGGAAGATGCTCAGCTCTGCCTGGGCTTCAAGCCAGATGCTGACGTAGAGGGCGGTAAGACAGATGCTGAGGGTTACTACGGAATCTTCAAGGGCATGATGAAGGAGTTCGGCTTCAAGTATGTAGTTTCTACTCTCCGCGAGTCTCTCTCTGCTACACGCAACGGCTGGAAGGCTCTCATCTATGATGGTAAGGAGTTCTATCAGAGCAAGCACTACGACATCAACCCTATCATCGACCGCGTTGGTGGTGGCGACTCTTTCTCTGGTGGTCTGATCCACGGTCTTCTTACCAAGGAGACTCAGGGCGAGGCTCTTGAGTTTGCGGTAGCTGCTTCTGCTTTGAAGCATACTATCCCTGGCGACTTCAACCTGGTTTCTGCTGACGAGGTAGAGAGCCTGGCTGGCGGTAACGCTAATGGTCGAGTTCAGAGATAATAGATTTAGTTTAGAGTTAAAAGTTAATAGTTTATAGCCGTCATGCTAATGGCGTAGCCCCTATAAACTATAATAGTTTAAAGTTTATAGTTGATAGGCAGTCTTGCTTATGGCGAAGCTCCTATTAACTATAAACTATTAATTATTAATTAAAATAAGTAATGGCAAAGTTTAGCAAAATGCAGGTTATGGCAGCCATGAAAGAGACTGGTATGGTACCTGTTTTCTTCAACAAGGATGTTGAAATCTGCAAGAACGTCATCAAGGCTTGTTACGAGGGTGGCGTACGTGTTTTCGAGTTTACTAACCGTGGTGACTTCGCTCACGAGATTTTTGGTGAGTTGGTAAAGTGGGCTGACAAGGCTTGCCCTGAGATGATTCTGGGTGCCGGTACAGTTGTTGATGCTGGTACAGCTTCTCTGTATCTCCAGCTCGGCGCTAACTTCATCGTAGGTCCTAACTTCAACCCTGATATTGCTCCAGTTTGCAACCGTCGTCTGGTTCCTTATTCACCAGGTTGCGGTTCTGTAACTGAAATCAATAATGCTCAGGCTGCAGGTTGCGACGTAACAAAGGTATTCCCTGCAGGTAACGTAGGTGGTCCTTCATTCGTTAAGAACGTTATGTCACCTTTGCGTTGGAGCAACATCATGGTAACAGGTGCCGTAGAGCCAACAGAGGAGAATCTTACTCCTTGGATCAAGGCAGGCGTACTCTGCGTAGGTATGGGTTCTAAGCTCTTCCCTAAGGAGACTGTTGCTGCTGGCGACTGGGCTGCTATCACAGCCAAGTGTCAGGAGGCTCTCGGTTATATCGCGAAGGCTCGCGCTTAATAAAGATTTTTTTTCATTCGAGATGCTAAATTTCGAATCATTTTGTTGCATGTCGCCATCATCAGTTCTGGTGGTGGCGACTCTTTTTCTTTCAGCTTGTTCTCCTGCGAATAAGGCAAGGGTAGATGAGCTGAACGAGCAATCTTATGCTTATCATTATCGCAATCTCGATTCCACTAAAGTGCTGGCTGAAAGGGCATTAAATCTTTCAGAAGATTATCCTTCAGGTCGTGCCGAAGCCTACAACAACCTTGCCTTCGTCTGTATAGCCAAGATGGATTACAAGGGAGCCAAGGGATGGCTGAAGAAGGTTGAAGAGGAGAGCGATAATCAGATTGAACTCGCTATTGCCGATGTTCAGAACATGCGACTCTGCCAGAGAGAATCGCACAACAAAGATTTTTATGCTTATCGCGAAAAGGCGATGAGGCGTTTGCGAAGAATTCGCGAAGAGGTGAATTCCATGCCCCCGAGGGAAAGCAAACGTGTGATTTATGCGAAATCTGAATTCTCTATTGTTGCCGCCACCTATTTTTATTATGTGGGCTTAGACGAACCGATGTTCAAGGAGCTTAACCGGCTGGACCCGGATGAGCTGGAACAGGATTCGGCACAATACCTCAACTATCTTTATAATTTCGGTTCGGGCGGAGCCATCGTCAAGGGAACCGAAAACGAAATTAATCAGGCGGAATTCGACCGGCTGATCAGCTGCTACATGCTGGCTAGCGATGCTGCCCATCCGTATCCTTACTGGCAGGCTAACGCCCTGCAGTCTATTAGCGAGCACCTCAGAAAAGGGGAGGTGAGCGAATTCCTTATCCGCAACAACCTGCCTGCCTTCCAGTATCTCAACATCGAGCAGATGCCAAACAATCTGCTGGCAGGCAACTTTGCCCAGCGTGCCCTCAACCTCTTTTCGAGCTACGGAGATGTTTATCAGACTGCCGGAGCCAACCGTACGCTGGCAGAATGTTTCTGGGATATTCATGATTATTCTTCGGCACTCTCCTGTCTGAACCATGCCCTGAACGACAACAAGGCGATAGAGCAGGCACCCGACCTCGTGGCGTCTATCCGCGAACAGCTTTGCCTGGTTTATTCGGCTATCGACGATAAGCAGCAGAGCGATTACAACCGCAACATCTATCTGGATTTGCAAGACCACTCCCGACAGGACCGCCAGCTCGAGGCACGTGCTACGGCGCTCGACGAGAACGCCCAGCAGCTCAACCTGATGATTGCTGCCGTGGTGGCGATGATTGTGCTCGTGGTGGTTCTGCTCTACGTTTTCGACCTCATGAAACGCAAGAAGATGAAGAACCAGTCGATGGATGAACTGCTTGCACCTTTACGTGAATGGAGTAAGAATAACACTAAGAAAATCAACGAATTAAAAGATGAGCAGGAAGAAGTACAGGATAATCTGAACGTAACCCGACTGCACATCGAAGAAAACAAGAAACGCAATCTGGAGCAACGGGCTAAAATTTCGCTCGTAAACAGCATTACGCCTTTCATCGACCGCATGATCCATGAGGTAAACCGACTCTCAGAAGGGGGCGAAAGCGACGAGGTGCGGCAGGAACGCTACCAGTATATCGCCGAACTTACGGATAAGATAAACCAGTATAACAACGTGCTTACGGAGTGGATTCAGATGCGCCAGGGCTCGCTCAGTCTGCGTATCGAGAGTTTCCCGCTCCAGCAGCTCTTCGATATTGTAGCCAAGGGCAAGATGAGTTTCCAGATGCAGGGCGTAACGCTCGAAGTAGAGCCGACAGACGCCGTGGTCAAGGCCGACCGCATCCTTACGCTCTTCATGATCAATACCATCGCCGATAACGCCCGCAAGTTTACACCCGAAGGCGGAAAGGTTACCATTAGCGCCAAGGTTTCTGACTTCGTGGAAATCAGCATCTCAGATACCGGAAAGGGTATGGACGAGGAGCAGCTGGCGCATGTCTTCGACCGCACCTATACAGGCGGCCACGGCTTCGGACTGCTCAACTGCAAGGGCATCATAGAGAAATATAAGAAGGTGAGTTCGCTCTTTGCCGGCTGCCAGATCAAGGCAGAAAGCAAGTTGGGCGAGGGGAGCCGCTTCAGTTTCCGTCTGCCTAAGGGCATCGCCCGCCGAACCCATCAGCTGCTGGGCATCTTCATCATGTTCTTCGTGCTGCTATCGGCTTCGGTCCAGCCTTGCGAGGCAAAGAAGACCAACGGCATCCGCCAACGCCACAATCATCTCAAGACGAACGTAGATGCTAATCTCCAGCGTGCCGACGATTTTGCCGATAGCGCCTATTACAGCAATATCAACGGCACCTACCAGCGCACCCTGGCTTTTGCCGATTCATCCCGCCATTATCTCAACGCATTCTACCTCTCGAAGTATCCCGACGGAAAGTATCTCATGGTGGCTCATCCGGAGGTGGGAATGGCGGCAGAACTCTATTGGATTCGCTCGGGGCTGCCTACCAATTATCACGTGATTCTCGACCTGAGAAACGAGTGTGCCGTGGCTGCCCTGGCGTTGCACCAATGGTCGCTCTACCAGAGCAACAACAAGGTTTATACCCAGCTGTTCCGCGAGATAAGTGCCGATAATACGCTCGGTAATTATGTGCACACGATGCAGCAGAGCGAGAACTCCAAGACCGTGGCCGTGGTGCTGCTCATCCTGTTGCTGCTGCAGTTGCCGCTGGCTTATTATCTTATTTATTACCGCCACGTGCTGAGCTACCGGTTTGCCATGATTGAACAGACCAAGGCTAAGCGGACCGACGAGGCCGAACAGGAATCCCTGAAACTGGAATTGCTGACAGATGAACTGCATCGGGCTGAATATGAGAACGATAAGCTACATATCTCCAATTCCGTGCTCGACAACTGTCTGTCTACGCTCAAGCACGAAACGATGTATTATCCGTCGCGCATCCGCCAGCTCATCGATTCGCAGCCCGATGATGTTGATTCGCTCAAGGAACTGGTAGATTATTATAAATCGCTCTATTCTCTGCTCAGCGCCCAGGCGATGGAGCAGGTTGAAGGCAACATCAAGGCAGATGATTTCCTGAACCGCTATCTTGTTTCTCTGATGCGCGGCAATTCCAAGGATTATCATGCCGGGGTGGTTGAGATTCCGGGTTCTGCCTACGTGCGCTATTGGGTTGACCAGCAGGATGTGGCCTACGACGGGGCGCTCCATGCCCAGCTCTTCACCCCTCTCACGGGCGATTTGCGCTATCTGCTTTGTCGGCAGATCGTGAGGGAACTGGGCGAGGTAACCAATCTGCGTGGCTGTGGCATCAAGGCTTGTAAGGGCGAAAAAGGTTGCCTCAGGATAGAGGCCTTGCTGCCGGCACGAATCAAATGGGAAAGTTTAAAATCATAAGAAAATAAAAATATTAGACAATGGAAAATTTTAAAGTCATCATAGTAGAAGACGTGCCCCTGGAACTGAAGGGCACAGAGGGAATCTTTAAAAACGATATTCCCGAGGCTGAAATCATCGGTACTGCCGAGAGCGAAATAGCCTATTGGAAACTCATCAAGCAGCAGTTGCCTGACCTGGTTCTGCTCGACCTGGGTCTGGGCGGTTCTACCACGGTAGGCGTAGAAATCTGCCGTCAGACGAAGGAGCAATATCCTAACGTGAAGGTACTCATCTTTACAGGAGAAATTCTGAACGAAAAACTCTGGGTAGATGTGCTCGATGCGGGTTGCGACGGCATCATCCTGAAGAGTGGCGAACTCCTTACGCGTGGCGATGTGGCGAGCTGCATGGGCGGCAAGAAACTGGTGTTCAACCAGCCTATCCTTCAGAAGATAGTAGACCGTTTCAAGCGGAGCGTAAACAGCCAGCTGATGCGTCAGGAGGCTCTGGTTAATTATGAGATTGATGAGTATGATGAGCGTTTCCTTCGCCATCTTGCGCTGGGCTATACCAAGGAGCAGATTACCAACCTGCGCGGAATGCCTTTCGGCGTTAAGAGTCTGGAGAAGCGCCAGGCAGAACTGGTTCAGAAACTCTTTCCTGATGGCAACCACGGCATGGGCATCAACGCTACGCGCCTGGTAGTAAAAGCCTGCGAGCTCCGCATCCTCGATATCGACCATCTGCAGGCAGATGAAGAATAACTCGTTTCAATAAGCGCTTTTTAAAGAATGTATAAGAAAGTATTGGCCTATCTGGCATTATCGTTGGGAATAGCCGAAGTAGTGGTGATTCTGGTTTCGTGGCTGCTTACAGCTGCGATGCCCGAGTCGTTCGCCCATTCGCTTACCAGCCCCGAGGGCATCCGCTGGTTTACGGGCCATTTTGTAGACCATCTCACCTCAGTATGGCTCGTATGGCTGGTGCTCATCAGCATCACCATCGGGGTGGTAAAGCAGAGTAGGGTGCTCCATTTCGACCATACCCAGTATCGCCAGCGCACGGCCTTGCGCCTGATGCTCATCGAGTTGTGCATCTCTGCAGGTATCATGCTGGCGCTCACACTCTTGCCCCATGCCATTCTGCTGAATGCCGTAGGAACCCTCTTTCCGGGTCCGTTCACGCATAGTCTCATTCCGTACATCTGTTTCTCGGTCATGGTGATGAGCATGAGTTACGGCATCATGAGCGAGAGCATCAAGGGCATCAGTCAGGTTTATGATGCGATGAATCAAGGCATCCGCCTCCTGTCGCCCTGCTTTCTTTTCTACATTCTCGTGATGCAGCTCTATACATCCATCCTCTATGTAATGGAGTAAAATAAAAGCCCCCGATGCTCGTTTCCTTGCATCAGGGGCTCTTTTCTTATTGTGGTAAAATCAGGGATTCCTGTTCGGTCTTTCGGGGAGTTCGCTTACTCCAAACCGTCTCCTTCATTACCGCCGGTGGTTCCGCCGCCTTCGGTATTTCCGCCGCCCGGGTTGTTATCCGAACCGCCGCCACCTGGGTTATTGTCTGGGTCTTCCACATCGCCCTTATCGTCGGAAGTAACGTTTTTCACCACCTTGCCGTTGCGGTCGTAACAGGTAATCTGGATGGAGGTTTCCTGCAGCTCGCGCTTGATGTCAACGCTTGGGGTGAAGATAACACGGCGGTTGGTAATCAGACTGGTAGCCACTTCGCCTACGGTAGGCACACTCTTGGCTCTTACGCCGAATCGCATGGTTCCCAATCCCGGAACGGCTACGGAATGGCCTTCGGTACACCACGCCTTGATAACCTCGCCTGCTGCATCCCAGCAAACCTGCATCACGCCTACGCTAACGCCGCTTCTGATAGCAGCCTCCTTGATAACCTTGCTCTCTGAGAGCTTGTTGTAAAGTTCGGTACCGAGGATGAATCTGTACTGACCCTTCATTTCGCCTACTTGGATAAGGGTCTCCTTTGCTTTCAAATTAATTGCCATAATCTTCTGAATTTTAAATTGTTATAAACTATCAACTGTTAACTCTATAAACTACCTGATGGTAATGGTTGGCACGTAGTAGGTAGAATCTACTTTGGTGGAGATGTTGTTCTCCTGATGTTGCCGCTGGTTCTTTCCGATTACGAGTCCTGCCGTGCAGGAGCTGGATAGGAAGGTGACGATGGCTGAGCAAATCGCCACGATGAGATACCGGATGAATGCCTTCATGTTCTGGTTCATGATTTTTTTTCTGCCCCCTGCTAAGTTTCGCTTTTTCCTCTTTCCTCAGATTTCTCTTAGAAGAAGTACTTTGCGAAACGACTCGTTTCGAGGCTTGGAGTCTTGTTTTCATTACTTTTTTATTTTCCCAATTAGGGAGATATTTTTCTCCAACTGGGCAAGTGATTTTGCGCGCTTTCTGAATCACGATGCAAAGATACGAAATCCCGATTTATCAGGTGTGCGATAGCGTGCGATACCATGCGATAGCGGAACATTTTATCCCGGTTCCCCGAGGTTATCGATAATAGCCTTCACCTGCTTGGGCGTGAACGACTTGCAAGTCTTTTCATACCCCATCTCCTGCAATTCATCCCAAAGCGGCTGGCAACGCCGAATCCAACTCATAAGATGATTCACGGCTGTGCGAGGCATACTCTCGGGAAAGTACATCAGTCCCAGTTCCTTCTTCGTATACGAACGGTTTATAAATTCTTCCATAATCTCAATTTTTTAATCATTTGTTCATCGGCTCCTTGCGCCCAGAAGGACAGGAAACCTCCGAGAGATAGTATTCGCTGAAATCCTTGCAGCCCGCTGGCAACTGGTGGTGAACCAGCTGGGGGAGCATCTCCTTGAGTTGCATGAAGAGGCTTTCGCCCGGCACATCCTGATCAGGAAACATGTGGAATTCCACCCGGTATTCCCTTCCGATATCCGCCAGCAGCTGCTTATCTTCCGGCTTGAGAAGCGTGGCAGAAGGGATGGCTATCGCCTTATGTCCGGCAGAAAGCATCGCCCAGCAGTCGCTACATCCCTCCGTAATAAACAGCCTCTCGCCCGGTTTCAGTCTCTTCACAACCGGCAGGTTATAGATGCTGCATCTTGCGCCATAAGGGAACCGGAAGCGGGGTGCATCCTGCTCCTTCTGATGCGAAGCAGAATCTGTGAAATCTGTGGGCGATTTATCTGCAGTCATCCCAATCCCGTCCATCTGATGCGAAGCAGAATCTGTGCTCTCTGTGAAATCTGTGGGGGATTTATCTGCAGCCACCCCCTTTAAATCTGTTGGAGCCTTCTTGTAATCCAGGTTCCGGTTCTGAATACCGATAAGCCGCCCATCGGTATCGAAGTAAGGAATCTGCAGCCAGTTGATGCCCTTCTTATCGGTCCAAGAAGTCAGTCGGCACCAGTTCACCACTCTCCAGTCAATTTTCCTCTCCTCGAAGAGAAACCTCCGAGCCGCCCCGTTGAGCCAGGGATGCTCAAAGAACCTAGCATACCTGCTTGCATCGAAGGAAGATTTCTCAGAATTATCACCAGAAGAAGAATCGCCGGATGAAGAGCCCGATGAAGAATCCTCCTCCAGCTGAATCTGATGTTCCCCAGCGAGCCATCTGCAAGCCGCGGGGAAATCCTTCCCCAGGTATCTCATCGCCAGGTCGATAGTGCCGATGGAACTCCTCATGCAGACATAGCATCTGCAGCTGTTCTTGGTTTTATTGAACGTGAGGCTGGCGTGGTGGTCGTCATGGAAGGGGCAGAGCGCCTTATGGTGCTCCACCTTCATCCCCATCTCTTTCGCAACCTTCTCTATCGGAAGCTCGCGCAGTTTCTGAATCTCATATTTCTCCATTCATTTTTCTTTTTATAGAATTATGTTTATTTCTTCTCCTTCGCCTCCGGCGAGCCCGTAAGATACTCCTGCGTCTTGGTATAGAGCCCCGTCTGGTTGCTGTAGGTGATGAATTTGCGGAATACCCACTTGTAGAGTTGGTTTTTCGTGCCCTCCTTTGTCTTACCTTGCGAAATGCGGAGTGCTTCCAGTTGTGCCTCGTTAAATGAATTTGGCAGATCATCGAGCAGATTCTTCGGTCCTCTTCTCTGAGCCTCGCTAACCGAATCAGCATCCTGGTTCAGCAAATCGGCAAAGATTTTCGCCTTACTCCAAAGGTCATGATACACCAGCCACTCTACAAGCTCACCCATCGCCTTCGTCCAAGTCTGGTCGTTCAGCACCCAGAGCAAACAACCCGCCTTCCATGCCGACACGATGGAGCGCTTCGAAATATCCCAAAAAACATCATCATCCGTCAAATCAGCAAGCGTAGCCATGTCAGCAGCCAGCTGGTCTGTGAGTTTATTCAGCGGCTTGATGATGAAACGGCCTTTACAGATGCTAAGCTTTACCAGATACTCATCCAGCTTCTTATAGAATGCCTCATCATATTTTCCCTGTCTCGGGATTTTTCCATCACGCCCCATTCTGGGCTTATACGAGAACACCATTCGCCCGAAGGTACCGTTGAAGAGTTCGTTCTTATAGAATTTTCGGGCAGCATACGGGGTGGAAGAGATGGTGAGGTTGGCACGTAGAATAGGATTTCCTGTCACTCCATCGGCTGTAGCTCTTAATGCACCCGAACGCTGGCGGTCGTAGATATTGCGCAGCATCTGCGATATCTGCTTATGTCCGCCACACATCCGGTCAGCCATCTCCACCTCAGGCAGATTGAGGTATTGCGTTCTGTCACCCAACTTCTCGCATCCCATAGCGTTCAGAATAAAGGCGGCATTGGTTACGTCGGCAGGTGGAAACCAGAAACTCACGTCGGGTCTTATAGGTTTTTCCTTGTTTGCCGACTTGGATTTTATCTGTTTTTGCCACTCTACGAGTTTCTCCAGTTCCTTTTCATCGTGTTCGCGGAAATTTCGGCAGATGGCTTCCACTAAGTTTCCCAATTGTCCTTTATTGCAGCCTGAATCTGCTACAAGATTGCCCATCATGCCACATAATTCCTTCCAACTGAGGTCGGGATACTGAAATTCCGTACCGCTAACCTGCGCTCCGAGAATAGGGAAGAGCATCGGAACTAAGGGTTCATGCATGTCTTTTGACACCTGAGAGAGCAAAAGTTGCACACATTCCGTTCCTTTTCCCAGTTTTGGCATCTTCGGAGCGGTACTTTTTGTAATGTCGTACTTTAAATTTGTCTTCTTCATTTTTCGTTAATGTTTTGATAATGAGCCTTTTAGAGGAAATGGGGGCTTCCAGAATCTTCCAATTCCAGTTCTTCCAATTAATTTTTCGAGGATTCCATTTCCTTATATTATATATATAACTATCTATATATTAAGTAGTTATAGAATCTATAAAAAGGGAATTTGTCTTGAAACACCCTTTTTGGAATATTGGAAGAACTGGAATATTGGAAGATTTTAGTTGAGCCTGTTACCGGCCCCCCCAGAAGTCCCCATTTCCTCTAGAAAGCCTCAACTCCGTTTATCAGTTCTCACCCTTGCCGCCAATGATGCGCAGCTCGTCGGCGGCACCTTGGCAGAAGTCCTGGAAAGTGAAGCTATCCGAGAACTGCGGGCGGTTGAAGGTAGGGTAGAGCGTACCGTCTTTCCCGCGGTTCACGTTGATGTACGTTCCCAAATACACGTGCGGATTTCTCTGCACCACCTTCTGCAGCTTCTTCTCCTGGTCATTCTGCACAAAGGTGAAGTGATCTTCTCCATCGTGCGTAATAGCTCCATCCAGATACTCGCCAACAGCCATGCGCCCTGGCTCCTTAGTCATCAACTTGAGGTCGATACCCAATTCTGTGTTTGGGTAGAAAATCATTTTAGACATAATTGTCGTCTTTCCGGTTATTCCCTCCGTTTCGATGAGAGGGGACCTCCATTCCGCACCAGCCAAATTCGAAACAGGCTTCGGTCTTCGCTTGCCCAGGTCTGATGTGGTTTGGTGCTGCAAAGGTCGGGATTTTGGGAGAGATAACCAAGAAAAAAAGTAGATAGAAGTGAACTGAATAATATTTACACTTTTCGAAATATAGATGTTTATCTGAGTTAAAAAAGTAGATTACAAGAAAGCAAAGTAGATTATAAGAAACAGAAAAGTAGATTAGGAGGTTACCGGGAATCTACTTTTCTCAAAAAGTAAATCTGTTTTACTTGGAAAGTAGATTACCATTTGAAAAACAAACAAAAAAAAGTGTATCAGCCATTAATCTGATACACTTTTTATGAGTTTCGAGTCTTTTCGCCCATAATTAAATCTACTTTTTAAGCACTAAAATCCATCAGTTCAGCATTATTGCTATTTGCAAAAATTACATTGATGCCTGCCGTAAAATCTTTTACCATTTTAGAGTTCTTGTCATATCCCAGGCTATGCTTGTTTACTGCGGCATATTTTACGGGTTTGTAGATTCCGTTGTAATGTTCCAGGAAGTAATCTACAGCCTGTTTCACATTCTCAGGCAAGGCCCATTGACAGAAAATATATTCATACATTCCCATCAGTTTATGCTTGAATCTTGCTGGCAGCAGTTCATCGAAGTGGCTTATTACATATCTGATTTTCTTTATGGTTTTCGGATTATTGCCCCAAAGCACTTTCTCTTTAATGGTAATATCATCATTTTCTGTCACAGCTTCGATAAGGCAAAGATGATCCATAGAAGCGCAGTTCTGCTTATGGAATTCTCCTTGCGCAAATCCTTCCTCCGAAGCATATTGCTGGTATGCATGATAAGCTGGAGTTGTAGCCTTGAGATATTCTATTGTATCTTCGGAGATAAGCATAATCATATTTTCCATACGTTTGTATGCATTCTGTCTGTATTTATCCAATATGCATTTGCTCTTAATGGGGTCTTTGCGTATATCCCGTTCCTCTTCTAATATTTCTGTGCAGATATCCATGCATTCCTTTTCAGCCTTGAAGAATTTTATCATCTCGTTATACAGCCCCTGTACTTCTGCCGGAAAACTATCGAGTTTAAACAAATCAGCCTCATAAACTTCATCTCCAAGTAATGATGCATCGATTACCGATTTGGGTAAAATCTTGTAGGTCTCACATTCTTGAACCGTAGGATGCTTTCTTGGGCAGAATTTCTTGAGAATGATTTTCAGAGGGGACAGATGGCTTCTGATATGTCTTAGAACTTCGCTTACAGAATTATAGTAGTTATTGTGGTCCGTAGCAAATTGATTGTTGAAAGTGGGTTCAAACTTTTTCAGTCGTTCCAGTTCTTTTTCCATTTTTTCGCGGGCTTGAGCTATGAATTCTGAAAGCTTTTCTATTTCGTCTAGATCCTTGTGCTTCATTTCGAGTGCACAAGTGAGGCGATTTGCTCCATCCTTTTCAAAATTAGAGACTATGTCCTTTATCTGATTGAGTCGGTCTAGTGTAGGCTCGATATCAGTATGGTAATATGCCTGAAGGCATTTTTCTTTCTGATCTGTTGTCATATATTAGGAAATTCTTTTATTTTAAATATTTTTTTGTTATACTCTCCCTCCACTTCTATCAGTCCTTTGTCAACGAGCATTTCGAGATAATCTCGTGTTCTTGAAACTTTGAGGCCTGTGGCTTTAGAAATGGATTTCAAATCAGTTTTTCCGCTATTGACGATAAAATTGATAATCTCCTGCTGGTTGTCTCCGATTGGGATTTGTTCATTCGGTGTGACGATTTCCTTGCAGGTTTCATCATGATTCATCGATGCTAACAACTCGAATACCCGGTGCATCTGGGTATAGGCAATCTTATCTTCTGGCGTAGCCTTGCTTAGCCGGGAGAGTTCCTTGGCGTAGCTTAGAGCCCGCTGAAGGTCGCCGTTTTCCGTGAGATAATTGTAGAGCTTGTTCTTGCGGAAATATCTTACGGTCTTTTCGTAGCCAGGCATGTAGCGCTGAAGCTCAGGAATGAGCTGCTCGTAACTGTCGTAATGCTTCACGGAAAGTTGAGGCAGGAAATGTAGCAGAAACCAGAATTCCGTGCATGGATTGGTTTCCACCCACATAATCTTACGGCTGCTCTTCTTGCGTATCTTGGAGTAAGTTTCCATTTCTTTTGGATTCTGCAACAGGCGATCCATATCAACAAGGCAGATTACATAGTCTGTTTCGCATTTTACATACGATTCTGCCAATTTTGCCATGTGAGGAATATCGGAATGTTGTGGAAAATCGGGCGCTACCTTAAAGGGGTAGCGGCAGTCGATGCGGAGCGAATCAAAGTAGAACCACTCCGTCTCGCCCTCACCTATGATAGCTATACTTTTCTTTACTGCCATATTCTAATCCTCCTTATCTAGATAAATACTTCCAAGGAATGGTAAATCCACCAGCTTGCCTTGCTTGTAGGCATGATATGGATTCATCGTCTTGTGCAGGCCCAGCGAACTGAGACGCTTCAGCTGGGTGGCGCCTTCACGGCTCTTGTCTGTAAACCATACCACATCCCGACGGATGTAGTCTTCGTTCAGCAGATTGATGTCGTGGGTGGTCATGAGCAGCTGGCTAGAACCTTCGCTGTTGGCAAGAAACAACTTGATGAAGTAGGAGAGAAGCTCATAATGAATGCTTGTTTCCACCTCGTCGATAGGGATGAAGTTGTTGTGGTGGAGCACATAGTAAAGCACCACCGACATGCCCAGAAACCTGTGGGTGCCTGCCGATTCCAAACGCTCGTGTAAAGTATATTCGCCGCCGTCGCCCGTATGCTGAAAGAGAATTTCATCATGCTTAAGCGTGCCACGGCGAAGCATTTCTACCTTAGCTTCCTCTGGGATGGGAGCACTCTTGATGGTTTTCTCCATTTCAGGAGTGATATTCTCTTCGCTCTCATCTAGCGAAAGGTCGGTGATATTGAAGTCGCTCGCTTTCAGCATCTGTAACAGAAAGCGCTTTTTCTTGTCCTCCTTGTCATGACGCAATTCGTCTTTCACGTTAAATGTCAGGGAGTCGCGCGGGCTCAGCGTATCTCGCATTCCCGAATAGAAGAATTCTGCTACGGCGTTCAGTCGTGATGTGGCTGCATTCGATTGTCCGAAGGCGGCCATAACCGTGCAGTTGTTGGTAGTATTGCCGGCGATGGCTCGCTGGGTGGCTTTGTTGATGCCCGATTTGCTGCCAAAGCTAACTTCCGAGTGGTCTGTTTCCTGCTGATAGCTGCGGCTGTATAACTTGGTAGGGCGTGAACTTGTATAAACCATCAGCATCTCCTCGTAGATTCGCTTTTCGTCGAATTCAAGGCTTAGGATGTATTTCTCCCGGTTGAGCCAGAAGGTCATCTGCATAGAGGAGTGTTCTTTGCGGCTGTGATTATCCAGAAGAAAAGGAACGTACCCCATTCCCATATTCTTGTTTTCCGGCTTGTAGAGCATGGTGCGACGGAAGAATGCGAGGGCATCGAGCAGCGTGGTTTTGCCGCTGGCGTTGCTACCATACACGATACCAATTTTGAGGAGTTCAACACCTTCTGCCACTTCGTATAGGTATTGGCTTCTCATCTTGTCATCATTAGTAGGAAGGAAGCTAAGCGTTTGCCTTTCCCTGATGCTGAAGAAGTTCTGTATTTGAAATTCCTGTATCATAGCTGTTCTTTTTTTATTGTGGTGCAAATATACGATAAAAAAGCAGAATTACAAAATGAAAATTTGTATTTCGTGAAAAATTCACGTTATTTAATATTAAAAGCCGTGTTTTCCGTAGCTTTTTCTATTTTAAAGAGGTTTTTCATTCAACAGTTTTTAAATTGTTTTCATCGGTTTATGCATATGTTGACCAAAGTCAGAAGGTTTTGATTACTTTCCTCTATTTAATTCTAACCGGTATTATGGTAAATAGGCGTTATGAGAATAAGAAAGAGGTGAAATTTGGAGCCTAAAATGGAACCAGGTCACCCCTTTCTGAATAGCTTACATCATGCCGGTAAGACGCTGGATGGCGATTACTGCCTGGTTGTATTCATTAATCGCATCGGCATGCTTCATCAGAACATCGATGGTTTCCTCGATGGCATTCACATATTCTACATACGAAATTTCGCCATTTTCGTATTCTACGGCACTCAGTCTTGAAATCTGCGCAGAATGAGCCTGGTTGTTCTGCTCGTAATATTTCAGACGGTTGGATGCTGCCTGCAGACGCTTCGTACAAAGACGGAAATCGCGCTCTTTCTCTGTCTGCTCCTGGCGCATTTCGATTTCTGCCAATTCGCGGTCTTTCTGGGCTGCCTTGACCTTAGCCTTCGTGGAACCGTAAAATAAAGGAATGCCTACGCCAATCTCAAAACCGAAAAAATTGCCCTCGGCAAATCTCGAACGGTCTATGTTGTATGGATTCCAACTGGAAATGACACATTGGGTACGCAAAGATAAGGATAAACTCGGAGCAAAACCTGATTTGGCTGCCTTGATTTCCTTATCCAGAGCGATGAGCTTATCCTGCTGGTAAATGCCGTCGGCAGACTGCTGATAATTATAGGAATTGAGATTCTGGGCTGCGATGGCCGAGAGATTCTCTTCTGCCGGTTTTACGGGCTCCTGCGTGTTGAGCAGCGACATGAGGTCGATTTGCAGACGCTCTATTTCGCTCTTCACATCAGCCATTTCCAGACGGTTTTCGTTGCATTTGCGGTCGGCTGAGAGATATTCCAGCTGTCGGCTTTCTCCTGCCTTGTAACGCATTTCTGCAATCTTGCTGTAACGTTCTAATACAGAGTCGATTCGCTGCAATATCTGGAGTCTGTGAGTCTGATAAAGCATCTGATAATAAGTGTTGGCGATTTCAGCCTTCAGTTGCTGGTTGACCACGTTCAGGCGACTCTTTTCTGCCTGGGTTTCAGCCTTGAGCTGGTTACGGCGCGAGGCGTAGACGGTAGGAAAATCGAGGCTCTGGGTGAAGGTAAAGCCGTTGTCTGATTCGCCTCCCGTGGCTGGGTTTTGCGAGAAGGCAACCTCGGTTTTATCCAGTTCCCAAGCCGTGCCTTGCATCACCTGCGCACGCTCTACCGACTTCTTTCCTGCTTGCATCTGAAGGTTCTGTCGGGCAGCCAAATCGAAACATTCCTGCAGGGTAACTTTCCTGCCCGCAATATGAGCATCAAAATGCTGGGCTCCAGCTGTGGCTGGCAGCAGGAGCAGGATGGCGGCAAAGCAAGCCACCACCCTATTTTCTGTTATCTTTATTCTGTTCATTATTTTCTTAAGTTGAAATCTTACTTTTTCGTAAACATCTTGTAGATGGCTGGCAGAACCAGAAGCGTAAGGAGCGTGCTGGTAATGAGACCGCCTATCACAACCGTAGCAAGAGGGCGTTGGACTTCTGCTCCGTCGCCATGGGATAACGCCATCGGTAGGAAACCCATAGAGGCTACCAGGGCCGTCATCAGAACCGGACGGAGACGAATCATGCAACTGTCAATAATTCTTTTCTGAATAACAGCCGACCTACTTGCGCCATTTTCCGCATGAACCGCAGCCGTTTGCTTCTGCATCTGGTTCATCTGACCTATCAGCACGATGCCGTTGAGAACCGCCACGCCAAAGAGGGCGATGAAACCTACGCCCGCCGAAATGCTGAAAGGCATTCCGCGCAACCAGAGCGCCCAGACGCCACCTATCGCAGCAAGCGGAATGGCGGAGAACACGAAGAGCGATTCGCGCAGATTCTTAACCGTAGCGTAGAGCAGCAGCAGAATGATGATGAGCGCTACCGGAACCACGATCATCAGACGCTGGGTGGCACTCTGAAGATTCTCAAACTCG
Source organism: Segatella copri (assembly GCA_021622245.1). GTDB lineage: Bacteria > Bacteroidota > Bacteroidia > Bacteroidales > Bacteroidaceae > Prevotella > Prevotella copri_J. The sequence goes on along the minus strand of JAJVTK010000012.1, from coordinate 35,078 downwards.
CCACCATAATTATAATAGTAGCCCTCAGGCAGCTTCAGCTTCTCGTCGAGGATGGTCTGAATATCCTTCACGGTACTCTGCACGTCCCTACCCTTCACGTTGAAACCTACGTAGATGCGGCGGGCACCATTCTCATGAGAAACCTGAGCCGGAGCCGGTTCGTAAACCACATCTGCCAACTGGGAAAGCGGAATGCTCTCGCCACCAGCCAGCGGAATGAGGAGCGACTGGAGCGATTCGAAATTGCGATTCTTAGGATCAAGACGCAGAACGATGTCAAATTTTTTATCGCCTTCGTAAACAGCTCCAGCCGTAGCGCCCGCAAAGGTAGTTTCAAGAATGCGGTTGATTTCGTCAACACTCACCCCATAAGCCGCCATACGCTCGTGGTTGTATTTCACCTGAATCTGAGGCAGTCCAGAAACCTCTTCTATAAAGATTCCGCTCACGCCCGGCACATTCTTTATCATTCTTGAAACCTTATCAGCCTGCTGGGTAAGCACATCGAGATTGTCGCCAAAAATCTTAATCGCCACATCCTGTTTGATACCCGTAAGCAACTCGTTATTACGCATCTGGATAGGCTGCGAAATCTCAGCCTCCAAGCCCGGAATCGTCTTCAGGGTTTCTTCCATCTTCTCCATCAGTTCGGCGGTAGTTTCTGCCGAAGTCCACTCAGCTTTCGGCTTGAGCGCCACCATAATGTCGGCTCTTTCTACCGGCATCGGATCGGTAGGAATCTCGGCACTTCCTATGCGGCTCACCACCTGCTTGATTTCAGGATATTCAGCCTTCAGAAGTTTCTCCGCCTTGGAGCAGCTCTCTACCATCTGCGAGAGCGACGTACCTTGCGACATGGTCATTTCTACCGCAAAATCGCCCTCTTCCAGGCTCGGAATGAATTCTCCACCCAGAAAATGGAAGGCTACGGCACTCATGCAGAAGAGCGAAACGGCGCCGGTAATCACATCCTTATATCGCGCCAAGACCCATTCAAGAACCGGTCGGTACCAGCCCTGCAATTTCTCTATCATCCTATCGCTGAAAGTTTTATGCACATGTCCCTTCTTGCTCAGGAAGAGCGCACTTGCCATCGGAACATAGGTGAGCGAGAGGATGAAGGCACCCAGAATGGCGAAGAAAACGGTAAGCGCCATCGGACGGAACATCTTGCCCTCGATGCCCACAAGCGTCATCAGCGGAATGTAAACTATCATGATGATGATTTCGCCAAATGCCGCACTTTTGCGGATGCGCGAAGCGGAATCATGAACCTCCTCATCCATCTCTGCCTGAGAGAAACGGATGGGAGTATCGGAAGAATTTCTCGCTCTCCGCTCTATACTCTTCACGCCCAGATGGGCCACAACAGCCTCTACGATAATGACGGCAGAATCGACTATCATACCGAAATCGATGGCTCCGAGCGACATCAGATTGCCGTCGATTCCGAAGGTCTTCATCATGCCGAAAGCAAAGAGCATGCTGAGCGGAATGACACTCGCTACAACCAGTCCGGCCCGCCAGTTGCCCAGGAAAATAACCAGCACGAAGATGACGATGAGTCCGCCCTCAATCAGGTTTCGGGCGATGGTTCCCTCTACACGGTCAACCAGGTTGGTTCGGTCGATAAACGGTTCGATGACCACGCCCTCGGGCAGAGATTTCTGAATCTGCTCTATGCGCAACTTCACATTCCTGATGACCTCCTGAAAGTTTTCGCCTTTCAGCATGATGGCAATTCCGGCTACCACTTCGCCCTCGCCATTTCGGGTAACGGCTCCGAAACGAGTGGCGTGACCCAGCTGAACCTTCGCCACATCACCTATCTTAACAGGAGTGCCGTTCACGGTCTTGACGGCGATGTTCGCCACATCTTCCAGACTCTTCACCACGCCTATGCCGCGGATGAAATACTGGTTGGAGTTTTCCTCTATGTAACTTCCGCCCGTGTTGGCGTTATTCTTTTCGAGCGCATCAAACACCTCGCTCACGGTAAGATTGCTGGCGTTGAGCTTATCCGTATTGATGGCCACTTCGTATTGCTTCACGTAGCCTCCCCAGCCGCTCACTTCCGCTACGCCCGGGGTTCCCGAGAGCTGCTTTCTCACAATCCAGTCCTGGATGGTTCGCAGCTGGGTAAGCGAATATTTGTGCTCGTAACCCTTCTCGGCGCGCACGGTATAATGGTAAATCTCGCCCAGTCCGGTTGCAATCGGTCCCATCTCGGTTTCCGTATTCTTGGGCAAATCTTTCTCCACCTGGGTCAGCATCTGGCTCACCTGCGAACGTGCCCAGTAGATATCTACATCATCATCAAAAACGAGGGTGATGACCGAGAGTCCGCTTCGCGAGATGCTTCTTCGCTCCTTGAGTTCGGGGATGTTGGCAAGCGCCATTTCCACCGGAGTAGTTACGTATTGCTCCACCTCCTGCGCTCCGAGCGAAGGCGCCTGAGTGATGACCTGAACCTGATTGTCGGTAATATCGGGTGTGGAATCGAAAGGAAGATGGATGAGCGATACGATGCCCCAGACGATGAGGGCTATCGTGAAAACTCCCACCACCAGCTTGTGGCGGATGGAGTAAGTAATCAGTTTCTGAAACATAATCTGTCTTTCTTTTAAAAGCTCTTTATTGATGAAAAAGCTTACCTTATATTAATGCTCATCCGCATGCTCGCCCGTGAGCGAAGCCAGATAATACGCGTTTTCTGTCACAATCTTCTTTCCTTCCTGCTTCAGGTGCTTGCAGAGTTTTACCTCGGTATAAGTACCGTCCGAAACGCCCGTAATGACCTCATGGCGGGAGAAACTGTACTCGTCTTTCTTTGGTTTGCCATTCAGAGCAAAGACAAACTGCTTGCCGTCGGTACTGACGATGGCCTTGGATGGAAGGGCGATGCACGACTGGCTGCCCGTAGCTATCTTGCCGCTTACATACATTCCGTCGAAGAGTCGGGCTGAGCCGTGAACGCCACTTGTTTTAAGAGACTGCGCATCTATTTTTACATGAACAGCAACAGATTTCGAATTATCGTTAAAGTATTGGTTTAAGCCGTAAACATGACCTGCGAGTTTTACGCCCGGCTGATTGGTAAGCGAGAGATAAACCTTATCGCCCGGCTTTACCTTCTGCAGATCTTTCTCAAAAATGTTCAGATCGCACTCTACAGCCTGGTTGTTCTGAATCTTCATGAGCGGCGTCTGCATATCGGCAAAGCTGCCCAGGCTGGCTGTAATCTGCGAAACCGTACCCGCAATCGGAGCACGCAAAGGGAAGGCTGTGGTAAACTTACCCCTGGCAACGGCAGCGGTAGAAATGCCCATCTGGGCGAGCTGCTTGCCGATGCCGATGAGGTTGGCGTGGGCCACATGATACTCCTTGGCAGCCTGCTGCGCATTCTTCTTGACGCCAGCTCCTGTCCTGTTCAGCAGTTTCTGTCGCTCCAGGTCGGCAAGTGCCAGTTCGCACTCCTTGCTGGCAGAATAATATTCGCGTTGCAGACTGACCACATCGGTATTTTCAACCAGAGCCACAACCTGTCCGCGCTTCACATTCTGTCCTTCCTTTACATAGATAGCCTTTACTACGCCACCCATGAGCGAAGCTACATCGCCCTTGTTCTGGGCACGCAAAACAAGCTGACCGTTGGCTGCAATCGTAGCATCCATCACGCGGTCAACCGCCTCGCCCATCTTCAGATCTACAGCATCTACCTGTTTCTGAGAGAGCGGAATATTGTCAAAATCCACCTCTTCATGTTCATGCTCATGTTCGTGTTCGGCCGCATGAGCCTCTGCTCCGGCGTGGTTTGAGAAAAAGGTGAAACCACACCAGGCTAAGATTGCCGCAACGGCAACCACCAATATTCTTTTCATTTTTTTCTTTTTATTGATTCATAATTTCGGGTGCAAAAGTACGCACCTTTCCCTGCAACCTGGTTGCAAAAGCTGCATCCCGGTTGCTCTAACTGTAGAAAATCAACAAAAAGAAGGAGGTCCTCGCCTACTGATGACCGTTTCATCAACACAAGGAAGGCTGGCTGCAAACTGCTGCCAACGCACGCTAATAATCGACGAGGTAGGGATAAACAAATACTCGGAAGAAAGCATGGAAAGCAGATGGTTGCCATCGAAAAGCTGCTTCTGAATGCTCTTCACGATCTTGCCGTTGGTTACGAAATGATGCATCTGATGCACGCGACAACCATCGGTTTCATTCTCATGATGCTCAGTATGCTCATCGTTGAGATTACCATCCTGCTGGCAACGTTCTACAACCATACATATACGCCCCATGTGGTGATGATGCATCACCACCGTAGAGAGCAGCACACTCATCGTGGCCACCAGGAGGCTGAATAAGTACAGTTTCTTCTTTGCCATTTTATTCTGTTTCCAATTTTACGATTGCTTTCTTTCAGCCGCAAAATTACATTAAAAGTACGAAACAGCCAAGTAAAACTAAGAAAATTAGCATTTTTTCTTAAAAAAATTAAAACCTTGTACCCTTAAAGCCCTTTGGAAACGTAATATGAGTAGTTTTTAGTAACTTTGCAACATAAAATTAAAAAATAGAAATGAAAAAAGTATTTTTAATCTTTCAATTACTCCTTGTAGTAATGCTGGCTCAGGCGCAGATGATGAACCCTGTGAAGTTCACCAGTTCGCTGAAAACAGACGGAAGTGCTGTAGCCGAAATCGTGTTTAGCGGAAAAATCCAACCGGGATGGCACGTCTATTCTACCGGTTTGGGTGGCGACGGCCCTATTTCTGCTTCGTTCAACGTAAACAAGCTTGAAGGTGTTGAACTCGTAGGCAAACTTCAGCCACGCGGCAGAGAAATTGCAAAGTTCGACCCTCTCTTCGAGATGAAACTCCGTTATTTTGAGGGAAGCGTTACCTTTGTTCAGAAGGTGAAGTTTACCCAACCAAATTATCATATTGATGCTTATCTGGAATATGGCGCCTGCAACGACCAGAACTGTCTGCCACCAAGCGAGGCAGCATTTAAGCAGAGTGGCAAATCGCCTGCCGTTGATGCTCCTGCAGCTGGAGCAAAAGACGCCCAGAATGCGAAGGATGCAAAGGCAAAAGATCCTGCTCTTGCAGCCAAGATGAAGGCCGATTCGCTTGCCAAGGCCGCAGCCCTGGCTCAGACCGATAGCGCTACCCAGCCTGTAGATTCCGCAGCTTTGGCATCTGCTATGGAAAATCTGAACGTCAAGGACTTATGGAAACCGGTTGTTAAAGAACTTCAGGCATTTGGCGGAGCTAACGACATCGCCAACCATTCGCTCTTCTACATCTTCTTTATCGGTTTCGTGGGCGGTCTGCTTGCGCTCGTCATGCCTTGCATCTGGCCTATCATCCCGATGACCGTAAGTTTCTTCCTGAAGCGTGCTAAGAACGATAAGAAGAAAGGTATCCGCGATGCGATTACTTATGGTTTGAGCATCGTAGTCATCTATCTGGTTTTGGGTCTTGCCGTAACAGCCATCGCAGGTCCTAGCACCCTGAATGCGCTCAGCACAAGTGCCGTTTTCAACATCATCCTCTTCCTCCTGCTTGCCGTTTTCGCCTTCTCGTTCTTCGGTTGGTTCGAAATCAAATTGCCTGACAGTTGGGGAAATGCAGTAGACAACAAGGCTTCCAGCACCACGGGTATGATTTCTATCTTCCTGATGGCTTTCACCCTGGTATTGGTCAGCTTCTCATGTACAGCTCCAATCATCGGTTTGCTGCTGGTTCAGACCGTTACATCCGGCGACTGGCTCGCTCCTACCGTGGGAATGCTCGGTTTTGCGCTTGCTCTGGCGCTCCCATTCACCCTCTTCGCCCTCTTCCCATCATGGTTGAAGTCGGCTCCTAAGTCGGGTTCGTGGATGGAGACCATCAAGATTGTGCTCGGCTTTATCGAGCTTGCCTTCTCTCTTAAGTTCCTCTCTGTAGCCGATCTGGCTTACGGCTGGCACATTATGGACCGCGAGGTATTCCTCTCTCTCTGGATTGTCATCTTCGGTCTGTTGGGTCTCTATCTCATCGGCAAGCTGAAGTTCCAGGTTGATGCAATCGGCGGCGACATCAACAAGCCTATGCCTGTAGCCTGCATCATGTTGGGTCTTTGTTCTTTGGCATTCTCGGTTTACATGATTCCGGGTCTCTGGGGTGCTCCTTGCAAAGCTGTGAGCGCATTTGCTCCACCTATTAATACACAGGACTTCAACCTCAACACCAAGACCGTAGAGCCTGCTTACAAGGATTATGAGCTGGGAATGGCTGCGGCTAAGGCTGCCGGTAAACCGGTATTGCTTGATTTCACGGGTTATGGATGCGTGAACTGCCGCAAGATGGAGGCTTCTGTCTGGACAGATCCATCGGTTGCCGATAAGCTGACAAAGGATTATGTTCTCATCTCACTTTATGTTGATGATAAGACACCTCTTCCTGAGCCTATGGAGGTAACGTTTAATGGCGAGAAGCGCACCCTGCGAACCGTTGGCGACAAGTGGAGTTATCTGCAGGCAAGCAAGTTTGGAGCTAATGCCCAGCCATTCTATGTGGCTATTGACAACGATGGCAATCCTCTTGCAGCAGCCTTCAGTTTCAAAGAAGATGTTAGTGCTTATCTCGACTTCCTGAACAAGGGTCTGGATAATTACAGAAACAAATAATATATGATTTAATAGTTCAAATAAGGCCGGTATTGGTTCATTTAAGTAGATTTATGAAGGATAAATTTTAATAGATTAGTTTATTCAAGGTAGATTTATTTAGGATTATTACTTCCCCCGACAGGTATGGTTTCCAAGCCATCCTGTTGGGGGATTTTTTTTGTAAAGGCACAAAAAAATAGGGCCTGTTTCACAACAGACCCTAAACATACTTACTAAAACTAAATTAACCACTAAAAAAACTAATATTTTTTAATCCTAGAAAATAAGGTGAAGAACACCTTAAATCTAAAAACCTAATCTATGACACGAAATCATCCCGATTTCTTGATTGCAAAGATAGGGTTTTTATATGAAACCGCCAAACTTTTTCCCAACTTTTTTTCTATGAGTGGGCTTTTTTATCGGGATTTCACATTATTTAATCAATAACTCCCCTACCTTCACATTTTAGAACCTATAGCCAACGGTCATCAGCAACTGGTGGCGCTTGTTGTCAACCTTGGTTGCATTAACAGAGCAGTCCATATCCGTAAAACTTTCGAATGGATAGAAATCTCCCTTTTGAGAAGAATACTGATAAGCCACATCTATAGCCAAATTCTGGTAATTGAAACCTACACCTAAAGTAAAACGGTTTGTCGCCTTCCAGTTGGTATAATCAGCAGAAGAAGCGATGTAAACGCCATTACTATCAAATGTCTGATCGCGCAAAGCATTATCCTTGTACATTGGCGATACATAATTATAACCTAATCGGATTGACAACATGTCAACAGGCTTAATCTCTGCACCTATCTTCAAGGTACTTACACCTTGCAGGTTCAATTGAGTATCGTGATTCATAGCCTCATCACTACTACTGCTCTCATAATAGTCTCCCCAATAGGAATCATAATAACCACCATCCTTCACACGGTTGTCCATATGATCGTACCAGGCATATTCATAAGTTGCACCAAGTGCCAGATAATTTCCTATAGTATGACCCAAGCTGGCGCCCACTTTCCATGGTGTATTAAGCCGGAAATCATAATCTATACTCTGTCCCCTACTACCCTTGACATAACAAGGCTGCTGACTTCCATCTTTTTCCTCATAGGTAGCAGGATCATTATTCCCCGAAATAGTAATATCATTATCACCACTAACTGTGAGATCATAGAAGATAGGGCTATTGAAATAAGCACCAATACGGAAAGGAGAATCCTTGACTGGACGGAAGATAACACCCGCCTTCACATCAAATCCTGTTCCAGTAATCTTCAACTGCTCAAATGAATCCATTATATTGCCATCAACGAAGTCTTCAGAATAAAGAGAATTGCTGTTGTAATGAACATCATGAAGTCCGACTGTCAAACCAAGCCAAACCTGATTATTAAGCGAGCCACTAATGTTGAAATCATAGGTGCCAATATAACCATGCTGATACTGACCAAACAAATACTTATTAGCCTCAGCATAAGCCAAACCACCATCAGTAGGAACAGTAAACAAACCAGGCTGATAGTTTCCGGAATTATCCTTATATCCACCAAGGTTGGCGTCCTGACTGGTCCACCCCGCATACTCCTTGAAATTCTTAGCTGCGGTTATCTTATTAAGAGAAACATCCTTCAATGCTCCGGCAGCATTCAGAATCTGTCCAAAGTCGGCACTCTTATGATAATTGAAAGCCAGATTCAGCCAATTGGTACCTTTGTTTTTCGGACTCCATACAATACCCACCTGGTCAAAGGTAGGATGACTCTTTTTACCATTAAAAGTAATACGAGCATCATTATACTCCGTATAATTCTCTGCATCTGTCTGGGCGATAACTCCTGCAGTAAGAGTTATTTGGCTTTTACGGAAAAGACCAATACCAGCAGGGTTACTGCTGATAGTGGAAATATCGGCGCCCAAAGCTTCCATAGCACCACCCATACCCACATAGCGGGCAGTACCTGTAAGCTGGGGTGCAGCCAACTTAGCGTCCTGATAGGTTTCTTGCGCAGCAGCAGTCATGCTAGCCATGAGCATACTGGCAAAGAATATATGTTTTAAATTATTCATAATCTTAATACTAATTGTTATTATCAATTTATCTTCTTCCTCCGAAGCTGCCGCCACCAGAGTGACCACCGCCGCCTCCGAAGCTACCGCCACCGGAACGGCCGCTACCGCTGAAGCTGCCACCTCCGAAATTACCGCTACTGTTACTAAAGCCAGAATTACTACGACTACCCCAAGAAGAGTTATTATTAAAGTTGCCAGTATTCTGACGCTGGCCAAAGCTACGGTTAGAACCACTACGGCGTGAATAAGTATTACGGTTATTACCGCCAACACCTGTATACTGGTGATTAGAACCATCAATACGACCTGGGTTGTTATAGCGAATGTTGCCAGCAAATCCACCATAGCTTACATGTCCGTATATCGGACCGCCCCAATACCAAGGATTGTAGTAGCCGCCCCAGCCATAATACCAAGGGGCGTACCAGCCACCATACCAGCCGCAGTAACCATAATACCATGGATCGTACCAAGGGTCGAACCAAGGATCATACCAGCCGGCATAATAGCCGTAGCGCCAAGGATTGTGCCAGCCCCACATGCGGCTGCGCCAGTAGTAAGGACCGTAACCATAATAATCGTAGAACCACGGATCATAGAATCCGTCCCATCGGCTCATCTCGCGTGTGCGTACGAAATCCTCATCCCTGTCAGCATACTTCTGGGCGAAGTAAGCATCATCATAAATGCTGTCTGGCGCCACACCCTTGCCCACATGGAACTGGATGATGTCGTTGCCCAGGGAATCTTTCCCTACATTCTCATAATGGCTGAAGATTCTTCCGCCCCGGTTGTATTCATCTACCGAACGGTTGCTTCCGCTCCAAAACAGACGGTAAATACTATCTCTACGAGCCCGCTGCTCAGCATACTGGCGCTGGAGTTGAGCCCGTTTCTCAGCCTTTTCCTTGGCCTCCTTCTTCGGATTGAAGTAGAGGTCATCGTCCTGTGCCATCGAAGTGAGTGGCATCGCAGTTGCGATAAGGACTGCAAGAAGATACTTTCTTTTCATATTTCTGTTCTCCTATTTATTTTTTCTCTTTTTCATTCTCCATTTTTCTCTTCCCGAATCATCTTAAATCATCAGGAAGAAGTCTCCCGAAAGAGCCTTTTTCTGATTATATAATAATCTGGATGCAAAAATATTGCTTATCTTTATGCAAAAATACAGAATTTCCCTAAATAATTGTAGGTTTTCCCCTATTTTTTTATAATTTTGCAGAAGATTTAAAACAAATCTAGCTTTTTTGAACATTCGAAGGCATTTTTAGACAAGAAATTAATACAAATTAAATATGAAATATTTAGTAGCAACATTCACTATTGAAACGACTGCCGACTTGATGCAGGCCTGTCAGGATCTGCTTGCAGATGGAGCAGCCGAAGCCGGATTCGAATCTTTTGAAGAAACAGAAAACGGACTGGAAGCGTATGTGCAGAAAGAACTCTTCGACAAGGAGATGCTGGATGCCTATATTGCTGATTTCCCTATCGAGGATACGAAAATAACCTACGAGGTGAAAGATGCAGAAGATAAGGATTGGAACCAGGAATGGGAAGAACAGGGATTCGAACCAATTTATGTGGACAATCAGGTGGTGATTTACGATGCGAAACATCCCGAACTCTATCCCGATACGAGCAACAGACCCGACATGATAGAAATAGGTATTGAGGCGAAACTGGCGTTCGGAACAGGAAACCACGAAACCACACGCATGATTATTTCCCAGCTGCTCCACATGCCTATCAGAACCAAGCGCATCCTGGATTGCGGAACGGGTACGGGAATCCTTGCCCTCACCTGCTCAAAACTCGGAGCTAAAGACGTGGTAGGCTACGATATTGACGAATGGAGCGTGGAAAATGCCAAGCATAATGCCGTGCTGAACGGCGTAACAAACATGGAAGTTCTCTTTGGCAACAGTCAGGTAATCAACCACATCAGCGGCGTTTTCGACCTGGTTCTAGCCAACATCAACCGCAACATTCTGCTCGACGACATGCGTGCTTTCCGTAGCGTGATGAACATCGGCGGAACCCTGGTTCTGAGCGGTTTCTACGAAGAAGATATTCCGGTACTTCTGGAGAAAGCTGAAGAACTGGGAATGCATGAAATAAACAGACAGATTGACAACAATTGGGCCTGCCTTGTCTTAGGTTCATAAAGATTCTTTTCTGATTCTAAAAGGTTCAATACCAAAATCCGAAATCAGAAATATCAGATTAAAACATACGAATAAAGGTTGGATTTTCGCATATTGCCAAAAATCCAACCTTTATTCCATAAATTTCTTCTCGTTATTATTGCTTCCTATGCAGAGCTGCTTGAGCTCATAATAACTGCCGTTGTAAATATTGAAATCTACGTAGCCCTTAATACCCGGCAACTTGCCCACATCCGTATGCTGCCAGAACTTCCATTTGCCCTTATACTGCACCTTGTCAACATAATAGTGGGCTATCCAGTAAGGATAATCCTCGAAGACAGGCGCACTCAGATATTGCTCCTTGAATTTATAATAGGTGTAGATGATAGGCTTAGCATGATACTTATCCTCTACAATATGCAGCCAGGTAAGCACATCACGCTGGAAATCCTCCACACTCTTATCTGCCGGCTTATGTTCAATATCCAGTACCGGAGGCAAATCGCCATCCGTAAGATGAACCTGGTCTAGGAAATAATAAGCCTGTTCTCGGGCTGTCGACTTATTGCTCCAGAAATGATAAACACCCCGGATGAAGCCGAAATCGCGAGCCTGATTGAAGTTCTCGCGGAAATTCTCATCGAGCCGTGAAGAACCTTCCGTACTCTTGATGATGACGAAGCGCACAGGACAACCCTTAATCATCGCATTCTTGAGTTGCTCCCAGTCTATCTTGCCCTGATAATGGGAAATATCGATTCCGTGAATCTCGTAACCTTCAGGATATTCAGCATCTCCATAAAGCGCACGCCAGCGGAAACCTGTTGGACCCACAAAGAAATGATAGAACAGAAAGACATAGAGCACGATAACAGCCGTTCCGCCTATCCACCACGCCCAACGGGGATAGCGTTGTAAAAAAGAAGACGAACGCCTTCTACCACGGGAGCCGCCACGCCGAGGAGTTTTCTTTCTCGCCATGGCACTCTTTTTCTGTGAAGAAGCCGTTCGTCTTGTTGACATATAAAAAAATATTTTTTCTATTTTTTACTTAGCCTGCTCCAACTGGAGAGTCTTTGTGGTCTGGTCGCAAACCTCAGAAGGACCCCAGTACTGGATAGGACCTGGATAAACGTAAGCTGTTTCCTTAGCCCACTCATCGCGCTTAGAAGCGAAGAACTTGAATGGAGCGCCATCCAGCTCAACGAGAGCCTTGCGGATAACTGGCTTGTTAGCACCATTACGACGCTCGATGTTCATCATCATAGTGATTGGCACACCACCTGCAATCCACTCAGCTGCAGGAGCTGTTGTGTTCTTGATGATTGACATGTAACCGGTCTTGCCGTTAGCGATGAGGCGTGAAGCGTTGAAACCGAGTGAGTAGCAGTAGTCAGCATCGTAGTTAGAAGGAGCTGCGCAACGTCCCTCGTAACCGAAGAAGTGATGCTGAGCAGAGAACTTGCCAACATACTTGCCTTCCTTCTTCCATGCAGCCAACTTCTCAGCTACCATACGAGAGAGCAACTTCTCTGTCTCGATGAGAGAAACCTGTACGTTTCCGTGAGGGTCGCGGTCGAGGCAAAGCTGGCGAGCTACGTCAGCTGGCAAAGACTCCAATACTGCGAGGTTGTCCTTAGCGATGGCACCCTTAACGAATGCAATCTGCTCCTCAGCACTTGCAAACTCACGGCTCTCGCCTGTTGCAGGGTCTGTAAGAACCTCGTTCAATTCTGCGATGAGCTTCTTGATAGCTGGGATGAACTCGATCAGGCCCTCTGGGATGAGAACTGTACCGAAGTTATTGCCCTCAGCAGCACGGTTAGCTACTGCAGTTGCAATATAAGTAACAACATCATCGAGTGACATTTCCTTAGCCTCTACCTCCTCAGAAATCAAGCAGATGTTTGGCTGAGTCTGGAGAGCGCACTCAAGAGCGATGTGAGATGCTGAACGACCCATCAGCTTGATGAAGTGCCAGTACTTACGTGCTGAGTTACAGTCGCGCTCGATGTTACCGATGAGCTCAGAATATGTCTTACAAGCTGTATCGAAACCGAAAGATGTTTCAATCTGCTCGTTCTTCAAGTCGCCGTCGATAGTCTTAGGGCAACCGATTACCTGTACGCCATACTTCTTGGCAGCATAGTATTCTGCGAGAACGCAAGCGTTGGTATTTGAGTCGTCACCACCGATGATGACAAGTGCCTTGATGCCGAGTTCACGAAGAATCTCAATACCCTTCTCGAACTGGTCTTCCTTCTCAAGCTTAGTACGGCCAGAACCGATGATATCGAAACCACCTGTGTTGCGGTATTCGTCCATGATTTCAGAAGTAATCTCCATGTACTTATGGTCAACAAGACCACCAGGACCGAGGATGAAACCATAGAGCTTGTTAGCTGGGTTGAGAGACTTCACACCGTCGAAGAGACCAGAAATCACGTTGTGACCACCAGGAGCCTGACCACCAGAGAGGATAACACCTACGTTGAAAGCAGGAAGTTCCTTAGCCTCACCTGCCTCGAATGTAATAACAGGCATTCCATAAGTGTTAGGGAACAACGCCTTGATTTCATCCTGATTACCTACTGACTGTGTTGCTGCACCTTCAACTGCCTTTACTGGACCCTGGAGAGCCTTAGGCAATTTTGGCTGATAAGCAGCTCTTGCAATCTGCAATGCACTTTTTTCCATAATTCGTTTTTATTTTAATTAGTTGAAACTTCAAAAACATCTGCAAAAATAACTCTTTTCTGCGAGATACGGAAAGAAAAATGCTAAAAATGCGTTAATAGATACATTTTTTCCCAAAAAATGATGTTATTTCAAAGAAAATGATTATCTTTGAGCGATATTTTTAATTAATCATTAATTAGGAGAAAAGAATTATGGCTAATAAAAGAGATTTAAAGCGCACGATCAACTACATTACAAGCGAACTTTTCGCTGAAACAGTAGCTGCATCTTTGTATAATGGTAAGCCTTCACAGGAAGATGTGGATGGCATTCTTTCAGCTATCGTCATGATCAACGGCGATTACATCAGCCGCGTGTCTCACCCGGAACCAGGAATCAATAAGGGCGAATATTATAAGAAACTTACAGCCGACTTCAACAAGCAGGTAAGCGAAATCATCGACCAGATTTCAAACCTGGCATAATCCTATTATCATCAGAATAAGAAAATACACCTATTTATATATATGGTAAAAGGAATTTGTCAATGGATATTGTATAAGCGCTTGGGTTATAAGAAAGATATTACTCAGGAGCTTCCTGAAAAGTATATTATCTGCATGGCTCCACACACCAGCAACTGGGATTTGATCCTGGGGCAGCTCTTTGCCCATGCTGAGGGAATCAAATGTAATTTCCTCATGAAAAAGGAATGGTTCTTCTGGCCGCTAGGTCCTATTTTCAGAAAGATGGGAGGCATTCCTGTGTGGAGAAGCAAGCATACAAGCATGACGGATAATCTGGCGGCTGAAGCGGATAAACGGAAGTCGTTCGGACTGTGTATTACGCCCGAAGGTACTCGCTCGCTCAACCCGGAATGGAAAAAGGGTTTCTATTTCATCGCCCTCAAGGCACATCTGCCTATCCATCTCTACGGTCTTGACTATGAGAAGAAGGTCATCCAATGCACCAGGCAGATTATCCCGTCAGGAGATGTTGACAAAGACATGCGTGAAATCAAGTTGTACTTCAAGGATTTCAAAGGAAAGAAACCGGAGAAGTTCACAATCGGAAATATTGATTAAACGTTAGAAGATAACGGTTTAGTCAGCTATTAAAGAAGGAGTATTCGTATAGTGAAACACCAAAACATAACATATTGTTTGATAAGCAGTTTGCTGTTAGCCGCTGGAGCTTCGCTTCAGGCTAACGGCAAATCGTTTTTTCCTATCTACGACGAGGCTAACAGCGGCGCATGGCAAGGCATCGGTTATGATGGCGACCCATGGGTGTTTAATGTTTCCCGTCCTTATTTCGTCACGGCCGGACTGCAGAACAGGCATCTTTCGCTTTGGGCTTCGCACGGACGGTATTATTATGCTGACAGAGATGTATGGAAATGGCAACGTCCTAACCTGTTTTGCACCAACGAAGATCTCTTCACCCAAACCATCGTCGTGCCCTACCTCATTCCGATGCTTCAGAATGCGGGAGCCATCGTCTTTACACCCCGAGAAAGAGACTGGCAGACGAACGAAATCATCATCGATAATGATGACGCCGTAAAGTCGGTTTATTATTTCGAAAAGGAGGCGAGCAAGCGATGGAAAAACTGCGATTCGCTCGGTTTTGCCAACCGCTCTAGACTGAAGGATGGGGAAAATCCATTCCGCATGGGAACCGTGAGACAGGCGAAGGCTACCAAGCGCAAGAAAACCAGTCTGGTTAGCTATCAGCCCCGCTTCAAGGAAGCCGGAAAATACGCAGTCTACGTCAGCTACCAGTCACTCCCAAAGAGTGTGAGCGATGCAAAATACATCGTTTACCACAAGGGCGAAGCTACGGAATTTTCCGTAAACCAGCGCATGGGCGGAGGCACCTGGGTTTACCTGGGCACCTTCGATTTCGACAAGGGCTGCAACGAGTTCAACCGCGTGGTCTGCACCAACAAGGCTTCACGCCGTGGAGTAGTAACTACAGATGCTGTCCGCTTTGGCGGCGGCATGGGAAACATAGAGCGTGGCGGTTACACCAGTGGATTGCCCCGTTGCCTGGAAGGAGCCCGGTACTACGCCCAATGGGCAGGCGCTCCCTACAAGGTTTATGGCGGCAGAAAAGGAGAAAATGATTACGCAGACGACATCAACGCCCGTTCGCTAATGACCAACTGGCTGGGCGGCGGTTCGGTTTACATGCCTGCCAAAAATGGCAAGCACGTGCCTATAGAACTCTCGCTGGCGCTTCATAGTGATGCGGGTTACAATAAGGATGGAAAAACTACCGTCGGAGCCCTTGCTATCTGCACCACAGATTATAATGACGGAATGCTGAACAGCGGAATCTCCAGATTCACATCCAAGGATTTCGCCAGAGCTTTGCGCGATAATCTCGTTACGGATCTGACGGCTCAGTTCGGAGAATTCGGCAAACGCTACCTATGGGACAGAAACTATTCTGAAACCCGTCTGCCGGAAGTTCCGTCGGCTATCCTCGAAATGCTTTCGCACCAGAGTTTCCCAGACATGAGAATTGCTCAGGATCCGCTCGGAAAATTCTACATCGCACGCTCCATCTACAAAACCATTCTGCGCTTCGTAAACAGCAATCATGGAACCCGCTACGTGGTTCAGCCGCTGGCTCCGCAGAACTTCAGCGTTACGCAGAACCAGGGCGTTGCCCTACTCTCATGGACTGCCCAGCTGGACAAGACGGAACCATCTGCCCGCCCTACTTCTTACATTATTTATAAGGCTGAGGGACAAGGCGGATTTGACAACGGAACCATCGTGAACACCACCCGTTGTCAGATGCAGCTGGAACCGGGCAAACTTTACCATTTCAAAGTGGCAGCGGTTAATGCAGGAGGAGAAAGTTTCACCACCGAAACCCTCTCTGTGCTCTACAATCCTGCTGCCAGCAAGTCTGTGCTCATCGTGAACAATTTCCATCGTCTTGCCTCTCCGCAGGTCGTGGATGATGAGGAAAAGCAGGGATTTGACTTCGACCAAGACCCAGGCGTAAGCTACGGACTGACGGCGGGATGGAGCGGCAAACAGCAGGTGTTCGACAGAAGCAGAATGGGTAACGAAACCAGTTTCGGACTCGGCTTCAGCGGCAACGAAATGATTGGCAAGTTTGTGGCAGGCAACGACTTCAACTATGTTCAGGCGCATGCTACGAGTATTGCAGCTTCGGGAAAATATAATATTTCCAGCTGTTCGAGCGAAGTTATCGCCAGCGGCAGGGTTCAGATGAAGAACTATCAGGCAGTTGACCTCATCAACGGACTGGAGCGCCATGACGGCTATACTCACGCCTTCTTCAAATCGTTCACGCCTGCCCTGCAGAACCGCATCCGGCAGTACGCCAGCCAAGGCGGCAGAATCCTGATAAGCGGTTCTTACAACGGAAGCGACATGCAGACAGAAGAGGAACAGGCGTTCCTGAGCGACATTCTGAAACTCAGCTACGAGCCTACAGGTTCTACGGCCATCACCAGGGACATCAATCCCGAAGATTCAACCGTAACAGAACGCGACAGTATAGTCTACACTTCGCCTAACGTCAAGGGTTTAGGTCTGCAGTTCAGCTATTATAACGAGCTGAATGCCCAGCATTATGCGGCAACCCATCCCGAAATATTGAAACCGGTTGGCAATTATGCCTTCACGGCGATGCAATACGATACGGGTACGAGTGCGGCTGTTGCCTACAAGAGCACAACTTACCGCAGCTTCGTCATGGGATTCCCGCTGGAATGCATCATCGACGAAAGAACCCGAACCAGCGTGCTGCTCGGCATTCTCAAGTTTCTGACAGATTAAATTCAAAATAAAACAGATAAAATTTTTAAGCTTATGTATAAGATTCAAGCCAACCAGTCTGGCACTCGCTCTATCGAAGTGAGCGACCAGCATTTAGAGACTATCGAAAAGTATCAGTTACTGCGCAACCTCGTAGACAGCAACGGCATTATCGACGAGGAAGTGCTCGACAAGCTGAAACTTAATGTGCGTTCACTCCTCGAAAGTAGCGACATCAAGGATAAGGAGTTGCTCGACCTCTGTCTCGACGTCATCTACAATCAGAACATGAAGGCGCTCGGTCTTCATAACCTCGTTCTGCTCTACGTAGACTGGAAAGACAAGAAGCAGGCTGAGGCTGCAGCTGATGCAGAACCAGACGCAGTAAATGATTAAACAATATTGAATGGATTATAAGTTAACAGATTTCTTACCTACCACCAAGAAAGAATGCGAGCTGCGCGGATGGGACGAGCTCGACGTCATCCTCTTTTCAGGAGATGCTTACGTTGACCACCCATCCTTCGGCCCTGCCATCCTCGGACGAATGCTGGAGGCTAACGGCTATCGTGTAGCCATCGTTCCCCAGCCCGACTGGCACGGCGATTTCCGAGATTTCAAGAAACTCGGTCGCCCTCGCCTCTTCTTTGGTGTTTCTCCGGGTGCCATGGACTCGATGGTGAACCGCTACACGGCAAACCGCCGCATGCGTAGCGAGGACGCTTTCAGTCCCGACTCCCGACACGACATGCGCCCCGATTATCCTTCTATCGTCTATACGCAGATACTGAAGAAACTCTTTCCCGACGTACCTGTAGCACTAGGCGGTATTGAGGCGTCGTTGCGTCGCATCAGCCACTACGACTATTGGAAAGACGAGCTCCGCAAGTGCATTCTCTGCGATTCGGGCGCCGACCTCATTCTCTACGGAATGGGCGAACGTTCTATCGTAGAACTTGCCAATGCCTTTGCAGATGGCAAGACGCTTAGCCAGATCCACGAAATGCCACAGGTAGCTTTCTACTGCAAGGAGAATGAGATTCCGGGCGGTTTCAAGGACGACGACATCATCCTTCATAGCCACGAAGAATGTCTCCACAACAAGAAGGGACAGGCTGAAAACGTGCGCCATCTGGAGGAAGAAGCCAACAAGATGCATGCGCAGCGCATGATTCAGGAAGTTGACGGCAAATACGTGGTGGTAAATCCGCCTTTCCCGCTGATGACAACCGAGGAACTGGATGCGGCATTCGACCTGCCTTATACGCGTTTGCCTCATCCTAAATACAAGGGCAAGACCATTCCTGCCTACGAGATGATCAAGTTCTCTGTGAACCTTCATCGTGGCTGTTTCGGCGGCTGTTCTTTCTGCACCATCTCTGCCCACCAGGGCAAATTCGTGGTTTGCCGCAGCAAGGAGAGCATTCTGAAGGAGGTAAAGAAAATCATCCAGATGCCTGATTTCAAGGGCTATCTGAGCGATTTGGGAGGTCCGTCTGCCAACATGTACGGAATGCACGGCAAGAATCAGAAAGCCTGCGAAGTATGCAAGCGTCCGTCGTGTGTAAACCCTCAGATTTGTCCGAATCTCAATACTGACCACAGCAAGCTTCTGGAGATTTATCATGCTGTAGATGCTTTGCCGGGAATCAAGAAGAGTTTCATAGGTAGTGGTGTGCGTTACGACCTTCTGCTGCATAAGAGCAAGGACGAAAAGGTGAATCAGGCGGCTAGAGAATACACGCGCGAACTGATTACCAAGCACGTGAGTGGCCGACTGAAGGTGGCTCCCGAACATACGAGTCCGGAGGTCTTGAAGTTCATGCGCAAGCCATCGTTCGACCTCTTCTACGAGTTCAAGCGCATCTTCGACAAGATTAACAAAGAAGAAGGTCTTAACCAGCAGATCATTCCTTACTTCATCAGTTCGCATCCGGGCTGTCATGAAGAAGACATGGCCGAACTTGCCGTCATTACGAAGGGACTGGATTTCCATCTGGAACAGGTGCAGGATTTCACCCCTACTCCTATGACCATTTCTACCGAGACCTGGTATACTGGGTACGATCCTTACACCCTGGAGCCGGTCTTCAGCGCCAAGACTCAGAAAGAGAAGCTTGCCCAGCGCATGTTCTTCTTCTGGTACAAGCCTGAAGAGCGCCGCGCCATCGAGAGTGAACTTCGCCGCATAGGCAGAGCCGACCTCATCGATAAGCTCTACGACAGGAAGAGCATGGGTGGAAGTTTCAAGGGTAAGAAGACGCATTATGACGACAAGGCGATTGGTTCTACCTACGATAATCCGGGTGTTGGAAAAGGTGCCAAAGGCAAGCGTGGAGCTGGCAGGAACGCTTCTGAGCCGAATGCAGGAAAAAGCCGTGGCAGAAATACTTCTGACCGCTTTGCCCCAAAGGGATATGGCAATGTGGGTTGCTATGATGAGGAGAAATACCTGAATAACGGAAAATCTCTAAAATCAGGTAAGCCTTCGAATGCCAACATCCGTGATGCCGTAGCAGCGGCCAGAGCCGAGCTGAGAAATCAGAAAGACCAGGGTGCCGGCTTCTTCAAGGACAAGAAGAAAAAGAGTTTCAACCCTAATTTCGACAACGACAACCACAATCGCAAGAACCGCTATAATAGCGGGGATAAGAACGAACGCGGCGGTCGTGGAAATCAAGGTCGAGGAAATCAAGGAAGAAATGAAGGTAGAGGCAGAAGAAGATAAATGTCAGCAATACGCCCTGAAAGGGCAGAAGAAGATAATTGTCAGCAATACGCCCTGAAAGGGCAAAAGCTCCTAGCCCAGGGCAACACCCTGGGTTTAGAATGTGAGATACTAAAGTCGCCCTGTAAGGGCAAAAGCTTTAAATATGTGAAGCTTTTGCCCTTACAGGGCGACTTGGTTGTTAATATATATGACCCAGGGTGTTGCCCTGGGCTAGGAGCTTCTGCCCTTTCAGGGCGTGCTGCTTAAATGCTAGTACTGTCTCAAAAGCAGGGCGTGCTGCTTAAATACTAGTACTGTCTCAAAGCACCGAGTAATTCAGCATTCTCGCTCTTGTTTCCTATCGTAATTCTCAGGCAGTTGCCGCACAACTGAACCTTGTTGCGGTTTCTTACGATAATGCCTTGTGCCACCAGATAATTATAGATGGCGTTGGCGTCGGTCATTTTTGCCAGGAAGAAGTTCGCATCTGTAGGATAAACCTTCTCGCAGATAGGCAAATCCAGGAATGCAGTCATTACCTTAGAACGCTCCTGCAGGATATTTTTCACCCATTCGTCAACCTTCAGCGGATTCTTCATCACTTCCAGCGCATGCTCCTGAGTAAGCAGATTGACGTTATAAGGATATTTCACCTTATTGAATATGTCAACAATCTCACGGCTCGCAAAGGCCATTCCCAGACGGAGAGCTGCACAGCCCCACGCCTTGCTCATGGTGTTGAGCACAATCATGTTAGGAAATCTGTCGAGCACGCTACGGAATGTGCGCTCCGAAGAGAAGTCGCTGTAGGCTTCGTCGATGATGACAATACCCTGGAATTTCTGCAGAACCTCTACGATTGCCTCGCGGTTGATATGATTACCCGTAGGATTGTTCGGACTGCAAATCCAGATTACCTTCGTCTGTTCATCGCAGGCTTCCAGCAGTTTTCCGGCAGAAATCTGATAGTTTTCATCGAGCAATACAGAGCGATACTCTACATCGTTGATGTCTGCACATACTTCATACATTCCGTAAGTAGGCGCAATCGCTACTACATTATCCTTGCCCGGGCGACAGAACACACGGTAAACCAAATCGATGGCCTCGTCGGAACCGTTGCCCAGGAAGATTTTCTCTTCAGCCACACCCTTAATCTTGCTGATCTGCTTCTTCAGTTCAACCTGCAGCGGATCAGGATAGCGATTGTAAGGGTCATTATATGGATTTTCGTTGGCGTCGAGGAAGACGCGGGCATTTCTGCCTGCAAACTCCGTTCGGGCGCAACTGTAAGGTGCCAGATTCCAGATGTTCTCTCGGCACAAATCTTTCAATTCTTTCATTTTTCTTTCAAAAGCTATTAAGAAGTATCTTTACAACTTCCCGTTTCACCCTATTGTTTCAAACTGTTCACTCTCAGTCTCATCGCATTGGCATGAGCTTCCAATTGCTCATTTTCCGCCATGGTCACTACAGCATTTCCAATGTTACGAATACCTTCTTCTGTAAGATGCTGGAAGGTGATTTTGCGATTGTAACTGTCCAGGTTCACTCCGTTGTAAGCCAAAGCATAACCATGGGTTGGCAAGGTATGGTTCGTACCGCTTGCATAGTCGCCTGCACTTTCGCACGCATAGTTTCCGAGGAATACACTACCTGCATTCACAACTTTTTCTGCCAGCTGCTTGTAATCGGCTGTGGCGATAATCAGATGCTCCGGCGCATAAGTATTACAGAGGTCTATTGCCTCCTCTTCAGTCTTCACAAGGATAAACTTAGAGTTGTCTAACGAGGTCTGTGCCATCTCCTTACGTGGCAATCGCTCAAGTTGTACTTCAACTTCATTCTTTACATCATCCAACACCTTTTCAGATGTAGTAATGAAGAATACCTGAGAATCGAAACCATGTTCAGCCTGCGACAACAGGTCGGCAGCAGCAAACACAGGGTTGGCAGTTTCATCGGCGATAAGACAAACTTCAGACGGACCGGCAGGCATGTCTATAGCCACATCATGCAGGGAAACCTGCTGCTTGGCAGCCATGACAAACTGGTTGCCCGGACCGAAAATCTTATAAACCTTAGGCACGCTCTCCGTACCGTAAGCCATGGCTCCGATAGCCTGAACGCCACCCGCCTTGAAGATCTTGCTCACGCCCGCAATCTTAGCCGCCATGAGGATAGCTGGGTTCACCTTGCCCTCTTTATTAGGAGGAGTACAGAGTACTATTTCTTTACATCCCGCAATCTTGGCAGGAGTTGCCAGCATCAGAACGGTACTAAAGAGAGGAGCAGTACCTCCCGGGATATACAATCCCACCTTCTCTATAGCCACACTCTTCTGCCAGCAGGTTACACCAGGGCAAGTTTCAACCTTTACACCTTCAAACTTCTGGCTATGATGGAATGCGGCAATGTTATGATGGGCGAGGTGCAAAGCGTCTTTCAGTTCTTGAGAAACCATTTTCTCTGCCTCTTCGATTTCAGCTTCAGTCACAGCCAAAGAATCGAGATGGGCATGATCAAACTTCTCCTCGTAACGCTTCACGGCTTCGTCGCCATGGTTTTTCACATCGTCGAGTACACCTTGTACGGTCGCATTCAGCTGCGAAACATCCAGGTGTGGGCGTTTTACAATCTCGCTCCATTCCTCCTTTGCAGGATACTTTATTACCTTCATTCCTATTATTAATGTTTAATTATTAATGTTTAATGTTTGGTTTTTAACGCATAATGTCTCTAAATAAACATTACACATAAAACACTACACATTATTACAATATCATCTTTTCGATTGGTGTTACCAGGATGCCCTGTGCACCGAGTTCCTTCAGCTTGCCTATGATTTCCCAGAAACGCTTCTCATCGAGCACGGTGTGGATAGAGCACCATTCCTCATCAGCCAATGGGATAATCGTAGGACTCTTGATACCTGGCAATACTTCTGTAATCTCCTGAATCTTTTCCTTAGGAGCATTCATCATCACGTACTTCTTGTCCTGTGCAGAACGTACAGCCTCGAAGCGGAACAGCATCTCGTTCAGAATCTCATGCTTCTCCTCGTCCATGTTCCAGTTGCCGATGAGCAGAGCCTCGCTCTTCATCACCACCTCAACCTCAGCAAGATTGTTGCTGACCAGAGTAGAACCAGAACTTACAATATCGAAAATACCGTCAGCCAAACCGATGCCCGGACTGATTTCTACAGAACCCGTAATGACATGGATGTCGGCATTGATATTATTCTTCTTCATAAACTTGCGCAGGATGTTAGGGTAAGAAGTAGCAATCTTCTTGCCGTTGAACCATTGCAATCCCGGATAATCAATCTTCTTAGGAATGGCGAGGCTCAGGCGGCACTTGCTGAAACCCAGACGGTCAATAATCTGCGCATTCTCTCCACGCTCTACAAACTCGTTCTCGCCCACGATTCCGATATCTGCCACACCAGAGGCTACGCTCTGAGGAATATCATCATCACGAAGGTAGAGAACTTCGAGAGGAAAGTTGCTTGACTGCACCAGGAGGGTGCGTTTAGAGGCGCTTACTTTGATGTCAGCCTCTGCTAAAAGATTCATGGTGTCGTCGAAAAGACGACCCTTACTTTGTACTGCTATTCGTAACATATTTCTATATTTTGTTTGAAAAACATTGCAAAAGTACATATTTTTATTAGAATAAACAAATAATTTCTCACTTATGTGCAAAATATTTCGTACTTTTGCAGCTGAAATGAAGAATAAAGGATATTTATACGCATTATATGCACTATTTTTGCTCGCTGCCTGTGCCGACAAGAAACCGCAGCAGGAGCTTACGCCATGGGGAACTCCCGTAGGCGAAATGGAGTATGCTGACAACTCTGATGGGGCTGATGGCGATGAAAAGAAGCCTGCTTCAACCAGTAAGGGGCTTTCGCTCGAAGATATTCAGGCCAATGGTGAGCTCATCATGCTTACCGTTAACGGTCCTACTACCTATTATGATTACCATAGCCACGGAATGGGACTGCAATATCTGCTCTGCGAGAAGTTTGCCCAGCAGATCGGCGTGTCGTTACGCGTAGAAGAATGTAAGGATACGGCTGAAATGGTACGCAAACTGGAGAAGGGAGAAGGCGATGTGATTGCCGTGCCCCTACCCCGAAAACAGACCAGAGGCAACCTGCTGTTCTGTGGTGTTACGCCCGACAGCACCCGTACCCAATGGGCTGTGCAGAACGGTAACAAGAGTCTTGCCGACACCCTGAACGGCTGGTTTAAGCCTAAGCTGATTGCTCAGGTCAAGCAGGAAGAATCGTGGCTGCTTTCTTCTGCCAGCGTGCGCCGCCACGTTTATTCACCATTCCTGAACCGTTCTAAGGGCGTTATTTCCCGCTACGACCACCTCTTCCAGCGCTATAGCGGAACGGCTCGCATGGACTGGCGTCTGATGGCTGCCCAATGTTATCAGGAGAGCTGTTTCGACCCGAATGCGAAGTCATGGGCTGGAGCTTGCGGACTGATGCAGATTATGCCAGGCACGGCTGCCCATCTGGGTTTGCCGATGAGCATGATACATGAACCTGAGGCGAATGTGGCTGCGGCAGCCAGATATATGGCGGAACTGCAGGGGCATTTCTCTGACGTAGGCGACCCTTTCCAGCGCATGCTTTTCGCCCTTGCTTCTTATAATGGTGGCTATTTCCACATCAGAGATGCGATGTCGCTGGCTCGCAAACATGGTCAGAATCCGCACAACTGGGGCGTAATCCGCGATTATATTCTGCGCCTTTCTCAACCGGCTTATTACACAGACCCGGTAGTGAAATATGGTTATATGCGAGGCACGGAGACGGTTAATTATGTAGATAGAATCAGAGCCCGCTGGGGCGAATATAGCGGTGGTTCAGGCTTCCATGAGAGTTTTCGTGGCAGCGGTATGGGCAGCGGTTCCTTCCATGGAGCCCCTGTTAAATCCAAGCGCCATTACCAGAATAAGTACCATATATAATATAAATAGGGAACGCAGTGCGTTCCCTATCTGTTTATCACTTGTAACCTATAGGATGGTTATCCAGATACTTTCGTCTCGGTCGCGCGCCGCTGTCATGGCGTTGATGAGCCGCTGCAGCCAGATACGGGAGTTCACCACCATGCCCTCGAACTTGTTCTCTCCAACGAGGATGCAGCCTTGTGTGTCGTCAGGATAATTGCCTGCATGGATGCGGATGCCCTCGAAATTCGGTACACCCACCAGCAATGGCAGCCAACGCTTGAATCTTGGCGAATACGATATGACCATAGGATAAGTACCCTCAGGAATGGCAGTATGGCCAGGTACCTTACGCGCCTTCACGCCGCTCTTGCGGCTATAGCGGGCATCCACTTCCTCTGGCTTTAGCTTGATACCCAACAGATTGCGCCATGTAGGCTCCATGGTATCGCAGAGATATGTATCCTTGGACAACAGCTGGCTGTCAAAGGTATGAATCAATTTGCACTTGTCGTCTTTCTTCTTGCCGGGCAGCGAGTTACGACTTACGCTTGCATCGGTCAGCAGATAGAGTCTGCCGATGGTATAAGTTCCCTTTTTAGCTATACGCTTTAATACTATTTCCATTTTGCTTGAATGTTAAGTGTTAAGTTTTAAAACTATTTTACGTTGAAACATCTCAGGTCGAGTCCGTCAGAACGAAATAATAGCTTCTTAAAACTGAATAACTGAATACTGAACACCTTTCCGCCCTGCTTTCCGTCAGCTCCGTCGGCATTTACTCCCTTCGGAGGAATTTTCTCGATATAATGGCGGTTCACCCAGTTTCTCAGCATCGTCACCGTACCCTTCTTGCCGAAGTCGTTATGCAGACGTACCATTTCAGCCTGCGTGTAGGTGAATGTGTCAGGCAATTGCTGCAGCAGGTTGGCAGGTCCTCGCTTGCTCGATTTCTCTCCTATCTCATTAGCCTTGGCTATGCTTGCGCCAAAGAAAATCATCTTGCACCACAGGTCGTAGCTCTCGCTCCATCTGATGAACTCTTCTATTTCGGGTTCCCATTTGCAGCCGTTTGCCACGTATAGCACGCAAGCCTTGAGAAAGGCAATTACGTTGCCACGGAAGGAGAGATTCTCGAACACCCTGTTTTGCGACATGCGCGAAAAGTCGGCGTTCTCATCCTTCAACTTTTCTGCCAGGGCGAAAGCCTCAGCACAGTCTATTCTGCCCGACGCCTTGCACAGATTCTCTATGTACGGTCTGAGCGCCTCTCTGAAGGCATTGTCGTATTCGCCGTATACTGGCATTTCGGCACCGATTTCCCGCTCCGGGATGGTACAGAAGTTGATGCGGCTGATAGGTCCGTCGGTGAGCACCTTTGAGAAATATCGCTGCCCCAGCTGGACGGTGGTCGATGCATTCCAGTTGAACCGGATGGTGATGCGCTCGGTGATACTCGATGTGCCCACGCGGGTCTGGCCGTATGAGTTCCCAGGATCAAAGGCAAGACACATAATCTTGAACTGCTGGTTGCCTTGCCCCTTGAGGGCGTCGAACTGATCTATCTCGTTGAGCGTTGTATAGAGGAAATGTTCCTGAGCCTCAGCCGTGCGCATCACGAATGCCGGGTTGGTCATATCGGCGTCTATCTCCTGGATGATGAGGTTTTCCGGGCGCTTGCGCTTATCCTTGTTGGCACCCTTTCGTGTCACCTCCTCTTTCCATTCCTTCTCCCGTTGCAGGTTCTCACGGTCGCGCTGTCTGATATCCTCCATAATCATGTTGATGGGCATCTGCACACAGTTCTTGCCTGCACCCGTGCCCGCCAGCAGACAGCACATCAGGGTAGCCTCGTGCTCCACATTGTCGATATACTTGAAGGTGGTCTTGCAGAGGTGTGTAGCAAGTGGCGGGAAGATGGCGTGTGCCACAGCTGGCTTGTATACGTCCGGTGTCTTCGATAGCAGCAGTTCCACGAGTTTGGGAAGATGTTCGGGCATCGGAGGCGGAGTTAATTTATCATCTTCCGCATTGGAATCCGTACCGCCCTCGGAACTCTCGGTTTTTAACGATACGGCATCCTTCTGGGATGACTTCTCTGCCTGAGCATTGATGCGGATTACAGCTTGCGACATCGGCTTCGAACTGTCACCATATTTCGCATAGAAGTCGTGGATGAGCTGCTGGCAGTCACGCTCCTGCGAGAAGGCAGGCATCTTCTGCGCCACCACCGCCTTCAGTTCCTCTTCGGGCATCACTCTCGATGCGCCTGCGCTCATAATCGCCAGGAGCGATGAGTGGCGCGAACCTGGAGTGTTGATGTCTACGTCCTTCAGACCTGCCGCATTACGGAAGAGGTCGAAGGCAGCTAGGTTCTTGCCGGTTGCCACAGCGCCAACATCCTGATGAGCTCCAGCAGGGCTGAGATGAGCAGCATGAGCAGCATTGCTATCACAAGATTGGGCAGGCTGAATAGCAGAGCCAGAAGAAACAGCGTGATGGCTGTCAGAGCCCGGAAGTCGATGGTCTTGAACATTTTGTTGAGTGTTGAATGTTGAGTGTTGAATGTTGAATGGTTGGGGTTGAGTGCCCTGTTGCTGTCTTCCGTCAATGGTGAGGCCACGAGTCAGGTAGGCTTGTCTGCGCTTCTTCAGCTCTTCCTGTGGCAGCACCTCGTACCAATGAGGCGAGCGATAGATTTCCGACGCCTTGTCGGTGATGAAGAGCATGCGTTCTGGCGTGATACAGCTCTCGTCGTAGGGCACGCCCAGCGCCTCGCAATAGGCTCGCTGCGTCTCCTCGATCGTCATGCCGATGGGCATGCGGATGTCGATGTGCAACTTCTTGCGGGCAGAGTACTCCAGGTGCAGCAGGGCTCCATTCCAGATGGTATCGCTGCAGTTCAGCTCTCGTGCCTTCTCTATCGCCTTATCCACATATTCCTTGTCGTCCACATCGATGGTGGTCTGGAAGAGGAAGCTTTCGGGCACGGCGTTCTTCTGCGAACGCCTGTTGTCTCGGAACTGGTAGTAGTGAGCGCAGCGGAAAGGCAGCTGCTTCTTCAGTTCATCGTTACCCCCACGGATGGCAGCTACCAGGTCTGCCATCCAGGGATAAGCGATGGTTTTGTCGTAGACCGAGAGTGGCTGGGAGCTTACGCTCCCCTTATTGCCATTCTTGTACGGATTATATGCTATAACATGTTCCATCGTTCTTGAATGTTGAGTGTTGATTGTTGAATGTTGAATTTAATGTTGAATGTTGAGTGTTGAATGTTGAATTGCCTAACGGTCGCAAGGGCGCTAGCCTAATTCAACATTTAACATTTAACATTCAACATTCAATATTCTCCTTAAATCCTGTAATCAGTTCCTTGTGCTCTGCCTTGAGGTAGCGCAGCATGTCCTGCTTGTCCAGGTCTCGGCTGAAGGTATAGTTCACCTGCACCGTGCGCTTGGTTGTGCGCACCACGGCATGCTTGGTCTTGAAGATTTCCTCGAAGATCTTCTCGCCCGTACGCTCGTAAGGCTTGAAGTCGAACTCGTCGCCTCCCTTTTCGCCAGAGCATACCATTCTGCCCGGTATCACCTTAGGCTGTTCGCAGATAACCTCGGTATCATTCCATGGTGCCTTGCGGAAGGCGATGATACCGTTTTCTTCACTGATGATGGCTCCGTCCACCTTCTGGGCGTTGAGGAGCTGCTTCTTTGCTGCTTGTTTCATAATCGTAATAACTTGTTTAAAAGATGAATAATGTTTAGTTGATTCGCGTATCGTTGATATATAGGCCGTCGGCAGCATATCGGATGTCTATCGGCTTGTCTAGAGGGTCGTAACTGACTCTTTTCATCATAACACATTCATGACGCCAACGGCTTTCCTTGTCCTCAATCACAGGCTGGATAAAATCCTTGACCCACTTGTAAAACAACTTACGCTCAGGATCTTTCGAACAGCCTATCGTCATATCTCTCACCACCTGAGAGTCTACGAATGTCATACATCTCCAAGCTGTTTTACTATTCCGTTTCACCATATCAGCATTGCCAAAGAATTCAGCAAAGAACAAACGAGGTTTATAATCCTTCGGAACCTTTTTGTTTTCCACTTCCACACACATTTCTACCACTTTTCCCTCCGTGTCGGCTAATACTGGGAACAATTTATCTCTGCCGATATCTGTGATGGCAACCAGGTCCTCGATGCAAAAGAAAAATCCATCGTCGTTGTGCACCACTCTCAATCCGCCATACTGCGGATGATAAAACACATAAGCTTTTCCTAACATATCAATATAATGTTAAAGGGTTGGACTGCGAGATATTCGCCAAATTTCAGTTTCAGGAACGGTACCGGATTCCTATAAACAAAAAACGCCCGCAACCAGACTTTACTTGTCTGATTACGGGTGCAAAGATAGGGCAAAAACACCTATGGGAAAAATAGGAAAAATAGGATTAATTATTAATCCCACAAAAAAATCATCTCTGGGCAAAGAAATCTGCCACTTTATCATCCATTTCTTGATTCTGAATGTCCTCGCAATGATTGAAGACATTGTAGAACGATTTAATCGTAGCTTCTCTTCGTATATTGCAATCCTCAGTAAGAAATCTATAAATGGCATTGGCACTAACGATATGCTGCGGTGCCAGGATGCCCTTTCTTCTCCAATATCTGATAAACGCAAATATTGCAATATTCAATGGTGAAGACTTGCTTGCACTAGTACGCATAGAATCCAGGCCATTTAGGGTGAGAAATTCTATAAATAAAGAGGCTTGCTCGGCGGTCGTCTCTTCATCTTTTAAAGAAGATGCTTCATCTGTCACAAAAAGGTACTCTCTTTTTCGGCCGACTCTGGTACCATTCTTTAATGGTTTTCTATTCCTTTGCTCCAGGTATTCATAATAGCCATCCAGAGTAGCGATATAGGCATCAAGCCTAGGAAGTTCAGCTTCAACCAAATGATTGTCTATTCTGTTAAAGGTCTCCAAGTATCGACGTAATACGAGCGCATCATGATAATCTCTTTCCTGCATGGCAACATCTACCAGTAAGTGCATGTGTCCGCTCATATCCATAGGAGGGAACGCCTCAAATTGTTAGTATACTCAATATACTTGCTGTTGCCATTCAATTGAATGACCACGCAAAAAAGGCCGAATCGCCCATACTTCAGTATCAAGCGCAAGAGCTTGATTATAAATCTCCCCATAATTCGAAATTTATAATAGTTAGTAATAAAGTTCTTTGTCGCTCGTTCCTTAGTAGAGGACGTTAGAATTTGTTTGCGCTAACAATTTTGCTGGTACAAGCAAACGCCAGGAGAGCTATAAGGGAATACACCCTTAGGGGACAGTTGGTCTCCGATTTCATCATATTTTACTTTCTTTTTTTTAGGTATTTATTTATAGATTAGAATTAGCCTCAAAATGAGTTCGCTAACACATAGTGAGGCGGAAAAACTCACTTATATTTACTTCATAAAAGCCAGCAAATCCTTTCCCTTATGCATGAGGTTGAGAACCACTGCGGCTTGCATTCCGTAAATTTTCTTATATACCACATAGGCATGGAGGTGGGCATTGAAGGGTCTTTGGTTATCTGTTGCGCCATTGCCCTTGCACTTATCTATGATACGACGATGGTGGTCCCAAGGAATAAGAAAAAGCAATTTGAAATCGTCCGCAGTTTGCGGACAATTTGCCTGTAATGGTGCATAGAGCTTATAAAAGTAGCCATTGGTGGCACATGACGCTTTGAGGCGATGGCTGTAGAACCGGTCGCAATTTGCGACCAGTTCTCCTTTATCTTGATGTTCTATATTATCTGCCATATTTCTATCTTTATTTTTGAGATCACAAATTGTGACTTTAAACATTACCATATTTAACAGCATTCAAAGGTAGTGCTTTTAGCCTTTAAGCTACTATTGCACAACCCCTTTTTGAAAAGAACGTAAAATTAATAGTTTTATTGCTATGATTGCATTTTTAGTAATCGCTTCACTCGTTGTACGGTATTTACCCCTTAAACGGATGAAACAGGAGTCGATAACATTACAAATAAGCCCACAAAAGGAAGAACAGATATATGATTTGTCTGGAAAAAAGGTAATATCTACAACTCATTAAAAAGAAAAAATATTAGAAAGGAATTATGGAAAGCGATATTTGCCCATAATTCCTTTTATTTTTATATGACCTCACCAACTCCAATTGGATATAATCAAAACGGTACGACCGGTTTCCAGAAATCGCTAATTTGATTTAGTTTCAAGTTTCTCTTCCAAACATTAGCTTTAATAAAATGCTCTTCATAAACAGCCCTGTCTCGCTCTGGATAAATGTTCCCTTTCCAATATTGTCTCAATTCGGCAACCTTAATGAGATGTCCATTGGTGCATACATATTTTGCATATTCGTTCTCTGCGGAAGAAACATACACTCTTGAAAGAATACACTTGTATTTGTCGCTGATTTTGGGGTTTGGAATATCTTTGAATTCTTCAATTTTGTCATAATGCTCAGTATTAGGATTCCAAACATATGCATCAAAATGTTCAGTGCCAGAAGCACCAAAGCTACCCAAATAAAACAGCACATCTTCTTTTATACCGTCAAAATTCAAGTCAGTCAACAGACAACTATCAATACGTTCTTCATTTGGTACAAGATCATCATCTTCAGGATATTTGTATCCGAAGCGATGAATGGTCTTGTCACCACGTTTTATAATCACTCCATAATCAACATCGTCAACCTCATGCTCTATCATAAGGCTTAGAGTGTCGTCATTACTTCTCATAGAAGAATCAGAAGTTGCTTCTTTCTGTGGAACACATTTCGTTTTATTCTTATTGCATCCCCATACTACAAGAAAACTACAAAAAATGAGTAGAATAAAAACTATCTTTTTCATACTTCTTTTTATTTTTATTTTTATTGCGACAAAGATACAGATTTTCTTTTTATTTTCTGCAAAAATTAGCAATTATCTTACTCCACCAATGGCAATTGGATATAAATCGTGCTGTGGGAACTTCTCGCAGCCGATATAGAGCGTATCGAAGGCATCGGTGCCGTCGGTACGGAGTTCGAGAAGGTCTTCTTCTGATTCAGGTTGTTTTCACCAAAAAAGGTGCAGATGAAGCGAAGCGTAACAGGGGATGAAGCCGTTGGCTGCTGCCCACAAAGGAAAAGCCATTGTCCTACGTTGATTGGGCGCAAGACAAAGGCTTTGTCTGGAAAGGCGGATTAGGAGGGATTCCGCTTCAAAGCAAAATATACTTTCTGTTTAATTTGGCTACTTTTTATTGCAAGCATTGCAATAATTCTAATTTACACTCGTTATTATAGTAAGAAAGTACAAACTTTGTTGCTTAAATAATGTACTTTATGTAATAACAATAAAGCGATATAAAAAGATGAAACAAACCGATAAAAATATAAAAGAGATACGGATATACCATAGCCTTTGGAAGAATATTCTTCTGACTGTTGGTTGTTTCGCTTTTGCTGCAGGTGGATATTTCATACTCCATGATGCTAATACCTCATGGCCAACAAAAGTATTTGGCGGTATAGGAAGCATGGTGTTTTTTGGTTGTGGCGGAATGCTTATGTTTATGATGACTTTGTATAACATAACTACTCATATACCATTTTTGATAATCCATGACGATAGGATTGACATTTACGAACAGCGCAAGAGAACATATCGAACAATCTATTTTAAAGATGTGGAGCAATTTCGCCTAATTAGTATATATTCTAACAACTACATAGCCATTGATTATTGTATAATACCTTTGATGCGTAAGATGGATAATGCTTCAGGTCTAACCCAACGTATGATGGAATTTAATGTGTGTGTATCAGGAGCAATAGAAAGCATCCTCGTGCAGAATCTGACAATGAGGGGTAAGGAAATATGCAATACTTTGAACAATCGAATGAAAATATGGAGGTCGAACTGCAATTAATAATTGTGCTGTTGAGTTTTTATAGCACAAGACAAATACTTTATTGAAAAGCGGATTAGGAGAGATTCCGTTTCAATAAACAATATAGTCCTTGGATACTTTTACATTTTACTAATATCATCATCAAGTTGTTTCCTCCAGATTAAAGTTCCGATACCTGAAAAGATGAACGTGAAAATTAAAGCTGCTTGGGCATAACCGACAGGCAAATAATCTCCTTCAAAAAAAAGATAATCAGTTTTTGAAGAATAGTATAATTTAGGAAAATACCCTGACTTTATCTTGTCCAAAATTCGATCTCCCGTATGTAATGCATATTGTTTTGATTTATAGGTTATAAGAATTGTATTTGAACTCTTATAGTTACTTTTTTCCTTAAATCCATTATATGTATAACCTGTAATAGGCTCCTGTGTTTTTTCTATATAGTTGCCGTATAAATGGCATAGATACAAAACAAGAGTTAAAACTAATCCTGCGCAAAAAATTGTCTTAAATAATGTTTTAATCTTCATATTCTTACGATTTTATAATAGTGTTATAATTGATTGTGTAATTACGGACTTTGCATCATCAAAGGACATATCTCGTTGATCTACTAAAGTAAGTATTATCCTCTATTGATTCGTTCTACCAATTCGTCTGGTGTAAGTATCTCCATCTTAGAGAAAACAAACTCTTCATCATAAATAAATTGTTTGCATTAGCTTCGATAGCCCAATTCCCATGATTCCACATTGCCGATAGTTGATACCGCCAATTCGTCTCATTCATTTCGAGATTGGATCTGTTTTGCCCATAATACTAAGAAAGTACTCTCCCCCTAAATAGCCATCAATTTCTTGGACAATTACATTGTCAACAATAATTGATTTGAGTTCCAGTTGGATTCTTCCTGGAGAGATAGGACGCTTGTCTGCATCAAAAACAAATTGCGAAGGACATTTA
The DNA here is from genome assembly GCA_021622245.1 of Segatella copri. Classification (GTDB taxonomy): domain Bacteria; phylum Bacteroidota; class Bacteroidia; order Bacteroidales; family Bacteroidaceae; genus Prevotella; species Prevotella copri_J. The sequence continues at coordinate 1,090 of JAJVTK010000012.1, read as the reverse complement.
AAGTTGAAAAGCACAAGATGCTGCTTTCCGCCATAGTTCAGTGTCACAGGTACTTTGCTATCGTTATATATGATTTTCCCCATTTTGCTCGCTTCTCCTGTTTCTACGTCTGAGCTTGCAAAAGAATAAGGTATCGAAATATCATAATCGGGCAACAGCTTGACTGCTTCTGCCAATTTAGTATCTTTTATGACAAAACTTATCCAGCTGATTGGGACTTGCTGTAAGGTGACAGTCCGGTTTTCGTACCCTCCAAAAGTGTAGTGGATGATAGGTTGACCATTTTCTGTGACCTCACCCTTCCATAAACTTTTATAATCCAACTGTTCTTGCGATGCATTATAGATTACAGGAATGAATATACTGCTGTATTGTCCTTTAAGCTCATTACTCAGCTCCTCAATTACACTTTGACGCTGGAAGTAAGAATCCACATAAGTAGGATCCTCATGACATCCGCTTAAACTAATCATGGCTGAAATAGCCACAATGACCATTGATATCTTTTTCATTTCTATTGTTTTTATTATATAACGGCGAGACTATATTATTATTGTTATGTATGATAGCTAAAAATGATTCGGTAACACTTTCTATACGCTTGTCGGATTCTTGCAAGTGTTGCTGCATTTCCAGTTGATGGTACTCCATTGTTGAAAGACGTTGAAAAACTTCTGCATTTGTCACCATGAAACGTCTCATTGCAACAAATGCATCCATAATTCGCATGCTTACACGAATTGCAGTTTCACTTCTGAGAACAGTGGAGAGCATAGCCACTCCCTGCTCCGTGAAAGCATATGAGCGAACAGCTGAGTGCTTCAAACTATTGAACCGGTCGCAATTTGCGTCCAGTTCTCCTTTATCTTGATGTTCTATATTATCTGCCATGGTAGTTTTTTTTAAAAAAGAGAAGAGTATGGCTGATACTGCAAGAGAAACGGTTTGGCTATGTTAAACTTGGGTTAACTTTAAAGTTTTTTTTAGGAACTTGGCTTTTTTTACAAAAAAAATCGTAAATTTGCAGCGAGAAATAAAACTTGAAGTATAAACAACATAAAAATGAACTTATGAAGAAAATCTCGTTGAT
>JAJVTK010000011.1:101383-109279 GCA_021622245.1 Segatella copri | reverse complement strand
TGTACTTATCTAATTTTCTGCAAAGTTAACAAAAGTTTGCAGATATAAAGATTTTCACCTCTTTATTTTTCCAAGTGCAAATATAATAGTAAGGGCAAAAGCTTTAAAAATATGGCGCAATCCTTATCAAAGATTTACATCCATTTGATTTTCCACATCAAATCAACGAGCCCCCAAATCCGTGAAAATGATTTGGAACGACTCCATTGTTATATCGGCAAACTTGTAAAGACAGCGGGATGTACCGAGATAAAGGCTGGTGGTATAGGCGATCATGTTCATGTATTGTTCATATTATCAAAAGATGTCACGATTTCCGAAATAGTTGAGGAAATCAAGCGAAACAGCAGTAGATGGATAAAGGACCTTGATCCGAGTTATTATCATTTTTTCGCATGGCAGGGTGGTTATGCCGCATATTCCATCAGTCAATCCGTTGTGGACAAAACATTGCAATATATTGACAATCAGAAAGAGCATCACACCAAGCATTCGTTTGCAGAGGAATATAGAGCATTCTTGGAATTATATAATGTGGAATATAATGAAAAATTCGTGTTCCGGGATTAAGGAAGATTGGTGTTGTAAGGCTTTTGCCCTTACAGGGCGCCTTGCTGTTTGCTATCATACCCAGGGCGATGCCCTGGGCTAGGAGCTTCTGCCCTTTCAGGGCGTGCTGCTTGCGTTTAGCCTACGTTCTGCTTCTTCTCTTTCCTTCGACAGAGGAGATAAAAATGCTGAAAGCGGAGATGTAGATTACGAAAATCTCCATATAATCAAGGGTCTATACACCACTTGTCATCGTGGCATATAGACCCTTGTCCTGTCACATAAGAAACGCAATCTCTTACTTTTTCATAAACTTTTCCTAGAAAACTCTTGCAGATATGAAAATAAAACCGTAACTTTGCGGCATGGATTTTTAATACAGATGATTATGAAGCAGGTAGAAGAAAGATACATCAGCTTTGAGACCAGCAAGATGGCATATCGCGACATCAAGAATTCCGTAGACACCGCTAAGCGTGAAGGCATAGAAATAGGTAGAGCAGAAGGCAAGCATGAAGCCAACACAGAAACAGCACAACGATTGCTGGCAATGGGACTTTCTGCCGAACAGGTTTCCAAAGCTACCCAGCTACCTTTGGAAATCATTAAGAATCTGAGCAATACATAAAAAATATAATAGCGGAGATATTGATGACAAATATCACCATAATAAATCCCAGATCCGCTTGGAAAAGCGATTCTGGGATTTTTTATACCATTTGTTTGTTTATTTAATCACGATTTTCTTACCACCATGGATATAGATACCCTTGGTAGGACGAATAACCTTCACACCTTGAAGGGTGTAGTATGCCTTATCCGCAGATTTCATCATGGTTGCCACAGCTGGCTTCTCGATGCCTGTTGATGCATAGGCTTCGTTGTCAAGAAAATAGCTTGGACCTTTCCAGTAGGTGCTCCAGCCCTGAATATTGCGGGCTGAGAAATCGGCGTTGGCTATCAGATTCTCTGATGTTCCTTCCTTCACCAACACCATGTCGTCAATATCGAGTGTACCACCGTATTTGCCAAATACAAACTGGAAGGTATCCAAGGTGAAGTTGGCTGTGAAATTCCAGGTCAGCGTTTTCCAGTCGCCAGCCTCTACATGATAGGCTGCCTCATACTGCACATCATCACTTCCACCCCACTGGTTCTTGTTGGCACTTGCATTCCAGATAGGCCAGAATCCCAGCTCAGCGCAATCTGCTGAAGTTCTCATCTTCATGGTCAGCGTATACTTGGCACCCTTCTCCAAAGCCTTTGGCAAGGTGTAGACAGCCTGACGGTCCCAGAGGTTCTCGCCCACAGTACTCTCGTAACGGATGAAATAGTTGCGGTTTTCCACAGGCACCACACCCAGAAGTTCGAGCATCACATCGGCATAACGCTTACCAAACATACGATAACCCTCGGCAGTAAAATGGAGTTTATCGCTCTGCAGCGGACAATCCTTGGAAGAAACCACATGAGCTGTAGGAATCGTAGCTGCGATATTGTCGATGATGGCATTATGTCCCCAGCAGGCTGCGCCCTGATCTTTCTGTCCCAACTCGCCCACGAGCAATGGCACATTCTTGGCATCAAGTCCCAGGTCGGCAAGAATATCCTCATAAATCTTCTTTACCTTAGAAGGCCAGGTCTGATCGCAGTTGTTGGTTTCGCCCTGATGCAGCAAGATGCCCTTGATAACACCACTCTTCTGTGCTATCTTAGCCAACTCGATAAGACGGCCGTAAGGATTACCACCATACTCCTTGGCATAATTGCGGAGCCAGTCGGGTGTTTTGGCATCATTGAGATAAGACTGATACTTATCCTTATCGAAGAGATCGATGCTAGCACCGCCTACAGCTACGGTGATGGTTCCCACCTTCACCTCGTCAGACAGATTATCAACCATCTTTCTTCCGAAATAATCTACTACCGACAGACGGGTGTAAGGACGAGCCTGAGGCGGAGTAGCAGTATGCCATTTGCCTTTTGTCCATCCGGCACTGGCATTATCGAGCGTATACATTGCCATGAAACGAGGGTTCACACCCGTCTTATCCTGGGCCTCGATAACGGCATTACCCTCCATGTTCGACTGTCCGAAACAAAGATAAATCTGAAAATTAGGATCTGGAGTAGAATGCTGGTTCAACTGATGACGCTTGAAGAAGTTCCACAGTTCCTGGGTAGAATTTACCCCGTTAGGATCATTAGAATGCCAATGTCCCTTACCGTCAATGGAGATAAGGTTCACTTCTACATCATCGTTCACATTATTATATATAGTACGTGTAGCTTTGGGACCTGAGCTGCCGGCAGGATAAGGACGGATTACCTGCGGATTGCTTGTATCACATCCTTCGTAGGCAGCCCACTTCTTTACATATTCCTCAATGCTAGGATAGCCGCCAGCCATGTGAGAAGGATCGCCCGTATATTTGAACACATCATCACCGGTTCCGTGAATATGCATGATAGGCACCTTGCGGTTAGCTTTAGGCTGCTTACCGATATCCACACCGCTTACAGGTCCGAAGGCAGCAATCTGATCGCCAAGCGTTTCCAGGCAATGATAACCCAGCCAGCTACCCATAGAGAAGCCCGAGAGATAGATGCGGTTCTTATCCACATTGTGCTTCAGCTCCATATCCTTCATGACAGCCTCCACAAACATCACATCACCCATACCGTTGGTATCCCACATCTTGTTATTAGCCAGCGGATAAGTAACAATAAAACCCTCGGTATCAGCCAGCGCATTCCATTGCGTCTGATTCTGCTGAAACTCAGGGTCCTGATTAAAACCATGAAGAGAAATCACCAGAGCCGGTGATTTCTCTACATTCTTTGGTACATAAGTGAGGGTCTTGCGAGTAGAAGTCCCCACTTTTACATCTTCCCAGGTCTGTGCCGCCATTTGTAGGCACAGAACCATGAGGAGAGATGCGAGCATTGTAAAACGTCTCATCTATTACTTGATAACCATCTTTTTACCATTCTTGATCACAATACCCTTGTAACCCTTACCTACCTGCTGACCAGCGAGATTGAAGCACTTGCCATCCTGAGCAACCTTCAGATTCTCTACCTTAGAAATGCCGGTAGGTGTATCAACCAACCAGGCACCGAGCACAGAAACCTTTGCAGGATTATTTTCTTGGTCGATATACTGGATACCCACGGTCTTGATGGCTACACCTTCCTTGGTGGTGAAAGTAATCTCATCGCTGCCGTTGAATGAAGGCCACTCAGATGTCTTATCCTCGTAATCTACACACATCTGAACATTTGGGGTTGGCTCAGCTAGTTTCACCTTGACTGTAACATTACTCTTGCCATCCAAGCCATTGATAGCAAGCTGCTGGTACAGTTTATCAAAAGAAACTACACCCTTATAAACAACTGTGTTATCAGTACCAGCCCAACCTGTGAAGGAGGCATTAATTTTCTTTTCAGTAGCGTCGGCACCCACCAGAGTCAGCTTCTTCACCTTCAGGTTCACCTCCTCATCATCGGTATGCTGCACGCTTACACCTACGATGTAAGGATGCTCCGGGTCGAATACCAATTCAAACTTCTTGGTAGTTCCATCGCCCACAGCACGACCATAAGCAGGAGTAGCCTCACCTTCAGCATCAGCAGAAGCCTTCCAAGTATAGTTTACTTGGCAGTTGGCAGGAAGCGGATCTTCGAATTCGAGGATATACTTAGGATAATCTGCAGAGTTGACATTGCAGGCAAACTCTGCTGCTCCCCACTTCTTGGAGATAGTGAAGTCATAAACATCAGTCTCGCCGGCAAAACCTGCATTCCAGCCACCACCCAAAACAAGAGGAGTCTCTGTCTGAGCATTCACACTTACAGCCATGAAAGCTGCTACAATCAAAGTAAATAACTTTTTCATAAGCTTTACAATTTGTTATTAAGTTAATAAATCCAGTTATAAAATTGAGAATTTCTCAAATCTGATGGCAAAAGTAACAGAAAAGGCAGAAAAAGACTTTGCGGGGTGTAACAAATACTTTGTGAGAAGTACCAAATAGGTTTGATAGCCAACATTATAACGAAAATGATACACCATCAAACCTATTTGAAGAGGAAATCAGGAAAAGTCAAATAAACAAATGTTCCAGATTCCCCAAATGTTTGGTCAAAACAGAGGAAAAATATACAGATGAGCCTAATACATCACGTCCTTCTCTGGGAATTTGTTATATGTTAAATATCAATTACTGAATTATCTTTTTCTGATAACATTGCCTTTATAGTTATGTTTATCGCTGCCCAGAAAGGTTGAATGTCTCGCCAAGTTTTGGGCGGATGATGACCCTTCTGTAACTGGTCAGTGCCGGAGTCCCATTGTCTGTCACTTCACAGATTATATGCAGTTCTTTTCCTGCCGCATCCTGGGGGATACGTAGAATGGCATTAGCTTTGTCTGCCTCTCTGATACTTACCGTTGAGGTGTAAGTACCCGCTTCCGGCAATATCCACCAGTGGAATGTCAGTTTATCTTTATCCGGATCCACAGATTTTGAAGCGTTTAATTGGAGTTCCTCTTCTGTTTCTGGTTCAATTATAATCGGGTTCAATCCCTTTTCACCATTTACGATGACTATCGGGTTACGGTTTCCTTTGCCGTATGCAGCCCAATCCATACGTGCCATGAAGTTGGCGAATATTGCGGGATAGAAGTATTTTTCATATTTCTCCGATATGCATCTGACTGCCGGATCTGCATTTGTGTAGCATGTTGTCAGACTGTCTGGTGACAGTCCCCATCGGAAATAGCCACCCCAACCTGCCTGGCTACATACGGTCGGATCGTTTAATCCATTTGGGGTTACATGTAGGAAAGAAGGAGTGTCGCCTTCCACTCCGTATTTGTTTTTCGGATATATTTTCCCTAGATTCCCGTGATTTTGTATATGAGTTGCGTATTCGTTCCAATTCTGGCTTCCTATGGCGTTCTGCACGATCCAGGCGCTGTCGTCCCAGAAAAAGCGGATATCCTTGCCGCAAGTCTTGCGGATCCATTGATGAGAACTGAAGGCATAATCCACAGGGGACACTATTATAAATTAAACTTTTTAAACACCTGAGCAGCAAAAAGTTCTTGAACAAGTCAAGAGGCAGAGCCGAGCGGCCCAGGATTTTGCCATGTCGAAGAATTCACTTATCTTAGTGTTGCAAAAACAAACAAGAGAATCCAACGATAGCACAGCTTCCATGCAAAGTCTCCTCAGCGCGGGATACGTACAGGAAGTTAAGGAGAGTGCATCATAATGGGCAATGCACCCTCCTTGTCATCAGTAAGTTATCATTTGAACTTCCATTCGTCGAATGTGATATTGTTTCCTTTCAGGACAAAACAGAGGTCCATTGTGCCTGTCATATTCTTTTGAAGTTGGGATTCTATGAGTTTCATTTGCGGGGTACCGACTTTGATTGAAGCAATGACTTCTCCGTCCGGCCTATCCCGGCGGACTTCTATGATTCCGTTTCCGGATGCCTTAATTTCCAGACTGGAAGGTACTTTGTTGAATTCCACACCTCTGACAGCAATGATGCCAGTCTTGTTGGGAACGGTAACGGCATACATGTCCCCGATGCTTTTTCCATTTGTGAACTTGACACCTTGTGTGGCTGCTGTGGTTTCGGCCTGCTGGATGATGAACGGATTCATAGGCTGTATCTGTTTTACGCCTTTCAGAGTCTGATTACCCATGTGGATATTCACAGTATTCTCGTCAACTTGTATTTCATCGACACAAACATTACGAAAACCAGCTGTTGTATTGAAACTATGTTGCAAACTCATTGTGTGATAGAATACATACCATTTCCCGCGGAATTTGTGTAGATGTGTATGATTGTTGCTGTAGTCAAATCCATAATCTCCAGGGTTTTTCATATAGTTGTGCTGGTATTTCCAACTTTTGGTTACCAGCGGAGTTTTGCTAGTCATGTAACTCATGCAACAGGTGGTTGGTTTCTCTGTCGGGAGAGGCCAGTCGCTAAAATCTTGCCAATCTATGTTATAAGTATAAACGTATGTGCCGTTGATGTAGTTTAATTCGTTAGCTTCGAAATGATGGGGAGCCCTGATGGGCTTTATCGGGCCATCCACACTAATCATGTCTTTTCCCAAACGCATAATGCGAGCACATCCTCCGCCTACTGTCAGCCAACCATTTCCTTTGTCATCGATGACTACACCCGGATCGAAAGCGGCTTTGCATTCTCCTGCTATGCCGGGAGTGTTTGTGTCTACCAAACTATGATTCAGCGGGCTTGACCACGGTCCTATGGGGGATGTGGATGTCAGCACTGCGGTTCCACCCCCGCTATTGGAGAAATAGAGGTAGAAGTGAGTCTTGCCGTCCGCTTCCTCACGTTTTGCGATCGACGGTGCCCATGATGTTTGTATCCATGGGGCGATGCTGTCTGTTTTAATAATTCCGTGATAGGTCCAGTTTGTCATGTCATCGGAAGACATCATCACCAGAGATTTGATGTATTCGTAGGAGTTTTTTCCGTAACCGCCTATTGAATCATATTGTTGCTGATCGTTTGTTGCGTACACATAAATTCTGCCATTATATTCTACTGCAGTTGGATCCGCTGTAAACATAAAATCCAGCAGGGGATTTCCATCTCCTGTGGTGAGTTTAGGGGAAACGTCCGGCATGGTTACATAAGGCACGGAATCATTTTGCAGGGACGGTTTTTCTCTGCCCCACGCATTTTGCTGATGAGATATCATACATGCAGCAATGGCCATTGATAAAACAGGGGTCTGGATATTTTTCTTTTTCATTCGTATATGATTAAATTGTTTATTCGTTGCAAAATTACAAGAATAATCCGACATAGGCTTTGCGCCATATATCAAATACTTTATCAAACGTATCAAAATGCACTGGGAGGGCAGGTTTGTTACCTGCCCTCCCAGTACTGAATGATTACAAGCGTAGGGCTTGATGCCTACAAGTGACGTAAGTAATAGTGAGAAGAATGCCTTCCGTAGTTCTTTTGGCGGTCGCCAAAAGATATGCGATTCTAGGACTTGCAATCATTAGGAACAGGAGTTAAAGGCATTAGCTTCTGGAACAACAATCATCAACTCCTAGGGCTACAAGCAACAGATACTAGATTAAGAATTTTCACAACCCATAACATTGGGTATAAACTAAAGTTACATGGCACCCTATTAACAAGGCAAAAATAGCTCAAAAATGTCCCTAATCCAAAAAATCAGTACGAATTTTCGGATTATAATCCAAAAAAACAGTGTTATTTTTTGGATTAGCGAATATTTTCATTACCTTTGCAGAAGATTAGCTGCACTCG
>JAJVTK010000011.1:71786-101283 GCA_021622245.1 Segatella copri | reverse complement strand
GCAATTTGAAAGCGAGCTTTCATTGCGCTCATTTGCATAATCTTTGCAGAAGATTAGCTGCACTCGGCAATTTGAAAGCGAGCTTTCATTGCGCTCATTTGCATAATCTTTGCAGAAGATTTAAACATAAGAATAAAATGATAAGAAGGAAACTACAAGAAACGATAGAGGCCAGAATGTTTGGTGGTAAAGCTATTATTATAATAGGTGCCAGACAAGTAGGAAAAAGTACGCTTTTCAAAATGATACTTGAAAAACGTACGGAACCTATATTGCAATTAAACTGTGATGAGCCAGAAGTAAAAGAAATGCTATCCCAGGTGAATAGCCAAGAACTAAAATTGCTCATTGGCAAACACAAGATTGTCATGATAGACGAGGCACAAAGAGTAGAAAACATAGGGCTAACCCTAAAATTGATTACTGACAACTTCCCTGAAGTACAATTACTGGTAACAGGCTCTTCCTCATTTGAATTACAAAACAAGCTCAATGAGCCACTGACCGGCAGAAAGTTTGAGTATCATCTCTTTCCATTGTCCACTGGTGAATTACTCGAATCTCAAGGCTTACTTACAGTAAAGCAAACACTAGAGAATCGCCTCATCTATGGCTCATACCCAGATGTCATCAATCATACAAAAGATGCAAAAGACATCTTGTACAATCTGTCCAATAGTTATCTCTATAAGGACTTGCTCACCTTAGAGAGTATACGCCGACCTGCATTGCTTAGCAAGCTACTCACTGCTTTAGCACTGCAAGTTACTAGCGAAGTTTCATACAATGAGCTGGCACAGACAGTAGGTACGGACAGCAAAACCGTGGAAAAATATGTAGACTTGCTAGAAAAATGCTATATCATCTTCAAGCTAAATGGTTTTAGCAGAAACCTGCGCACAGAACTGAAACGAGCCAAGAAGTTTTACTTTTACGACAATGGTATCCGAAATGCCATATTGCAAAACTTTGCGCCTTTGGCCCTTCGACAAGATGTTGGTGCCTTGTGGGAGAACTTCGTTATCAGCGAAAGAATAAAAGCTAACCAGTATGAAGGAAGATATGTAAACAGCTATTTCTGGCGAACCAACCAACAGCAAGAGATAGACTACATCGAGGAAAGCGACGGACAGTTTACTCTCTTCGAAATGAAATGGAATCCAAAGAGAGCAAATACTCAGTTTCCTGCTTCCTTCCTAAACACATACGATGTGAAGGATAAAACGATCATCACTCCCGAGAATTGGCTAGAGCACCTATAAGAAACAAAAAAGTCCTTTCACCTTTCATCTATCTGAAATGCAAGAAGATAGATGAAAGGTGAAAGGACATCTAAACAACAAAACTATTTTTATTTTATCACAAAACCTAACTACTTCATCACAATTTTTCTACCCTTGTGAATAAAGATTCCGCTTGTAGGATGGCCTAATACATCACGTCCTTCTCTGGGAAGCCAAATTAAAGATTTTGGCACGAAAACGCACTTTTTCTCGAAAAAAAAGTGAGAAAAAGTGCGTTTTCGTGCCATTTTAAGGAAAGTATAGTAAACAGCGAAGTCACACTAGACAATCTCTTTCAAGAATGACACATAGGAGAAAGAGAATATTATCATCATTAAAAAAATGCAAAAAGGTCGGTCGTGTCTTCACGACACAACCGACCTTTATATTTCTTTACTTACATAGGAATTTTTCAACCATAGTCAACAGTTGTTTCTCTGTAAGATTAGCGATTCCGAGACTCTCTATAAGGGAAAACTCATTCTTGTTTTTGCTTATCACAAACTTCTTTTCCCTGCCATCTATCTTTGCACATAAATGAAAGTTGCCCTTGTAGGCTTGCTCTATATGTACATCAGTCACTTGATGACCATTAATCTCTACAGATAACGTCGGTTTATCATCTTCATACTCACCCCATTCTTTCAGATGAGAAAGGATGGTAGCCTCCACTCTGCCTATCCATTTTTCATCCACTGCATATTTTACAGCCACAGTTCTAAATTGCAACAAAGCATTCTTTACATCATTAATCAGGCTTTCTGGCTTTCGAATACCATTATCGAATGCAAATTGCAAGACATCCTCTTTTGAAATATTACGCAGTTTGGACCTGATAAACATACAGTGGTCTTGATTGGGCTGCACTCCACCCATATTGAGAATATAAGTAAGATCATAAGCAGGTGATAACCGCCAATTACCCATCCTATCCATCATGAAGGAGAAGTTTTTGTTATGATCATCAGTATTGTTTGCCAGCACGTTGAATATCATTCTTCTATAAACCTCTTCACAATCAGCCTCTGGCAAATGGAGCGACCTGCAAACAGAAATAAGTTGCTCATAACTATTTGCCTCAGGATACATAGCCGCCAAAGTTTGAGTATGAAGCTTCTTCCCATCTTTTCTATCAAATCTCTGCGTCATGAAGTGCTTGCTGCCATCAACCGTCAAGAGTTCAGAATGCATCATATTGATGCCAGCCTTGATGGCAAGATCGTAGTATGTCATTTCTAGTTCGGCAGAGTTGAAATCAGCATTTCCAAACTTCAACAAGTAGTAATCATATCCATCAAGATCCGAGATTTGTCCACTTCTTATCTCACCATCAGCCGAATTGATAGCAATAACAGCCTTAGGCTGCCTGCCACCAGCAGAAGTTCCCACAGTCAAGAGCGACTGCATGGTAAGAGATTCCTCTGGTAAAATCTGAGCCTCCTCTCGTTCAGTAAATATGCGTTCAGCAAGTGCAACCAAGGAATTGACATCAAGCCTCTCTGATTTCTTACTCCTCTCATACTCTGGAACAAACTCCAAAGCACCCATTCCTCTTCTACCGATAAATGACAACTTATCAAGAGGAGAAATTTCCGTATTGGAGAGATGATTCTGCTGTCTCCAAAGATCAAACAACTGATTGCCCCAAGAATCAGGCAATGAGTCAGCCAGGAAAGCAGGAAGTTTTTGATAAATTCTCTGTTCCTCTCCCCAAATAGGCATAAGTCCTCTATTGTTGCGTATGGATGCCCATAGAGGAGATATATCAATACCCCTATGCACAAAAGTTGGATTATAAGTGAAGTAGGACATTTGCCTTTTGTCGTCCCACGACAACCTACCAACTTCCTCATCCCACAAGATTACTTTTAAAGTCTTAACCATAAATCATTCGCTATTATCAGTGTCTAATTCTTTGTACCTTTTTATCTCCCTTGGTCATCAAGTAAGGGGATGGTGGCAATTCGGGCATTAAGTTATCAAGCGCATTGATCTGTCCCACCACCTTGAGCAAGAGAATCAATGTAGAAAGTGATATGTTTCTAGCACATCCATTCTCAAACTTGTGGATAGTAGTCATACCAATGCCTGTCAGTTCTGCCACTTCCTTCTGTGTCAAATTGCATCGCATTCTGTATTCCCTAAAGCGATTTCCCAGCAATCTCACCAGTTCCGGAGTAGAATATTCATACAAATCTTTCATATACTTAACTATCATTTAAGTGAACATTAAGCCATAAAATAGCCATTATATATCAGTATAGTGATATTTAAGCGCAAAGATACAAAAAAGAAGTGATACAACCTCAAAAATCAGAATTATTTTTTATTTACTGACTCACATTTAACATATTGCAAGACAAATGTTACAAAGCAAAAAGGTTGACCGTGTCATCACAACACAGCCAACCTTAACGACTAACATCTTTTTTCGGTTAATCTTTGTATGATAAACCTAAAACTAATGTCTTTTAGAGTAATTACTTGGCTTCCTTCCAATATTCTGGAGCACCAAGACCTGCTGCAAAGCCACCATAGGTGTGCTTGCGATAATAATCCGAATCCCAGAGGCCAGTAGCCAAACCAGGACGCCAACCACTATTGGCTGGACTGTCAGTAGCACACCACTGGCAGATACCCCACTGCTGATTCTCAGGAATAAGCTCAAGATATTTCTTGACAACGAACTCATAGAGAGCGCGCATTTCCTTGTGCTGTTCCTCTGTCATATCGGCTGTCTTCACCTCTTTGCCATTGGCATCAACATAACCCATATCCAACTCAGAGATACGAACCAACTTGCCAGACTCAGCCATCAACTTCAACATGTTTTCAATAGCATTCTTCTTTGACTCCTGAGTCTGAGGATTTTCATAGCAAGAGATGTGCATCTGGCTGCCGATACCATCAATCTTGGTAACGCCATCAGCCTCCCAATCCTTGATCCACTTTTTCAAACTCTTCAACTTGCCATTGCCGTCCCAATCACTCTCCAAGTTATAGTCATTGATGAAGAGCTTCAAATCCTCAGGGTTTCCACCAGCATCAACAAAGCCCTTGCGAGCTGCAGCTACAGCAGTGCGAACATAATCAATGTCACCCAGGTAATCCTGCCAGTAGAAATTGTTCTTTGCATCGTCAGCTGAAACGTTGCCTCGTTTAGCAGACTGCAAGTCGTACTTGCCATCACCATCTTTATCTGCTCCAGAAAGAGCCTCGTTTACAACATCCCAAGCCTTCACCTTGCCCTCGGTAGCTTCCATCATGCCGTAAATCCAATTCTGCAAAGCAGGAGTAAGTGCTTTCTTCTTTTCCTCATCTGTAAGAGGAATGGTATTTGAAGACTTCGTGTAGTAAACTTCAAAATCATCAATATAGAGGGTACCTGCATATTTACCGATATTCAGCAGCAGGCGCAAGGCATTGTCACCATTACATTTGGTAGTCACATCAACTTCCTTCCAATCAGTTGTAACCTTGATGGTAGGGAAGTCACCACAGCCTTTGTATCCGTCAGGATTCTGGAATCCAGCACCAAATTCACCAGCTACAGAACCCTTGATTTTCATCTTCAAGTGATAGGTTTTACCATTCTCGAAAGCGAAACCTGGTTCATAGTTAACTTGTGAATTCCAAGGGTCCGCCTTGGCTGCGTTGTTACCAACCTCACAAACACCATTTACAATCTTTGGCGTATTATCCATACCCCATCCACCAAGGTTCTTACCATCATCAAAGGTAAGATGCCCAACACTTACAGGGATTTCAACCACTTGACTTTCGGGCACTTCTTGAATTCCTGTAGTTACCGTATGCCAGGAATAAGGTTTATTACAAGGAACTTCGTCCCCTTTTATGTCACCATTTACGATCAAATTATTGGTAGAACCTTCTTCACAAAGACTTAAAGACTTGATGTCCAGTTCACCGCCCAGTTTACCTGCAGCAAAAACAAAGTTCTCATAATTGTCTTTCGGAGTAAATTCAACGGTATATTCATTCCATTTAGTACCTACAGGAATCGAGCCTAAATCTGCATCACCTGGGGCTGCCCATAGAATTAACTCAAAAGGAGCAGTAGCTTTTGCATTCATTTTAAAGACATACTTTTTCCCTTTAGATAACTGAGCAGGGAAATATAATTGAGCATCCCAATGACCACCAGCCTTTGCATTTTTGATGACCAAGCAACGTGTGACATTAGAAGAAGGAGGTAACTCCTTTTCTGCAATCAGTTGATTGAGATACTTGTTAGGCTGCTGGGAATGCCAAGCCAAGGTATGGCCATAAACAGAAAGGCCTGCATCGGTAGCATTCTTAACATATTCACTTACTTTATCAAAATTCATGCTACCATCATCAGCAACACAAGAAGACATCTTCATGGCGTTGCCGGCTACAGTCTCGTTAAAGTTGCTGTTGGTCAAAGCATACACCAGTTCCTTCTTATTATATTCATCTACAGTAGTTCCGATTCCGAGGTGGAAGTTTGGACGGTCCTTGATGTATTCCTTCAAGGCATCATATTGCTCCAGATAACCATACTGCGCTTCCTTATCAGGACGTACGGTCTCGAAATTCTGGTCGAAGTGGTCTGCACAAGAGGCCAAAAGCATGGCCCCGAGTGCAGATACTAATATTTGTTTATTCATAACTTATGCGATCATTAATTATTATAGGTATAAGAGAACTCCTCTAAAGTTACTCCACTACGCCACCAGACGAGTTTCTCGTTCAAACTCTTCTTTACACCACCAGCGAAGGTGATTTCGGCGTTGAGTTCCATCAGGTCACGATCCTTGTTATTCCACGAATGGATACCATCGTCAGCCCAAGAGCCTGAGCCTGTAGCCGTAACACCATCGGTGAGCGAAGTGATGGTACACTTTTCTTTGTCATCGAAGGTGAGCAGGAGGTCTGCCTTGTAGATGGTACTGCCCTCCTGGAACTCTACTGAATAAACAGAGCTGTTCAGGGTGCGGGTAGTTATCTGAACCTGTGAAGCCTTCTCGATATTATCGGTACTTGTATTGTGATTGGTCAACCACCAACCGCTATACTTGTTCTGATACTTCACGCAATACATCACGTAATCCTTAGGAGCTGTTTCCCAGATGGATGCATTGGTACGGGAACCTGCAGCACCTTCTTTCAGAGTACCGGCAGAGATTCTGTCGAAGCCCTGCTGATCGGTCATCACCAGAGGAATCACGTAGGTATTCTTCACGGCATCAGGGTCGTTGAAGAAAGCATCAGTCAGCTGCACTACTGTCTCACCCGTCATTCCACCCTTGAAATCGAGTTTGTTGGTAGAAAGAGAGTAATATTCTGCAGGCATTGCCTTTACAGGAGTACCATCTGCAAAAGTAAGATGATCGCACAGACTGTTATCAACAGCTACGTTCACATAACCTTTTCTTCCATTGTAAGAGCCGGCAAAAGTTGCCTTGATCTTGCATTTATGCTCCTTATCGAGAGAGGTATCGTATTCATCATCGCCCAAGACGATGGTACGAACCGGACTCTGATAAACGAACATGGCAGTGGTTCCACCCTCGTAATCATCAAAAGCCTGGTCTCCATTCTCACATGCAGTGAAAGAAGCCATCAGTGTCAGAAGGGCTGCCACCATTTTGATATATCGTTTCATAATCATTAGTCTTTATTTATAATATTAGCCGTTTATTATTTCCAACCATCGTTCTGCTTGAGGTTGCTGTATTTCAGAATCTCAGAGTATGGGATAGGACCATAGTACATATAGTCTGAATAGTTGCGTTCCTCAGCGTCGAATGTCTTATAGATGTATCCGCCTGTTGTGGCATCTGTCGTGATGTTGATACCCTTGGCAGTCTCATTGAGTTTAGGGAGCTCAACCTTCCAGCGGCGCAAATCCCAGAAACGATGGTTCTCGAAGCAAAGCTCCAGGCGGCGCTCGTTGCGGATCAGTTCACGCATCTTGTCCTTGTTCTGTGCGCACTCCTCCAAGTATGGATCCTCGCCAAACTCGCCAAGTCCGGCACGCTCACGGATTGCCTTGATTACATCGTAGGCAGAATAGTTGGCACCGCCCACATTTGCCTTAGGACCCTGAGCCTCATTGGCAGCCTCAGCATAGTCGAGCAAGATTTCCGTAGTACGGATACGAGCTGGCAGATGCTTCTGCTTGGTTGCAGAGCTTGGGTTGAGGTTCACATCAGGACGGAGCAACTTGCGGAGATAATAACCAGTCTTGGTTGATTTTCCGTTTTCCTTGTTCAAGCCATCCAGAGTCTTGGAATCAGCAGCTGTATTTACCACTCCATCAGTAGAACCGATTTTATCGCCATTTACCAGAATGTAGGCAGCGAGACGTGGGTCACGGTTCTGATAAGGATTCTTGGCATCGTATTCAGCATTGTCATCAGTAATAGGATAACCGTTTGCCATAGGGAACGCATCCACCAGGTTCTGGGTTGGATTGATCTTACCGCTACCATAGAGCGAAGGAGGATAGTAATCTGTCTCCAGAGAGTTGCTTTCTTCAACATTTCCACGCCAGATAATCTCCTTAGGATTCTCGGATGTAGCACCCAATCCGTCTATGAGCGACTTATTGCAGAACCACTTCCATCCGTCAGGATCCACTGCATCCAAACCACCAAACTCGCTCAGGCAGTTGGCAGCATATTTGGCAGCATCCTCATAAGAGGCTACACCGGCAGATTTATAAGCAGGAGAAGCGGCGAGGATGGCGAGCTGAGCCTTGAAAGCCGAGATGATGCGACCGTCAATCTTGCCACGATGGTTGGTACCGAAGGCACGGTTGTACTCTGCATTGGTAGCACCCTTCTGGGCATACTTGGCAGGAACCTGATCCTCATTCACATCGGCATACTGCTCAGGCAAATACTTCAGAGCCTCATCGAAATCAGACATAATCTGGTCGTAGCACTCCTTGAAGGTGTTACGTGGAAGATTGAAATCAGACTTTGAATCTTCTGAAGAAAGATGGATAGGCACACCCATCAACTGACCATCTACCATTCCGGCATGAGCACGGAGCAAGTACATCATGTGTAAGCCACGCAAAGCATAGGCATTACCCTTGTAGTTGTCGCAATACATCTGCTTGAGAATCTCACTGGAGTAAGCCCACTCTACCTTATCGCAGTTTTCCAACATCAAGTTACAGTACTGGATGGCGTGATAACGGCCATCCCACTGTGAAACCGGATTCATATTCGCAGCCCAAGAACCTGTTGCCATCTTCTTGTAATCATCACCGTTCTGGTTGATAACGGCATCGTCGGTGGCAGCATCAGTAGATGGCGAATTGCTATATGGCAGAGCCAGATAAGCATTGTCAAGAATACCACGGGCAAACGTAGGATCCTTATACATCTCGCTGATATCTTGGTTATTTTCCAAGGCAGGCTCAAACAGGTCGTCACAAGAAGTGAGCGATACTAAGACTGCACTTATCAATAATAATCTTGATAATTTCATAATTTTAATTCTTTAATTAATTCTAGAATGAAACCTTAGCACCGATGCTATAGAAGCGGTTCAATGGTGCCGAACCTGAATTGTTAACATTCATATCCATGAGCTTGCGCTCCTTGGCTATGGTGAGCAGACTGTTGCCATTGACAAAGAGCTGAAGTCCGCGTACGAAACTCTTCATGAACATCGCCTTAGGGAAGTCGTAGCTCAACTGCACCTTCTGAAGGTCGATGCGGTCGGTAGAGTACATCCAGAAGTCTGATGTCTGATAGTTGTTCGTACCAGCCTCTGTGGTCAGACGTGGGAAAGTGGCTGTGGCTGCAGTCTCCTTGGTCCATCTGCCGCGCATCTCTGCTGTATATTTGGCACTACCGCCCACCCAGAAGTAGGTGGAGTTCTTCACGGCGTGAGCACCGAAGTTTCCTGTGCCGAGCATGAAGAGGGTGAAGCCCTTATATTTCAGAGTGAGGTTCATACCGATAGTAGTAGGAGTTCCATACCAGCCGCCCTTGCCCAGATAAACCTGGTCCTTGCTGTCGATGACGTTGTCGCCGTTCTGGTCCTTGTACTTCAGGTCACCCGGACGGATGGTTCCGCCGATAATCTGGGTTGGAGAGTTCTTGATATCATTCTCATCCTGGAAGAAGCCCAGGCACTCATAACCCCAGATAGCATCGAGTGGCTGACCCTGGCGATACTGATAGGTATCAGCATACTGCGAATCATCTCGCTTGGTTGCCTCGGTGGTGTAGTAAGTTACGTTGGCTCCTACGCCGAAACCGAAATCACCAAACTGCTTCTTGTAGTTCACAGCAAAGTCGAAACCGCTGCGTTTGTCCTCATTAAAATTAATGTAAGGAACGAAAGAAGACTCAGGATAGTAGCTGAACAGATAGCTAGGCACCTGATTGCGAGCCTCCAGAATTCCGTTGGTCCACTTAGAGAGGAAGTAAGATGCATCGAAACTCAAAGCCTTGTTGAGCACCTCTGCATGAACCGTAGCAGAAATTTCCTTGCGGTGCAGGTAGCTGAGTTCGTTGTTGCTACCACGCTTAGACTGCATAGCTGAGTGACCGGAGCCACCATTCCAATCCCACCAGCCACCGCTCTGATAGGTTCCGAGATACATGTAGTAATCGTCGATACCCAGATCGGTCTTCATATCGGTGTAGCTTGCGCTGAGGGTCAGATCATCGAAGAATGAATTCTCCATAAACTTCTCCTTAGAGAGGCGCCAGCCCAGAGTAGCAGATGGAGATACACCCAATCGCTTGGCTGATGGCAACTTGGCAGACCAAGGTGTAGCCAGAGCGAAATCGGCATAATACTTATGATCATAGTTATAAGAGAGCTGCAAGCCCAGGTTGGCGTTGCTCACCTTATGATACTCTGCAGACTTACTCTGCTGATAACCGTTGGCCACCAACATGGCACTTACGTTGTGCACACCGTTGAAGGTGCGGTTGTAATCGAAGTGCGCATTGAATGCGATGGTCTGGTTATCGGTAGAACCAGAAATATTCTGAGCACCCGATTTCTTGTCCACCGTACCATTGTTGTTCAAACCTACGATAACATCCTTGCCGTTGTAGTTAGCCCATGTAGGCTGGAAGGTGGCGTAGGAATTGTTGAACGATGTTGAGTATGCCGTAGCATAGTCGATGGCTACCATCGTGTGGAAACTCAAGCCCTTGAGTACAGAAGAGAGGTCGAAGTTCAAACCTGCATCAAACTGGAACTGACGGCTGTGATAGACATTGGTACCCGAAGCATAGATGTCGCCGAACACGTTGGTGAGGTCAGCAGAAGAACCACCCAGGAAGTACTTGCCATCAATGATATTGCTGGTAGCCCCAATCATAGTCAGCGCCGACTTGGCATTAGGGTCAATCATTTCCACAGGAATCAGCGGAGCCACGCGGTTAGGACGGAAGGTGCGGGCCTGCTCCCAGTAGCTGCTATTGTTAGTGTTAGCCGACTTAGCCCCGTAGAAGGTGGCATTCGCATTTACGTAGGCATTGATGGTGCTGCTCAAGGCGAAATCCACATTACCTCTTACATTGAATCGGTCGGTATAGTTCTTCTTAGCCTCGCCGAAGTTCAAGTTGTCACCGTTGCGATAGTAACTCACGTTGGCATAGAAGCGCGCCTTCTGGTTGCCACCTTCTATTTCGGCAGAAACCTCCGAGCGGTTGAACGCCTTCTTGATGTAATCAGAAGAATAGAAGTCTACGCTAGGATAGCGATATGGATTCTTTCCGGATGCATAGTTGTAGATGGTCTCTGCAGAATATGGCAGGTTGTTTTCGGCACCGCCATCATTGAGGAAAGCCTCGTTGTAGAGAGTCATGTACTCAGCCGAACCGAGATACTCAGGAAAAGCCTTGGCTACGTTCCAGCCCGTATTGGCATTCACCTTAACAGACAAGCCATCGCTAACCTTGCCACGCTTGGTGGTAATGAGAACCACGCCATTGGCAGCCTTGCTGCCATAGAGTACTGTGGCCTGGGCACCCTTCAGGAAAGAGATATCCTCAATCTCGTCGGGGCGAACATTACTGGCTTCACGTGGCACACCGTCGATGAGAACGAGTGCATTGGAATAACCCCACATACCACTGCCATTATAACCGGATACATAACCCTGCATGTTGTCAAGGCTGTAGGTATTATAGTTTTTCTCTGTCAATTCTCTAACGTTGACGGTGCTCACACCACCGAGCACATCGCTCTGGTAAGCCTTCTTGAACGCCACGTTAACCATTGCGCTATCAGCAGATTCCTGAGCCGAAGCAGGCAACTGTGCCAGAAGTGCCGTAACCACTGTCAGAGCAGAGTATATTGTTTTCTTATTATTTTTCATATATAATATGATTATTTCTAAGTTTATGCTTTTTATATATCACATCTCCGGGTGATTACCATCCAGGATTCTGACCAAACTCAGGATACAGATAAACATCACTTTCCTTGAGTGGCAAGAGATAGTGTTTCTCAGAGAAGTCGCGGGTCACGATGCGTTTCTCGCTCCATCCAGTCACCTCGGCATCACGTGGATCGTTCTTGGTATAATCGAAATTACCGACACGCTTGAATTCCTGTGAAGTCTTGATGTTATAAGGATATTCTGTGAGAAGCAACCAGCGCTGCAGGTCGTTCCAGCGGAAGCCCTCAAAGGCAAGCTCTACGGCACGCTCGCGGCGAACCTCGTCCATAAACTTCTTCTGGTCGTTCATAAACTTATCTGCCACATGACCAGCTTTTACTCTCTCGCGAAGCACATTGATTGCTTCTGCAGCGGTGAGGTTGAGCTTTGAGCTCTTGTAGTTGGCTCCCTGAACGGCAGCACCAGCCTCAGCATACATCAGATAGAGGTCGGCAAGACGCATGTAAGGAAGGTCGCACTGCAAGGCACCACCCCATTCGTACATGCCATCATACTTATTTGCCTGGTGAGGAACCAGCTTCTGAGTATAGTAACCAGTGCGGCATCCCTGACTTGAAGAACTTCGCAATATACTACCAGAATACATTGGTATATACTGCAATGCTGCAACCTTTGGTTCCTTTACTGCATCAATGGTTGTATTGATATACTTAAAACCATCGAAGACGATGTCATGATAGAAACGCGGATCACGATTCTTGAATGGATGCTTTGGATCGAATCCGGAATCAGGATCATCCAAAGGCAGACCATTAGCCATACCATAATAGTTTACATAGTTGGCTGTCGGCTGGTGAATCACAGCATCGTGTTGTACGATATCTTCCATCTTAGGTCCCCAAAGTTTGGTGAAGTTCCAGTTTGATGAATTCTCGCCAATATATGGACCGCGCATGATTGCCTCTGTAGAACCTGGTTGTTTCCAATTCTTACCTGTAGTACGGAAGATATCAGAAAAGTTGTTTGTAGAACCAGACTTTGCTACATGATTATAAATATCAGAGTAGTCATAGGTACACAATGCATATGGGGTTTTGCCTGAATTTACCTGAGCAATAGCCTCTGCCAAAGCATCAGCAGCCTTTGTGGCAAGCTCTGTATTATACTTATAGGTATCGCCATTCTTGGAAGCTCCCTTCTCTGCACCGATATTATTCAATGGAGAAGAAGCCCAAAGCAACACTTTACCTAAGTAGCCCAAAGCGCAAACTTTTGTAATACGAAGTTCATTCTTGCCCAAAGTTTTCTTACCTATAGTTGTCTTGTCCCAATCATTAGGAAGTAACTCTGCAGCAGCCTTAAAATCTTCGGCACATTTCAATGCGCACTCCTGATAAGAAAGACGAGGCAAAGTCAAAACTGATGCACCATCCAATACGGTGTCTACGTATGGCATACCGCCAAAGAAAGCTATCAACTCCTCGTGCCACCATGCACGGAAGAACAACAACTGTCCCTTGATGAAGTTCTTCTCTTCCTGGGTACAGTCGGTCATCAAGTCAAGGTTAGCAAGACCCAAGTTACACTTGCGGATGCAATACCAGGCATGCTCCAAAGAATGAGCAAATTTATTGGTTGAAGTCGGATCAAGGTACTCACCAGGATTTCCAGAAGAAGGTCTGTGCAAGAAACTTTGATTATTGCCATACCAGTTACGGTAGTCGCCTAAATCAAAATGAGCAGTCACATGATCATCTCCCAAGCCAGTATTCATGATTTCATCTTCACCCCAGTTGAATGATGTACAATACATATTCGACTCCTTACTTGGAATACAGTTGTAAATTTGCTCCACATATCCCTGGAAATTGGTGAAGTTCTTGAACGCTTGTTCTGCACTCACATCTGTATCAGGGCTCTTATCTAAGTAATCTGTACAAGAAGCAAATCCGCAAGTGAGGCTCAGCGCACAAAATATTTTTACTAAATTATTTTTCATTTGTTATGCATGTTTAAAGATTAAACTTGACACCGAAGTTCACACGCTTCATTGTAGGGTAAGCACCTACGGCTCCACCGTTACTAGAGAAGTTTGACTCTCGGTCGTCTGGCATTCGGGTCCAGAGCCAGAGGTTGTTACCACTTACGTAAACCTTGAGGTTGTTCAAACCGAGTTTCTTGATCCAACCGCCGTTCCAGGTATAGGCTATCTCTACGTTCTTCAAGCGAATGTAAGAACCATCGCAAAGATATTGAGTGCCATAGTAAGCCGCATTAGACATTGGCTTAGAGTTGAAACGTGGAGTGATGACATCGCAGTTGTTGTGATTGTCGCTCCACCAGGTTCCCTGGTCATAAACATTGGCAAGCATTGGATCTACCAAACTGATCATGGTTACGTCACGGGTTACGTTGGTTACACCATAGAACTGAGCGAAACAGCTGAAGCCCTTGTACTCATAACCGATTGTTGCATTGTAGGAGTTCTGTGGAGTACCGGTATAACCGTAAGGAACTCTATCGTTCACATTATCCACCTTACCGTCGCCATTGAAATCGACGATGTAGTAGTCACCAGGAAGACGCTGGCCATCGTTGGAATCCATCTTCGGAGAACCATAGACATCATCATAGTTCTGAAGAATGCCCTTATCTAAATAGGTGTAGGTCTGGTTAATGGCATGACCTGCTGCCTTGCGATAAGATGGGAGCAACGCTGCATCATCCTTGATCTTCACCTCGTTCACGGCGTGGGTCATACTGAAGTTTGCCCAGAGACGCATCTTGTTGGCAAAAACCTTGTTGAACTTCACTTCCAACTCATAACCGCTGGTAGTTACTTTACCCAAGTTGGCTGTAGGAGCAGTCTGACCGAAGTAAGAAGGAATGGAACGATCTGAACCACTAACCAGAATGTCTGAACGAGTATCATGGAAGAAATCCACAGCACCAGTAATCAAACCACCCAAAAATCCATAGTCAAGACCGAAGTTTACCTTCTTCACTTTCTCCCAATGTACGTTAGGGTTACCTACTGCTGACTCACGATACCATGTATAAATAGACTCCTTATCACTGGAAGTCGTACCCAACTGAGTCTTGCCGCCATATGCCCACTGAGTCATATAGAGGAAGCGGTCTCCTACGTTATCATCACCGATTTCACCATAAGATGCACGGAGTTTCATCATATCCACAATCTTGTGCTCACGAAGATACTTCATGAATGGCTCTTCGGAGATCATCCAACCAAGGGCACCAGAGCTGAAGAATGCGAAACGATTGTCTGGAGAGAACTTCTCTGAACCATTATAAGCACCATTGTACTCGAAGAAGTAACGAGAGTTCCAATCGTATGTGGTACGGAACACCCAGTCTTCACGATAAGAAGGAATCATGTAACCTGTTGCATATTCCTGGCGACCGAAAAGTCCCATGGCACTTACGCTGTGCTTGCCAAAACTGCGAGCCCAGTTGAGCTGAGCCTGATAGTTCAGGTTGCGCTGTGTAAGCCTATTGTTAACCTCACCACCATTCACGGTCCACTGGTTTCCCATAGCATAATCGAACTTATCGTATGGCTCGAATGGTTTCTTGTAAGAAACGGCTCCTGTATGAGGATCTATCCACTTCAGCTGAGGATCATGGTTCATATCATTAATACCACGATTCTTCTCTACAAAAGTATTGTCCCATGAAATCATACCTCGTGCAGAAAGTCCCTTGGTAATGAAATCAAGTTTCTGTTCCAACACGAAATCAGTAGTGATGCGAGTAGTGGTAGAAGTCATGGTACCACCCAAAGAAACCTGCTGGGCAGAGTTGGTTACATTAGTAGATCCTGGCAAAAATCCCCAAGAGCCATCGCTATACTTAGGCAAGAAAGCATCTGGAGAAATATTATATGCACCAGCCCATTGCTGGCTGACCTGCCAATCGCTATAACCATCAGAACTATTTACCCAAGGAGCCTTGCGCTGACCGTTGGAACCGGCAAGGTTCATCTTGAACACGGTAGTCTTTGTGATGTTGAAGTCGAGATTAGAACGAACATTCACACGATTGTAGTCATAACCTGAACTATAGTTACGACCATTGCCGAAATCCTTATAAAGGTCACCCTCGCTCACGAAATCCACACCTGCAAAGTACTTCACAAACTTGGTACCACCCGATACATTCACATTGGCATTGTATGACATGGTGTAATCCTTGAAGAGTACATCCTGCCAATCTACGTTCGGATAACGCTCACGCTGCTCCAGTGTAGTCTGGTTGCGATAGTTCTCGATGAAACTCATCGGTTCCATCTTGTCGAAACTGCCTGGAGAGATGTTCAACTCATGTTCGATAGCCTTGTTGCGGGCAATAAGCGCATCGTAAGAATCATATTTATCAGGCAACTTTGAAGGAATCTTCATTACTGCATTGGCAGTAACGCTAATCTGAGCCTTGCCTTCAGAACCACGCTTGGTGGTAATCAGGATGACACCATTCGCACCCTTCACACCATAAACGGCGGTGGCAGAAGCATCCTTCAATACAGAGATGGTAGCCACAGACTGCATATCAACACTTGACATTGGTCGTTCAATACCATCCACCAAAACGAGAGGAGAAGAGTTGTTCCAAGAAGAAGCACCACGAATCTGAATCTGAGGTTCCTCTTCACCTGGCATACCACTGGATGCAGTGGTAACAACACCCGGAAGATTACCAGTCAGAGCTGCTCCGATATCACTGATACCCGCAGCACGCTCCAGCGTTTTTCCTGTGGTCTGGGTGATGGCACCCACTACAGATGCCTTCTTCTGCTGACCATAACCAACGACTACAACTTCGCCGATGGCGTTGTCGTCTTCAAGAGTAAGTTTGAACTCTCTCTTCGTACCAATCTTTACTTCCTTGGTCTTCATACCTACGTATGTAAATACGAGGATAGAATTCTCTGAAGGAACACTGATACTGAAATTACCATCTAAGTCGGTGACCGCACCGACGCTGGCATTACCTTTCACTTTTACAGTGGCACCTATCAGAGGCTCACCTGTACCGTCAACAAGATTACCCTTGACCTGAATCTTCTGTGCCTGAGCATTCAAGCTGCAGAAAGCTCCCACCAAGCATAAGGCTGCTGTCCGTTTCATTGTTAACACTTGTTCAATCATGTTCTATTCATTTTTGATTTATGCTTTAAAAATTTAGGCGTGCACAAAAACTGTTTATTCACGGCGGCAAAGGTATGGATTTCTTTCGAAACATACTTTGCGTGGTGTAACAGAAAGTTTATCATTTTAGAAAAACCTTGCGAGAACGTATTTTTCCATTACTTAACAGTTGTTTTATTATATAAACACCTGCAGTTGGCTTTTCAACTTCTTTTCCTTCTATATTATAATATAAGGTGGAAACCACGTCTGCCTGGGTTTCTAATTGTTTAATTCCTGTTGTATTTTGTTTCAAATACCACTCTTTATACCAGTTCATACAGGCATAGCCGCAACATTCTTCGAACAATCCGTGTTTCTTGGCATTCTGGAAACCAGGAATCACCTTGCCCGATTTAAGATATTCATCAATATCGTAATATTCCTGTGGATGGGTAAGGGTCATACCGATATTGCCAAAGTGGTCGTGAACTGCTTTCCATGCCAATCCCCATTTCGAGGTAGATGCTGTTGCCCAGCTTCCCAAGTTAGGTTGTGTCCACTGTCCCCACTCATTGAGATGTCCTTTATCCTTCTGGTCAGGATCTTCCGGACTCCAGTCTATCTCCGTTACCATGATAGGTTTCGTCTCTACCATCGGCACCTGACTCTTGAAGTTGCGGATGAAAGTATCGTGATTGCAATTCTTATCGGTCATATTTCCATACCATCCGGAATAAACATGCACGGCATAAGAGAAATTGTTCTCCGTATCGGTAATAGGATATTTTGAATAGCCCACATAGTTGCTCTGATAGCCAGAACCTGGCACCCAGATGATGCCCTTGAAACCTTGTTCGCGAATCACATCTACTACCGGCTGGAAGTAATCGTGTAATGCTTTATCCGAATTAGAGCCATCACCCAGATGAACCCTCACCGGCTCGTTGGCAAGTTCAATGGAGATCAATCCCGAATTCTGCTGAATATACTCATCGGCAGCAAAGGCCTTCCATACCGACTTGAGATAGCGGTTGTACTTATCTCCAACACTAATGTCTTGTGGACAGACTCCCGGTGGACGGACGATGACGTAAAGTCCATGAGCGATGGCATCCTTGATTAATGGAATATAGAGTTTCTGGAGATAGAGGCGATAGCGTGCCATATTAAAAGCAGAGATATCAGCCTCGTTTGCCGCCTTCTTTGTCGGATCGTTGGTCCAACATGGATCCATGTGCAATCGGAACACCGTGCAATAAGCTCCCTGTTCTCTGTCTGTAATGGCCTTAAACTGCTTAGAGAAATATTCCAAGCAAGGTTTGATGTCGGCTTCCGAATAATCAGCCTTCCATTGTTGCCATCTCCAACCGTTGAAGTAGCGGTTTGGCGTATCCATCACACCATGCAAGACAACGGTCTTGCCATTGGCATCCACCAGGTTCTTACCCTTCACCCGGAGTGCCGGCAGATTATCTGCAGCCAGCCCCGCCATTGACAGCATAGCCATAGCGAGTGATATTAACATTTTCTTTCTGTTCATTGTTATAATTATTTTTAGATTTATCATTATTTGTCAGTCACTTTATTTTTTCATGAAGGATTGCCAGGTTCCAGTTTACAGAAAAGGATGCTGGTCTTTTAAAATAGAATGGCGCGTAATCACTACGCACCATTCCCGAAAACCAATTAATCATGATTCTATATAAAAACCATAATATCAAAATCTTTTAGAAATTCTAAACCTATCTACAAACCTATTATGTATAAACCTAACTAACCTAAATGTTCTGAAATATACAACTTTAAAAACCGATGCAAAGATACTCCTAATCTTTCATATATACTTTATAATAAGTAACCAATACTTTTGCTGTCGTATCACATGTAACATCATCTTTACTCTACGTAACATTTTAACATCTTTTTAGCATAAACCTATAAAAAACATACTTTACCATGCTTTATTCTCCCATTTATTTCGTATTTTTGCAAACGAATATAAAAAAGCCAAAAGACAATGAAACCAAGAATCATGATGATTTCCATGAAATCAAACCTCAGAACAATGAGATACATCGGTCTTTTACTGATGTTTATCTTCTGTCTCACTGCGCAGAACATGATGGCGCAGCGAGGAAAACTTTTCAATTCAGACAACCAGCTTTCAAGCAACTTTGCCACTCAGGTGTTCCAGGATTCAAATGGTTTCATTTGGATTGCCACCCGTAACGGCTTGAATATCTATGATGGCTATAACTTTACGACCATCAGAAAAACCAAGGAAGACCACAGAGGACTGAGCAGCAATTACATCAACTGTATTACCCAAGATATCCAGGGGCATATTCTGTTGGGTACAAACAACTCTCTCCTTTTATATAATGGAAAGAGTTTTGCCAATATTCCGCTGCTCGACTCCAAGAACCAGCCTATCAGCACCTATGTAACCCAGGTTTATCGTCTGAAAAACAACGATATTGCCGTAGTTACATCGGGATATGGAATTATGCTCAAGAAAGAAAATGCAGAAGTATGCTATGCTATGAAGGGCGAAGTGGAGAACCTGAAATTCATACATAAGATTCTGGAAGATAAACAGGATAGACTTTGGATTATCCTGGAGAACGGCAAACTATACCGTGCCGACAAGAAAGGGAAACTGACCAAACAGATTCCTGGAGCAGAAACGCTGGAAGCAAAAGATATCAGGCAAGACAACAAGGGCAACATTTATCTTGCTACCAAGAATGATGGTATTTACCTTCTCAAGGCAGGTTCAACCATCTTCACCAAGATAGCCGGCATAGGCAATCTTCCTATTGACAACATCTATATCAGCCGCGACCAGCGCTTGTTTATCGGTTGCGATGGTATGGGTATCTTCGTGTATAATCCTGTAACGGGATTCTTGCAAAATAATCCTCTGTTCAGCCGTGAAGTAAATCTTGCCAAGTGCAAGATTACCAGCATTATAGAAGATTTTACGGGAAACATCTGGGTGAGTATGCTCCAGAAGGGCGTATTCATGCAGTCGCAGGCTCAATGCGATTTCAACTATATGGGCTACCGTTTGGGCAACCGCAATGTGATAGGCGAAAACAGCATCACAAGTCTGTGTGCCAACCAAGGCAATCAAGTCTGGGTAGGCACCGACAAGGATGGTCTTTACCTCTTTGACATAAAAACCGGTAGCATCAACAGCCATTTATTAAGCAACACCACGGTACTGGCACTCTGCAAAGACAAGAAAGACAGAACATGGGTAGGAACCTATACTGACGGCATCGGATTTATAGATGCGGGGGGGTCTTTCCATCCATTCAGCCTAGGCATTGGCAACCAGGCGGGCATCTTTGATATCCAGGAAGACCCACTGGGAAATGTCTGGTTTGCCACCATGGGCGAAGGACTTTTCCGCCTTTCTCCAGATGGAAGCATCAAGCAATGGAAAGCACTATATGGTGCCGACAACAACCTGAAAAAGAATAGTATTCCTAACGATTACCTCGTGAAACTCAGCATCTCCAAAGATGGTAAGCGGATTTTCGTTGCCACTTCTGTAGGCCTGGCTTGCTATGACCAGCAGAAGAATAGCTGGACTTCCACTTTCGGTGGCGTCAACTGTCTGAACAAGGGCTGTTTCTCACATTGCGTTTATTCTGACAGCAAGAATCGCGTATGGTTTGGCACTGAAGACGGCGCAATCTGCTATGATCCGAAGAAGGGATATGCTCATCCGAAGATTTATAACACAGAACTTGGACTTTCAGACAACAGCGTAGCCAGCATTATAGAAGATTACAAGGGCAGAATCTGGATAGGAACTAGCTGTGGTTTAAACCAGGTAAATACAGAAAAAGGTACCATCAACAAGTACTTCTCGGACAATGGCTTACAGAGTAATGAGTTCAGCGATGCAGCAGCCTGCACACTCTGGGGAGGAAAGATGCTGGTGATGGGCGGAACCGGCGGTATCAACTGGTTTGATACGGACAAGGTGAAACAGCATCCTTGGCAGGCAAAAGTTACCATATCAGGACTTCTTGTGGACAACAAACCTGTATACCGGGATATGGAATCGGGCATCTACACCATTACAGATAAAGGGGTATATAACAGCGACAAGTTCTCCTTATCTCATGAAGACAACACCTTCACCATCCAACTGTCTACTCTTACATATAATAATGTAGAGCAGATCAGTTACGCCTACAGCATCAATGGTGAGGATTGGCGAACCATACAGTCTGGCATGAACGAGCTGTCATTCTCACACATGCCAGCAGGTACCTATAAGTTCCGTGTCAAGGCCATCTGCAACGGATACGAAACCCCTGTCAAGGAGTTCTCCATCATCGTTCACCCAGCCTGGTACGCCAGCATCTGGGCAAGACTCTGCTATCTGCTTGCCTTCCTGGGGCTCTGTCTGCTCTATGTCAAGCACCGCAAACGCAAGATGGAAGACCAGCTCATATTGCAGCAGCATATCCATGCGGAAGAGATGGGCGAAGCAAAACTGAAGTTCTTCATGAACATCAGCCACGAAATACGTACCCCATTGACCCTTATCCTCACTCCGCTGTTCACGCTGATTAAGGAAGACAAAGACGCTCACCGACAGGGCATCTACGATATGATGCGCAAGAACTCGGAACGAATCCTGCACCTGATAAACCAGATGATGGACCTGAGAAAGATTGACAAGGGACAGATGGTGATGCACATGAGCGAAACCGATATGGTTGCCTTTATTGGCGATGAATACAAACTCTTCTGCCAGCAGGCGATAGCCAAGAGCATCCAATTCACCTTTGAGCACGAAGATGAAACTCTCCCGGTATGGATAGACCGAGACAACTTTGACAAGGTATTGATGAATGTCCTGTCAAACGCCTTCAAGTTTACTCCTGCAGGCGGCAGAATCCGTATCACCCTCTCCCACTCGCCTCATCATGTCCGCATCGCCATCAAGGACAGCGGCAAGGGCATTCAGGAGGAAAAGCTCGAAACGATTTTCCAGCGCTTCTATCAGAGTACCACTACTTCTAATGACCGGAATGTAGGTACGGGAATCGGTCTCGACCTGACGCGCTCGCTCGTGGAACTGCACTACGGAACCATTACAGCCGCCAACAACAAGACACTTGATGAAGCCGACTGGAAGGAAGGAAGCCAGTTCCTCATCACGCTGCCTCTGGGCAACGAGCATCTGAAACCGGAAGAAATGATAGATGCACCGGAGCCACAGACTGCTGAAGACATCAAGGAACTGGAAGAAAACATGGAGGAAGGAAACGAAGAGAATGCTGCCGATACAGCCAATGACGCCGAAGAAGATTTCAAGAGCAAGGCAAAGAGCACCATCGCTGTAGTAGAAGACGATGAGGCAATACGTAATTTCCTGAAGGCCCAACTACAGGAAACCTACAATATCCTTACCTTCTGCAACGGAAAGGAGGCGCTGCCGGAGATTATCAAGCAGAAGCCAAGCCTCGTTATCTCAGACATCATGATGCCAGAAATGGACGGCAATACGCTCTGTACCAAGATTAAGAACAATGTGAACACCAACCACATTCCAGTGATTCTGCTCACAGCGATGAGCAGAGAGGAAGACCAGCTGACCGGTTTGCAGTCGGGTGCCGATGCCTATGTGGTGAAGCCGTTCAATATGGACATTCTGCGCCGCACCATCATCAACCTGCTCAACGTGCGCCGTACTTTGAGAAACAAGTTTATGGGCAACGAGAGACAGAGCGACAGGCAGATCGCGATAGAAAAAGCCCTTTCGCCAAAAGACCAGCTGATGGAACAGGTGATGAAGGTAATCAATGATAACATGGATAATGAGGACCTGAGTGTGGATATGATTGCCCGCGAAGTAGGACTGAGCCGTGTGCATCTGCACCGCCGAATGAAGGAACTGACCAACCAGACACCACATGCCTTCATCCGAAATACCCGTCTGCAATATGCCGAAAAGTTGCTGAGCCACTCTAACAAGACGATAACAGACATCATGTTTAGCTGCGGTTTCTCCAACCCAGCCAGCTTCAGCACCATGTTCAAGAATTTTTATGGCTCTTCACCTCGCGATTATATGCAGGCACACCGGAAAATCTAGCCTTTTCACTGCAGAAAAGGCCAGATGTTTCCCATAATAAAGTATTTGTTACAAATAGAGCTGTTTATGATACGCCTCGCAAAGTGTTGGTAACATTCTGTGGGGGTATATTTAAAAGGAAAGCGGTAACTTTGCAGCAGAATTCTGAATACATGTTTCAGCCATGAGTTCAGATACTCATTCTGTAATTTTAAACCCAATAATAAAATGAAAAAAATTGCAATCTTATCGCTTTCCCTGACGCTTGCAGCCGCTGCACAGGCGCAGACAGCTGAGTTTGACTATTTCAAGTATGCGGGCAATGATGCTCGCTTCAATGTTGAAATCGACAAGACTCACCAGTATTACAACCCGGTACTGGCTGGTTTCTATCCAGACCCATCACTCTGTCGCGTAGGCGACACCTACTATCTGGTAAACTCTTCGTTTACCTTCTTCCCTGGTGTGCCTCTCTCAACCAGTAAAGACCTGGTCAACTGGCAGCCTGCCGGTCATGTTCTCGACCGCACATCACAGGTTCCATTGAAGGGCCAGCAGGTATCAGCCGGTATCTTCGCACCAGCCATCAGCTATAACAAGAAGAACAAGACCTTCTATATGATTACCACCAATGTGGGAGCCGGCAACTTCTTTGTGAAATCAAAAGATCCTTCCAAAGGCTGGAGCGAGCCTATCTATCTGAAGAAGATTGACGGCATCGACCCTAGCTTCTTCTTCGATGACAACGGCAAGGGCTACATCGTTCACAACGGTCCGGTAGTTGGCGGTGCCGATTACGAAGGTCAACGCTCTATCCGCTGCTTCGAATTCGACGTGAAGGGCGACAGCATCAAGGGCGACTTCAAGGAGATTCTGCGTGGCGGAACCCATGTAGAGGCACGTCCTATCTGGATTGAGGGTCCTCACCTCTTCAAGAAGGGCAAGTTCTATTATCTGATGTGCGCCGAAGGTGGTACAGGCGGATGGCACAGCGAGGTTATCCTGCGTGCCAAGAATCCGATGGGACCATGGGTGGAATGCCCTAACAACCCTATCCTTACCCAGCGTACCGGTCTCGACCCTAACCGCAAGGACCCTGTATCAAGTGCCGGTCATGCCGACATCGTAGAAGATGGCAAGGGTAACTGGTGGGCTGTATTCCTGGCTTGCCGTCCTTATGAAGAGGATATGTACAACACAGGTCGCGATACTTATCTCCTGCCTGTAACCTGGAAGAATGGATGGCCAGAAATTCTTGCCAAGAATACTCCTATCTCTACCGTTGGAGAGAAGGCTGGTTTGAAACCTGCAAAGAAGAATGAGTTCTCAGGCAACTTCTCTTATGTGGATAACTTCGAAGCAGATAACAATAAGGTGGGTCTGAAAGATTTGAATCCACGCTGGATGTTCCTCCGCGACTTCGTTGACTGTTACAAGGTAGAAAACGGCAAATTGAAGTTCAATCTCCTGCCAGGCAACATCTACAAGCGTGAACCGATGTCTGCCATCTGGGCACGTCAGCAGCACGGCACCTTCACAGCTGAGACAGAAATCAACTTTACTCCTCGCAACGACAAGGATATCGCAGGCTTGGCACTTCTCCAGAAGGAAGACCACAACTTCGTATTGGGTAAGACCATGAAGAATGGCAAGCTGATGATTACCCTGACCCGTGCCGAGAAGAACAACGTAACTATTGCTTCTGCTCCTATCAAGGGAGGTAAGCTGAAGCTGAAGGTAGAAGGTCATGACAGATATTATGATTTCTATTATGCTGAAGAAGGCGGCAGCTGGCAGCTTCTTGCCAAGGGTGTAGATGCCTCTAACCTGAGCACCCAGAAGAGCGGTGGCTTCCTCGGTGCCTGCATCGGTCTCTATGCTTCTTCCAACAAGGAATAAGGATTTGAGAAAAGATTAACGTTTTAGGAATAGATAATTAAAGAAAAGGTTGATACCTCGCGTTTTGCCTGGTATCAACCTTCTTCTTTTATTTATTCTTCACAATATCCAATGTCATTTTTCCTACCCAGATGGCGCTCTTGCCGTTCTGGTCGACTGGCACCGGTTTGCCATCGAGATTATCCAGATACTCCAACTGCTTGAAGTAGGTATGGCTATGACCGCCCAGTATCAGGTCGATGTCACGGGTGGCTGGGGCTACCTCAGAATCGTCGATGCCATCTATCTTCCAGCCCAGGTGGGAGATGCAGATGATGACATCACACTTCTCTTTCTTCTTCAATATCTCTGTCATTTCCTTTGCCTTGGCGATAGGATCGAGATACTTGATGCAGCCATAGTTGGCTTCGATTACCAAGCCGGCAAGTTCCGGACACAAGCCGAAAACGCCAATCTTCAGTCCCTTGCGCCTGATAATGGTATAAGGCTTTACGACATTTGCCAGTTCGGTACCGGTGAAATCATAGTTGGAGCAGACGATAGGAAACTTCGCCATCTTGAAGATGCGCACCATGTTGTCTATTCCGAAATCGAACTCATGGTTGCCGATGGTAGCAGCATCATATTTCATCTCGTTCATCAGTCCTACTTCCACATCTCCCTTGAAGAGAGAGTAATAAGGTGAACCCTGTGAGAAATCGCCACTGTCAAAGAGCAGCAAGTCGGGATTCGCCTTACGCTCCTGCTTGATCATCACCACCCTACGGAGGAAACCGCCACGATTTGCTGTTGCCGTATCTGCAAGATTCGGATTGATGGGCATTACGCATGAATGCGTATCGTTGGTATGGAGCACTACAAGTTGCTTTACCACCTTTGCCTCTTTCTTCGCTTTAGCCTGAACGGCTGCCGGCTGCATCATGAAGGATGCCAGAACCAGACCTATATATAATAATGTATGTTTCATCAGAATTATCAACTATAAACTATTTACTATCAACTATTCTACCACGCAGCGGCCTTCAATCTTAGATTCCACCACCTTGCCCTGTGCCTGCATCTCACGGAAATAATTCATGATGATGTAGCGCACATTGTTCTCTTTCTGCTTAGGAGAAAAGACATCGGTTCCGCTCTTGAAGGCTACGAGCTGGTCATTACCTTCGGCAAGATAATCGAGGGTTGCAACGCGGTAACTCTTCTCCGGATCAACAGGTTCACCGTTCAGCGTAACGCTCTTCAGCTTTCCATCCTTGGTGATAACCATTCTTACAGCATGGCTCAAGCCTTCGCCGCCACGATGAGCTATCTGCTGGAAAAGCTCCAGAACCTTATCACCCTTCAGGGTCAGGAAACAGATTTTGTTCTCGAAAGGAGCCATATCGTTCACATCGCCTACAGTAATCTTACCCTTGGCAAGATTAGAACGGATGCCACCCATATTGTAAACAGCGAAAACAGGCTGTTCTTCAAACTGCTTGCCACCCCATACCAGGATGTCACAGAGCAAGTTACTGAGTTCGCTCTCCGGACGGTGACGGGTCATATCATGAGCAATATGACCTACAACAGGGCCCATGATACTGTCTACCTTGCTCTTATAAGGAGCGATAAACCTGGCAGCCTCAGCATCAGGCTGTGCATCCCATTTCTGATCAACCAATATCCGGGTTCTCTCCACCTTTGCCACTTTGTATTTCTGGGCGAAAGCCGGACTTGCCATCAGCAGCATGACTGCTGAAGCAAGGAAAATCTTGATACTATTTTTTTTCTTCATACTTAATACACTAAATACTTTTAGAGCGCAAAGATACAAAATAAATCTACAAAATCGGCAAAATCGGCAAGAAAATTCCATTGTAGAAGTAAAGAAAATAAAAAAACAAAGGGAAAAAGTGAAGAAAGTGTCTGAAAATTTGCGAGATACAGGAAAAAGTAGTAACTTTGCACCCGCTTTTCGGCGTAACCGCTGTTGTCTGGGCAGAAGTGTTGTCCAAGTCCATGTTGCGTTGGAACGACAAACAATTTTTAATTTTATACAAAAAATGGATTTGATTAAAGTTGCTGAAGAAGCATTTGCAACCGGCAAGAAGTTCCCTGAGTTCAAGGCAGGTGATACTATCACAGTCGCTTACAAAATCGTCGAGGGTACTAAGGAGCGTATCCAGCTCTATCGTGGTGTTGTTATCAAGATCTCCGGTCATGGTGACAAGAAGCGTTTTACAGTTCGCAAGATGTCTGGTACTGTAGGTGTTGAGCGTATCTTCCCTATCGAGTCACCAGCTATCGATTCTATCGAGGTGAACAAGCGTGGTAAGGTTCGTCGCGCTAAGTTGTATTACTTGCGTAAGCTTACTGGTAAGAAGGCTCGTATCGCTGAGAAGAAGACTGTAGCTAAGGATGCAGAATAATTTTTCTTAGGAGACCTAATCAGAAAAAAATAAAGGGAATCCAGTCTCACGACCAGGTTCCCTTTTTTATGTCTATAATCTTAACCCCAAAACCGTCAAACAAATCATGGTTGACAGCTAAACCAACCATGCTCCATTCTTTTATTTTTCGCCCGCATCATAATTCACGAGCCCATCCTCCGTGCCGTGTAAAGCACCTTGGAAATCATCCCAACTCTGGAATCCGGCAAGCAGCGCCAGCTTGTCCAAAGTCTGGCGGGAAGGTTTCTCCTTCCCTTTCAAAATATCCCACATTTTGTGGAAAACATGCGCCTTGCCAACCTTCTTTTCTATGTGTTCAGCAAGGACTTTCAAATCCTGTTTCATAACAATCCTCTCATATTTACTAACTGGGAGCAAAAGTACTGAAAAAGAATGAAACAGAGTACATTTTTCCCGATTTTTTTATGTTTTGGGGTAAAAAAAATGCTTTATATCATAAAAATGCTGTTTTTTAGGGCTTTTTACGAAACAGAAGTCCAATATCTCAATCATTTTTTGTAACTTTGCGCCAAATTCCAAAATACATTTCTTAGAAGATGAAAGAATTAGCACTTAAGTACGGATGTAATCCAAATCAGAAACCTTCTCGCATCTATATGGATGACGGAAGGGAGCTTCCTATCGAAGTGATCAACGGCCGTCCTGGCTACATCAACTTCCTGGATGCCTTCAATTCCTGGCAATTGGTCAAGGAGCTCAAGGCTGCTACAGGAATGCCTGCTGCCGCTAGTTTCAAACACGTTTCTCCTGCCGGTGCAGCTATCGGCTTGCCTCTGAGCGACACATTGAAGAAGATTTACTTCGTTGATGATGTCAAGTTTGAGCTCTCTCCATTGGCTTGTGCCTATGCTCGTGCGCGTGGTGCTGACCGCATGTGCTCTTATGGCGACTTTGTTGCGCTGAGCGATGTATGCGACGAGGCTACAGCCCTCCTCATCAAGCGTGAGGTAAGCGATGGTGTCATTGCTTCTGGCTATACTCCTGAGGCTATCGAGATTCTGAAGGAAAAGCGCAAGGGTACCTACTGCGTTATCAAGATTGATCCTGACTATGTGCCAGCTCCTATCGAGCACAAGCAGGTGTTCGGTGTTACCTTCGAACAGGGACGCAACGAGGTGAAGCTTGATGATCCTGCTCTCTTCGAGGATGTTCCTACCAAGAACAAGACTTTCACTCCTGAGGCTAAGCGCGATCTGATTATCTCGCTCATCACCCTGAAGTATACTCAGAGTAACTCTGTATGCTACGTAAAGGATGGTCAGGCTATCGGTATCGGTGCCGGCCAGCAGAGCCGTATCCACTGTACCCGTCTGGCTGGTTCTAAGGCTGATGAGTGGTGGTTGCGCCAGTGTCCTAAGGTGATGAACCTGCCTTTCAAGGAGAAGATCCGTCGTGCCGACCGCGACAATACCATCAATGTTTACATCTCTGATGAGTGGGAGGATGTATTGCAGGACGGCGTTTGGGAGCAGTTCTTTACTGAGAAGCCTGAGCCATTGACCCGCGAGGAGAAGAAGGCTTGGATTGCACAGAACAAGGGTGTATCAGTAGGTAGTGATGCTTTCTTCCCATTCGGCGACAATATTGAGCGTGCTCACAAGAGTGGTGTTGAATACATAGCAGAAGCAGGCGGTAGTATCCGTGACGATCATGTTATTGATACCTGCGACAAGTACGGCATCGCTATGGCGTTTACTCACGTTCGCCTCTTCCATCACTAATTTTTTTATATAATTAAGGTATATGAGTGACATTGACGATATTATCATGGGCGGTATGGTCTTCAAAGGCGGCGGTGGTCCTAAGAAGGATGATGACGACAAGGTGAAGACCAAAGCCAAGAAGAAAAAGTACATAACGGGTGCTCACGGTAGTGGCTCTGCCCGTCAGAAGGCAAAGTATCGCCAGCAGAGAGCCAATCGTAAATCCCAGAAGAAGAAATAATACTTCTCTATCATAAATACATGTTTCGCCCGTGTGCTGTATGATAACAGCGCACGGGCGAACTGTTTTCTGATAGCGGGAGCCATGAATAGAGTACTGGCAAGCGAAAGACAGCATACTGGTATAAGTAAGACAGCCCACTAGCAAGCGTATTGCTAGTGGGCTGTTCTTCTTAAACAGTCATCAAATTCCAGAAGAAAAGCGGTAGAAGTAACGTACATCGAAAAACTCTTCACTCTTCACCTTTTCTTCGGAAACCCCTGTGTTTATCGGGGTTTCGAGGGGTGAAGAGT
>JAJVTK010000011.1:0-71686 GCA_021622245.1 Segatella copri | reverse complement strand
TTCACCTTTTCTTCGGAAACCCCTGTGTTTATCGGGGTTTCGAGGGGTGAAGAGTTTCTCCTGACTCTTCACCCACTCTTCACCACTCTTCACCCTTACAGCCTCAAGCGAGTTTGCGTTTCTCCCGCCGGCCCTTTTAGCGGATTACAAATCCGCCGAAACAGAAACTGATTGGAGCCGAAACGGCTAGGGTGAAGAGTGGTGAAGAGTGGGTGAAGAGTGCCCAAACACTCTTCACCCCTCGAAATGC
This sequence comes from Segatella copri, assembly GCA_021622245.1. Classification (GTDB taxonomy): domain Bacteria; phylum Bacteroidota; class Bacteroidia; order Bacteroidales; family Bacteroidaceae; genus Prevotella; species Prevotella copri_J. Next base: position 71,436 of record JAJVTK010000011.1, on the reverse strand, counting down.
CGATAAACACTAGGGTTTCCGGCCGAGAGGTGAAGAGTGAAGAGTAAAACGGCTATCGGTTCTTTACACTTTTTACGCCCCTGCCCTTCGTTAAATGAAGGGTTACAGGCTTCAATTGATGCTTGCCGTGGTCATAAATGATGGCTGGGTCCAGTCGTCTACCATCAAAGCTAACCTCGAAATGGAGGTGCTCTGTGGTAGCCCTACCGGTGCGGCCCGTCAAACCGATTACCTGACCAGCCTTTACCTTATCGCCCTTCTTCACCTTGTTCCTACTCTGATGACTGTAGAGCGTCTCGAAACCATAAGCATGCTTGATACGGATGCAGTTGCCGTAACCATAGAAAGGTCCTGATGCAACGACCGTACCGTCAAATGCTGCCACAATCTCATCATTCGGGCACGTCTTGAGGTCAACCCCCGAATGACGGCGCTTGCCACCATAAGGACTGATTACCTTGGCACCCGGCAAAGGATAAGTCCAGGCTGTCTTTTCTATCTTCTCCAAATCAAGCTCGAAAGTATTGGTAATGGTAAACGGATCATGAACCTCATCAGGATCGAGCGTCATTCCATCTCCTATTCTACCCTTTTTCTTGCCAGATGCCTCCTTGTCAGCCTCAGCATTTCTTCCTACAGAAGAATCCTTGCCACCGATAACCGAAGCGATGACACGGGCACCATGCTTGCGGAACTGCACGGTCTGGCGGCGCAACTTATGCGATTTCAACTCTATAAAAGTTTCCGGATTCAACCTACCGCCATTCACCATAATAGAGAAGTCGCAATAAGTTTCACCCTCCTTAGAGCCTACAATGGCAATCGTCTGTCCGGCATCCACATGCTGTCCAACCTTAACCAGGTTCTCGGCATTGTTGGCATAAACGGTTTCCAGACCGCAATCGTGGCGCACCACGATGACATTACCCATTGATTCCGACTTTCTGGAAAGTCGCACATAACCTTCGAGCATCGCCTTGACAGCATCGCCTTTAGAGGTAGAGATACGCAACACATGATTGTTCAGAAGGGTTGCTTTGCCCACAGGAAGCGGGAAGGAATATTCCTTAGCACGGAATATCTCAAAGTCTACATTAAATGCCTGACTCTGGGCAAAGAGACCGGGTGTTGCAATACTCACCTGCTGCTGTTCGGCTGCCGTGAATACATTTTTAGCGGGCATAAAGCTGCTCAGCGAGAACACCATGAGTCCTGCCACAGCCAATAGCCGCAATCCTTTTTTCATTCTTTTCATTATTTACTTTTTCTTTCTGATTTTCAAAATATTCTATAAACTATTAACTGAAAAACATCCATTTCTCCCTCTCCGTTCTTACAGAAAAGGAAAAATGGATGTTATCTTGAAAACTATCTGATACTTACCTGCTACCAGGCTTTTACTTCAACAAGATGCCTGTATAGATTCTGCCGCTCTCGATACCCAGCTTTCTGGCAGAGAAGTACTCATCGCTATGGGCAAAGGTACAGATGCCACAATCCTGGATATTCTCTTCGGCCACTCCACAATGCAGAAGAATCTGTCTGTTGCAGAGCGGAAGATTGAGATGCCATTTCAGCGGCTGCACTATATTCCCCTCTGCAGCCAGGCGCTCACGCTCAGCAGGATCAACCGAGAAGGCGGCATTAGGACGCTGTTCGGCAATCTCTTCCATAGGGAAAGCTGCCTGCTCGAACGCCTCGTAAACCTCATCGCCCACCTCGAAATGGTCGAGCGAAATGCCCGGACCTATCACCGCCTTCAACTTCTTCGGGTCGGTATGATAGGTAAACGCCATCTCCTGAATGGTTTTATGCACGATGCGAGCCAGCGTACCACGCCAGCCGGCATGGATGGCAGCCACAGCATGATGCTTCTCATCATAAAGAAGCACAGGGATGCAATCGGCAGTAGAAACACCGATACATACACCTTTCTGGTCTGTCATCACGGCATCTACACCTTCGAGCACCATCTTGCGGATATTCTCAGGCATGGTGAGAAACTCACCGGCAATATTGCGCACCTCTACTCCATGCACCTGATGGGGCATGATGATATGGGCTGTATCAATACCCAACTCTGTGGCAAGACGCTTGCGGTTTTCAGCCACATGTTCTGCATTGTCACCGCAAAACTCATTGATATTAAATTCGCCATAGTTGCCCTGGCTTACTCCTCCCTTGCGGGTTGTAGAGAAAGCCATGACACCAGAAGCTACCTGATATTCTTTGATCATAACATTTACTCGTATTCGAAATCATCGAGGTCGTCAACATCCTCGATTTCATCCTCATCAATATATTCTACTACATCCTCACCCTCTGCAGCCAGTTCCTGCTGGAAGCGAGACATATCCTTGTCACGGTGAACAAGCGTATCTTCGGCAGTAATCTCCTGAAGCTTGTTGCTCTCAGAATTGAGTTCCTTCCAGAGCACGTCCTTCAGTTCCTGGATACCCTGTCCGGTAACAGACGAGATGAAGACCACCGGCAGATCGGTAGGCAAGGTTTCCTTGAGCATTTCAATCAGCTCTTCGTCGAGCAGATCACATTTGGTAATGGCCAGCACGCGATGCTTGTCAAGCATCTCAGGATTAAAGTTCTCCAATTCGCCCAGCAATACTTCATATTCTTTCTTGATGTCGTCAGTATCGCCCGGAACCATGAAGAGCAGCAGAGAGTTGCGCTCAATATGACGGAGGAATCGCAAACCCAGTCCCTTTCCTTCGCTCGCACCCTCGATGATGCCAGGAATATCAGCCATGACAAAACTCTGGTGATCGCGATAATCTACGATACCCAGCGATGGTTCGAGCGTAGTAAACGGATAGTTTGCAATCTTAGGACGGGCACTTGATACGGCACTCAGCAAAGTTGACTTACCGGCATTAGGGAAACCTACCAGACCTACATCGGCAAGGAGCTTGAGCTCCATGATGATGGTCATCTCCTGCATAGGTTCACCCGGCTGTGCATAGCGAGGAGCCTGGTTGGTAGAGGTACGGAACTGGAAGTTGCCCAATCCGCCACGACCGCCCTTGAGGAGCAGAACTTCCTGCCCGTCATAAGCCACATCGCATACAAACTTGCCTGTTTCGGCATTATAAACCACAGTACCGCAAGGCACATCGATATAAATATCCTTGCCATCGGTTCCATGACACTTATCACGGCCACCGTTTCCACCATGCTCGGCAAAGAAGTGGCGCTGATACTTGAGGTGCAGCAACGTCCAGTAGTTATGGTTGCCGCGGAGATAGATGCTTCCTCCACGTCCGCCGTCGCCACCGTCAGGACCGCCGTTAGGCTGGTACTTTACGTGGCGCAGGTGCATGGAGCCCTTGCCACCCTTACCAGAGCGGCATTGTATCTTTACGTAGTCTACGAAATTGGATTCAGCCATTTATTCTTTTCTTTTTATTTAATGAATAAATCTTCCCCACCATAGCGGGGAAGATTCTTTATCTTGATTACAAGTTGTCGATTACATTGCAAACACGAGCGAAGATCTCATCTACAGTACCGAGACCCTCGATGTGGTGATGAATGCCTTCCTTCTCATACCAGTCGATGAGCGGAGCAGTCTGTGTATGATAAACATTGAGACGCTTCTTGATAGTCTCCTCGTTATCATCAGAACGGCCGCTTTCCTTACCGCGGTTAATCAGGCGAGCCATCAGCTCATCCTCAGGAACAGCCAACTCAATCATCGCAGCAATCTTATGACCACGCTCAGAAAGCATCTTCTTCAGAGCCTCAGCCTGTGGAGTGGTACGTGGGAAACCGTCGAAGATTACACCAGCGTGATCCTTACCGAAGCTATCGTATACACTTGCGAGGATGTCAATCATCAACTCGTCTGGAATCAACTGACCATTGTCGATATAACCCTTAGCTGTCTTACCAAGTTCTGTACCGTTCTTGATTTCGTTACGAAGTACGTCACCTGTAGAAATGTGACCGAGACCATACTTCTCGATCATCTTGTCGCTCTGTGTGCCTTTACCTGCACCTGGAGCGCCGAAAATTACGATATTTTTCATTTTTACCTTAATATATATATAAAATATTTATGTTGTGTCAGAAACTTAACTATATTTATTAACCCACTTCTGCCCCTTTGGAGACAAAAGAACTGCAAAAACAATTCCAAAGAGAACTGTTACAACGCCTAAGAAAAATAATGCATCCATTATAGGTCCTCCTATTCTTCTACAATGGTGTAGATGTCGCGGAGGTTTCTGCCTTCTTGGTCATAATCTAATCCATATCCTACGATGAAATCGTTAGGGATTTCCATAACAGCATAGTTGATATCAAGATCAACCTTCAAGTTGCCCGGTTTCACGAGGAGCGAACAAACCTCAACGCTGGCTGGGTTCAGCTTCTTCAGGTCTTCAATCATGTGAGCCATGGTGAAACCGGAATCTACGATGTCCTCTACGATAACCACGTGGCGGCCTGCCAAATCCTGGTTCAAACCCATCAGGGTCTTCATGCTGCCCGTAGAGGAGGTACCCTCGTAAGAAGCATACTTCACGAATGAAATCTCGCTTGGCACGGTAATCATTCGCATCAAGTCGGCAGCAAAGATAAATGCGCCGTTCAATACTGCCAGGAAGACAGGTTTCTTGCCTGCATAATCCTTGTTCAGACGGTCTGCTACGACCTGTACTTTCTTCAGAATCTCAGCCTCAGGAATCGATGTCTTGAAGCTCTTATCCTTGATCTTTACTATGCTCATAGTCTGTTCTATAATAATATTTTCTGCAAAATTACGAAAAAAACATGAAACTTCGTGCTTTCATCAACTATTTTTTGTACTTTTGCATGAAAATAACCGTTTATCTGCATGAGTTGACAAATTATCACGACAGTTCGCGCAGATAATACTAAGATTATCAGATAATATGAAGATTTTCACAAGCGCTCAGATTCATGAGTTGGATAAATACACCATTGAGCACGAACCTATCAGTTCGCTCAACCTGATGGAACGTGCAGCCAAAGCGCTGACACGTGCCATAGAAGAGGAATGGTCTAACCGCACTCCAGTAGTTGTCTTCGCCGGTCCGGGTAATAACGGCGGCGATGCGCTTGCGGTAGCGAGAATGCTCAGCGAGGATGGATATGATGTAAGTGCATACTTATTTAATGTGCAGAACAAACTGTCGGCAGACTGTCTTGCCAACAAGAAGCGTCTGCTGGATGCAAAGAGAGTGAAATTTACTGAGATTACCACTAACCTGGACCCTCCTAAGCTCAATGCAGAAACGCTGGTGGTGGACGGACTCTTTGGAAGCGGGCTCAACAAACCATTGGCTGGCGGATTCGCCGCGATGGTGAAATATATCAACCAGAGTCCTGCCAAGGTAGTAAGCATCGATATCCCTTCGGGACTGATGACCGAGGACAATTCCTATAATATCCATGCCAACATCATCCGTGCCACTCTGACCCTTACCCTGCAGCAGAAGAAACTGTCGATGCTGATGGCGGATAACCAGCAGTACCTGGGCAGACTGCGCGTTCTCGACATCCGACTTTCCCAGGAATTCATCCAGAATACGGAGTGCCGGTGCCGCATACTCGAAGAGAACGACATCCGTCCGCTCCTGAAATCGCGCAGCGACTTTGCCCATAAAGGCAGCATGGGTAATGCGCTGCTCATAGCGGGAAGTTACGGCATGAGCGGCGCTTCGGTATTAGCCACCAAGGCTTGTCTGAGAACCGGTGCGGGCAAGGTTACAGCCCATACCCCAAAACGGAATTATGAAATCATGCAGATTTCGGTACCTGAAGCGGTACTGCAGATGGATGCTGAAGAAACCATATTCAGCGAACCGGTAGATACAGAGATGTTCGATGCGCTGGGCGTAGGTCCCGGATTGGGACAGAACGAGACAACAGCCATCGCCCTCATCGCCCAACTGCGCCGTGCTACCTGTCCGCTCGTCATTGATGCCGATGCGCTCAATATTCTTTCCAGCCACAGGGCGTGGATGCAGCAGTTGCCAAAGAATATCATCATGACACCCCATCCGAAGGAGTTCGACCGGCTTGCCGGCAATGCGAGCAGCAGCTGTACCGAAAGACTGATGAAGGCAAGCGAACTGGCTGAACGCCTCCAGGCATACATTATATTAAAGGGACATTATTCTGCACTCTGCCACCCCGACGGGAAGATTGACTTCTGCAGTACGGGCAACAGCGGTATGGCTACAGCAGGCAGCGGTGATGTGCTGACAGGTATCATCACCGGTCTTCTGGCAAGAGGATACAAACAGGAAGATGCCTGTCGCCTGGGTATGCATCTTCATGGTCTGGCAGGCGATCTTGCAGCTAAAGATCTGGGCAAAGAAAGCCTCATCGCCAGCGACATTATCCAGTATCTTCCGAAAGCATTTCTCAGATTGGAAGAATAATGAGCAAGAAATAAGAATATCCATAAAAGTCAGGAGTTCTCGGCTTCTGACTTTTTTACTTGTTTCTGCGCATCATAGAACCTTACTTCCAAGGTTCTCCTTAAATCATCGCGACGGTCCATATTCAACTTTTTGCGGATATGGCAACGCTGGCTGGTGATATTTGATTCACTCTTATTGAGTTCTGCACAAATTTCCTTTAAAGTATGCCCCTGAAGAATCAGCTTGCATATTTCCTTTTCGCTGAACGTAAGACCATCACAAACCTGATCCCATGCCACTCTATTCAATTCTTCATTAAACAGATGTTCAGAAGCATGGGTAATAATCTTCTGCCGGACATCAGGAGTCAGACGCTTCATCAGGCATTCTGCTGCTTCCGGTTGATTATCCTTCAAATCGGCAAGCATATTCAACGCCTTGTTTTCAACCCGAGCCATCCGTTTCGGCTGGCGCAACCCCTTGGTTACAATACTCATATTATATACTGCCACATAAACCAGCATCATGAAACCCAGGAAAATAGTCTTCATACTGAACAGAACTGGCATAAGCGGAATGCTGAACAGGTATATCAGCAACATCGGTATCATACCCACCGTGATGATGGTACAAGTCTTATACAAAGCTTGGCTTAACGCTGTAATAGCCAGGATAAAGACGACAAACAGGTTGCTGACAACGCTCAAATTATCATTAGCCAAACCGAAATTGATGCAAAATACGCTATCAAGAGCCAGTTTGGCGAACATCAGAAAGTAAAGAGAAGAGATACCCTTCACGAAAGCAATCTTCCGTTTCCAAATCAGGAACTGCAGGAGGCAGAACACGAATGTATGCAAACAGCAAAGGCTTAAACCATAAGGTTCTTTCACCAGCAAAAAGAGCATAATATGATAAGGTATGATAATCAGCTCGCTTATCGTCAAAAGTAGAAAGGCGATAATGCGTCGGCGGTCTACCACACCACAATATTGAGGGCATAAATGATGCTCTACCCTCACAATCAGGTTTACAATGTCACTCTTCAGTTTCATTTCGTTTTGGTTATTTTCTTAAATCTTACTTATACTTTCGTTAGTCAAACGGCTCTTTTTCTAGGAAATTGCCATTTTTAAGGGAATTATTGATTTCGGCTGCAAAAATACAAATTATATCAGAAAAACTTGTACAAATATCAGAAAATCGTACAACTTTAACGATTTTAAGCATAAATCATGCGTACTATTTTTATATAAAAAACCTTGCGACTTTCAATTTAATTTTGTAATTTTGCACCCGTTAGTAATATCATTAATTCCAATATAAAGATGATGGCAAGATTCATATTCCTCAGTTTCTTCATGCTGGTTGGAGCCTTAGCCCCAACCAAGGCTCAGAACAGTTTCCCATACCCTGCTCTGCCAGACAGTCTGCGCAGCGTAGAGCAACGTGCTGCATACCTGAGCGAGCACTATTGGGACAACTTCAACTTTTCCGATACACAGGAACTGGCAAACAAGGAGATGGCAGAACAGGGCTTTGTCAACTTCATCGACATTCTGGCACGTTTCGACCAGGAAATAGCCCAGAAGGGGATTACAGCCTTTACAGCCAAAGCTTACCAGCAGAAGCCATCTAAGGAGAAGTTTGAAAGCCTCATCGAGCATTATTATGAGAACCCTGAGTCGCCCATGCGCAACGACAGGGTATATGCCCTATTTCTGGAAGACATGGCTAAATCGCCATACTTCGATGAAACCGAGAAAGAAAGAATAGGATTTAAGCTGAAACAGGCAAGAAAGAACTTGCCTGGCACACAGGCTACCAATATCAGTTTTATGCTGGAAGATGGTAAGACACATCAGTTGAGCGATTACAGGGAAAAGAAGGTTATCTTATATTTCTACGATCCTGACTGCGAGAACTGCCACAAGATATCTGCATGGCTCGACAAACAGACAATACCAGACGGCATCAGTCTGCTCCGCATCGTAGCAGATAATCGCCTGAGCACGATTTACGGGCTCAAAGCTATGCCAACCATTTACCTGTTGGATAAAGAGAATAAGGTGATATTAAAAAACTGTACACCTGAACAGCTCATGGAAACGCTAAGGGGAAATGAAAACAACAGATAGTATAATCGCGAAAAAAGATAAAACAAAAGCGGGAACCCTTTCGGATTCCCGCTCATATCTTGTGTTGTAAAATCTCGAAGATTAGTCGAGGTTAGCCAACTTGTTGTCAGAATGAAGAACATCCTTGATCTTGTGGCTATAGAGGTCAACCATGTACTCACGAGCCTTACCGCAGTACTGACGTGGGTCGAAGTACTCTGGGTGCTCAGCCAATGTCTCACGAACACCTGCTGTGAAAGCAAGACGAGAGTCAGAGTCGATGTTGATCTTGCAAACAGCGCTCTCAGAAGCCTTAGTCAACTGCTCCTCTGGGATACCAACTGCATCTGGCAACTTGCCACCGAACTTGTTGATGATATCAACATACTCCTGAGGAACTGAAGAAGAACCGTGGAGAACGATAGGGAAACCAGGAAGCTGCTCCTCAACTGCTGCCAATACATCGAATGCCAATGGAGGAGGAACGAGGTGACCAGTCTTAGGGTCACGTGTGCACTGCTCTGGCTTGAACTTGTAAGCACCGTGAGAAGTACCGATAGAGATAGCCAATGAATCAACACCTGTACGTGTAGCGAAATCTACAACCTCCTCAGGCTTTGTATAGTGTGACTCCTCAGCAACTACGTCATCCTCAACACCAGCGAGGACACCGAGCTCACCCTCTACAGTTACACCGAACTGATGAGCGTAGTCAACAACCTTCTTTGTCAATGCAATGTTCTCCTCGTATGGAAGTGCAGAACCGTCGATCATTACAGAAGAGAAGCCGAAATCTACACAGCTCTTACATGTCTCGAAGCTATCACCGTGATCGAGGTGGAGAACGATCTCTGGATGGTTGCAACCCAACTCCTTAGCATACTCTACAGCACCCTCTGCCAAGTAACGGAGCAAAGTAGGGTTAGCATACTTACGAGCACCCTTAGATACCTGGAGGATAACTGGTGACTTCAAGTTAGAAGAAGCCTGGATGATAGCCTGGAGCTGCTCCAAGTTGTTGAAGTTGAAAGCAGGAACGGCCCAACCGCCCTTGATAGCTCTTGCGAACATCTCCTTAGTGTTCACAAGACCGATTTTCTTGTAATCTACTGCCATAATTTTACTTAATTTATTGTTTAATGAAACATTCTTTTTTTTCTTATATATAATAAGGTGTAGAACTTATGAGGCTCTTTCCTTACCGAGTGCAAATTTACCTTTTTCTTTTGAGACAGCAAAATGATAATTCGATTTTTCGTGTTGCAATCGAGTTAAAAAAGTTAATTCCGCACCTATACCCTACAAAACACAAAGCTTTTGCTAAACGCAGTTAGCAATTTAACATCTTTATATTTACATTTTTCTGCCCAACCGCCAGTTATTTCTTGGCAAGTTTATATTCACGAGCCGCATAAGCCAGAACGATGACAAATCCTACGAGCGGTACCAGGAAAGGAAGCGTGAAATGAGTACGGTCGGCGATGAGTCCCATCAACAGGAAACCGCAACCTCCGATTGGCGTCATCATCAGAAGCGAAGAGGCTGTCTTGGTAAGATTACCCAACCCCGTGAGGGCGATACTGAAGATGGTAGGGAACATGATGGCCTCGAACATATAGTTGCAAAGCAGGGCTACCAGCGATAGCTTACCCAGATTTGACAGGACTAAAAGTATACAGACAACACACCCCACAGCGCAGATCAGCAACATCGTTGTTGCCTTGATTCGGCGCATAATCCAGGAACCGAGGAATCTGCCTACCATAAAGAATGCCAGCGCACAAGTCAGGGCTACGGAAGCCGTGCGGTCGTCCATCCATTTCATGCCCGTAACGAAATTGATGAAGTAGGAATTGATTGAAATCTCTGCCACTTCATAGCTCAGCAAAGCCAGAAGTCCAAACACAAACATCTTGTGATGGGAAAAGAGTTTGCTGATATTAGAACCGGCTGCCTCATCTTCTGCTGTTGCCACATGACTGATTTCCGGTAAATCTACACGCGAGAAAACCAGAGCTATCACCAGCACCAGAATACCCAGAATGGTATAAGGCACCACCACATTGCCGCCCTCTTCGGTATGGTTGAAGAGGAACTGACCGATGCAAAGTGTGGCGAAAATGCCACCCAATCCATTAAACGACTGCGATAAGTTCAGTCGGCTGGTAGCTGTTTCCTTGGCACCCAGTTCGGTAACATAGGGATTGGCGGCTGTTTCCAGAAACACCAAACCGCACCCGATAATGAAAAGGCAGAGCAGGAATGCAGAGAAACTGCCCACCGCAGCACCCGGGATAAAGAGCAAAGCGCCAATACCAAAGAGGAGCAGACCGAAGACTACTCCACGGCGATAACCATACCGGTTGATAAAGAAGCCAGCAGGTATTGCCATCAGGAAATAACCCAGATAGGTAGTAACCTGAATAAGGGCGGAATGAGTAATACTGATGTGCAGAGCATTCTGGAAGTGCTTGTTGAGCACATCCAGAATGGCACGAGCGAAGCCCCACAAAAAGAAGAGCGACGTAATGAGAATGAATGGGACAAGATATTTCCTGTCGGTTGTCTGATTTGTATCTGTCTGTTGTTCTGTTAACATATTCATAAGGCATTCATTTTAGCTGGGAACAAAGGTAAGGCTTTTCGATGGAAATTCCAAACTTTCCCAGGATTATTTGTTGTTTATATCAAATAAAATTGTCTTTACAATCAGATGAAATCTCCGTTCATCGACGTTGAACGGCGGTTCAACGTCGATGAATGGCGGTTCAACGTCGATGAACGGACATTCAACGTCGATGAACGAAGATTTTATCCTACTGTAAATACATCTTTAACTAGAAATAGAACGTTTCTGATGGCTATTCAGAGACAACTCTTCCCGTCATTCCTTCGGAATCAAGACGGCTCCTTCCTGCTTCTTACCATCCATCAGAATTCTCATCGGGTGCTCAAAGCGCACATGACGGACATACTGCGTCTCCTCTACAGCCGGCATTGCATCCAGGATTTCCTTATTTACAAAGCCGCCTTCACCGGTATTTGTATCTACCGTAAAGTATCCCACGCCAAAAGAGGTGAGGTTCTGGAAGAAGTGAGTACCCTGACTAGGATCGATATTATAATTCTTCAGAGCAACCTCTACGATAACCCGGGCAGCGCTGATATGCGGCCACTTTACAGGTACACCCAGATAATGGTCGCTGGAGCCCCAACGGCCAGGACCTATCAGCACATAGTTCTTGCCGTCAGCAAGGAACTTGCGGTTGATTCGTTCTATATCATCGGCTACATAAAAATTATTCATCGCAGAGAAGTGGTCATCATACTTCACATAAACTACATCAACCACATCTTCGCTGATGCCATGACCCAGCGAATTGTGCGAACGCAACAGGCAGTCGGAATCAGGGATAGCCTTCACATCTTCATCAAGCATCTCCTTGGCATCGACGATAGGACGAATCTGAAGAAGATAGAATTCGCAAGTCCTGTCATTATTGATATTGCAGGCAAACTCTATCTCCACAGGTCTGCGCATAGCCCCTGCTCCATACTTCATCGACATCTGCAGTATCTCTGGCAAAGGCACCACTCCATGCTGGAGCACACTTGAGAAAGTTATCAGTTTGCGGCCATTCTCATAGACTCCATCATTGATGACCTGATCGTATGGATCGAAAGTAGATGCGATATAGGTAAGGCTCTGGTCTTCTACGGCATCCTTCACCCGGAGTTTAAGAATATTAAAGCCATCGTCTACCTTGAAATCATTGCCCACATGCTTCATATCCAGCGCATAGAACTGGGTCTGGGTGTCGCGCAGAGCCAGCTCAGTTTCCGATGTCTGGAGCACCTGATTCGGATGGTAAGGACAAACACGAAGGGTCTGACCTCCATCTACGATATATTTACCCAAGCCCAAGGCCAGACTGGCTATACCCTCTTCAGCCTCTTCATCACCTATCGGATAATAATTGAGCGAACGGAGCACACCGCTCATGGTAGGATAAAACCTTGTACCATAGTCTTTGCCCACAACCTGCTGCAAGATAACAGCCATCTTTTCCTGATCGATGACATTGCTCGTTGCGGTCATGTAAGCCTTCGAATCACGATAGAACACAGAAGCATAGACACCCTTGATGGCACAGGCCAGCATCTGCAGCATCTGATACTTATCTTCCAGATACGGAATCATATAGGTAGAATAAATACCGGCAAACGGCTGATAGTGGGCATCTTCGAGCAGCGAACTTGAACGGATTGCGATAGGACTCCTAGTTGCCTCAAAGAAGGTGAAGAAGTCGGCTATCAGCGAATCGGGCAGCTGGGCATGCAGGAAGTGCTTCAGAATCTCATCGTCGCTAGCATCACTCAAAGCTATCGGATAGAGATTGTTGCTCATCATGAACTCGTCGAAGATATCGGTACAGAGCACCACGGTCTTCGGAATCTGCACGGTGGCATTCTCATACTGGTTGAACTCAGGATGGCGCTTGATGATGTTGTCGAGGAATGCAAGACCTCTACCCTTTCCGCCCAGGGATCCTTCTCCGATACGGGCAAAGTGGGCATACTTGTCAAACTTCATGCGGTCGAAGACAGCCACTACACCGATGTTTTTCATGTGACGATACTGCACGATGGCATCGAAGATAATCTGTCGGTGAGCATCCACATCCTGTAATTTCTCCCAGGTAACATGCTTCAGGAAAGCTGATACAGGGAAGATGGCACGAGCACAAAGCCAACGGCTCATGTGGTTGCGGCTGATATGATAGAGCATGGAATCGTTAGGAATATTGAAGATGTTATCCTGCAATTCCTTCAAACTGTGAATGCGCATAATCTCCTCATGAGTCTTAGGATCACGGAATATGAAATCGCCAAAGCCCATGTGCTCTTCCATCAGACGGCGAAGATCTACGCTCATCTTCTTCGAGTTCTTGTCAACAAAGCGGAAACCTTCAGCCTCTGCCTTCGCACGGTTCTCACTTTCAGAACTTTCTATGATAAGCGGAACGAAAGGATCGTTCTTCCTGATATAACGGAAGAGTTGCAAACCAGCATCTGGACACTTCTCGCGACCGAAAGTATCCGTACGATGCTTAGGCTTCTCTTCAGGCATCACCTCATTACCAAAAGCTTTGGCAGCACTCTTTAACGGGAAACGTGCATCGCTGATTACGCCCAACGTATTATCAGAATACTTGTCATACAGTTTCTGGGCTTCCTCATAAGTACGAGCCAAAACCACCTTAGGACGGCCACGCATACGCATGGTAGCCGCATGCCGGTTCAAAGCCTCCTGAGAAAAGTTCTTGCTCTGCTCCAATATATAATTATAGAGATTAGGCAATATAGAACTATAGAAACGGATAGAATCTTCTACCAGCAGAATCATCTGCACGCCTGCTTCCTGTATGTCATGTTCAAGATTCATCTTATCCTCTATCAGCTTGATGATTGAAAGAATAAGATTGGTGTTGCCAAGCCAGCAGAAGACATAATCGAAGATACTCAAGTCTTCATTCTGCATACGCTTGGTAATACCATGAGAGAAAGGCGTAAGAACAACACAATGGATATTGGGAAACTTACCCTTGATGTCGCGCGCTACGTCGAAGGCATCATTATCAGCATTGCCAGGCATGCAAATCACCAGATCAATGACGGTAGAACGCAGCACGGCAGCAGCCTCTTCGGTAGTAGAAACCTGAGTAAAGGTTGGCGGATAGCGGAGACCCAGCTCCATATATTCATTATATATCTTCTCTTCGATACGTCCATCATCTTCAAGCATGAACGCATCGTAAGGATTGGCTACAATCAGTACATTGTAGATACGGCGCATCATCAGATTCACAAACGATACGTCTTTCAAGTAGAATTTATTCCACTCCTGAGGTATATTATTTTCCATAAATGAAGTTAAAGTTTGTGCAAAGATACTGATTTTCTGAGATTTACTTGCATCTTTCAGCATTTTTTTTTATATTTGCGCTATAAAATAAGAAGATATGGTCACAAAATCTTTCATCACAGCCATCTTGGCTATATTCAGCCTGGTTCCATGCAACGGACAAAAGCATCAGCACGGCAAGGCTTCATTTTACTCTAAGAGAGCAACAGGTGCCCGCTCTGCAAGCGGACAGAGAATACATCATGACAGTTTAACATGCGCACATCGGTTTTATCCCTTCGGAACGCACCTCAAGGTTACAAACCTTAGCAATGGCAAGAGTACAATCGTAAAAGTCATCGACAGAGGGCCGTTTGGAAGAGGTAGAATCATCGACCTATCATGGAAGGCTGCAAAAGAAATTGGTATGATTGCACAAGGCGTAGCGACTGTAAAAGTTGAAAGGGTGGAAAACCCGATTCCTTACAAGCCAGAGGACACAAAATTTCCTAAGGTTGATTTCGAAGTGGCTGAAACGGAATATGAATTTCCAAACAAGTGGGGAACTCCTAACAGGAATAAGGAAAATCATCACAGCAGTAAAAAAGAAACAAATAAAATTACTTCAAAGGTAATAAATAAAACAGAGCACCATAAAAGCAAAGAGGTAACAAAGGCTGAACTAAAAAAGCAAAATACAGATAAAGCAAAAAGTAAAGGCGAGAATCATCATTGATTCTCGCCTTTACCTTTTTATATATAACAGAATCCTAAAATAAGATACTATCATACAAATTCATAATCTTACCGGAATATTATCTGGATTTTGTCGGAATATCAAACTGATTAACCTTGGAAATCGTCTTACCGCCTTGTATAACTGAAACACAGAAACAAGCAGTACCATTCTTCAAACGGTTATCAGCCTTGACCATTGCTGTATAACGAATCACATGGCCAGGAGCAATACTTTCTACATGAACACTTGGGGATATGAAAATATGCTTATTGCCGGTAGTCTCAATAACGGTTGGAACTACATCATACAACGTGTAAGCTCCGTTATTTCGGATTTCAAAAATAACCTTGGCTGTTTCATTCCGATTCAAAGTATTGTCCTCATTTGAATCAACAAAACGAGCATTCATTATTTCCAAAGAGGATGAATAAGCATAATTCTGACCAAGTTCTTCCAGTGTAGAACTAGGAATAGTGGCAACAGGCTGCTGAGCACTATAACTTCCGGTATAATCCCTATCATTGAAATCATAAATCCTATCATCTCCCGAATTAGTTGAATCAAAGATTTCGTCATTGGAATAAACAGGTGAAGATTGCTGATAAACTCCATCCTGATAAGAGTGATGATCACGGTGTGATCTATCTCGATAAACAGATTCTCTTTGCTGCTGGGATTTCTGGTCAGCCTGACTACCAATTGCCGCGCCAACGGCTGCACCGCCAGCCATGCCGATAATAGTACCCATATCTGAACCTCTAGGACCACCAGACAAGCCACCGATAGCAGAACCAAGAATAGAACCAAATGTGGCACCAGCATAAGCACCACTTCCCGTATAAGTATCGCAGCTACTCAACAGCAAAGAAGAGCAAGCTACAAAAAGCATAATCTTTTTCATCTTCATTAAGCTTTAAATTTCTGCTGCAAAGATACAAAGAACTAAAAGAATAAAATCAAAAAAATCCCTAATAATGATTAGGAAAAACCCTAAAAGAGCAAATAGTTTTGATTAGAGACAAAAAAAGCGCCCTTGTCAAGACAAGGACGCTAAGTTTATCTGAGATGATTGAAAATTATTCAGCCTTTGGAGCCTCCTCAGTTGCAGGAGCCTCAGTCTCAGCTACAGGAGCCTCTTCAGCCTTTGTTGCCTTACGACTACGACGAGTCTTCTTAGCAGCAGCCTTCTGAGTCTTAGCCATATTCTCATCAAAGTCAACGAGCTCGATGAAAGCAATCTCAGCTGCATCACCCTGACGGGTACCCAACTTGATTACGCGAGTGTAACCACCTGGACGGTTAGCTACCTTCTCAGCTACCTCACCGAAGAGAGCCTTAACAGCATACTTATTCTGAAGATAACGGAAAACTACACGACGTGAAGTTGTTGTATCGTTCTTAGAACGAGTAATCAATGGCTCAACATACTTCTTAAGAGCCTTTGCCTTTGCGAGGGTCGTAGTGATTCTTTTGTGCTCGCTCAAGATAAGTGATGAAGCCATGTTAGCCAACATCGCATTACGATGAGAAGCAGTACGACCTAAATGGTTGAATTTCTTATTATGTCTCATTTTTTGTTTTTGCTTTTTGGACTACGAACCTTTAAGATTCCTTGTCTAATTTATACTTTGAAATATCAGTTCCAAAAGACAGATTCAGACTCTCGAGCAAATCATCAAGCTCTGAGAGCGATTTCTTACCAAAGTTACGGAACTTCAAGAGGTCAGTCTTGTTAAACTGAACCAAATCACCAAGAGTCTCAACATCAGCTGCCTTCAAGCAGTTGAGGGCACGAACACTAAGATTCATGTCTACGAGACGAGTCTTAAGCAACTGGCGCATATGAAGAACCTCTTCATCAAACTCCTGATTGCTCTCCTGATCCTGAGTCTCAAGAGTAATCTTCTCATCAGAGAAGAGCATGAAGTGATAAATAAGAATCTTCGCAGCCTCTTTCAGTGCATCCTTTGGACTAATGGAACCATCTGTTGTAATTTCAAGTACGAGCTTATCATAGTCGGTCTTTTGCTCAACACGATATGGTTCTACAGCGTACTTTACATTACGAATAGGGGTGTAGATGGAATCGATTGGGAGAACGTTAACGTCAGTGCAGAATTGACGATTCTCATCAGCAGGAACATAACCGCGTCCCTTATTAATAGTCAAATCGATCTGCATCGAAGCTTTGGCATCTAAATGACAAATCACCAAATCAGGGTTTAACACTTCAAATCCAGTCAGATACTTACCGATATCACCTGCTTTGAATTCTGTAGAATTCTCAACGGTGATACTAACTTTCTCATTCTCGAATTCTTCTACTACTTGCTTGAATCGAACTTGTTTGAGATTCAAGATAATGTTAGTAACATCTTCCTTTACACCAGGAACTGAAGAGAACTCATGCTCAACACCCGCAATGCGGATCGTGTTAACAGCATAACCCTCCAATGATGAAAGGAGAATGCGGCGCAAGGCGTTACCAATGGTAACACCGAAGCCAGGCTCCAAAGGACGGAATTCAAACTTTCCGAACTTGTTATCAGCCTCTAACATTACTACTTTATCAGGTTTTTGAAATGCTAATATCGCCATTAATGTAATGATTTATTTAGAGTACAACTCAACGATTAACTGCTCCTTAATATTCTCTGGAATGTCGGCACGCTCTGGCTTGTGCAAGAACTTACCGCTCTTTGAATTATCGTCCCACTCAATCCATGGGTACTTGCTATGATTGAAACCTGCAAGAGCTGCTTCGATAACCTCGAGAGACTTAGACTTCTCACGAACACCAACAACCATACCAGGCTTAACTGCAAATGAAGGGATATTAACTACCTTACCATCAACAACGATGTGCTTGTGACCAACCAACTGACGCGCAGCAGCACGTGTTGGAGCGATACCAAGACGGAATACAACGTTATCAAGACGGCACTCGAGATTCTGAAGAAGAACCTCACCAGTAATACCATCAGCCTTAGCAGCCTTATCAAACATATTACGGAACTGACGCTCTAATACACCATAAGTGTACTTAGCTTTCTGCTTCTCTGCCAACATGACACCGTACTCAGACATCTTACGACGACGGTTGTTGCCATGCTGTCCAGGAGGGAAGTTTCTCTTGGACAAAACTTTGTCAGCGCCGAAGATTGGCTCACCAAAACGACGCGCAATTTTAGATTTCGGACCTATATATCTAGCCATAATATTATATAAATGCTATATTGTTTGTATCTTAATTAATAATGCTAACCTCAAGCGTTATACACGACGACGCTTTGGAGGACGGCAACCATTGTGTGGTAATGGAGTTACGTCAACGATTTCAGTAACCTCGATACCTGCACCGTGAATAGCACGGATAGCAGACTCACGACCATTACCTGGACCCTTAACATAAGCCTTAACCTTACGAAGACCAAGATCAAAAGCGACCTTTGCACAATCCTCTGCAGCCATCTGAGCAGCATAAGGAGTATTCTTCTTAGAACCACGGAAACCCATCTTACCAGCAGAAGACCAAGAAATGATCTGACCCTCATTGTTAGCAAGAGATACAATAATGTTATTGAATGAGCTATGAACGTGAAGCTGACCGATAGCGTCAACGCGTACATTTCTCTTCTTAGATGTTGCTTTTTGCTTTGCCATAATTAATTTCCTCCTTCAGAATTACTTAGTAGCCTTCTTCTTATTAGCAACAGTCTTCTTCTTACCCTTACGTGTACGAGCATTATTCTTTGTGCTCTGACCGCGAACTGGAAGACCATTACGATGTCTAACTCCACGATAGCAACCAATATCCATCAGTCGCTTAATGTTCATCTGGATCTCTGAACGGAGATCACCTTCAACTTTGAACTCAGCGCCGATAATTTCACGGATCTTAGCTGCCTGGTCATCAGACCACTCGCTAACCTTCAGGTCACGGTTTACACCGGCCTTATCCAATATCTTTGCTGAACTACTTCGACCAATACCGTAGATATAGGTCAATGCGATTTCGCCACGCTTATTCTGGGGCAAATCTACTCCAACAATTCTTATTGCCATTGTTTAAATAAATAATTAAAAAATTAATACCTTTCGTTTAAAGCGGTGCAAAAGTACAACTATTTTTTGAAATAACGGCACTTTTACAATACTTTAACATTAACCCTGACGTAATTTCATCTTAGGGTTCTTCTTGTTGATAACGAACAGACGACCTTTACGACGAACGATCTTACAGTCAGCTGAACGCTTCTTTAATGATGCTCTTGTCTTCATAACCTTATATATGATTATTATTTGTATCTAAAAACAATTCTACCTTTGGTAAGGTCATATGGACTCATCTCCACCTTTACCTTATCACCAGGTAAAATCTTGATGTAATGCATTCTCATCTTACCAGAGATATGAGCTGTGATGTCAACTCCATTCTCTAATTCTACTCGGAACATCGCATTTGACAATGCTTCAACAATTGTTCCATCTTGCTCAATAGCGGCTTGTTTTGCCATAATATAAATATTTGTCCTTCTTAATGTTAAACTTCTACGAATGAAGATAAAATTGTGCTTTATCTTTTCGAGCAACTTTGTGCCATCACTATCAGATAAAAATCATAATTAGATGACATATTAGCGGGAAAAGGCTCTCCAAGTGGATGAGGAATTACCTATCCAAATGGAGAGTCGTCTCACATAATATAGTAAATTCAAGTCAGCTTTACTTGAAGATGAAGTAAAACTGCACTCTGAATAATTTCATCTTCTGTCTTCAGAAATTTCTCATTTCAAAAGAAAAAGATTAATATGCAGCAACACCACCCTGACGCGTATGGCCTGAATTCAAAAGACCATCATAGTGGCGCATAAGCAAATGACTCTCGATTTGTTGTAATGTGTCAATGACAACACCAACCAAAATCAATAGAGATGTACCTCCAAAGAATTGAGAGAAAGCTTGCTGTACATCGAGAAGTCCTGCTAAAGCAGGCATAATTGCAATAAACGCAATAAATAACGAACCTGGTAAAGTAATACGAGACATTACGGTATCAATGTACTCAGCTGTATCCTTTCCTGGTTTTACGCCAGGAATGAAACCATTGTTACGTTTCATATCCTCAGCCATCTGAGTAGGATTCAATGTAATAGCAGTATAGAAATAAGTAAATGCAATAACCAAGATTACATAAACAACATTATATAGCAAGCTACGATTATCCATCAACTGCTGAACAACACTACTAGCATTTTCAGACTGATAGCGAACTATTGCCAATGGAATAAACATTAAAGCCTGTGCAAAGATGATAGGCATTACGTTAGCTGCAAAAAGCTTCAAAGGAATGTACTGACGCGCACCACCATATTGCTTATTTCCAACCAAGCGTTTAGCATACTGAACAGGAATCTTACGTGTACCTTGCACCAAAAGAATTGATGCACAAACTACAGCATAAAGGATAAGAATCTCTACAATAAACATAATAAGACCACCACCAGAAATTGCCTGCAAACGAGAAGTTACCTCCTGAACGAAAGCCTGTGGCAAACGGGCGATAATACCAATCATAATAATAAGAGAGATACCATTACCTACTCCCTTGTCAGTGATACGCTCACCTAACCAAAGGATAAACATACTACCTGCAGCCAAGATAATTGTTGCCGGTATCATGAATACCGTCCAACTAATACCTGTGGCTAGAGCATTGGCAGCCTGCATTTTCAAATTCAAAAGGTAACTAGGAGCCTGAAAGACCAAAATGGCCACAGTCAGGACTCTAGTATACCATTGTATTTTTTTGCGACCGCTCTCGCCCTCGCGCTGCATCTTCTGGAAATAAGGTACAGCAACAGCAAGAAGCTGCATAACGATTGAAGCTGAGATATAAGGCATAATTCCGAGTGCAAAGATAGATGCATTGGAAAATGCACCACCAGAGAACATGTCCAATAGCGACATAAGACCGCCAGAGGTCTGCGACTGAAGTTTTTCCAACATGCCCGGATTGATACCTGGAAGTACCACAAACGAGCCAAAACGGTAAATAGCCGTAAACAGAAGAGTAATGAGGAGTCTCTGACGGAGATCCTCTATCTTCCAACAGTTCTTTAGTGTCTCAATAAACTTTTTCATTTACTTAGATTATAGTTGCGTTACCACCTACTGCCTTGATTGCTTCTTCGGCAGTCTTTGAGAAAGCATTAGCTTCAACTTCCAATTTTGCTTTAAGTTCACCGTTACCGAGAACCTTTACAAGCTCCTTGCCGTTTGTGAGGCCAGCAGCCTTAAGTTCCTCAATACCGATTTTTGTAAGGTTCTTTGCTTCAGCAAGAGCCTGAAGAGTTGAAAGGTTTACTGCGAAGTACTCCTTATGGTTGATATTCTTAAAACCAGCCTTTGGAACACGACGCTGCAATGGCATCTGACCACCTTCGAAACCAATCTTTCTCTTATAACCAGAACGAGCCTTGGCACCCTTATGACCACGTGTAGAAGTACCACCGAGACCAGAACCTGGACCACGACCAATACGACGACGTGAATGGGTAGAACCTGCAGCAGGTTTCAAATTATTTAATTTCATAATCGTTCCTAATTTAAAAAGATTAATTAATCAACTACACTTACGAGGTGATGAACCTTACGGATCATACCACGGTTGCTAGGAGTATCCTCTACCTCAACAACCTGAGAAATCTTGTGGAGACCAAGACAAGCGAGAGTACGCTTCTGATCTACTGGAGCACCGATTTTACTCTTAATCTGCTTGATTTTAATTGTTGCCATATTCGATTTTTCCTAATTAACCGTTAAATACTTTATCCATACTGATACCACGCTCACCTGCTACAGTATAAGCATCACGCATCTCTGCAAGAGCTGCGATAGTAGCCTTCACAAGGTTGTGGGCATTTGAAGAACCCTTAGACTTAGCGATGACATCCTTGATACCTACGCTCTCAAGTACAGCACGCATAGCACCACCGGCCTTCAAACCTGTACCGGCTGCAGCTGGCTTAATAAGAACCTTAGCACCACCAAATGAAGTTTCAACCTCATGAGGTACAGTACCCTTGAGTACAGGAACCTTTACCAAGTTCTTCTTAGCAGCTTCAGTACCCTTTGCGATAGCAGCAGTAACCTCACCTGCCTTACCAAGGCCGTAGCCGATTACGCCATTACCGTCACCTACAACGACGATAGCAGCGAATGTGAAAGTACGACCACCCTTTGTAACCTTAGTTACACGGTTGATAGCAACCAAGCGATCCTTAAGTACTTCTTCGTTATTTACTTTTACTTTATCCATTGCCATAATCGTTTAAAATTTAAGACCACCATTACGAGCACCTTCAGCCAACTGCTTTACACGACCATGGTAAAGGTAACCATTACGGTCGAAAACTACTGCCTCAACGCCAGCAGCCTTAGCCTTCTCAGCAATGAGCTCGCCAACCTTAGTTGCCTGCTCCTGCTTAGGCATCTTCTCCAAACCGAGTGAAGAAGCTGATGCAAGTGTAGTGCCTGTCAAATCGTTAATAACCTGAGCGTAAATCTGCTTGTTAGAGCGGAATACACTAAGACGTGGACGCTCAGCTGTACCGTTCACACTCTTGCGAATGCGGAACTTTATCTTAATTCGTCTTTCTACTTTCTTTGTTGTCATAATCGTAAATAATTAAAATTACTTAGCTGAAGCACTCTTACCAGACTTTCTGCGAATAACTTCACCCTTAAAGAGAATACCCTTACCTTTATAAGGCTCAGGCTTGCGGAAAGAACGAATTTTTGCACAAACGAGTCCCAACAACTGCTTGTCGCAAGACTCCAATGTCAAGATTGGGTTCTGGTTTCTTTCAGACTTAGTCTCAACCTTAATCTCCTTAGGCAACTGGATGAAAATAGGGTGAGTGTAACCCAAAGCAAACTCAATGATATTACCCTGGTTAGAAACACGATAACCAACACCTACCAATTCCAAAACCTTTGTATAACCAGCGCTTACACCAACAACCATGTTGTTAACGAGAGAGCGATACAAACCGTGGAAAGCCTGCTTCTGCTTAATATTTACAGGACTATTTTCATCGATTTCAAAGCTAATATGACCATCTGCATTATTAAACTTGATAGATGGGTCAATCCACTGAGAAAGTTCACCCTTAGGGCCCTTTACTGTACAAACATGAGAAGTCTCATCATAGTTTACAGTAACACCTGCAGGGATACTAATTGGCAATTTTCCTATTCTAGACATATAAAAGCCTCCAATTAATAAATATAGCAAAGAACCTCGCCACCGATCTTAAGATCAGAAGCTTCTTTGTCTGTCATTACACCTTTGGATGTAGATAAGATTGCAATACCTAATCCGTTAATAACTCTTGGCATGTCCTTGTAACCGGTATACTTACGCAAACCTGGAGTTGACACGCGCTTCAAACACTTGATAGCGTTTTGCTTTGTAGTTGGGTTGTACTTCAAGGCAACCTTAATTGAGCCCTGAGGACCATCCTCTACAAACTTGTAATTGAGGATGTAACCTTTCTCGAAGAGGATCTTAGTGATCTCTTTCTTCAAGTTAGACGCAGGAACTTCTACAACACGGTGATGAGCCATGATTGCATTTCTGAGTCTTGTCAGATAATCTGCTATTGGATCTGTCATAAAATATAAATGTTTAATTAATCGGGACTACCCCGACAATATTAAATAAAAAAATATTCTTACCTTTGAAAGGATTACCAGCTAGCCTTCTTTACACCTGGAATCAAACCAGCAGAAGCCATCTCACGGAACTGGATACGAGAAATACCGAACTGACGGATATAACCCTTTGGACGACCAGTAATCTTGCAACGATTGTGAAGACGGATTGGGTTTGCATTCTTAGGGATAGCCTGAAGCTTACGAGCTGCCTCGTATGCTTCGGCTGGATCATTAGAAGTTGCAATAATCTTTTTCAGTGCTTCGCGCTTTTCAGCGTAACGAGCTACAAGCTTTGCACGCTTAACCTCGCGAGCTTTCATTGATTCTTTTGCCATATCTCTTAATCTTTATTTGCGTTCTTGAATGGAAGACCAAAAGCCTTCAAAAGAGCAAAACCTTCTTCATCAGTCTTAGCTGTTGTTACGAAGGTAATATTCATACCCTGAATACGATCGATCTCATCGATATTAATCTCAGGGAAGATAATCTGCTCTGTGATACCTAATGTATAGTTACCACGACCATCAAACTTGCTCTCAATACCCTTGAAGTCGCGAATACGAGGAAGAGAAACACGAACGAGCTTCTCCAAGAACTCGTACATACGCTCACGACGCAATGTTACCATAACACCGATAGGCATCTTCTTACGAAGCTTGAAGTTTGCAATATCCTTTTTAGAATATGTAGCAACAGCCTTCTGACCGGTGATAGCAGTAATCTCATTGATTGCTACATCAACAATTTTCTTGTCCTGAGTAGCATCACCAAGACCCTGATTGATGACAATCTTCTTCAATACTGGAATCTCCATAGCTGAAGAGTAGTTGAACTGCTTCTGAAGAGCAGGAGCGATTGTCTCCTTATATACTTTCTTTAACTGTGCTGTATCCATTACTTGATTTCCTCCCCTGACTTTTTAGCGATGCGAACAACGTTTTTACCCTCATGCTTGATAGCAACACGAGTAGCCTTGCCACTCTTAGGATCAATCAAACTCAAATTTGAGATATGAATAGGAGCCTCCTGCTTAACAATACCTCCCTGAGGATTCTTAGCAGATGGCTTAGTGCTCTTAGAAACCATGTGCACACCTTCTACGATAGCACGGTTCTCCTCAACGAGGACCTTAAGCACCTTACCAGTCTTGCCCTTATCTGCACCGGCAATAACGATAACGGTATCGTCTTTCTTAATATGTAACTTACTCATTACTTCTTACTTTTTAAATATTAAAGAACCTCAGGTGCCAAAGAAACGACTTTCATATTTACTGCACGAAGCTCACGAGCAACAGGACCGAAGATACGGCTACCACGAAGCTCACCTGCATTGTTAAGCAATACACAAGCGTTGTCATCGAAACGGATGTAAGAACCATCTGCACGACGAATTTCCTTCTTTGTGCGAACAATCAAAGCCTTTGATACTGCACCCTTCTTCAAATCACTTGATGGGATAACGTTCTTGACTGCAACAACAATAACGTCACCAACGCTAGCGTAACGACGGCCTGTACCACCGAGAACTCGAATGCAAAGAGCCTCACGAGCACCGCTGTTATCACATACTGTAAGTCTTGATTCAGTCTGTATCATAATTACTTAGCTTTTTCAACAATTTGTACTAATCTCCATCTCTTTGTCTTAGACAGAGGACGAGTCTCCATGATCATAACAGTATCACCTACGTTAGCCTCATTATTCTCGTCATGTGCATGGTACTTCTTTGTCTTCTGGACAAATTTACCATAAATAGGGTGCATTTCCTTGAACTTAGCTGCAATAACAATGGTTTTATCCATCTTGTTGCTAATAACAACACCCTGTCTTACTTTTCTTAAATTTCTTGTTTCCATCTGGACCATTATTATTTGTTAAGTTCTCTCTGACGAAGTTCAGTTTTCATACGTGCAATATCACGACGAGCAACCTTAATCTCTGATGGATTCTCAAGTGGAGTTACATTATGATTGATCTTCTTCTTGTTCAAAGCATCAACAGCTGCCTCCAACTTCTCAACCAATTCTTTGGTCTCGATATTTTTAATTTCTGCAATCTTCATAATTAAGCGTTTTTATCGTAATCACGTCTAACAATAAACTTAGTCTTAACAGGAAGTTTCTGAGCGCAAAGGCGAAGACCTTCTTTTGCAATATCGAAACTAACTCCTTCAACTTCGAAGAGAATTCTACCTGGTGTAACAGGTGCAACCCATCCTGCAGGATCACCCTTACCTTTACCCATACGGACATCAGCAGGTTTGCGAGTGATTGGCTTATCAGGGAAAATTCTAATCCAGACCTGACCTTGACGGTTCATATAGCGGTTCAATGCTACACGAGCTGCCTCAATCTGACGACTATCGATCCACTTTGATTCAAGAGTTTTGATACCAAAAGAACCGAAAGCCAATTGTGTACCTCTGTGAGCGTTGCCTTTGTTGCCACGACCATCTTGAGGTCTTCTATATTTAACTCTTTTTGGCTGTAACATGATAGCTTTCTAAAATTTAACGGTTATTGTTTCTTTTACGATTACCACCACGGTTGTTAGAGCGACCGTTACCACGGTTGTTGCTCTTATTGTCCTGTGAGAAGTTTGGAGTAAGATCAGCCTTACCATAAACCTCACCACGGCAAATCCAAACCTTAATACCAAGCAAACCTACCTTTGTAAGTGCCTCGCACTGGCAGTAGTCGATGTCTGCGCGGAATGTATGAAGAGGAGTACGACCCTCTTTGTACATTTCTTTACGTGCCATTTCAGCACCATTCAGACGACCTGTAATCTGTACCTTGATACCCTCAGCGCCAGCACGCATGGTGTTAGCAACTGCCATCTTGATAGCGCGACGATAAGCAATCATGTGCTCAATCTGAGTCGCAATATTCTTACCAACGATAGTAGCATCAAGTTCAGGCTTTTTAACCTCGAAGATGTTGATCTGAATATCTTTCTTATAAAGCTTCTTCAACTCTTCCTTCAACTTATCTACATCCTGACCACCTTTACCAATGACAATACCTGGACGGGCTGTACAAATAGTAATGGTAACAAGTTTCAATGTACGTTCGATAATAATACGAGAAATGCTTGCTTTAGCAAGACGCTCGTTAAGATACTTACGGATTTTCTGATCCTCAACGAGGTTATCACCGAAGTTCTTACCACCGAACCAATTTGAATCCCAACCACGGATAACACCAAGTCGGTTACTAATCGGATTAACTTTCTGTCCCATTCTACTTAATTATTTTTCGTCATTAGTTTTTGCATCAACAAAAAGAGTTACATGGTTAGAACGCTTACGAATTCTATAACCACGACCCTGTGGTGCAGGTCTCATACGTTTCATTGTAACGCCTTCGTCAACGAAGACCTTACTGATATAAAGCTCACCGTCTTCAGCCTTGCGATTATTCTTAGCTTCCCAGTTAGCGATAGCTGAACGAAGTAATTTCTCTACATCAGCTGATGCCTGCTTCTTAGAGAAGCGAAGTACTCCGAGTGCACGGTTAACCTCCATACCACGAATCATGTCTACTACATAGCGCATCTTACGTGGAGAAGAAGGAACGCCTACCAACTTTGCGAAGTACAAGTTTTTACGGGCTTCTTTCAATTTCTCAGCCGCAATATGTTTTCTTGCTCCCATTATTTACTTAAATTTTAAATGGTTTAACCCTTAGCTTACTTTCTGTTACCAGAGTGACCGCCAAAGCGACGTGTTGGAGCAAACTCTCCAAGCTTGTGGCCAACCATATTCTCTGTAACATAAACAGGGATAAATTTGTTACCGTTATGAACTGCAACAGTATGTCCTACGAAATCAGGAGATATCATTGAAGCTCTAGCCCATGTCTTAACAACATTCTTCTTGCCACTCTCGTTCATAGCGAGAATCTTCTTCTCGAGAGAAACGTTGATGTATGGACCTTTTTTAAGTGAACGACTCATAATTTACTCTTTATTTTTTGTTAGCTCTTTCGATAATATACTTGTTAGAAAGCTTCTTAGGTGCGCGAGTCTTAAGACCCTTAGCGTACAAGCCCTTACGTGAACGTGGGTGACCACCACTCTGGCGACCTTCACCACCACCCATTGGGTGATCAACAGGGTTCATAACAACACCACGGTTGTGTGGACGACGACCCAACCAGCGAGAACGTCCAGCCTTACCAGACTGTTCAAGAGCGTGGTCAGAGTTACCAACACTACCAACTGTAGCTTTACAAGCACTCAAAATCTGGCGTGTTTCACCAGAAGGGAGCTTAATTACACAATAACTGCCCTCACGAGAAGTCAACTGAGCAAAATTACCAGCCGAACGAACCAACAAAGCACCCTGACCAGGACGCAACTCGATGTTGTGGATCACTGTACCTACAGGGATGTTTGCCAAAGGAAGACAGTTACCAATCTCAGGAGCAGCATCTGCACCTGACATCAAAGTAGCGCCTACCTGAAGTCCGTTAGGAGCAATAATGTAACGTTTTTCACCATCAGCATAGTAAAGCAATGCGATACGAGCCGAACGGTTTGGATCGTACTCGATTGTCTTAACAACTGCTGGAACACCATCTTTCTCACGTTTGAAGTCGATTAAACGATACTTCTGCTTGTGACCACCGCCAATGTAGCGAACGGTCATCTTACCGGTGTTGTTTCGACCGCCGGTAGAACGTTTACCGTAAACGAGAGACTTCTCTGGCACGGATGCAGTAATATCCTCGAACGTGCCAATAACTTTGTGTCTTTGACCCGGAGTAACCGGTTTTAATTTACGTACTGCCATTTTTTATTTTAAATATTGCTGTAAAAATCAATTGTATCGCCCTCCTTAAGAGTAACGATTGCCTTCTTGAACGCATTCTTCTGACCCTTAACAAGACCTGCCTTTGTATAACGGGCAGAGCGCTTGCCAGCGTAACGAATAGTGTTCACGTCAACTACTGTAACATTATACAGACTCTCAACTTCCTTCTTAATCTCGAGCTTATTAGCCTCAGGACGAACAACGAAGCCATAGCGGTTAGGCTGCTTGTCTGTAATCTTGGTCATCTTCTCAGTAACCAATGGTTTGATAATAAATGCCATATTCTAATATCTCCTTTTTACTTTGTTAAGATTTGGTCGATAGTCTCGAGCGACTTTTCTGTAATCACTACAACATCAGCATTCAAAACTTTATACGAATTGACGTTTGATGCGAGGACAACTTCAGCGCGCTGCAAGTTACGAGCAGACAAATATACGTTTTTATTTGATTCTGGCAAAACAAAGAGCACTTTTTTGCCCTCAATTTTGAGATTCTTAATAATACTTAAGAATTCTTTAGTCTTTGGAGTCTCAAATGTAAAGTCTTCCAACATTACAATTGCGCTTTCCTGTGCCTTATAAGACAGAGCAGACTTACGAGCAAGAATCTTTACTTTTTTGTTGAGCTTGAAGCGGTAATCACGTGGTTTAGGACCAAAAACGCGAGCACCACCTACGAGTACAGGTGAGTTAATATCACCACGGCGAGCACCGCCGCCGCCCTTCTGACGACCAAGCTTACGAGTAGAACCGCTCATCTCGCTTCTCTCCTTAGACTTAGCTGTACCCTGACGCTGGTTAGCGAGATACTGCTTTACGTCAAGATAGAGAACGTGATCGTTAGGCTCAATGCCGAAGACTGCATCATTAAGAGCTACCTTGCGGCCGGTCTCCTGACCTTTGATATCTAATACGCTAACTTCCATTATTTCTCAATTAAAACAGTTGAACCTTTGCATCCAGCGAAAGAACCCTTAACAATAAGAAGATTCTGCTCTGGAATTACCTTTAACACCTGAAGGTTCTGAGTTGTAACTCTGTCACCTCCCATTTGGCCGCCCATGCGCATACCCTTGAATACCTTTGCAGGGTAAGAACAAGCACCAATAGATCCCGGCTTACGAGCGCGGTCATCCTGACCGTGAGTAGACTGACCTACACCACCGAATCCGTGACGCTTAACAACGCCCTGGAAGCCTTTACCCTTTGATGTACCAATTACATCAACGAACTTACAATCGTTGAAGATTTCAACTGTAATTGTGTCACCGAGGTTGTACTCCTCATCAAACTTGAACTCGGCCAAGTGCTTCTTAGGTGTTGTGCCTGCCTTCTTGAAGATTCCCATCATTGGCTGAGAAGTACGCTTCTCCTTTGCCTCGTCGAAACCTAACTGATAAGCCTTGTAACCATCCTTTTCTACAGTTTTCACCTGGGTTACAACACAAGGACCTACTTCGATAACAGTGCACGGAATATTCTTACCGTCGGCACTGAAAACGGATGTCATTCCGATTTTCTTTCCAATTAATCCTGGCATTTCAATTTAATTTAAATAATTAGACTTTGATTTCTACTTCTACACCACTTGGCAATTCAAGCTTCATCAAGGCATCAACTGTCTTAGCTGTTGAACTGTAGATGTCAATGAGACGCTTGAAATCTGAGAGCTGGAACTGCTCGCGAGACTTCTTGTTAACGAAAGTACTGCGGTTTACAGTAAAAATACGCTTGTGTGTTGGCAATGGAATAGGACCACTAACGATAGCGCCTGTTGCCTTTACAGCCTTCACAATCTTCTCAGCTGACTTGTCAACCAACTGGTGGTCGTAAGACTTCAGCTTAATTCTGATTTTCTGACTCATTTTTAAAATTAAGTTATTATTATATGAATTATTTAGTCTAATGGAAGAAGAGGTACGCTGCTTAAGAGTCATTCGCTAAGCAGCGCCTCATCTTACCGTTATTCTTTATTATTAAAGAAGATCTGCGTGACCCTTAACCTCCTCCAACACAGCCTTAGCAATTGTTGAAGAAAGAGGTGCATGATGATCGTACTCCATAGAACTTGTTGCACGACCAGAAGTGATAGTACGCAAAGCTGTTACATAACCGAACATCTCAGCCAATGGAACCATTGCCTTTACGATGCGAGCACCGCTACGACCTTCTTCCATACCCTGAACGAGACCACGGCGCTTGTTCAAGTCACCGATTACGTCACCCATGTTCTCTTCTGGAGTAACAACCTCTACCTTCATGATAGGCTCCATCAGAACTGGACCAGCCTTAGGGCAAAGTACCTTGAATGCCTGATGTGCTACCAACTCGAATGACAACTGGTCAGAGTCAACTGGGTGGAAGCTACCATCGGTCAAAGTCACCTTCAAACCTGTCATTGGGAAGCCACCGAGTACACCATTTGACAAGCAATCAGCGAAGCCCTTCTGTACAGATGGGATGAATTCCTTAGGAACGTTACCACCCTTAACCTCGTTGATGAACTGCAAGTCGCCTTCCTTGTAATCCTCGTCCTTAGGACCGATGGTTACATCGATACAAGCGAACTTACCACGACCACCAGACTGCTTCTTATAAGTTTCACGGCTCTGAGCTGTCTTAGTGATAGCCTCCTTGTAGTTAACCTGAGGCTTACCCTGATTACACTCAACCTTGAACTCACGCTTCAAACGGTCGATGATGATATCCAAGTGGAGCTCACCCATACCAGAGATAATTGTCTGACCGCTCTGCTCGTCTGTACGAACTGTGAAGGTTGGATCCTCCTCAGCCAACTTAGCGAGACCATTATCCATCTTAGCGATGTCTGCCTGGCTCTTTGGCTCTACTGCGATAGAAATCACAGTATCAGGGAATGTCATAGACTCCAATACGATTGGGTGTTCCTCGTCACAGAGAGTATCACCTGTACGGATATCCTTGAAACCTACACCTGCACCGATATCACCAGCATCGATAGACTCCATTGGGATTTCCTGCTTAGAGTTCATCTGGAACAGACGGCTGATACGCTCGCGCTTGCCAGAACGTGGGTTGTAAACATAAGAACCAGCAACAACCTTACCTGAGTAAACACGGAAGAATACCAAGCGGCCCATGAATGGGTCAGTAGCAATCTTAAACGCGAGAGCAGATGTTGGTTCATCCTCAGATGGTTTACGATCCTCTTCCTCCTCTGTATCAGGGTTAGTACCGATGATATTTGGAGTATCCATTGGTGAAGGCAAGAATGCACATACATAGTCGAGCAATGGCTGAACGCCCTTGTTCTTGTATGAAGAACCGAGCAACATTGGGCAGCACTCCATAGCGCAGCAACCCTTACGGATAGCAGCAAGAAGCTTTTCTTCTGGAATATCCTTACCATCGAGATAAAGTTCCATAACCTCATCATCGAAGTTTGCAGCACCCTCAAGGAGCTTATCACGCCACTCAGCAGCCTCGTCAGCCAAATCTGCAGGAATATCCTCTACATCATACTCAGCACCCATAGTCTCATCGTGCCAAAGGATAGCCTTCATCTTAATGAGGTCAACTACACCCTTGAAGTTCTCCTCTGCACCAATAGGAATCTGAATAGCAATTGGATTAGCGCCCAAGATATCCTTCATCTGCTGAACTGTCTCGAAGAAGTTAGCACCAGAACGGTCCATCTTGTTTACATAACCGATACGAGGTACATTATACTTATCAGCCTGACGCCATACTGTCTCAGACTGTGGCTGAACACCATCAGCTGCAGAATATGTAGCAACTGCACCATCAAGTACACGGAGAGAACGCTCAACCTCAGCAGTGAAGTCTACGTGTCCCGGAGTATCGATCAAGTTGATCTTATAAGACTTACCGAGATAGTTCCAGTTACAAGTTGTAGCTGCAGAAGTGATAGTAATACCACGCTCCTGCTCCTGGGCCATCCAGTCCATTGTAGCAGCACCATCGTGTACCTCACCAATCTTATGAGTCTTACCTGTATAGAACAAAATACGCTCAGAAGTTGTTGTCTTACCTGCATCGATATGCGCCATGATACCGATGTTACGAGTCAAATGTAAATCGCGATTTGCCATTTTCTTTTAACTATATTATATATTAAATTAGAATCTAAAGTGAGCGAACGCACGGTTAGCCTCAGCCATACGATGCATATCCTCCTTACGCTTAAATGCACCACCCTGATTATTAAAAGCATCCATAATCTCTGCAGCAAGCTTATCAGCCATAGTCTTACCACCGCGCTTACGTGCAAAAAGAATAAGATTCTTCATAGAAATACTCTCCTTACGATCAGGACGAATTTCTGTAGGAACCTGGAAGGTTGCGCCACCGATACGACGGCTCTTAACCTCTACCTGAGGAGTAATATTATCAAGTGCCTGCTTCCAGATTTCAAGAGCAGACTTTTCCTCGTTAGACATCTTAGCCTTTACAATGTCAAGTGCATTGTAGAAAATCTCATAAGATGTATTTTTCTTTCCATCATACATCAAATGATTTACGAACTTTGAGACCTTCTGGTCATTGAAGACAGGATCTGGAAGGATCACTCTCTTCTTTGGTTTTGCTTTTCTCATTTTAAATAAAACTTTTTTAATTCTGCATGGGGCTGTATAATGTTCTTCAACGCTCGCACCCGAGCATTTACTCAACCTGATTACTTCTCCAGCAAAACTATTATTAAATATTTTAACCCCAACTCCCGACCTTCTCCGACCGTGAGTCTGCGGTTTTGTCTAAAATTTAAGAAGCTATATTACTTCTTTGCCTTAGGACGCTTAGCTCCGTACTTAGAACGACGCTGTGTACGATTTGCAACACCTGCAGTATCAAGTGTACCACGGACAATGTGATAACGTACACCAGGAAGGTCCTTTACACGACCACCGCGAACCAAAACAATTGAGTGCTCCTGCAAGTTGTGACCCTCTCCTGGAATATAAGAGTTTACTTCCTTTGAGTTTGTCAAACGTACACGTGCAACTTTACGCATTGCTGAATTAGGCTTCTTAGGAGTTGTTGTATAAACACGAACACAAACGCCACGACGCTGAGGACAAGAATCCAAAGCTGGTGACTTGCTCTTGTCTACAAGAACTCGTCTGCCTTTTCTTACTAACTGTGAAATAGTAGGCATAATTTTACTTTTTAATTTATATATTTATTTTTATTTATTGTCTTATTTCGATGTAAGCCACTACTTTATAGAGCCTTTTCGGGGTGCAAAGGTACGATTTTTTCGGCAAACTACCTAAATATTAAGGAGACTTTTAAAAAACGAAGGCTAGTTTTAACTTTATATAACTATTAAAAACAAATATTATAAAGAAAAAAGCGGTATTTAGCAGAGAATTTAGTCTTAGTATGTATGTTGTAGTACATTATGCCTCACCCTTTGGTGTGCCGAATGGAGCGATTGTACGTTCTTGCTCATCAGACAACTTAATTTTGCCGAAGGACTGCTCGTAGTTATAAATATTGCTCTGCAATGCCTGGAGCAATCGCTTAGCATGTTCAGGTGCCATGATAACACGACTCTTGATCTGAGGTGCAGGCATGCCAGGAAGTGCACATGCGAAATCCAAGATGAAGTCTGAACTAGAATGTGTAATCAGTGCCAAGTTAGAGTATGTACCCTCTGCTACTTCAGGGCTGATGCCCATTTGGAACTGATTCTGCTGCTGTTGATTATTCTTATTTTCTTCCATAATTTTACTAAGTTAATAGGATTAAACTTTAAATGATAGTGCAAATTTACACATAATATCTGAAAAAAACGAATAATCTGCCACTTATTTTAAAAAAAACATCATAAGACAACAGAAGATGGAATCCTGATTCTTTGCTTTTTTTCATCAGTTGCAGATAACAAAAGGGTGCGCCATAGACTTATGACGCACCCTCATTATACCTATTTATGTATAGTACTCTATTCTACGATTATTCTCCTATTGGAGAATCAGCATAGTCGAGCACATTTTTCTTATTAGCCTGCATACGCTCATATTCTTCTTTAGAGCCTACGATGAGCTTATCCCACTGACGAAGACCAGTACCTGCAGGAATCAAGTGACCACAGATTACATTCTCCTTCATACCCTCAAGGTAATCAACCTTACCACGGATAGCAGCCTCATTCAAAACCTTAGTAGTTTCCTGGAATGATGCAGCACTCATAAAGCTCTTAGTACCAAGAGCAGCACGAGTAATACCCTGGAGGATCTGTGTAGAAGTTGCAGATACGGCATCACGAACCTGTACAAGTTTCAAGTCGCGACGCTTCAATGCAGAATTCTCATCACGCAATCTACGAGCCGTTATGATCTGACCTGGTTTGAGACTTTCACTATCACCACCGTCAGTAACAACCTTCTTACCCCAGATACGATCATTCTCTTCTGCAAAGTCAAGTTTATCAAC
This sequence comes from Segatella copri, assembly GCA_021622245.1. Lineage (GTDB taxonomy): Bacteria > Bacteroidota > Bacteroidia > Bacteroidales > Bacteroidaceae > Prevotella > Prevotella copri_J. The sequence continues at coordinate 36,289 of JAJVTK010000011.1, read as the reverse complement.
CAACTCTTGCTCCAAGAAGGTAGTATCACCTGGATCGTCAATACGAACCTTACGCATCATCTGACGTACCACAACCTCAAAATGCTTATCATTAATAGCCACACCCTGAAGACGGTAAACGTCCTGGATCTGGTTAACAATATACTCCTGAACAGCGGTAGGACCCATGATGGCGAGAATATCGCCAGGAGTTACACTACCATCAGAAAGAGGAGTACCAGCACGTACAGCATCATGTTCCTGTACCAAGATCTGCTTAGAAAGAGATACAAGATACTTCTTCTGATCGCCAGTCTTAGATGTTACGATGATCTCACGGTTACCACGCTTTACCTTACCCATAGTTACCTCACCATCGATTTCAGATACAACAGCAGGGTTAGAAGGGTTGCGAGCCTCAAGAAGCTCAGTTACACGAGGGAGACCACCAGTGATATCACCTGCACCACCTACAGCACGAGGAATCTTAACCAAAACCTCACCGGTATTAATTGTCTGTCCATCCTCAACAGCCAAGTGACCACCTACAGGGAAGTTGTATGTACCAAGGATTTCACCATTAGCATCGATAACATCACAAGATGGAACCATTGCCTTATTCTTGGAATCGGTGATAATCTTCTCCTCCAAGCCTGTAGTCTCATCGACCTCAGCACGATAAGTCTGATCCTTCTGAACGTCATTGAACTTCAATGTACCGGCATACTGGCTGACGATAACGGCGTTGAATGGATCCCAACGGGCGATAACGGTATCCTTCTCTACGATTTCACCCTCCTTGTGATACAATGAAGAACCGTAAGGAACATTCAAAGTTGCAAGAACGATGTTTGTATTAGGATCCACGAAACGGATTTCAGCCAAGTGGCTTACTACCTTTTCGCACTTGATATCGTTACCTTCCTCGTCTTCCTCTACGAATGGTACTGTGCTCAACTCGTCAAACTCGATACGAGACTTATTCTTCGCAGCAATCTTAGCATTGGCAGCAGCGTTAGATGCAATACCACCGGCGTGGAATGTACGGAGAGTCAACTGAGTACCTGGCTCACCAATAGCTTGAGCAGCGATGACACCAACGGCTTCACCCAACTGTACCATACGGGCTGTTGCCAAGTTACGGCCATAGCACTTCATGCAGACACCTTTTTTACTCTCACAGGTGAGAACTGAACGAATTTCTACACTCTCGATAGGAGATTCATCAATAGCCTTTGCCTTAGCCTCGGTGATTTCTTCACCAGATTTGACAATCAGTTCACCAGTTGTTGGATGAATAACATCATGCACAGAAACACGACCCAAAATACGCTCATAAAGAGATGAAATAATCTCATCGCCATTCTTTAAAGCTGTACAAACCAAGCCACGCAATGTACCACAATCCTCTTCGGTGATGATAACATCGTGAGAAACGTCTACAAGACGACGAGTCAAATAACCGGCATCGGCAGTCTTCATAGCGGTATCAGCAAGACCCTTACGGGCACCGTGAGAAGCGATAAAGTACTCCAATACAGACATACCCTCCTTAAAGTTAGAAAGGATAGGGTTCTCAATGATCTGCGCGCCCTCTGCACCAGCCTTCTGAGGTTTAGCCATCAAACCACGCATACCAGACAACTGCTTAATCTGATCCTTAGAACCACGGGCTCCGGAATCAAGCATCATGTATACGGCGTTGAATCCCTGGTCAGCTTCGGTCATCTCCTTCATCAAGATATTACCCAAATCTGTATTTACGTGAGTCCACGCATCAATAACCTGGTTGTATCGTTCCTTGTTGGTGATGAAACCCATATTATAGTTATTGGTAATTTCCTCAACCTCCTTACGACCGCGCTCAACAATAGCTTCCTTCTCTGGTGGAATAATAATATCACCAAGGTTGAATGACAATCCTGCAACATAAGCCATACGATAACCTAAGTTCTTGATTCCATCAAGGAATTCACAAGCCTTAGCCATACCAACAGCCTTGATAACATTAGAAATCAAACCACGGAGGGTTTTCTTGGAAATCACATCATTGAAGAAGCCAACTTCATCAGGAATGATACCATTAACGATGACACGTCCAACAGAAGTTTCTACCATTCGTTTCTGGATTGTACCATCAACCAAGTCGTCAACTACAACCTTAATCAAAGCATGAAGATCACATCGGCCCTCGTTACGAGCAATCAATGCCTCTTCAGGACCATAGAATGTCAAGCCCTCACCCTTTGCACCTGGACGAATCTTAGTAATATAGTAAAGACCAAGCACCATATCCTGAGAAGGAACGGTGATAGGCGCACCATTAGCTGGGTTGAGAATGTTATGACTCTGAAGCATCAGGATTTGAGCCTCCAAAACAGCCTCATTGCTCAATGGAAGGTGAACAGCCATCTGGTCACCATCGAAGTCGGCGTTGAACGCTGTACATGCCAATGGATGCAACTGAATAGCCTTACCCTCAATCATCTTAGGCTGGAATGCCTGGATACCGAGTCGGTGAAGCGTAGGGGCACGGTTCAACATAACCGGATGACCCTTCATTACATTTTCAAGAATATCCCAGATAACTGGCTCGCGACGATCAACAATCTTCTTGGCACTCTTAACAGTCTTTACGATACCACGCTCTATCAACTTACGGATGATAAATGGTTTGTAAAGCTCTGCAGCCATCAGTTTAGGAAGACCACACTCACCCATCTTCAACTCTGGACCTACAACGATTACAGAACGGGCAGAATAGTCAACACGCTTACCCAGCAAGTTCTGACGGAAACGACCCTGCTTACCCTTTAAAGAGTCAGAGAGTGACTTCAAAGGACGATTGCTCTCACTCTTTACAGCAGAACTCTTGCGTGAGTTGTCGAACAAGCTGTCAACAGCCTCCTGCAACATACGCTTCTCGTTACGGAGAATAACCTCAGGAGCCTTGATTTCAACCAATCTCTTCAAACGGTTGTTACGGATAATCACACGACGATAGAGGTCATTCAAGTCTGATGTTGCAAAACGACCACCATCCAATGGTACCAACGGACGAAGCTCAGGTGGAGTAACAGGAATAATCTTCATGATCATCCATTCTGGCTTGTTAATACCTTTACTAGCACGGAAACCTTCTACAACTTGCAGACGCTTCAGAGCCTCAGTTTTACGCTGCTGACTTGAATCGTTATTTGCGCGATCGCGGAGTTCGTATGACAAAGAGTCAAGGTCTACATTCTGGAGCAACTGATAAATTGCTTCAGCACCCATTTTTGCTATAAACTTATTAGGGTCCGTATCGTCCAAAAGTTCATTGTCACCATTAGGATCATACTGGTCAAGAAGAGCCATATATTCATCTTCTGACAAGAGATCAAGTTTGTGAGAACCGTTCAATTCAAGACCATCTGCATCAGTCTTTCCCTCAAGAATACCAGGCTGGATAACTACATACTTCTCGTAGTAAATGACAGCATCAAGTTTCTTGGTCGGCATACCCAAAAGGTAACCAATCTTATTTGGAAGAGAACGGAAATACCAAATATGAGCAACAGGTACGACAAGCTCAATGTGACCAGAGCGTTCACGACGAACTTTCTTCTCTGTAACCTCTACACCGCATCGGTCGCAGACGATTCCCTTATAACGGATACGCTTGTACTTGCCGCAGGCGCATTCATAGTCCTTAGTAGGACCAAAAATACGCTCACAGAACAAGCCATCACGCTCCGGCTTATATGTACGATAATTAATGGTTTCCGGTTTAGTAACCTCACCATACGAATTTTCCAAGATCTCCTCTGGCGAAGCGAGACCGATGGTAATCTTCGTAAAATTATTCTTTACCTTTGTATCTTTTTTGAAAGCCATGTTTCTATATATAAATTAGGGGTTCTCAAAATTAATCAAGTTTGATGCTCAAACCAAGGCCACGAAGCTCATGGAGCAATACGTTAAGTGACTCAGGAATACCAGGTGTTGGCATTGGATCGCCCTTTACGATTGCTTCGTATGCCTTGCTACGTCCTACAACATCATCTGACTTAACAGTCAGGATCTCCTGCAAAACGTGGCTTGCACCGAATGCCTCGATAGCCCAGACCTCCATCTCTCCGAATCGCTGACCACCAAACTGTGCTTTACCACCAAGTGGCTGTTGTGTAATCAAAGAGTATGGACCGATAGAACGAGCGTGCATCTTATCCTCAACCATATGACCTAACTTCAAGAAGTAAGTCATACCAACAGTAGCTGGCTGGTCAAACTGCTCTCCAGTCTCACCATCATAAAGGTAAGTTGAGCAGAAACGTGGCAAGCCTGCCTTATCTGTCCATTCAGAGAGATCATCCAATTTAGCACCATCAAAGATAGGAGTAGCAAACTTTACGCCCAACTTTTTACCAGCAGCACCCAAGATACACTCGAAGATCTGACCAAGGTTCATACGTGAAGGCACACCCAATGGATTCAATACCATATCTACAGGACGACCGTCAGCCATAAATGGCATATCCTCCAAACGAACTACCTTAGACACAATACCCTTATTACCATGACGACCGGCAAGTTTATCACCAACCTGGATCTTACGCTTCTTAGCAATATATACCTTAGCCATCTGAAGAATACCTGATGGAAGTTCATCACCAATAGTGATAGCAAACTTACGACGCTTTAATTCAGCATCAAGTTGCTTATACTTGCGGATATAGTTCATAATAAGTCTCTGAATCAAGCCATTGGTATGCTCATCCTTAGTCCACTTATTAGACTGAACACCATCATACTCCAAATTCTTCAAGGCTGTAGCGGTAAACGTACTGCCCTTGGTGATAATCTCAGCACCTGTATAATCCTTAACGCCCTCAGAAGTCATACCTTCTGTAAGTGTAAGCAACTTGTCTACGAGAATATCCTTCAAGTCATCACCCTTTGCCTCATACTCCTCATCAATCTTAGCAAGAATAATCTTATCCTGCTTCTTTGACTCACGGGTCTTGATAGCACGAGAGAACAACTTCTTGTCAATAACTACACCGCTCAAAGATGGATTTGCCTTCAATGAAGAATCCTTCACATCACCAGCCTTATCACCAAAGATAGCGCGAAGCAACTTCTCTTCTGGTGAAGGATCACTTTCACCCTTAGGCGAAATCTTACCAATCATGATATCACCTGGTTCAATTCTTGCACCAACACGTACGATACCATTATCATCAAGATCCTTAGTAGCTTCCTCGCTGACATTAGGAATATCAGATGTGAACTCCTCTACGCCACGCTTCGTTTCACGGACATCAAGAGAATATTCGTCAACATGTACAGATGTCAATACATCTTCACGAACCATACGTTCAGAGATAACGACAGCATCCTCGTAGTTATAACCCTTCCAAGGAATATAAGCAACAAGCAAGTTACGGCCCAAAGCCAACTCACCATTTTCTGTTGCATAACCTTCTGTCAGGATATCACCCTTCTTTACACGCTGTCCCTTATTACAGATAGGACGCAAGTCGATGGTCATATTCTGGTTGGTACGACGGAACTTAGGAATACGATACTCCTTCAAAGCAGGTTCGAAACTTACAAACTCATCGTCTTCTGTGCGATCGTAAAGGATGCGGATAGTTGTAGCATCAACATATTCGATAACGCCCTCACCTTCTGCAGTAACCATAGTACGTGAATCCTCACAAACTTGCTTCTCAAGACCAGTACCAACTATTGGTGCATCATTATGAAGCAATGGTACTGCCTGACGCATCATGTTACATCCCATCAACGCACGGTGACCATCATCATGCTCCAAGAATGGAATCAAACCTGCGGACACAGAAGCAATCTGCTGTGGAGAGACGTCAACATAATCAACTTGATCCGGACCTACAACAGGATAATCAGCATCCTGACGACACTTTACTACATCACGAATGAAAGAACCATCAACAGTCAAAGGCGCATTACCCTGACCGATAATCTTAGACTCTTCATCCTCAGCAGTCAAGTATACAACATCCTCATTAGCCATATCGACCTTGCTATCATTCACCTTACGGTAAGGAGTAACAATAAAACCAAGATCATTAATCTTTGCATACATACAGAGAGAAGAAATCAAACCGATGTTTGGACCTTCAGGACTCTCAATAGGGCAAAGACGACCATAGTGTGTATAATGTACGTCACGAACCTCGAAACCTGCACGCTCACGAGACAAACCACCAGGACCTAAGGCAGAAAGACGACGCTTATGAGTTACCTCAGCCAGAGGGTTAGTCTGGTCCATGAACTGTGACAATGGATTAGTTCCAAAGAAAGAATTGATAACACTAGAGATTGTCTTAGCATTAATCAAATCTGTTGGAGTAAACACCTCATTGTCGCGAACATTCATACGTTCACGGATAGTACGGGTCATACGTGCCAAGCCAATAGAGAACTGGTTAGCCAACTGCTCACCTACAGTACGAACACGACGATTAGACAAGTGGTCGATATCGTCAACTGTTGCACTAGAGTTGATCAGCTGAATAAGATATTTAATGATCTCAATAATATCTTCCTTAGTCAAGACACGAACATCAATGTCAGTATCAAGATTCAATTTCTTATTGATACGATAACGACCTACCTCACCCAGATCATAACGCTTATCCGAGAAGAACAGGTTTTGGAAAACCTCACGTGCACTTGCGTCATCTGCAGGATCAGCATTACGCAACTGACGATAGATATAGTTAACAGCTTCCTTCTCTGAATTACTTGGATCCTTTGCCAAAGTATTGAAGATAATAGTAAACTTGTTGGCAGCTTCCTCATCCTTATGAAGAAGAACAGTCTGCGCTCCACTCTCAACAATCTCCTCAATATTATCAGCAGTAAGTTCAGTCTCACGCTCCATGATTACTTCGTTACGCTCGATAGATACTACTTCACCAGTATCCTCATCAACGAAGTCCTCATTCCAACTCTTCAAAACACGAGCAGCAAGCTTACGACCAATAGCAGCCTTCATATTCTTCTTGTTAACCTTCACCTCCTCGGCGAGATCAAAAATCTGAAGAATATCCTTATCCTGTTCGTAACCAATAGCACGCAACAATGTGGTTACAGGCAACTTCTTCTTACGATCGATATATGCATACATTACATTGTTAATGTCAGTTGCAAATTCAATCCAGCTTCCCTTGAAAGGAATGATACGAGCAGAATAAAGCATGGTACCATTTGCATGAACACCCTGGCTAAAGAACACACCAGGAGAGCGATGAAGCTGAGAAACAACAACACGCTCAGCACCATTAATCACGAAAGTACCATTATCGGTCATATATGGGATAGTACCAAGGAACACATCCTGAATAAATGTACCGAAATCCTCATGATCAGGATCAGTACAATACAGTTTCATCTTAGCCTTCAAAGGTACGCTATATGTAAGACCACGCTCCAAACACTCATCAATAGAATAGCGAGGAGGGTCGATATAGTAATCCAAGAACTCAAGAACGAAATTGTTACGTGTATCGGTAATAGGGAAGTTCTCAGAGAACACCTTATACAAACCGTCATTCTTGCGTTCCTCAGGCGGAGTATCCAACTGTAAGAAGTCCTTGAAAGACTTTAACTGCACATCGAGGAAATCCGGATATGGATACGGATTATGCACGCTGGCAAAATTTACTCTGTTATCAACAATTTTTGTAGCCATTAGAAGTTATTAAATGGGTTTTATTAATAATATAATAAAAGACACAAAAAGGTTAGGACTCACCTACTTGGAGAATCCTAACCATTTATATAAAAAAATGTATTACTCTAATTACTTGAGCTCTACCTTAGCACCAGCCTCTTCGATAGCCTTCTTAAGGTTCTCAGCCTCGTCCTTAGCTACACCTTCCTTGATTGTAGAAGGAGCACCGTCTACGAGATCCTTAGCCTCTTTCAAACCGAGACCACAAGCCTCCTTAACAGCCTTTACAACCTGGAGCTTAGCGCCACCAACCTCAGCGAGGACTACGTCGAATGTAGACTTCTCCTCAGCTGCAGCTGCACCACCAGCAGCAGGACCAGCAGCTACAGCTACAGCTGCAGCAGCAGGCTCAATACCATACTCGTCCTTGAGGACTGTTGCCAACTCATTAACTTCCTTAACAGTAAGATTTACTAACTCTTCTGCAATAGCTTTGATATCTGCCATTTTATTCTAAATTTTATTTTTGTTTATACTATAATTAATGATAACATTGTGATTGATTACTCAGGACGCTCGCCCAATGTCTTAAGCACACCATGAATAGTGTTGCTTCCTGATTGAAGAGCTGAAACAACGTTCTTTGCAGGTGACTGGAGCAAAGCAACAATCTCTGCGATAACTTCGTTCTTGCTCTTGAGAGCTGAAAGTTCAGCAAGTTTATCAGCGCCAACATAGAAGCTTTCCTCTGCATAAGCAGCCTTCAATGTTGGAACATCTTCCTTGTCATAATCCTTCAACAACTTAGCTGGTACATTAGCTGTATTAGCAAACATTACAGCAGTAGTACCCTTCAAGTAGCCATAGAGCTCAGAGAAATCGATATCTGAAGCCTCGAACGCCTTGTGAAGCAAGGAATTCTTAACAACAACCATCTTAATCTCGCTCTGGAAGCACTTACGACGGAGTGCGCTTGTCTTCTCTGCATTCAATCCTGTAACATCTACAAGATAGAAATGAGGAAACTCCTGCAACTTCTGTCCAAGTTCAGCGATAATAGTATCTTTAACTTCTTTCTTCATTTTACAAAACTTTTAGAGTTATTCAACTGATTTAGGATCAATCTTGATACCCTTACTCATAGTGCTAGAAATAAAGATACTCTTGATATATGTACCTTTAGCAGCAGCAGGCTTCAACTTGATAACTGTGTTGATGAACTCCTTAGCATTTCCATAAATCTGCTCAGGTGTCATGCCAACCTTACCGATTGAAGTATGGATAATACCAGCCTTATCAACCTTAAAGTCAATCTTACCTTGCTTAACTTCCTTTACTGCCTTAGCAACATCCATAGTTACAGTGCCACTCTTAGGGTTAGGCATCAAACCACGAGGACCGAGTACACGACCCAAAGGACCAATCTTACCCATGCAAGAAGGCATTGTGATGATGACATCAATATCTGTCCAACCACCCTTAATCTTCTCAACGTATTCGTCAAGACCTACATAATCAGCACCTGCTTCCTTAGCAGCAGCTTCCTGATCAGGAGTACAGAGTGCGAGCACGCGAGTAACCTTACCTGTTCCGTTTGGCAATGAAACAACGCCACGAACCATCTGGTTAGCCTTACGTGGATCAACACCTAAGCGTACATCAATATCAAGAGATGCATCAAATTTGGTAGTTGTAATTTCCTTTACCAACTCTGAAGCCTCCTTCAATGTGTATGCCTTCCCTGCTTCAACCTTATCAGCTACTGATTTTTGATTTTTTGTCAGTTTACTCATTTTTCTAATTGAAGTTTTAAATTATTTACCAGGGAAGTCCCCTTTTACAGTAATACCCATACTTCTTGCAGTACCAGCAATGAGCTTCATAGCTGATTCTACAGTAAAGCAGTTCAAGTCCTTCATCTTATCCTCAGCGATTACCTTTACCTGATCCCAAGTAAGAGAAGCAACCTTCTGACGATTAGGCTGTGCAGAACCTGACTTGATTTTGGCAGCCTCTTTCAATTGAACTGCAGCAGGTGGAGTCTTGATAATAAAATCAAAAGACTTGTCAGTATAATAAGTAATAACTACTGGCAACACTTTACCTGCTTTGTCCTGGGTACGGGCGTTGAATTCCTTGCAGAATCCCATAATATTAATACCCTTAGAACCCAATGCAGGTCCTACTGGAGGTGAAGGATTCGCAGCGCCACCTTTAATCTGTAATTTGATTAATCCAGCAACTTCTTTAGCCATTTCTTTGTTAATATTTAAAATTGAAACTTATAAGGAATAACAATCTCGTAACAGAATACTATTCCTTTTCTACTTGCATAAAACCTAATTCCAACGGAGTTTTACGTCCGAAGATCTTAACCGTAACTTTCAGCTTATGCTTTTCAGCATTAACCTCTTCAACGATTCCGCTGAAACCACTGAATGGACCTTCCATAACCTTAACGGTATCATTAACCAAGTAAGGACAATCAAGATTCTCCTCGAACTCAGTCTCCTCTGCAGAACCCAGCATACGATTGATATCGCGCTGTGGAACTGGTGTTGGTTCATCCAAACCTCCAAGGAAACCCAAAACATTAGGGAGGAAACGCAACGTATGCGCTACATCACCCTTCAGTTTGGCCTCCACAAAAACATAACCTGGAAGAGAAACTTTTTCTTTAACAACTCTCTTTCCATTACGCACAGTTGCATGCTTCTCAACTGGTATCAACACCTGAGAAACATTTGCTGCTAGTAAGTCATTGTGCTTCATTTCAGCTTCGATGTATTCTTTCACCTTAGCTTCTTTGCCACTTACGGCTTTAAGCACATACCATTTATTTCCTGCGTCTGCCATTTCCTTAAAAAATTAACCTGGATAAACTACACCCATAAAGGCTTTGAAAATAGAATCCATCGCGAACACAACAAGTGCAATGACTAGGGAAGCAGATAATACAACCATTGCACTATGAGTAAGTTCGGCACGTGATGGCCAAGTAGTCTTATGCGCAAGTTCATCGTAACATGCCTTGCAATAATTTACTATTTTATTCATATTATCTTCTATTTAGCACGGGTTGAAGGGCTCGAACCCTCGACACCTGGTTTTGGAGACCAGTGCTCTACCAACTGAGCTAAACCCGTAGGTAGACTCCCTCTCCATTAGGAGGGGAGTCTGATATATATAGCAAATTAGATAAATCTAAATTACTTGATATCGTCGAGAATTGTTGTGATCTGACCAGAACCTACTGTACGACCACCCTCACGGATAGCGAAACGAAGACCCTCGTTCAAAGCAACCTTGTAGATCAACTCAACCTCAATCTCTACGTTATCACCAGGCATTACCATCTCAACTCCCTCTGGAAGCTTGATTTCACCTGTACAGTCCATAGTACGGAGATAGAACTGAGGACGATACTTGTTACCGAATGGAGTGTGACGACCACCCTCTTCCTTCTTCAATACATAGATAGAAGCCTTGAAGTGATCGTGAGGAGTAATAGCACCTGGGTGTACAACTACCATACCACGCTTAACCTCAGCCTTATCGATACCACGGAGAAGCAAACCTACGTTATCACCAGCTTCACCCTCTGCAAGGATCTTACGGAACATCTCAACACCAGTAATAACTGACTTCTTGTCCTCACCAAGACCGAGCAACTGAACTTCGTCACCTACCTTGCAACGACCTGTCTCAATACGACCTGTAGCAACAGTACCACGACCTGTAATTGAGAATACATCCTCGATAGGCATCAAGAATGGCTTATCAATCTCGCGCTCTGGCTCCTGAATCCACTCATCAACTGTATCCATCAAAGTCTCAACAGACTTAACCCACTTCTCAACGCCATTCAAAGCACCGAGAGCAGAACCACGTACAATTGGAGTATCCTCCTCGTAACCATACTGCTCGAGGATTTCGCGAAGCTCCATCTCAACGAGCTCAAGCATCTCCTCATCGTCAACCATATCGCACTTGTTCAAGAAAACAACCAAGCGAGGTACGTTTACCTGACGTGCAAGAAGTACGTGCTCACGTGTCTGTGGCATAGGACCATCAGTAGCAGCACAAACCAAGATTGCACCATCCATCTGAGCAGCACCAGTAACCATGTTCTTTACATAGTCAGCGTGTCCCGGACAGTCAACGTGTGCATAGTGACGCTTTGCTGTCTCATACTCGATGTGAGCAGAGTTGATAGTGATACCACGCTCTTTCTCCTCAGGAGCATTATCAATCTGATCGAATGACTTAACTGCCTCAGATGTACCGAGCTTCTCGTTCAATACCTTAGAGATAGCAGCGGTCAGAGTAGTCTTACCATGGTCAACATGACCAATTGTACCAATGTTAACATGCGGTTTGGTACGCACGAATTCTTCTTTAGCCATAGCTTTTCTTTTTATTTATATAAATGAATAATCTGTTCCTCTACCATCCTAAGCATCTAGAACGATAGAGCTGTAACTGAGAGTTGAACTCAGGACCTCTTCCTTACCAAGGAAGTGCTCTACCACTGAGCTATTACAGCAAGTTAATAAATTGAGCGGAAAACGGGGCTCAAACCCGCGACCCCCAGCTTGGAAGGCTAGTGCTCTATCAACTGAGCTATTTCCGCTTATCAAAGAAAGTGGGTAGTGATGGATTCGAACCACCGAAGGCATAGCCAGCAGATTTACAGTCTGCCCCATTTGGCCACTCTGGTAACTACCCAAACTTTTCTTTTTCTGAGCCTCTTGTCGGATTCGAACCAACGACCCCGAGATTACAAATCACGTGCTCTGGCCAACTGAGCTAAAGAGGCAATCTTTGCAGCCGCAATACGGCTAAATTTCCATCTATCGGAAAACGGCTGCAAAGATACAACTATTTTTTGAATCAACAAAATTTTTTCGAGTTTTTTTTATCGATTCCTTGATTTTTCTTTAAATTTGGTCAATTGAACCTTCATTGAGTCCACTGCCTGGTCAATTCCTTCCTCAAAAGTGTCGCATGTCTTTTCCACGAACAACTTGGTTCCAGGGACAGCAACTTCCAGATGAACTTCCTTATTCAAGGCAGTAGCAGGCTTCACGACCTTTAATTGCACCTCTACTTTCTGTATATCTTCAAAAGTTTTTTCTAACTTGGCGACTTTCTTTTCGATAAACGCCTGTAACTTCTCGGTAGCGTCGAAGTGAATCGACTGAATCTTAATTTCCATAGTTACCTCCATTTTTTAAAAGGTTACGCCCGAGGATGGGCTTTAATATAAACTCGTTTCAACTGCTCAAACGTTGTATGCGTATAAATCTCGGTCGTCGAGAGTTTCGCATGTCCTAACAGTCTTTTCAAACTTTCAATTCCAGCACCATGATTCAACATCGCTGTAGCAAACGTATGTCTCAACACGTGCGGACTTTTCTTTTTCAACGAGCAAACCCTTGCGAGGTTCTCCTTCACGATTTCTCTGACTTGAACTGGACTCATCCGTCCGCCCCTATCCGCAAGCAAAAGAGCTCCAGACCCAACCTTCACTCTTTGTGCTCTTAGAGCCAAATATTCCGAAAGAGCATTTTTAAGCTCGTCACCAAAAGGAACTATACGTTGTTTGTTTCCCTTACCCGTAATCTTTATCTCATTTTTGATAAAGTTCACATCGTCAACATCAAGTCCTATCAACTCTGACAATCGCATCCCCGTCTCATAGAACAATATTATAATAGTACGTGCGCGTACATTATTATAATCATCGCCCCACATTTTTCTGTCAAGCAACTCATCCATCTCATTTTCTTTCAAGAATTGAGGCAGCGGTTTACTTTCCTTAGGTCCTTTGAGACTATGAGCAGGATCCGACTTCACATAATGTCTGACTAAAGCAAACCGATAGAACATTTTCAAAGCACTCAACCGGCGATTAACCGAGGTTGCCTTATTACCTGCATCTATCATATGCTCCATCCAGTTGCGAATCATATCAGAATCAACAGATTCCCAAGTGAAGGATTCAGACAAGTTCCTAGCATATTGCTCAAAGAGTTTCAAATCTTCGCGATAGTTTTCTACCGTTCTCTGCGACCTGTTCAGTTCAGAGCGCAAATATTCCAAGAACTTATCTATACTCAACATAACGTCGTACCTTTTTCATTTCGGCAACGAAGTTACGAAAATTATTTTAAACTACCAAATTTTTTGAGGATTTTTTACTTTTATTCCTCGTTTGCACGCAACTGCTGTACGTAGATGGCGTGTTCCATCTTGAGACGCTTCAAAACAGAAGGCTTGTCATACTGCTGACGAGCACGAAGCTCCTTAACAACACCTGTCTTTTCGAATTTTCTCTTAAACTTCTTGAGAGCTCTCTCGATGTTCTCACCGTCTTTAACTGGTACAATAATCATTTTTTTGCTTTTAATTTATTATGTTAAACTTATGTTATTCAATGCGAAATATGGCAATGCCACAATTTGCGGGTGCAAAATTACATCTATTTTATCAAACTACCAAGTTTTTCTTCAACTTTTTACTCTAAAATGTTCATTTTATGGGTTTTGTAGCGTTTTCAAGCCATATTTTCTCCTCTTCATTAAGGAAAGGAGACAATTTTTCATAAACCAGCTGATGATAATCATTGAGCCAACCAATCTCTTCAGGCAACAACATATCAACATCTATAGGAGTTGTATCTATAGGGCAAAGTGTAAGAGGCTCTATCTGCAGGAATTTACCGAACTCAGTAGACATGTAGTCTGAAATCAGCACCGTATTTTCTATTCTCACGCCGAACTTACCAGCCAAATACAAACCAGGCTCATCCGTCAAGGTCATTCCAGCTCTCAAAGGTGTAGGCATCCATTCCATTCTAATCTGATGAGGGCCTTCGTGCACACAGAGATACGAACCTACTCCATGTCCTGTACCATGCAAGAAATTATATCCTTCACGCCACATACACTCTCTTCCTACAGCATCCAATTGTGTTCCAGATGCTCCGTCGGGGAATTTAACCAATTCCAACTGAATATGCGCTTTCAGAACCAAGGTATAAACATGCTTCATCTCTTCAGATACAGGTCCCAAAGCAATGGTACGGGTAATATCAGTAGTACCATCCTGGTATTGAGCTCCAGAGTCTATCAGAATCAAACCTTCCGGTTTCAGAACGACATCAGTTTCAGGAGTAGCCTCATAATGAACAATTGCTCCATGCTGCGCATAGCCGGCAATCGTATCAAAAGAAATATCTCTGAACAGTTTCTGTTCTGCACGCAGCGAAGTTAATTTCTCATCAATGGAAATTTCTGTTTGTCCGCCAGCCTCAACAGCAGGTTTCAGCCACTTCAGGAACTTAACCATAGCAACCCCATCTTTAAGCATCGCACTATGGTAGCCCTCTATTTCTGCTTTATTTTTCACAGCCTTCATAGCCGGAATAGGAGAACCTGCAGCAACAATTTCCTGGCATTTTACTGCTTTCCACAGATAATAGCTCGTTTCATTTCCATCTAACAGGATATTATATTCCGAATATGATTCAAGGCATTTTTCCACCTTATTATAATTATAGAGAGAAACCAGATTGTCTTGAAGATACTGTTTTACTTCAGGAGATAATTTATTATCATCCACGAAAAGCGAAACTTTACCGCTCTCAATCAACAAATAACTTACAAATACAGGATTGCAATGAACATCTGTACCACGAAGATTCAAAGTCCAAGCAATATCATCCAAAGCAGAAACGAGCATACCATCTGCATGAAGTTCTCTCAAGGACTTACGGATACGGGCCACCTTAGAGCCTAGCGTTTCTCCAGCATATTCCAATGGTTGAATTTCTACAGGATTTGCAGGAAGCGAAGGACGATTCTCCCAAATCTGTGCCAAAGGGTCCAAATTAGTTCTAAGCGTAATTCCACCTAGCTTACGGAGAGAATAGATTAAATCTTTAACATAATTATAAGAGTTGACCATGCCATCAAGTCCAACCTCTGGAGACTGTACCTCCTGCAATTCTTTCCCCAACCATTCTGCGATAGTAGGCGTACCTTCTACTTTCAGCTTCATCAGCTGATATTCAGTACCTTCCAGCTGTTCTTCCGCAGCCAGGAAGTAGCGGGAATCAGTCCATAAAGCAGCCGATTTCATTGTAACGACAGCAGTACCAGCCGACCCGTTAAAACCAGAGATCCACTCTCTTCCTCGCCAATGGTCGGCAACATACTCGCTCTGATGAGCATCTGTACTAGGGAAGATGAAAGCAGAAAGATGTTCACGCTTCATCAACTCCCTCAATCTAGCTAAACGTAATTCGATTTCATTCATAATTGTTATGCAATTTAATGTTTAACTTAACTCCAAATAATGCATTTTGCTAATTAGAGATTACAAAGATAACATTTTTAAGAATTAACAACAAATTTAAGCGCAAAAATATGCACGATTTACATTACTTTTTATTAATTTTGCGGTCGGAAAGTAAAAAGAAGGAGTTTTACAAACTTTATTCCAGATACATTCCGCTATTTTTCAGGAGAAAAAGATTATAAACATTTAAATAAGAATTGTAGTTATGAATTTTTTAACAAATGACAAACTCGTTATCGTCGGTGCAGGCGGTATGATCGGTTCTAACATGGTACAGAGCGCTTTGATGCTCGGTCTTACTCCAAACATCTGTCTTTATGATATCTTCGAGCCAGGTGTACATGGTGTTTTCGATGAAATTCAGCAGTGCGCATTCCCAGGTGTTAACGTAACTTATACTGTTAACCCAGAGGAGGCTTTCACTGGTGCTAAATATATTATTTCTTCTGGTGGTGCTCCTCGTAAGGAGGGTATGACTCGTGAGGATCTTCTTAAGGGCAACTGCAAGATTGCTGCAGAATTTGGTGACAACATCAAGAAGTACTGCCCAGAGGTTGAGCACGTAGTTGTTATCTTCAACCCAGCTGACGTTACAGCTCTTACAGCACTTATCCACTCAGGTTTGAAGCCAAACCAGTTGACATCACTCGCAGCTCTCGATTCTACTCGTCTGCAGCAGGCTTTGGCCCTCGAGTTCGGTGTACAGCAGGATAAGGTTACTGGCGCTCACACTTATGGTGGTCACGGCGAGCAGATGGCTGTATTTGCTTCTCAGGTTAAGGTTGACGGCAAGCCATTGGCAGAGATGGGTCTTTCTGACGAGCGTTGGGAAGAGATCAAGCATCACACAGTACAGGGTGGTTCTAACATCATCAAGCTCCGTGGCCGTTCTTCATTCCAGAGCCCAGCTTACAACGCAGTTAAGATGATCGAGGCTGCTATGGGTGGCGAGAAGTTCACATTGCCAGCTGGTTGCTATGTAAACCACGACAAGCTCGGTTTCAAGAACGTAATGATGGCTATGCCTACTACTATCGACAAGACTGGTGTTCACTTCACAGAGCCTACAGGTACTGAGGAAGAGCTCGCTAGCCTCCAGAAGTCTTACGAGCACCTTTGCAAGATGCGCGATGAGATCGTAGACCTCGGCATCGTTCCTCCAGTAGCTGAGTGGAAAGAGATGAACCCTAACTTGTAATTCTCCGCTTCGGATTTTTAGAAGTTAACTCGATAAGGGCTGAATCGTGAAAATGCTTCATGATTCAGCCTTTTTTCATTTATTTTTCCCCTATAGCGACCATTTATCCCCAAATACGCCATATCGTTACATTTTTCTGTAAATCAGGTTATACGAATTTGGCATTATTTTTGTAATTTTGCACACAGAAATAACAAACAAGAAAGGATAATAGAAAATTATGGAATTGATAAAGAACAAATCATTCGGGGGCGAGCGCCCTCTTTTTGGTGCTCACGATGTACGTTTAGAAGATATTACGATTACAGACGGCGAGTCGGGCATCAAATGCTGCAAGAACATAGAATGCCATCATTCCAAGTTTTATGGCAAATACCCTTGGTGGCATGTTGACGGTTCGCTCATTACCGACTGCTACTTTGCCCCAGAGAGCCGCTCTGCCATCTGGTATAGTGATAATATGGTGATGAAAGACTGCACCATCGATGGGCCTAAGTTCTTCCGCGAAATGAAGAATCTGGATTTGGAGAACGTAAACATCACAGATGCTGATGAGACTTTCTGGAAGGTAGATGGCTTGAAACTGAAGAACGTAAAACTCCACGATGGAACTTATCCATTCATGTTCTCCAAGAATATCTATGTAGACGGACTTGAGAGCGACTCTAAATATGTATTCCAATACTGCAGAAATGTGGAGATTCACAACGCAAAGATTACAACCAAGGACAGTTTCTGGGAATGCGAGAATGTAACCGTCTATGATTCGGAACTGAATGGTGAGTATCTGGCCTGGCACAGCAAAAACATCAAGTTCGTACGTTGCCACATCAGCGGCGAGCAGCCTCTCTGCTACATGGACCATGTAACTCTGGAGGATTGTACCTTTGACAAGGAATGCGACCGTGCCTTCGAGGATTGTACCAACATCGATGCACAGATCAAGGGAAGTATCACCAATATCAAAAACCCTATTTCCGGAAGAATCGAGGCAGACGAAGTGGGAAGCGTAACTTATACAGAGTTTGCCAAAGCGCCAAAGGGTGCATGTGAAATCACAGATAAATCGAAATAGTTTAAGAGGTAATGATAGAAATGGTAACAATTAAGTAAATAACTAATTGCTCCCATAACTAATTGTTCTTACACTTAACTGAAATCTCCGTTCATAGACATTGAACGGCCGTTCAAAAGCTTTGAATGTACGTTCAATGTCTTTGAACGGAGATTCAAAGTCTATGAACGAAGATTTCAATTAGGAGGAAAAGAGATTTATCCTATATAAATAAGGTATTTATCCTATATAAATAAGGTATTCATCTTATATAAATAAGGTATTTATCCTATATAAATAGAAGAAACAATATAGATAGAAAACAAATATGAAATACAATTTTGATGAAATCATCGAACGTCGTGGAACCAACTCATACAAATGGGATTTGGTGAAGGAAGACGGCGTTATTCCTATGTGGGTAGCAGATATGGACTTCCAGACTGCTCCCTGCATCATCGAAGCTCTGCAGAAGCGCGTAGCTCACGGCATCTTCGGCTATACCCTCGTACCAGATTCTTATTACGAGGCAATCACCAGCTGGTTCTCCCGCCGCCACCAGTGGAAGATCGAGAAAGAGTGGATTCTCTATACATCAGGCGTTGTACCTGCCATCTCCTGCTGCCTGAAGGCCATCTGCATGCCTGGAGAGAAGGTGTTGGTACAGACACCTGTATACAACTGTTTCTTCTCCTGCATTACAAACAGCGGCTGCGAAGTAGTGGAAAATGAATTGAAGCGTGTGGGCAACTGCACCTACGAGATAGATTTCGAGGATTTCGAGCGCAAGTGTGCCGACGAGAAGACCACAGCCTTCATCCTCTGCAATCCTCACAATCCAGCCGGAAGAGTATGGAAGAAAGAGGAACTTGAGAGAATGAACGACATCTGTCTCAAGCACGGGGTAAAGGTCATCGCAGATGAAATCCATTGTGAACTCATCATGCCGGGCTATCAGTATACTCCATTTGCCAGCATCAGCGAAGCTTGCCGTGACAACTGCGTAGTATTGAATTCACCATCAAAGTCATTCAATATTGCAGGACTTCAGATAGCAAACATCATCTGTCCGGATGCAACATTGCGCCGCCGCATCAACCGTGCCATCAACATCAACGAGGTTTGTGACGTAAATCCATTCGGCATCATCGCTCTCCAGGCAGCCTATAATGAAGGTGAGGAGTGGCTCGACGAACTGAACCAGTATCTCTATGAGAACTATCAGGCTGTAAAGGAATTCTTCAATACAGAATTGCCACAGGTTCGCGTTACCCGCCTTGAAGGCACCTACCTGGTATGGCTCGATATTCTGCCATTCGAACTGTCAAGCGACGAGGCATACGAGAAGCTGATGAATGACGGCAAGGTATTCGTCAACAGCGGAACGATGTATGGCAGAAAGGCCGGTCAGGGCTACCTGCGCCTCAACATCGCCTGTCCTCGCAAGACCCTGATGCAGGGATTGATTCGCATCGCACGCGTTCTCAGCCAGTATATGGATGAAGAGGATTTGAGCGGATGCCCTGCATAAAAGAACGAGAATAGAGAAAAGAATTCTAAATAAAATGTTTAAAACAAGATAAGATGGAAAATGAAGTTTTGAAAGCCATTAAGGAGAGAAGAAGTATTCGTCGCTTCAAGGCAGATCAGATTACCAACGAAGAGTTGAAGACGGTATTGGAAGCCGGCACATGGGCAGCAACAGGTCATGGAACCCAGGAGCCTTTCATCATTGCCGTTCAGAATCCTGACATTTGCGCCCAGCTTCGCAAGATGAACGCAGAAATCATGGGTGTAGAAAGCGATCCTTACTATGGAGCGCCAACCATCGTTATCGTTCTGGCACCAGAAAGCAACGTTAACGGTGTGAAAGATGGCAGCCTTATCTTAGGCAATATGATGCTTGCAGCCCACTCTATCGGTCTTTCTTCCTGCTGGATCAACCGTGAAGACGGCATGTTCGCATCAGAAGAAGGAAAGAAACTGATGAAAGATTGGAATCTTCCAGAGGGATTGATGGGTGTCGGTGCCTTAGCGTTGGGTTATGCATCAGCGCATCCTCATACCGTAAAACCAAGAAAAGAGGATTACTACCGCATTATCAAATAAAGGCAGGATGCCTGGTTTACGGCACATACATATACAAGAAAAGGTCTCATGAAGAAAAGTATTCATGAGACCTTTTATTATATGTATATAAAGAAGCTATTACAACTTTACACTTGCCAAGACCTTATCTGTAGCGCCAGCCAAATGAGCCACGAAGGCACCAGCCTTATCGCCAGCCTGTTTCAGGAAGGTCTCATCATTCATCAGAGAACTCATCAAACCTGAGAAATCCTCATAGGTATTGATTTCAAAACCTCCACCCGATTTCAGCAAGCCCTGAGCCTCCTGAAACTTTTTATTGTTCGGACCAAAGATAACCGGCATATTCCATACGGCAGCCTCCAAGGTGTTATGAATACCTACACCAAAGCCGCCACCGATATAAGCCACATCACCATAGTTGTACATACTGCTCAACAATCCGAAACAATCGATGATCAAGACATCAGCCTCCGCAGCCTCTTCAGGAGTAGTTTGCGTATAGCGCACTACCTTCTTGCCCTTTATCAGAGAAAGAATCAACTTCAGATGCTCTTCAGCGATGACATGAGGAGCAATCAGCAGGCGCCAATCCTTATGCTCATTAAAGAAAGGTATAAAGATATTCTCATCTGGTGGCCAAGAGCTACCGGCAACAAATACCTTGAAATCATGATGAGGTACATCCGCAGACTGAGATGAAGCTACTCCTGTTCTGAAAGCCTCGCAAATCGGCAATTGCTTGGCAGCCTCCTTTATCTGGAGAACACGGTCGAAACGGGTATCTCCTACCACATCCACAGCCGTGATGCCTATACCTTCGAGCAATCGCTTACTCTCTTCGTTCTGTACGAAGAAACGGGTAAAGCACTTCAGTACTCCTGCATAGCTTCTGCCGTACCATTTGAAGAACACCTGATCCTCGCGGAAGATACTGCTCACGCTATAAGTAGGAATGTTGCGATGCTTCAGGATATGAAGGAAATTAGACCAGAACTCATACTTGATGAAGAAAGCCATCACAGGACGTACCAGTCTAAGGAAACGGATGGCGTTCAACCTAGTATCCACCGGCATATAACAGATGATATCAGCTCCCTCATAGTTCTTGCGTACCTCATAACCTGAAGGAGAATAGAAGGTAAGCAGGATCTTATACTGAGGATAGTCCTTGCGGATACGTTCCATCAAAGGTCGTCCCTGTTCAAACTCACCGAGCGATGCAGCATGAAGCCAAATGTACTTAGCGTTAGGATCCACCTTCTGCTTCAATATTTTGAAAGCCTCACGCTCACCACGCCACATCTTACGCACCTTTTCATTGAACAGACTTGCAATGGCTATGCCCCAAAGGACGAAATATATTACGATATTATAGATCATGATATTTCTTTATATTGGTTACTATCTATAAATACGTGAACTCTCTGAATAGCCTTCAGCAAAATGCTGCAGAAAGCCATTCAGAGAGAAATTATTGTGAATTAACCCAAAACTTCGATTGCCTTGCGAAGACGGCGCAGAGTTTCCTCCTTGCCAAGGAAGGCAGAGATATCGAACATACCCGGGCCCTTACCCTCACCTACGAGAGTCAGACGGAATGCGTTCATCACATCACCGAGTTTATAGCCCTTATCCTCTACCCATTTCATTACGACAGGTTCCTGACCTTCGATAGAGAAATCCTCAATACCTTCAAGCACATCAGCAAGTTCTGTCATCTGCTGTGCAGAATATTCCTTCCAGCGCTTCTTGGCTGTCTTAGCATCATACTCTGTAGGAGCAATGAAGAAGAAAGAACACAATGGCCACAGTTCATAGACAAAGTTCACACGATCCTTCATCATGTGTACCACCTGCTTTACGCGGTCCAGAGTTTCCTCTACACCATTGTTGGCAACAATAGGGGCAAAGAGGTTAGCAATTTCATCATCGCTCTTCATCAGAATATATTCGTGGTTGAACCAGATTCCCTTCTTGAAGTCGAACTTGGCACCAGCCTTAGAGCAACGTGAAATATCAAAAGCCTTCACCAACTCATCAAGAGAGAAGATTTCCTGTTCTGTACCAGGATTCCAACCGAGCAGCGCCAGGAAGTTGACTACAGCCTCTGGGAAGTAGCCACTCTCACGATAACCGGAAGAAACCTCGCCAGTCTTAGGATCATGCCATTCCAGCGGGAATACCGGGAAACCGAGGCGGTCGCCATCACGCTTACTCAGCTTACCTTTACCTTCTGGCTTAAGAAGCAAAGGAAGATGCGCAAAACGAGGCATGGTATCTTCCCAACCGAAAGCCTTATAAAGAAGTACGTGCAAAGGCGCACTAGGCAACCACTCCTCACCACGGATTACATGAGAGATTTCCATCAGGTGGTCGTCTACGATATTTGCCAGGTGATAAGTTGGCAATTCATCAGCACTCTTATAAAGCACCTTATCATCCAGGATATCGCTCATTACCTTCACATCACCACGAATCATATCGTTCACGTGAATTTCCTGTCCCGGTTCAATCTTGAAACGTACAGTATACTGCTTTCCGTCAGCAATCAGCTTATCAACCTCTTCCTTAGAAAGAGTCAGAGAGTTGCGCATCTGCATACGAGTATGAGCATCATACTGGAAATTCTGGATTTCGGCACGTTTCGCTTCCAACTCCTCAGGAGTATCAAAAGCAATATACGCCTTATCATTATCCAGGAGCTGCTGAACATACTGCTTATAGATATCACGACGTTCACTCTGGCGATAAGGTCCATGCTCTCCACCGAAACTTACACCCTCGTCAAACTGGATACCCAGCCACTTGAAAGATTCCAGGATATATTCTTCGGCTCCAGGCACGAAACGATGAGAATCTGTATCCTCAATTCGGAACACCAGCTCACCTCCATGTTGGCGAGCAAACAAATAATTATACAGAGCGGTACGAACACCGCCAATGTGCAATGCACCCGTTGGACTAGGGGCAAAACGCACCCTTACTTTTCTATCTGCCATGTCTTTTTATAGCTATTTTCAAATTTTTCTGCAAATTTACATCTTTTTTTGCGATTTTAGCCGTTTTTTTTCGTATTTTCGCACTGTAAAACGAAATAAGTAAGAAAAAAGTAGGAAAATGAGCATATTTAACAACCCAGAAGAGAACTATTGGCGCAATTTCGCCACAAAAACGGTTTTGATATTAATTACCGTTGCTATCATTGTTTGGTTCCTTCCTCGCAACGAAGGAAGGATGTTCCGGTACGATGTTGGAAAGCCATGGATGTATGGTTCCGTCATCGCAAAATTTGACTTTCCGATCTATAAGACCGATGAAGCCATCAAGCGTGAA
Source organism: Segatella copri (assembly GCA_021622245.1). GTDB lineage: Bacteria > Bacteroidota > Bacteroidia > Bacteroidales > Bacteroidaceae > Prevotella > Prevotella copri_J. The sequence goes on along the minus strand of JAJVTK010000011.1, from coordinate 12,568 downwards.
CAGGATTCGCTGATGAAGCAATTCCAACCTTATTATTCTGTCAATGAATCCATCGGCAGCGAACAGGTGAGCCGCTTCCTGCACGACTTCAGCCAAGGTGTACCAGGTTTGCCAAAAGAATATGTGGGACTCATAGCCCACCAGCTTCAACGCCTTTACCAGACCGGCATCATCAATACCACGGAATATAATCGTATCTACAAAGATTCTACCAGTATGATACGAATTATCAACGGAAAGAATGTGAAGAGCGTACCTATCGGTTCGTTTTACTCTACTATTGCCGCTTACGAACGCATCTTCTACGATGAGAAGCTGGCAACCCAGCGTCAGCTTTTATCCCGTTGCAACCTTAACAATTATGTTGAAGCCAACGTCATATATGATAAGGAAAGAAGCGAGGCAGAGAAAGCCGACATGATGAGCAGCATTCCACTGGCAAGCGGAATGGTGATGAGCGGACAGAAGATTGTGGACCGTGGAGAAGTGATTACGAACAATACCTATCGGGTGCTCAATTCATTCGATAAGGAGATGAAGCGCCGCAGCTCTACCCAGGAAGAACTGACAACTACTATCATCGGACAGGTACTGTTTATCTTCATCCTTGTCATGCTGTTTACCTCTTATCTTACACTTTTCAGGAAAGACTATTTCGATAAGCCGCGCAGCATTACCATGCTTTATGCGATGATTACACTGTTCCCTATCTTTGTGTCACTCATGATGAAACACAATTTCTTCAGCGTCTATATCATCCCATTCGCCATGGCGCCTATCTTCGTACGTGTGTTTATGGACTCGCGTACTGCTTTTATCAGCCACGTTACGATGATTCTCATTTGTGCAGCAGCGGTAAAGTACCAGTACGAGTTTATCATCGTACAGCTGGTAGCTGGTCTTGTTGCTATTTACAGTTTGCGTGAACTCAGCAAGCGCTCGCAGATATTCATCACAGCCCTGTTGGTAACTATAGCCAGCGGTATAGTATATCTTGCCCTTCAGCTGATGCAGGACAACCAGGTGTTCAACGTAGATGCCAGCATGTATACCTACTTTACCGTAAACGGCATCTTCCTGTTACTCTCTTATCCGCTCATGTACATTATAGAAAAGATGTTTGGATTTACATCTAATGTTACACTCTTCGAGTTGTCAAATACCAACAAGGGATTACTTCGCAACCTGAGTGAGATTGCTCCAGGCACCTTCCAGCATTCTATCACCGTAGGTAACCTGGCAGCAGAGATTGCCAACCGCATCAGAGCCAACAGTCTCCTGGTACGTACCGGAGCTCTCTATCATGATATCGGTAAGATGACAAACCCTGTTTTCTTCACAGAGAATCAGGCGGGCGTTAATCCTCACGACCAGTTAAGCGACCTTGAGAGCGCACAGATTATCATAAGCCATGTTTCAGAAGGTCTGAAGATGGCAGAGAAGGTTGGTCTGCCAGGCATCATAAAGGATTTCATCACTACTCATCACGGAACGGGCATCACCAAGTATTTCTATATTAATTACTGTAATGCTCACCCTACAGAGGTGATTGACAAGTCGCAGTTCCAATATCCAGGACCGAACCCATTTACCCGCGAACAGGCCATCCTGATGATGGCAGATACGGTTGAAGCGGCTTCGCGCTCTCTGAACGAATATACTGAAGAAAGCATCAGTAACCTCGTCAATAAACTCATCGACGGACAGGTGGCAGATGGTTTCTTCAAGGAGTGCCCTATCACGTTCCGAGACATTGCTCTCGCTAAGCAGGTACTCATCGAACGACTCAAGGCTATTTACCATACCCGTATTTCGTATCCTCACTTGAACGTAAGACAGAATGCCGGCAAAAAGACGAGTCAGGAGTCTAAAGAACAAGAGTAAAGATACAATTCGTGAAGTTCTTATGCCGTAAAGCGTATAAACGGATATACAAAAAGGTAAAACATAACCAATAAAAGCTCTTTTTCTTGCACAGTTTTTAAAATCTGTGCAAGAGGAAGGGCTTTTTGCGTTAATATGCTTTAAATATTTAAGAAAACCAATAGCGAAATAGAACATTATAATTACCTTTGCGGACGTTTTTATTTAATATTATTAAGATGAAGAAACTAAAATTAGTTAGTTTAGCCATTGCGATGGCTTGTGCAACCCCATCTTTTGCAGGCGGTTTGCTCACCAACACCAATCAACATGTAGCATTCAACAGAATGATGAGCCGTGAGGCTTCAATTGGTATCGACGGTGTTTATTATAATCCAGCCGGAGTTGTATTCATGGGTGAAGGTCACCATCTCGCCATCAACTGGCAGTTGGCTTACCAGACACGTAGCATTGAAAATGATTATGCTCTGTTCACCAACAATGTGAACAATCCTATTACTCCTCGTACTTTCAAGGGTGAGGCTTTTGCGCCTGTCATCCCTTCATTCCAGTATGCTTATAATAAAGGTAGATGGTCACTTCAGGCTAGCTTCGCCCTCACAGGTGGCGGTGGCAAGTGTACCTTCGATAATGGTCTTGGCTCTTTCGAGAAGATCGTAGCAGAGACAGCAATGGCTGCTTGCGGCTTGGCAAGAACTGTTGACAATGTATTGGGTAACACACTTGGACAGCCAGGAATGCAAATGTTTACAACCGACCAAGCTTTCGGTCAGAAAGGCGAATATAGTTACAATAGCTATATGCATGGCCGTCAGTACTATTACGGTCTCTCTGTAGGTGCTGCATACAAATTCAGCGACAATTTCAGCGCATTTGCAGGCGTACGTGGTGTCTATGCTTCAACAAACTACTATGGATATGTTGAAAACATCAAGGTAGGCAACATGCCTCTTTACAAGGTACTCGACCCTAACAAGGAAAATGCAGCCAACATTGAATTGAGCTGTGACCAGAGCGGCATCGGCTTTACTCCTATCATCGGTGTAGACTTCAAGACAGGCAAGTGGAACTTCTCTGCAAAATATGAGTTCAAGACTCGCATACGTTTGAAGAACAAGTCTGTAAATCAGGCTCCTAGTATCAGTGCTCTCCCAGACAACTTGTCCAGACAGATGGTTGGAACATTGACTCAGGTGTTCACAAATAAGGGTATGACTCCAGAGAAAGCTCAAGCTGTAGCAGCAAATACTACTCAAGCTGTTTTGACTAACGGTGATGTAGTAAAGACAATGGCTGGCTTGAAGACTCAGTTCGATACAGAGCTCGAAGAGGCTATCGGTGAATATGAGGATGGCAAGAAGATTGCTGGTGATATTCCTGCTTATCTGGCACTCGGTGTAGGCTACAGTCCTGTAAATGCAGTACGCGTAAACGTAGGTTTCCACTGGTTCGATGACAAGCACGCTACATCTTACAACAACCGACAGGAGAAGTTAAAGCGTGGTACATTGGAGTACAACGCAGGTGTCGAGGTAGACGTAAACAAGAAGATTACCCTGAGTACAGGTTGGCAGAATACCAACTATGGTTTGCCTGAAGAGAACCTTGACACACCAGCTTCAAAAAGATACATGGACGACAAATCATTCGTTGTCAGTTCAAACTCTGTAGCAGTTGGTGGTGTATACCACATCAACAAGAAGATGGATTTGAACGTGGCTTACTTCCACACCTTCTATCAGCACAAGAAGAGCTCTGAGAAGGTTCAGCTTTCTGCTGAAAAGAGCATCAACTACAGTTCAGACTACACACGTAACAACAACGTATTCGCAGTAGGTCTTGACATCAACTTCTAAACATAACTACAAATATCATAATTAAAAGGCTACCCGTTCTTGCAACAAGTAACGGATAGCCTTTTTCATTTTATTTACCAATCTTATTTTCTTCCATTCTGCCAGAGAAAAGGATGGACAGGAGACTACAACGGGTCTACATCATAATAAATCTGCAGAGCTCCATATCTCGGATCCTTTCCCATCTGTTGCTGAGCAAACTTCAGATATTCTCTCACCTTCTGCTGGTCAATACCATTTTCCAGTTTGATAACAATCTTTCGGATGTTCATCGTCTTAACCCTTGCCACAGCAGGTTTATCCGGCCCCAACACACGCTCGCCGAACCAGCTTCTCAGCGTTTTGCTGAGCTCATGGCTAGCCTGTTCGCATACCTTATCATATTTATGTTTTACATACACATTAATCAGGTGGAAGAAAGGTGGATAATGAAAAGTTCTTCTCTCCTCCAGGATACCCTGATACAAACCTTCATAATCATTATTCACCACCTGTCCGATGACAGGCAAGGTAGGATTCTTGGTCTGTAGAATCACCAAGCCACGCTTACCTTTTCTTCCTGCTCTACCACTCACTTGTGCCATCATCATGAAAGCATGCTCGTAGGCGCGGAAATCGGGATAGTTGAGCATCGAATCAGCATTCAGGATGCCTACTACACTCACCTTATCGAAATCGAGACCCTTAGAAACCATTTGCGTGCCTATGAGAAGATTCGTCCTGCCTTCAGAGAAGTCTGCGATAAGACGTTCGTAGGCATTTCGTGTACGTGTTGTATCCAAATCCATTCTGGCAATCTTGGCTTCCGGAAAGATTTCCGCTATCTGGTCTTCTATCTTCTCGGTACCAAAACCACGTCCCATGATTTCCGTACTGCCACAGTTAGGACATTCCGTAGGAACCGGATAAGTGTAACCACAATAATGGCAAGTAAGCAAGTTAATGCTTTTGTGTAACGTAAGCGAGACATCACAGTTCTTACATTTCGGCACCCAACCACATACCTTACATTCAACCATCGGCGCAAAACCACGACGATTCTGAAAGAGAATTGCCTGTTGCCCATTCTTCAAAGCCTCTCTTACTGCAGCCAAAAGCTGTGGAGAGAAAGGACCGCTCATCATCTTACGGCGGCGCAAGTCTTTTACATCTACCACCTGAATATCCGGCAACTGAATACCTTTGTATCTTGTCTTCAGCTCTACCAGTCCATACTTACCTTGCTGCGCATTATAATAACTCTCCATCGAAGGCGTAGCCGTACCCAATAAAGTCTTTGCCCCATACATCTTGGCAAGCACTATGGCAGCACTTCTGGCATGGTAGCGCGGAGCGGGATCCTGTTGTTTAAAGGAAGTCTCGTGCTCTTCGTCTATGATGACGAGTCCCAAAGCCTTAAAAGGCAGGAAGACTGCACTTCTTGCACCCAGGATTACATCATAGGGATGATCAGAGAGTTGTTTCTGCCAGATTTCTACACGCTCAGCATCACTATATTTAGAATGGTAGATGCCCAGCCGGTCACCGAAAACTCGATGAAGGCGCTCCATGATTTGTACGGTCAGAGCGATTTCCGGCAGAAGATAGAGCACCTGCTTATGCTCCTCTATGGCTTTTCTGATAAGATGAATGTAGATTTCCGTCTTTCCGCTGGATGTCACACCATGAAGCAATACAACATCCTTTTTCATCATTTGCATCAGGATACCATTATAGGCATCTTGCTGAGCCAAGGAGAGAGGTTTAATCAAGTCAAGATGAGATTCTCCATTCGTATTCAATCGTCCTATTTCCAATTCATAAGTAAAGAGAATTCCCCTGCCGATAAGCGCCTTGACAACAGCAGCCGTACAATGGCTCTCGTTCATCAGTTCTTCCTTGGTCACTTTTTTTATGCCTTCTCTAGGCGTATCTCCATCAAGACTGTCCCAATGAGAGAGAGTCAGAAAGGTGGTTAATGTTTTGGCTTGCTTCAAGGCTCTCTGCACCAGGTTGAGCGCTACATGAAGTGCCTGCTCACTACGGTACGTACTGGCAAGTTCTACATAGAGTTCCATCTTGGGCTTGAATTTCTCTGTAGACTTCAGTCCACCTGGCATAGCAGCATTATAGACATCGCCTAAAGGAGCCATATAATAATAGCCAATCCATTGCCACAATCTCATCTGCTGAGGCAACAGCGAAGGCGTATTGTCAAGTACCGCCTCGACAGGTTTGCAGGAGAATGCAGGCTTATCATCATGCAGCCGGGTAGCCATTGCGATATATTTCTTACTTTTCCCAAGAGGAACCAGCAAGCGTACCCCAGGCACAACTTTCCCTTCCATCCCATCAGGGACAGAATAAGTAAAGGTTCCGTCGAGCGGAAGGGGTAATATCACATCTACATATTTCATATCTAATCTTCTTTAACCTTGAAATATCCACCATTCAGACTTTCGACTTGCAAAGTTAGCAAAAAAAAAGCAGATACCCATCATCGGATACCTGCTTTTATATATTTTAAGATGTACTAGGCGAGACCATACGATGTTCTCACCCATAATCTGTCCTGTTCTTTTACAAGATTAGAACCAATAACCCAAAGCAATCTGCCAACTGTTATTCTTACTGTTACCATTCACAATCTTTTCGCTTGTTTCCTTCCAGGTAACATCTGCAGTCTTACCGCAAGCGATGTTATAGTTTGCAGAAAGCTGGAGATGGCTCAGCAGGGTAACACCCAAACCTACGTTTACACTGAAGTTTGTTTTCTTCAGAGAATAGCAGCTGGAATCATTCCACTTGAAGTTCTTGTCACCAACGTTGATACCCCACTGTGGACCAGCGAAAACGAAAACATTAGCCAAGCTGCTCAAGCCGAAGCCATAACGTACGTTTACTGGGATATTAAGAGATTTCTGAGTCATTGTAGTCTCTGCATCATTTACAGATACCTTAGCTTCCTTCTGATCGTACAAGGCAGCAGCATCAAAACTCAAGCCAACAACAGGGATAGTAACCTTTACCATTGGACCAACAAAGAAACCTGTCTTGTTAGATGCATCGAATACATCGTTACTCAAAGACATGTTAGTAACATCCAAACCGCCCTTCAAACCAAACTTAATCTGGGCATTAGCATTTGTAGCAAACATCATGGCTGCTACAACCATTAATACTGATAAAACTTTCTTCATTCTATATTTACTTTAATTCTTATATAAATTAATGACGCTCTCTACGAACCGTTACCCTAGCTGAGCCACCAGAAGAAACGTTACTTCCCCCCGACCTGCGTTTTTTAACAGTAGAAGTCTTAGCTGGTTTAGATGCAGAACCACTTCTTCTGTTACGGCTTTTCTTCAGAGTCTTGGCATCCTTATTCTTTTCTGCCTTGGCAATACTGTCAAGAGAATCCTTCCGAGCCTGATTACCCCAGATATTCTTCTCAAAGGCTTCCAACTCAGCCTCAATGCGCTTCTGTTCCTTCGCCATAGCCGTATCCGAAGGACAGTATTGTGCCAGGGTATTGCCCTGCATATTATTGGTCTTGTAGATTTTACCCTGATACAGATTCTTGGTAAAATAATCTTCTGCACTCATCACAGCAGCATTGTTCACATTACTGGTCATCAGCTGCTGCTTAGCCAGGAAAGGAGCCAGATCATCATACTTCACCCAGAAGAGCGGATACTTGTTTCCTACATCTCCAAAATCATCATTACGGGTCATGATAGGGCACAAAGCCAATACCTTGGTATGGAAAGAAGCTGTTTTCTGGTCATAATAAGAAGTTTCCTTCACATAGTACGCCTTCACTTCAGCTGACGGAATATCGCTGTCATCAATATGCACCTTTCCATTATCAGTCTTTTCGTAGTAGATATGATAATTATCTACGAATGCTTTCGGAGTAAGACGGTTGGCGGCAGAAAAATCTTCATTACCATCCATACGATACTGATAAACAGGCACTCTACCCGTGAACATCAGTTTAAAGATATAGGTAAAGAGATTCATCTTACCATCTGTTGGCTCTACAGGATAATACAAGGCAGCATTGGCATCATCTGTGAGATTGAGTTCACGATAGATGTCTCTTCTCCAAACCACGTCCTCATCCATCGGGATGGCTGTAGGGAAATAAAGTTTGGCACGCAAGGTCATATTGTCAGCATTCGACTGTTGTGCCTTTTGCTGAGCCTGCTTTCTGCGAGCCGCTGGCTGTGCCATGATGCTCTGCACCATTCCCAAAAGCATGAATATGAATAATATCTTTTTCATTACATTGAACTTTGAACATTGAACATTGAACTTTATGATAAGTAAAGCCGTTGAACTCTTCACTTACCTGACGATAACTTCCATTGCTGCCGGCAGATTTCGGGTAATTCCATCAGGACCTACAGCCTTGATATGCGAGATATAGAAGCGTCGGTTTCTTGACAGTTTTCTGAACTCTTCGCGCTGTCGTTCTGAGAAATTGGAACCCGCCGAAGCCAAAGGTATGGCATTTCCCATATTATCGAAGAATACGGTTTCGAAGCCCAGCACCTTAAACGGAATATCAAGGAGTCCGTCATCTATGGCTGCATGAATGCCTGGAGCACCCATCAGAGCACCTTTCGATAGAGCACCACCTCTAAATCTGTCTGTACCCATCGCAATATAAGCTGTTGGGTCAGGAAGTTTTCTTACATGGAATACGAATGGAGGCAGACTTCTCACCTGTCCCTTATCGCGGGCTGTCACATGGATGGTAACATCCTTACCCACCGCTGAAGGTGTAGCCACGAAATGACCATTGCCCTTAGCTACGAAAGAACCGCCTGTCATAGTTGCAGAGATAGCATTTGCCGGAACACCAGGAACGCTGATGCTGATAGGATTGGCATAGCCTGCATAGAGCACATTCATCAGGTCGGCAGCAACGGTAGCTGTATTAGGAACAGGCAATACGGTGTATTTCTGAACGAAATTGCGTCGCATCATCTCGCCATTCTTGCCTCTCATCAGAATGTAACCGCCAAACTGATGCTCACCTACGCCACCTGCCACAAAACTGTATCTGCCATTCTCGGCATTCAGCCTACTACCATTCACATAGATTTCCGGGCGCTGTGTACTGTCTATTGCAGCCATCACCACATGCGAATTGAAACGTTCACCGGCATAGAGGGTTGTTTTCTCTGGAATAACGAAGGCATCGAGTTCATTCACATTCAGTTCTACCAGATCTATATTTTTCTTCTCCTCATCCGATTTCTTCCCATCATCGGCAAGACTTTTCTTGATTTTCTCGACAATAGACTTGCCTTTGACACCGAATTCCTCATCTGTAGGAGTATTCAGCGCCAACATAGCCATCAGGATGACATACATCAGGTTAATCATCTTCTGGCGAGGCGAAACCGGTCTTTTCTTGATTGCCATGGATATAAATTTGCTTGATTCTATTTATTTTCTTCGTTCTTTACTCTTCACTTGTTACATGAGGAGCCGCCACACGCATATTGATGGTCATGGCATCAATCATACGGGTATAAATCTTGTTCAACTGTTCTATCTGCTTTGCCATCATCTTGGTCTGCTCATTGATCTGGTCAATGGTACCAATCTGCTGGCTGGCACTTTTCAGCTGCATCTCGTATACCCTGCTGATACCTGTCAAGGTACGGTTCAGATTCTCCATCTCCTCGCTGTCACGAGTCAGTCGGCTACTCTGTTCGTTTACCTTACTCAAGGTTTCTACCAGGCTCTTCAACTGTTCTACGTAGCTGTTCTGAACTTCTACCACCTCAGGATTAAGTGGAGTCAGTTCTGGCGCAGCAGTCATTACAGGAGAGACAGGAGAAGCAACCTGAGGTTGAATGGTTTCAGAACGATTCTTGGCAGTCATCATTTCTTCAGCCGACACCTTTCCTTCCAGATACTCCTCTGTAGCATGGGTAGGCAGGTCTCTACCTTCGGCTGTCTTGTCGAAAGGACGGTCGAAAGCAGAAAGGAAGAACACGAGAATCTCGGTTCCCATACCTAAGAAAAGCATGAGATTGGCACCAGGAAGATGGGTCAACTTAAAGAGGGTACCAGCGATTACGATAGAGGCACCCCAGCTGTAAGCATAGTTAAGGAATGTCTGACCCGGCACACTATCCATCCACTTCTGTAAGCGGTATACGATATTGAATTTGCTATAATAGCTCATATTATTTATCTCCTATTCTTATTCTTCAATGGTTTCTGTTTTCCGCTAGCCGTAGTAGCAAGACTTCTCACACAACGGAATCCGATGTATGAGCGAGGCTGATTCTGGTACTCGAAAGTGCGCCATGCCGAACGGATAAACGACTCAGGGTCTTTCCAGGAACCACCTCTTACACTCTTCTTCTTCAAACGGTAAGGATCTTCTATGGCAGCATTATACTGTAAAGTTGGGTTAAAATCGCTCATAGCGTCAACACCCGCCTCTGTATAAACGGTACTTGTCCACTCTGCCACATTACCAGCCATATCGTAAAGTCCATTAGAATTTGGCGAATAGATAGCCACCTTGCTGGTTATCAGGTTGCCGTCTTTGGTATAGTTGCCCCTGTCTGGTTTGAAATTGGCGTAAAAACAGCCATCCCCATTCTTCACATCCGCATTGTCCCAAGGAAATTCATTCTGGTTCTTGCCTCTTGCAGCATATTCCCATTCTGCCTCGGTTGGCAGACGGTAACGCTGCACAAATCTTGCTTCAGGACCTAAGCCCTTCAAAAGATAGTCTGTTCTCCAGGCGCAGAAGGCATTTGCCTGTTCCCAGGTAACACCTACTACCGGATAGTCATTATACGCAGGATTGCTGAAATAACTTCTCAGATAGGTTTCATTCTCTGCATTTCTGAAGTCGTTTACCCAACAGGTAGTGTCAGGATAAACATTCACGATATAGGTATTCAGGAAATCCCATGGTCCTGAAAGCGGACGGTTGATAGTCTCACGCACCACTCTACCCTCATCATCGTAATAAGCAGTATCTTTCGAAATCATCACCACCTCGTCCGGATTTATCTTCACATCGGTGTTGAAGGTACGTTCCTGTGGATTCAGGCGGAACTTACGCTGAGCCGCAGCTGTATAATCATAGATTTCGTATTTATAGTTGAGCTGGCGCCAGTCGATGAGTTTTTCTCCTGTAACCGGATTGGTTTCATACAAACTTTCAAAAGCTCTCTGCTCATCCTCATTAGGTTTCTTAGGCAGTGCTTTCTTCCAGTTTACATGAGGCGTAACCGGATCACCATTCTTATCTTCTGTAATCATGTAAGTCTCGTCGCCTCCATAAGCAGGATCAGCCAGACGGGTACGAAGAATAGAATCGCGCACATAAGCCACAAACTGCTTATATTCAGAATTGGTGATTTCGGTATCATCCATCCAGAATCCATCCACCGACACATCCTTGCGAGGTGTTTTCATTCCCCAGAGTGAGTCTTGGGTCTCCATTCCCATTTTCAGGAAGCCACGGTTTATCTTTACCATACCATAAGGGGCTGGCTCTACAAAGCTTCTACCGCTCACGCCAACCACCTCGCCACCTCTGCCTGCAACAGAAGCTTGCTTGGCACCGAAGCAGCCGCTCAAGGTGAGCAATATAGCGAATGCACTAAGGAGCAATATACTTTTCTTCATTGTTTTATGATTCTACTATGTTCTTATTTCTATTTACATTATAATATTCTGACGCTCTGATGGCGGTTTCTGCCTTTCTTGGTCAGGTTGATATCGGTCTGATACCCTACAAAGAGTTCATGACTGCCATTTCCGGCACTGAGTTTGGAGGTATATACCTCGTAACTGTAACCAATCACTACCCCATGAAAACTACCGCCTACCAGCATGGTTACCGATCTGTCCGGACTGTAGGTTACTCCACCATACAACATCCGTTTCTCATATTGGTAAACCAATCTTCCTGTCAGGTCGCCTCGCCATGTAGTACCATCTGTTGTAACAAGAACAGACGGCTTTATTGTTAAGAACGGATTTCTCAGTCGAATATTGTATCCACCAGTCAAATAATATGTGGCATCTATTTTCAATTCGTTGGTCTCACCTAGATTAATCGTAGGCGATGTAAGATGCTGGGCAGAAAGTCCTACATACCAAGACTTATGCTGGTAATACAGACCCAGACTCAAATCCATTCCGCTTCCATTTACGTCTGAAGTAGAAAAGGCAGGGTCACCACTTTCTCCCAAATCCACCTTGCTTCCATCAAACTTCTCACTCAACATGCCTCCTTGCACACCCACGCTCAGCGTTCCACCTAGGAGTTTATTCTGCAAAGCATACTGTAAAGCCAGGCGCTGATGGGTAAAAAGACCAATCTGGTCATTCTGTAGCGACAAGCCTACTCCATGCCGGTGATTGAGCAAGAAGAAAGGCATGTCAGCCGCCACCTGAAAGGTACGGGGGTTATGTTCGAATCCAGCCATATCAAGTGCGTAGGCCGCCGTAACATTGAGTTTCGACTGCTTACCCACAGCAGCAGGATTGAATGATGGTTCCAGGTCAAAATAATGACTGAAGGAAGGATCATACTGTGCCCTCACTTCGAGCACCCCCACTAGCAGAATCCATATAATGATAAATCTTTTCAACACAATAAGATAACGGAATTTCTTACACATTATTATATATAAGCAAGAAACAAAAGATGAAAAAGAGGGTGTGTCATAAGTTTATGATTCACCCTCTTCTTGTTGTTGGATGAGATAGGATATGTTGTTGGAAGAGATAGGATATGTTATTGAGACAGTCAGTATCTTCGGCCGCACAACAGCTGTTGTGCGCTTGCATAACAG
>JAJVTK010000057.1:0-11863 GCA_021622245.1 Segatella copri | reverse complement strand
ACTTAAAAATCAAGCAAATGATGAAGCAGGTAAAAATTAAATTGCCTCTCAGAGCATTGACCCTTGCAAGCGGTCTGCTTCTGACGGTGAGTTCCTTTGCGCAGACAAATGCGATTAAGGGACACGTGAAGGATGCTTCCGGTGAGCCTGTCATGGGTGCTACCATTACAGTGAACGGTAAGGCTGTAGGTATTACCGACATGGATGGTAACTTCTCAGTAGACGCAGCGCCAGGTGCAAACCTTACTTTCACTTATCTGGGTATGACACCACAGACAGTGAAGGCATCTAGTAACATGAACATTACGTTGAAAGATGACTCTAAGTCTTTGAACGAAGTCGTAGTCATCGGTTATGGTGCCGTTAAGAAGTCAGACCTTACAGGTTCTGTAACAGCTTTGACACCAGACTCTAAAAACAAAGGTCTTGTAGTTAATGCACAGGACATGATTTCTGGTAAAATTGCCGGTGTCAATGTGACTAGCAACTCTGGTGAGCCAGGCGTTGGTACCCAGATCCGTATTCGTGGTGGTTCGTCTTTGAACGCATCCAACGAACCATTGATCGTAATCGATGGAGTTCCTATGGATAATAATAAGGTAGGTAACACAGGTTCAAACATCCTCTCAACTATCAACCCTCAGGATATTGAATCTTTCAATGTTTTGAAGGATGCTTCTGCGACAGCTATCTATGGTTCTCGTGGTTCTAATGGTGTAATCATCATCACAACCAAGAAGGGAAGCAAGGGACAGAAGCCACAGGTAAGCTACTCTGGTTCCGTATCAATCTCTGAGAAGAAAAAGACATACGATATGATGGATGGCGATGAGTATCGCGCCTTTATCAAATCTAACTTTGCGGAGGACGATGATGCAGTCAAGGCTTTGGGTACAGCCAATACAGATTGGCAAGATTTGATTTATCGCACTGCTGTTAGCCATGACCATAACATTAGTGTAGCGGGTTCTGCAGGTAAGTCCCTTCCATATCGTGTTTCTGTAGGTTACACAGGTCAAGAGGGTATTCTTAAGAACTCAGATTACAAGCGTTATACAGCAGCCATCAACCTCAATCCATCTTTGTTAGACAACCACTTGACACTCAATCTCAATGCCAAGGGTATGCACTCCAAAGCAAAGAAGGCAGATACAGGTGCCATTGGTGCAGCCATCACTTTTGACCCTACGCAAAGTCCATACGACTTTACTTCTGAGAGAGACTTAGCTATGCTTGGCAGTGGTAAGCAGCAGACGCTTAATAACTTCGGTGGCTATTTCAACTGGCTTACATCTGCCAGTGGTTATAATGATTCACAATGGCCATATACTAGATTCAAGGATGCTACCAGCAACCCATTGGCACTTCTTGAACTCGGTGGTAACGTAGAGAAAGTGAACTCTTTTATCGGTAGCGCAGACATCGACTATAAGGTACATGGATTTGAGGATTTGCGTCTCCATATGACATTGGGTGCAGAGGTTGCTAAGGGTACTGTAACAGAAAATCAACCTACTTCATATCCTTCTACCATCTATTATGGTGGCATCACGGATAATTCCAACTTGAAGCGCAACCTCTTGTTGAGTGCATACGCTCAGTATTACAAGGACTTCAATAAGATTCACCACTTCGACATCATGGGTGGTTATGAGTATCAGCACTTCTTCTTCCGTTACAACAATAGTTGGAAGCAGTACTATCCTTCTACCAGTCCTAATGCAGGAGAAATCTTCAAGGATACTCCAGACTATGATAAGTACGAGAACTTCCTCGTATCATTCTTTGGTCGTGCCAACTATACATTGTTGAATCGTTACTATCTCACAGTGACCGTACGTGATGACGGTTCTTCACGTTTTGCTGATCACTGGGGCTTGTTCCCTTCATACGCATTTGCTTGGCGTGTCAATGAGGAAGGATTCCTCAAGAATGTAAAATGGTTGAGCAACTTGAAGCTTCGTCTCGGTTATGGTAAGACTGGTCAGCAGGAAGGTATCAGCAACTATATCTGGTTCAAGCAGTACAAGAAGGGTCAAAACTTCGGTAAATACCCAGTCATAGGTGATGGTAGCATCTATACTCCTCTTTACTACAATGATAAGTTGAAGTGGGAGACCACAGAAACTTACAACGCAGGTCTTGACTTTGGCTTCCTCGACAATCGTCTCAATGGTACGATTGATGTGTATAAGCGTAAGACTAAGGACTTGATTAACGATGCTCCTGTAGCAGCACTTGCAGGTTCTGCCGATAAAGGTTTGCAGAATATTGGTTCCTTGGAGAACAAGGGTGTTGAGATCGCCTTGAATTGGGTTCCTGTCAGCACAAAGGACTGGTATTGGACGATGAGCTATAACTTCACCTATAATGACAACAAGATTACAGACTTGAATGGTGTAAGCGACAATGGCGACCCAGTTCTTGTTGGTGAAAACATTGACCAGAGCAATAAGGTATTGGCTTACCAGACAGGTTATGCTGCCAATTCGTTCTATGTATTTCAGCAGTTGTATGACAAGGATGGAAAGCCAGTAGAGGGTGCAGTCGTAGATAGAAATGGCGATGGTAAAATTACAGATTCCGACCGTTATCTCTACAAGAGTGTGATGGCTCCTGTTACGATGGGTTTCTCAACAAGAGTAGAGTACAAACACTTCGACTTAGGATTCTCACTCCGTGCTAGCATTGGCAACTATGTATATAATCAGTTTGAGCAGGCACAGCGTCTGAAGACAACAGGTTCACTTTGGTGTCAGGGCTCTTTCCTTGTCAATCGCTATGTCAAGTCTTTGGGTTGGATGTCTGACGCCAATAGTTCTAAACTCAGTGACTACTTCGTGCAGAATGCTTCATTCTTGAAGATGGACAATATCACCTTGGGTTATTCATTCAACAACTTGTTTAAGGCAGGTTCTTGGAAGGGAATCTCTGGCCGTGTATATGGTTCTGTCAGCAACGTATTCACAATTACCAAGTATGATGGTCTTGACCCAGAGGTTGTAAGTGGTATTGATAACAATGTCTATCCACGTCCAATCACCTTCCTTCTTGGTGTGAACTTGAATTTCTAAACAATTTAAAGAATTACGACAATGAAAAAATATATAAAGACTGTTTTTGCACCTGCTGTTGCCCTCATGTTGGGAATGGCTTCAACATCGTGCGTAAACGACCTCGACAAAGAGCCAATCAGTCCAAAGATTGACCTAGAGGTTAACAATGACGGACTTTTGAACAAATGCTATGCCAACTTCGGTATTAACGGAAATGGTAGTGGTAGCAATAGTGATGACGATTGCGATGTAAAGGGATTCTCCGACAATGGTATGACAGGTTTGGTACGTGCCATGTGGTGTCTCAACGAGTTGCCAACAGATGAGGCAACTTGTAACTGGGGTGATGGTTTGCAAGAGTTGAACTCTGCCAAATTCGATCCTTCACATCCTTGGATGAAATTGTACTTCACTCGTTTGACTTTGGGTATCACATTCTGTAACCAATATCTTGAGGTAGCAGGTGGCGAGGATGCAACAAAGACAGCAGAGTGCCGTTTCCTTCGTGCCATGCAATATTATCTCTTGATGGATGCGTACGGAAATGTACCATTCTCTGAGTCTATGGGTAAGCCTGAGCAGAAGTCACGCAAGGACATGTATGAATGGCTTGTCAATGAGTTGACTGAGATAGAGCCAAACCTCTCCGAGCCAAGAGTGAAGACTGGTAGTGACGCTGATTATGGCCGTGTTGATAAGGCTGCTTGTTGGTTGTTGCTCTCAAGGCTTTATCTCAATGCTGAAGTTTATACAGGTACTGCTGAGTGGGCAAAGGCCAAAGAATATGCCAAGAAGGTAATGGATTCTCCATACGACATCAATACCGATGGTACAGCAGATGGCAAGTGGAGTGCATACCAGATGGTGTTCATGGGTGATAACGACAAGAGTTCTGCTTCTAAGGAGTTGATTTTCCCTATTGTCAACATCTCAGGAAAGACAGCAAGCTATGGTAACTCTCTCTTCCTTATTGCAGGTACATTTACTCCATCTTATAACGTTAATACAGATGACCCTGCTGGTTCTAATGGCGTAGTGGGTCAGCAATGGCAAGGTTTGCATCCACGTACTGCTCTGTTGAAGAAATTCTTCCCTAACTCAGTAGCACCTGAGGTTCCTTCTTATGAGATGACCCAAAAGGCTAACGATGACCGTGCTATCTTCTGGGGTAAGGACAGACCATACGAAATTGATAATATTACTCAGGACAAGTATGGTTATGGTGTATGCAAGTTTATCAACTACAACAGTGATGGCTCTAGTCATGTCGATCCTTCTTTTGCAGATATGGATTGGCCTTTCATGCGTGCAGCTGAGGCTTACCTCAACTTTGCCGAGGCAGACGCTCGCTTGAACGGTGGCAACACTACTACAGATGGTACAAAGGTATTGAATACACTTCGTGCTCGTGCTCATGCCACAACTCGTCCAGAGTCTTCAAGCTATTCTCTCAACGAAATCTGTGATGAATGGGCTCGTGAGTTCTACTTCGAGGGTATCCGCCGTACTACATTGATACGTTTCAATCTCTTCGGTGGTAACACTGGTTATAACTGGGATTGGAAAGGTGGCGAGAAAGCTGGTACTAACATCGAGTCATACAAGAATGTTTTTCCTATTCCTTTGACTCAGATTCAGAGTAACAGCAACTTGCATCAGAATCCTGGCTACCCAGGCTAAACATTTATTCATGTAAAAATATAAGATATGAAAAAGGTATTAAAATCAGCTTTACTGCTGATGATGGGATTGGTAATGTTCGCTGCTTGTTCCGACGATCGTGACGACAATCCAACCATCACCACTCCAACGGAGTTTATACTCAATACTCCAGCTATTGCAGGTAACAATATCGACCTTGCGCACTCTAGCACTTTGCAGCTCACTTGTTCTCAGCCAAACTATGGCTTCCCTGCTGCAACCAAGTACAATGTTCAAATATCTTTGAAAGAGGATATGAGTGATTGCGCTACCATCGATCAAAACTTCTATTCTGCAAAGGCAGATGTGGATGCTTCACTTTTGGCAGCTACGCTCACAAACCTAGAGTTGAATGCTGGTAAGACAGAGGCAGATTTTCCAATGGATATTCCTGTTTATGTTCGTATGCGTGCCGTGATGACCACTGAAACTGGTGATGAGATAGAAGGCACAGACATTCTTTCTAATGTTGTTACATTGAGTAATGTTCACTTGCTCTACGCTTTGGCTCCAGTGACAGTACCAGCTCACCTCTACGTAGTAGGTAATTTCTGCGGATGGGATTGGGGCAATAGCTTCGAGTTTATCCCTGTCTATGACCATCCAGAGATGTACTGGCGCATGGTTTGGATTGATGAATCAGGTGTGAAGATTAATACAGACAAGGCTTGGGATGGTAACGAAAAGGGATATGCTGATATTACTGTTGATGGCGACTTGAAGGATAAGATTTCATCAAATGAAGGAAACATCAGTTCTACTACTCCAGGATGGTATCTGATGATTGTCACAGCAACTGTTGAAGGTCGTGACATCAAGTACAATGTTCAGTTCAACGAGCCAAACGTTTGGTTGACGGGTACTTGTATCGGTGACCCTGATTTTGGTGAATTAAACGAGGCTGGTAAGTTTGAGGTTCCTACTACTCAGGATGGCGACTTTGTATCTCCAGCAATTACGGATGCTTGCCCTGGTGGTGATGATGGCGATGGCGTGCGTGTTTACGTCAAGATTCCTGGTAACGATTGGTGGCACTCTGAGTTCTTATTGGAAGGTGACAAAATTTCTTACCGTGGTGCTGGTGGTGACCAAAAACCTCGTCTCGCTTGCGCCGTAGGTCAGAAGATGTACTTGAACTTCTCTACAGGCAAGGGTAGCCTGAAATAATATCAGAGGGTTGGTGGTGTGAAAACCACCAACTTCCCTACAAACTTTATTCACTTAAGTAATAAACAAAATGAAAAAACTTTCGAAATATATAGCATTCGCTTTCTTGGGTATGGCAATGGCTTCATGTGGAGATGACTATAATGATTGGGCAAATCCGCAGACTAACCCACAGGAAGATGCCATAACAATACCTGGTTTGACAGCGACTGCAGCTGATGCCATTGATTTGGCAAATGTTAGCGAAGATAGTGTTAGCACCTTCACATTGAGCACAGCGGCTCTTCCTGAAGGTTACAAGTTGGCAGATGCTCGTGTGGAAGTAACACCACAAGATGTTGAAGGAGCCACCAAGACTACCTTCAATGCGGGTATTGAAGGTCGTGCGGCTGTAGCTGATCTTAGCGACTTGGTTGTCAATGCCTATGGTAAGCGACCAACTGCTCGCACATTTGATGCTCATGTCTATTTGGATGCCGTAAAGGATGGTCAGGCTGTCCTCATCGACGCTGGTAAAATCAATGTGGTAGTAACTCCTAAGGCTCCATATATTGCCAGCAATTATTATCTCGTAGGCGATATGTATGGCGAAGGAAAATGGGCACTTGCCGATTGCGTCAAGTTCAACCACTCTGATGCCGATGTATATGAGGATCCTGTATTCACCTTGATGGTAACAACGACCAAGGACAATCAGTATTGGAAGATTATTCCACAAGGAAATATTGATGCAGGTAATCCTTGGGCAATCCAAAATGACCCTAAGGGTGTTGTAGGTGTGACAAAGAATGGTGATGATGCAATGAGTGGTACATTGGTTACATCTGTCACAAAGGACGATGGAACAACAGATGCTCCTAATGCTGCAATGATAGCTAAGGCAGGTATCTATCAGATTACTATCAACATGATGGACTATACTTATAGCATCAAGCAAATATCTCCTGAATATTACCTTGTTGGTAAATTGCAGGGCTGGTCAGACAAACCTGAAAACAAGACCTGTCTCATGTATGCTGAGACTCCTATGGTTCAGAGTTATACTACTCAGTGGAACGACGATGCAAACCTGAAGATTTGGTTGGGTAGCGATTGGGGAACTTGGAGCAGTGCCTATGGTAGTGCAACAATGGCTGATGCCAATACCCCAACAGGTAGCTTAAAATCTGACAACAATGCTGGTGCTATCATTTGCCCAGAACCAGGTGCATTCTACACATTTAAGGTAGATTTTTCTACCATGACTTACTCTTGGACTAAGCTAAAGAATCAGAATCCTACTGAATTCGAACATGTCAGTCTTATCGGAGTTGGTGGCAAATGGAATGACGGTGATGACATTGACATGACACAGGTTACTCCTCACAACTGGTTTATCGAAACAACTCTCCCTGTAGGTGGATTTAAGATTCGTGCTAATTACGCTTGGAATAAAGGTGGAAACTGGGGCTACACAGCAGATCAGGAGTTCACTTCTACAGGTAAGTTGTTCAACGATGGTAACAGTGGAAATATCACGATTGCAACTGCTGGTAAATATCGCATCTTCTTCAACGATATTACTACCGAGTATGCTATCATTGCTGTTGCAGAATAAACATTTATTTTATTAATACATTATAGGCGGCTCTCAATTCCGGGAGCCGCCTATTTTCTTTTTCTCCTCCCCCTTTTCAAGTATTTTTTCCCTAAATCCTTGGAAGTTAAGGATAGTTACGGCATCACAGAACCCTTTAGATTCAATCAAAGGGTTCTCTTTATAATCAGCCTTAACTGATTCATCAAGATAGATGCGAATAAGGGATGCCTCTTCTACACGTACTACTTCAAAATTTGAAAGTATCTCTGATGGCAGAATTAATTGTGCCAACGCTAATTGTCCTTGATTTTTCATGACACAAAGGTATAAAATTTTCAGGAAAAATAAAGTCCATAACAACAGACAATGGGATGGATTTTTGCACTTGCTTGTTGAATTCGCATTCTTTGTCTTCTATGAAAGATGATGCATATCTAATAATGTGATAACTTGTATCTTTTGGTGTAAAATATTTAATGCGTCTGCCCTGTGGAATATACCTTCTCAGACATTGCCACTAGGCTAAGCAGCTCTGCCGAGCCTAGTCAGCAGGTCTGCTGACTGCAGTCAGCACCTCTGCTGAGCCTAGTGACAACACCTTTTAGTCGTACAACTATAACCTCTTTAGTCGTACAACTATACACCCTTTAGTCGTAC
Source organism: Segatella copri (assembly GCA_021622245.1). Lineage (GTDB taxonomy): Bacteria > Bacteroidota > Bacteroidia > Bacteroidales > Bacteroidaceae > Prevotella > Prevotella copri_J. The sequence continues at coordinate 3,703 of JAJVTK010000057.1, read as the reverse complement.
AACCGTAGCTTTATAGTCGTACAACTATAACCCTTTTAGTTGTACAACCGTAATATAATGATAAGCGGCTCCGCAAAACGTCAATCGTAAGAAAGGCTTCCCAAGTTCTTCCTGTTTAGACTTACTAACATTTATGCCTAAACACAGGTTTATGCAGGTGCCCCGAAAAGAAACCCTCATTTTTTCTTTATTATCATCCCTACATTTTTTTCAAAAACCTTGGAAGTTACGAGGAAAAGTCGTATCTTTGCAGAAGAAAAGCTGCACTCGGCAAATTGAAAGCAAGCTTTCTTTGCGCTCGTTTGCATTTTCTTTGTCCCAAAATCCGTATGCCTTCTGTTAGAAGACCAAATTAAAACATTACTCTATGGATAGTTTGATACAATATAACAATGCTGTCAACGCTATAAAGACAGCCATACTTCAAGGACAATATGAAGCAGCCAAAGGTGTGAACCGCATACAACTTGCTTTATATTTTGCCATCGGAAAATATCTTTCACAACATACCCGCAAAGGAGTATGGGGCGAGGGCGCATTAGCATCCATCAGCGAACAACTTCGCAAGGAACTACCAGGTCTTCGAGGATTCTCGGAAACTCAACTAAGAGACATGAGACGTTTTTATGAAGCATGGGATATGCTTGACAGTAATTCAACGGCAGCAACCGCTAAATTGTGCTTTGAGAATTCAGCGGTTGCAACCGCTGAATTACAAAATAGTGAAAATCAGATAGATATATTCCATACTTTATCTATTTCTAATATTCCAGATTTTCCTGTTGAGGACTTCTTTAAAGTACCATTCACACACCACTCTGCCATCATTAGTGGACCAAAAGAAACTTCGGCACGCTTTTATTATATTCACCGCACTGTAGAGGAACATCTTTCCGTAAAGAAGCTCCGCCAACTTATAAAGGAGGATGCTTACCATAGCCAAGGACGCATGCCTAACAATTTTACCAGGACTATCAACAATCCTAGGGAAGCTCGACGTGCAGTAGAAATGTTCAAGGATGAATATCTACTTGACTTTATCAATGTAGAAGAGATTGGGGAACGCGAAAAAATAGATGTCGACGAACGAGTTGTAGAACAAAGCATCGTTCAGAACATCAAGAATTTCATCATGACCTTTGGCAGAGACTTTGCTTTCATCGGCAACCAATACCATTTGGAAATCTATGGTGTTGAACAATTCCCAGACCTGCTGTTTTTCAATCGAGAATTGAACGCTATGGTTTGCATAGAGCTAAAACTTGGCGAGTTTAAGACCTCTTATCTTGGGCAACTTTTTGGCTATCTCCAAATTCTCGACGACAAGGTGCGTAAGCCACACGAGAATCCGTCTATTGGAATCATTCTTTGCCAATCAGCAAACTACTCTTATGCAGAATATGCTGTTCGAGACTACAGCAAGCCGATGGGAGTTGCTACCTACAAGACGTTGGATGACATGCCTGAAAGGTTACGCAAGGCTTTGCCTGATATGAAGAAAATGATGGACTTGCTAAAAAACAAGGAAGAATAATATCCCCCTAAACATTTGGAGATTATTAGAAGATTAAAGAATAACATTCAATAGGCGGCTCTCAATTCCGGGAGCCGCCTATTTTTTCTTTCTTCTCCCCCTTTTCAAGTATTTTTTCCCTAAAATTCTTCTATAATCTGCTGAATAGCTTAAAATGAGCGATTTATAAGTGTTCAACCTCAATAGAGGTAATGATTTGGCAATAGTCACAACTTCTGCAATATGCATATGTTTGCTTTGCCTAACAACTCTTTACAGTTGCAAAAATACAAAATAAAAATGAAACCACACTATGTTGGTGCAAAAAAACAATAGTCATAAAACAAAGATTAACTTCGCCTTATGACTATTGTTGTCCACATTAAACTTATTTATCATTTAATTGGTTCCGCATGCACATAGTATTCACTGTTTATAGGGTCTTCCCCGTCAGTTTTAAGTATCAGTACCATGCGAGAATGTTTTGTACGCCAATATGCTTTAATATCAGCATCTTCGGGTAGTGCCTTAAACGTTTTACACAGCGAAGCCTTTTCTGTTTCTTTTATAGTACTATGTGCTTCATAGTACTGGTCCATAATCTTCAACAGACCTTCTCTTTCACGTTCAAGCACGCCTAACATATATTCCTTGTCGTTTTTGTCTTTTGCTCCTTTCAGTACAATACGTAACTCTGCATACGGTTTTGTAATGTCTTCTTTGTAGGCAGTAGGTGGAGTTAGGATAAACTCACGGCTCTTGTCCAGCAAGCAATATTCTGTTAGTTCGGGGTTCTTGGAATTATACCTTACGTTATCCCAATCGTAACCAAAGAATCCATCATTCACCAAATAGAGCCTCTTTCGGGCTTGATAGACAATACGGCCATCTTTATAGCCATTGGCATAGACAATAGTATTGTCATGAGGCGTGAAGAAGTATGTGCTCCACCAATAGGAAGTATTCAAACAGTTTGTCTTACGTTCCATGATTCCAAAGCTATCTGGCATATCACGACAATCACTCGTCCAAGTAATTGAATCGTAGTAGTTGTAATAGGCATTATCTGAAGAGTTGAAACCATATTCATCGGTAAGCTCAAATGTTACAAGGCAGAAGGTCTGAAACACAGGGTCTGTGTTGTCTTTGTCGTCTTCTGCATAGTATGCCTTAATCTTAAACTTGCAGTTGTCGGGAACAGAACGGTCAATATCCGTATCATACGTGTAACTTTTCTTCATCATTTCCAAATCGGTTTCGGTCATGCGTTTATATACAATCATGCCATATATAGACTTGTAACCATTGCTGCCATCACTCGTCGCTCCCAATTTTTGTATGGTGTACATTAAGGTCTTGCCATTCGACTCGTCAAGCTTAAGAATCTGCATGTATCTGCTGTCTGTTGTCTGCTTGTTGCTGCCAAACAGTATGAAGCCTTTGTCCATGTCATAAGTCCATGATACACGACTGAAACAAAAGGCTGGCAAGGCATCACTATAAAAATAACTAAAAGCTTGCTGTGATGTCTCAAACCAAAAGTGTGTAGGGCTGCCACCAAATCTGTCTTTCCAAAATTCCTCCTTGCTCAACTTTCCGTTTTCCTGTACCTCATAAGTGGCAATACTCTCCCAACCATAGCCCTTGACCTTACTCTGTATTTCTTCTGCTGCTATTGGCTTTCTCCCTTTTAGCACACAGCACCCCTCATCATTAACAGTATAGGTTTGGTTGAATAGATTCATATCCAACTTACATTGCTCAACACTCAATTCCTCAGACTTATCGCAACTGCCAAATACAACAGTGCAAGCTACGATGAGTGCTATTAACCAAAACTTCTTAGTCATAATAATCCAAATTTAAAGATTTTACATATAGACAGATTACGGATTTTCAGTGTTTCAAATTCTGCTGTCCAAGATAACTGAGTGCAAAAATACAAAAGTATCAACGTAATAGTGCATTTTTTTATTTTTTATAACACTCAAAACATACTTTTGTGCAAATAAAGGAAGAATAAACTACACCTGACAAATCTATTTACATATTTCTATGCACTGCCTACAGTTAGTACACTCACTTTCTGCAACCGTTGGGAGCAAAATTTCTTCGCCCTCATGGTGGAGCGAGGCGTTTTGGGGTTCCCAAAACATAACCTCGCTCCCTCCTCTAAGAACAAAAGACGAG
>JAJVTK010000010.1:0-112548 GCA_021622245.1 Segatella copri | reverse complement strand
TTGGAAAGTTTTCCTCATCCCGATTAAAACATAAACATTTGGGGGATTTGGAACATTTCAAGCAAAAACATTTGGGGGATTTGGAACATTTTAACAAAAAACATTTGGGGGATTTGGAACTTATATGTATCTTTGCGCTCAAAATCAGCAAGTTATGAGAAAAAGAACATTTAAAAGAAAAGTGTACGACAAAATGCTCGAATGGAAGCGAGAGAGAAATGGTAGCACAGCCCTCTTGCTCAAAGGAGCACGCCGTGTAGGAAAGTCAACAGTAGCCAAAGCTTTCGCAGAAAATGAATACAAAAGCTATATCCTTATAGATTTCGCACAAGCATCTAAGGAAGTGAAACAGCTGTTTGACAACCTCATGGACTTGAACTACATATTTTTACGTCTCCAATCAATCTACCAAGTAATCTTGGAGCCACGCAAATCTGCCATTATTTTCGATGAAGTACAAATGTGCCCACAAGCCCGGCAAGCCATCAAATACCTAGTAGCAGACGGAAGATACGACTACATAGAGACAGGCTCTCTTATCAGCATCAAAAAGAATGTAGATAACATTTTGATTCCAAGCGAAGAGACACGTTTGGATCTCTGTCCGATGGATTACGAGGAATTTCGATGGGCAATGGGCGATACTGCTACATTTCCCCTTCTCAGGCAGTTTTTCGATGCAAAAGTTCCATTGGGAGCAGCGCATCGAGAAGCCATGCGCAACCTTCGTCTATATATGCTCGTAGGCGGAATGCCACAAGCCGTAAATGAGTACTTAGATACCAACAATCTGAGCAAAACAGATGCCGTTAAGCGAGAAATCATAGAGCTTTATCTTGACGACTTTAGAAAAATTGACAAAACAGGAAGAGCTGCCAAGTTATTCGAGAGTATTCCTTCCGAATTAAACAAAAATTCAGCCAGATACCAGGTAGCAAGCGTGTTGGATGATGCAGGCAGAAAGAACCTCATGGGAGTCTTGGCAGACATGAAAGACAGCATGGTGGTCAATTTCGCCTATCACGCAAATGATCCCAATGTTGGTTTTTCATTACATAGTGACGAAGACTACTATAAAATGTTTGTTGGAGACACAGGGCTATTCGTCACACTTGCTTTTTGGGATAAAGACTACACGGAGAACACCATTTACGAAAAGTTGTTGAGTGATAAACTGAGTAGCGATATGGGATATGCCTATGAGAATCTCGTTGCCCAAATGCTTACCGCATCAGGAAACAAACTGTTCTATTACACATTTCCCCATGCAACAAGCCACAAGAACTACGAGATAGATTTCTTGCTATCTCGTGGCAAGAAGATTTATCCGATAGAAGTGAAATCTTCAGGATATAACAGTCACAAGTCGCTAGATGAATTTTGCCAGAAGTTCTCTGATAGAATCGACAAAAGATACCTATTATATACGAAAGATTTCAAAAAAGATGGACAGACCTTATTGGTGCCAATATATATGACACCTTTGCTATAAATAAAATATAACACGGACAAATTGAATTTGTCCGTGTTTTTTTCTTGGAAAGAGGCGAGCTTTACAGCCAGCATTCTTACCCCTGTATTCGTCAAAAGTGTGATTTATCACAAAAAAATCGAATAATATGGAGATAAAACGTTATACAATGTCACTCGTTTAAACAGTAACAAAAAGCAACATTTACCCTTCTACTATCTTCCATTCACCAATGGTTCGCTTCTGGCTATCGTAGTTGATTCCAACTTTTACCATTCGTTTGCCGTCAGCTGAATAAGGAATGAGATAGCCTTTGTCATCAATCTGTTTCAAAGCTTCCTCAGCCGTCTTATCAAACTTCAATTCCATCACATAGATTGTATCCGGCATGTGAAGAACGGCATCTGCTCTGCCTATTGCACTATCCTCCTCCACCAAGATGTAAGCACCCATCAAATTAAAAATGAGATAAAAGACCGTTTGGAAGTCCTTCTCGTTCTTGTTGGCAAGTCGATTGGAGATACTGGCGAGATAAGCCTGCATTTTCTGCAAAGCACCATCCATATTATTGTTATATAGTTGCTCCAAAAAGTCGAAGATGAAACTATTATTGTTCAACGATATTGGAGAGAGATAGTTAGGAGCCAAGGAACGAACCATCCCTACACGCACTTCCTTGTTTGGATAATCCAGCTGATAGCTCTGCAAGATAGGGTTATACTTCTTGATGGTGAGGTACCCACTCTGATAAAGCAATGGTAAAGCAGAAGTCATCTGCTCAGGAGAGACATCGAAATCATCCACCCCTACGGATTTCTGTTCTATATCCATCACCCCCACATGATGTTTGCGTAAAGTGTTGATAATGTATGCAGGAGTACCTGAACTAAACCAATAAGCTGCTATTTCCTTACTTCTCAACGCTTTAACCAGACTAAACGGATTAAACACATCTTCTGATTTTTTACTGAAATGATAACCATCATAATATGAACCCAACTCGGCAACCGTTTCATCAAAAGTTTTTCCCAAAGACTTGGCTAGCAACTCAACATCAGGCTTCATCACCGTCAGTAGTTCTGTCTTGCTGATACCACAGATAGCAGAATACTGATCGAACATGCTGATATTATCCAAATTATTGATCTCGCTAAAGATACTCAACTGAGAGAACTTGGTGATACCCGTGATAAAGGTAAATTCCAGCCAAGGGTCGAGATATTTCAATGGGCTATAGAACTTCCTCATAACCAAGCGCAATGGCATCAAACTTTCCTTCTCATGCACGACATCCAAGAGAGGAGCATCATATTCGTCTATCAAAACGACCACCTTTTGACCCGTCTTCTTATAGGCACGCTTTACCAAAGACTGCAAACGCTGGCTCGGCTGCACCGCCAATTCGTCACGTCCATAGACCTGCTCGTATTCTGAAAGCATGTAGCCCAGCATCTCTTCTAACCCTTCGGGTGTCTGATTTTTGGCAGTACTCATGTCGAAGTGAAGAACAGGACGTTTCACCCATTCTTTCTCATATTCGCCAAGTGCCAAACCATCAAACAGTTCCTTCCTGCCCTCATAATATGCCTGGAGCGTAGAGACAAAAAGCGACTTACCGAATCGTCTTGGACGACTCAGAAACACATATTTAGAACCATTACGCAAGAAATCGACAATATACCTTGTCTTATCTACGTACACATAATTACCCTCTCGTATATCAGAGAAAGTTTGCATTCCTACTGGGTATTTTCTTATCTCTTCCATAGCCATATTACTTTAGACGGTGCGAAGTTACGAATAAAATATCAGATACGCAAATAAAAAGACAAAAAAAAGAGAGGCGAGCTTCACAGCCAGCCTCTCCCGAGAGATTTATAGAAAATACCACTCATGGCATTCCTATATCTTGATTAAAAATATTATCAAAATTAATTTGCCTTTGGCAATGTTTTACTCCAATCATTCTGAGCAACGCCAAAACCTGAATTGATTTCGTCAACAGGAATTGGATATACAAAGTCTGAAATCTTATAATTGTTAAAAGTGAACTTCACCTCTGGGGCACCATAAGCATATACAGATGCCTTTTCGTCCCAACGGCGCAAATCATACAAACGAAGTCCCTCCTGGAACAATTCGCGAGCACGCTCATCCTTCAAGAAAGCAAGAACCTCATCCTTTGTTGTACCCAACTGCTCGGCAGAAGTAATATCCGCATTACGCTTTGCCACAACTAACAAAGAATTTCTAGCCTCATCAAAATCTGCGGCAGTAGTTCCATGAAGCTTAGCCTCTGCCTTAATGAGATACATTTCTGGCGCATTGATCAAATAGTTTGTCGTTGTTACGGTAGGGAACTTACCACCCTTAAAGACAGGCTTGGTTGGTGTAGATGAAGCATCCCAAATGAAGATTGAAGTTCTGCAATCATTTGCACCATACATCTTCTGAAGTTTAGGACTTGGACTAAAGCTGTAAGTTGACCACAATGTACCGCAAGAATTTGCTGACCAGTTATGCTTGTCATCAATAGACAAATAGAACAAGCTCTCCGTATTGACACCTGTAGAAGAATACATTGCCTTGTATTCATCTGCCGTTGTTGCTATAGCAGACACACCTGCATCATCAAGAGCTTGCTGAGCATAAGACGCAGCGTCAGACCAATTCTCCATATAGAGATAAACACGAGCCAACAATCCTTCTGCTGCAGCCTTGGTAAAGTAAACTTTCTTGCCTCTATCTGCACCAGCTTTGCCAAAATGCTCAATAGCATCTTTCAAATCGGCGACAATAGACTTGTATGTTTCACCTACCGTAGAGCGAGATACCTGCTCGAAAGCCTTTATTGGCTCCTCTGAAATTACAATACCTGGTTGATCAGAAAAATCCTGACCATTTACCTTGATTTGATGACCATAGATATTGACTAAAGCAAGTTTAGCATAAGCACGAAGAGCGTAAGCCTCAGCCAAAGCGACATCCAAAGTCTTCTTATCTTCCTCTGTGGAAGTCTCATACAATTTCTTACCTGCATTAATTGCTCTCGCTGAATTATCAATTACTTTGTAACCATAATTCCAAATATAAAGCAAATAGCTTTCCTCATCTGTCATCGTATAAGAATAGATGGCATCCATATGAGCACTAGAACCATTCCAATATGACAAGTCTGTAGGAATATCACCAATCATCGTTGCAAAGTCTCCTGCAAAATAATAGTGATAAAACCAATCGTACTCACCATTTACGGCATGACTTACAGAAGATGCATCTGTCAAGCCATTATCTACATCAACACCAGTATAGTTCTTGGTGTCAAAAAAGTCATCTCCACAACTTGTCAAACAAGTTCCTGCTACTGACAAAAACAGTAAACCTAATATATGTTTCTTCATATTATTCCTTAATTTGAATCTTTTTAGAAAGTAATCTGAATACCACCAACAAATGTAGTCACACCAGGATACTGCCATGCGATAACGCCATTATCGTATGTATCAGGTGTATATCCAGTAAAGTCACTTGCAGTAAAGGTGTATAAGTTATCTGCTGAAATGTAAATACGTACCTTTTGCATGAAAGCCTTCTTTGTCAAAGAAGATGGCAAAGTATAGCCCAATGTAACATTACTTAAGCGCAAGTAGCTTCCGTTCATGAGGAAACGAGAAGAAGTCGCTGTTGAATTATCTGGATCATTGTAAACATAACGAGGATATTTTGCATTAGGATTATCCTCTGTCCATGAGTTAAGAGCCATATCTTTGAGCGGTGTCATCTCACGCATACCCCAACCTGTAAAGGGTGCGCCATAATCATAGACCTTAGCACCCAAACGATAATTGAAGCTTAAACTTGCATCAAGTCCTTTCCAATTGATAGATGTGCCAAATCCACCGAATACTTTTGGATCAGCAGAACCCAAATGACGCTTTGCAGCCTCCCTATAATTGCTTGTTGTCTCATCACCAGTTTCATTCTTATACCATAGAGGCTTACCATTGGTTTTATCCACACCTGCATATTCTCTCATATAGAACTCATTGTATGGATAACCCTCTTCGTTGATTGTCAATGTATTGACGATAGGTTCACCACTAGACAACTTAACCACACGGTTTTGGTTCCAAGTCATATTAGCATAAGCATTCCAATCCAAGTCCTTTCTATGCATGATAGTAGCCTTCAAATCTACTTCGATACCTTGGTTACGAATCTTACCAATGTTCTTATAAGTGCTATACAAACCAGTTGTCATAGACAAAGGCATTTTCATCAAGGCATCAGATGTTGTCTCATTATAGTAATCCAAAGACAAATGGATGCGATCAATGAAAGAAAGGTCAAAGCCTACATCAAATTTCTTAGAAGTTTCCCAAGTCAACTTTGTATTAGAGATTGACTCTGGAGCAATACCTACCACACCATCATAGTTGTGACCTGCCATATAATAACCACGTGCAGCATACCAATCAATGTCTTGGTTACCTACAGTACCATAAGATGCACGAAGTGTAGCATTCGAGATAACAGGATTATCCTTTAAGAACTTCTCTGAAGAAAGGCGCCACTTTGCACCAACAGACCAGAAATTACCCCAAAGGTTGTCAGTTCCAAATACTGAAGAACCATCACGGCGGAAAGATGCAGATGCATAGTACTTATCAAGATATGAGTAATGTGCATCAGCAAAATAAGACGCCAATCTTGCCTCTCTCTGCTCATATTCAGGATCTTCCCACTTACCGGCTGTAGAAAGTTTATTCATTCCCAAAGATGCGAATGGGAAATCATAACCAGTATAATGGTCAGAATAATATGATTTCTTCTGCATCTCTTGACCCAACATCACAGATACATTATGCATATCGTTAAACGTTTTATTCCATCCCAAGACATTGTTCCAAGTGATGGTAGTAGAACGCGAATTGAACTGATCACCATAACCATTGTAATCTTCCATTCCCTGTGGATCGTAAATAGCAGACATATATTGATACTCACGATAGTTCATGATATTTACACCTAAGTTTGTACGGAAATAAATACCATTCCAAATATCAACTTGCACGTATGGATTCAAGTTCAATGTCTCATTGCGACTTTCGTATACATTACCCAACTTATCTGCAAGAGCAAGAGGATTATATAAGCCATAAGTACAACCATAGTACTTGCCTTCCTCATCATGAGTTGGATAGAATGGTTGCATCATAGAAATCGCAGCGGTCATAGTATTACTCATTGCACCTGCAGTTGACTGACTTGAACCATTCTTAATAGAGAAGGCATAGTTAGCATTAGCACCTACAGCAAAGCGACCGAACTTGCTCTCCACATTGACACGACCAGAATATCTCTTAAAGTCAGAAGCAATTACCAAACCCTTAGTATCGAGATAACCAGCACTGATATAGAAACCTGTCTTGCCAGTTTTACCCTGAGCACTGATGTTATAGTCTTGGTAATAACCATGGCGAGTAACCTCATCTATCCAATTGGTAGATCTCTTACCATCCCACTCATAATATTCTGTCAAGAAAGCTTTTGCATCAGCAATATTGCTGTATTGTCCTGCAGCAACACGACCTTGTGCATACAAATTCATAGTCTGCTCTGCATTGGCATAGTCCATATTGTTATTGGCCATAGAAGTAAAGCCTTGCTTGATATCAACATTGATATTCAACTTGCCTTCTGTGCCTTTCTTGGTGGTAATAACAATCACGCCATTGGCTGCACGAGCTCCATAAATAGCAGTTGCAGCAGCATCCTTTAAAACAGTAACCGTCTCAATATCCTCTGGGTTTACAGAAGCCATAGGATCCAGGTAGTTACCCTCGCCAGTGTATGTACCTTCCTTATCAGAGTTCATTGGCATACCATCGATTACATACAATGGCTGAGTACCTGAACTGATAGAAGAACGTCCACGTACATAGATAGAACCCCATGTACCAGGCTGACCTGTAGAGTTGTTCATCTGAATACCAGACACATTACCCTCAAGTGCCTTCACAAAGTTGGCATCACTCTTCTTTTCAATCTGTGAGCCATTCAGCAAAGAAGCTGCACCAGTAAAAGAGGCTTTCTTTTGGACACCATAACCAGTTACAACCACCTCATCAAGGGTCTTTTGGTCTGCACGTAGTTCAATCTGAACCTTATTACCCTTAATTGTAACTGTTTTGTCTTCCATTCCCATGTAAGAAACCTTCACTGTATTCTTACCCTGAGGAAGAACGATAGAAAAGTTACCGTCTACATCGGTAACAGCACCGGTATTAGTACCAACAATCTTGATTGATGCGCCAATAACTGGCTCACCATCCTCTGAAGCTACTACCTTACCAGTAACGGATGTTTGGGCAAAGGCTACTCCACAACTGAGAATTGCCCCCCCCACAAATAAAGCGATTCTTTTAAACATAATCTCTCTCTTTATTAGATAATAATTAATAAATTTATAATAATCGGCTGCAAAATTAGATTTTTTTTCGGATATTTGCAAATATTTTGAAAGAAAAATTTAATAACGCACATAAAAAAGTCAGTTTTTAACACTTCAACCTTGTCATATTGCAACAAAAAGGATATTTTTGCAGCAATAAGACAACGATTTGTAAGAACAGAAATAAGAAGGTTCTCAAGTTATCTATACAGGCATCTGCCGGGTAAGACGTATTGCTTAAATACGTAGAACAAATAGATTAAATAGTCACAGTTCTACGGTTCATCGGTTCTAACAATTAGTTCCGTTCGGTTGACGGCAGTTGCCAACAAGGTTGCTGACATATGTCAATAACTCTGTTGGCATATGTCAGGAACATTAGTGGCATATGTCAGGAACATTAGTGGCATATGTCAGGAACCTTGTTGGCATATGTCAGGAACCCTACAAATCTAATTCCTCAGACCTACAGATACGTTATCTATAAGCATAAGATATATCTGTTTCAGGCTTATTATCTGCAAAGAATAAATAGAATATCATACTGACTGCAGGGAGCGGAATACTTGACATACCACAAAAAAGAAAACGTTTACGATACTTTTTAGTTAAAAAATTTGGGTATATTGCACATTTTTCGTAATTTTGCGCACGATTTCAACGACTAGAACAAAACAAAGTGGTTTTACACCTTATTATATATATAGAGAATGATATATGTAGGGGATTGTCGTTAGTATAAACAAAAGTATTAAGATAACAATGACTCACAATTTGTTAAAAGGCAAGCGTGGCATCATCTTCGGTGCACTCAATGAGGAATCAATCGCTTGGAAAGTAGCTGTTAAGGCTGCTGAAGAGGGTGCTACTATCGCACTTAGTAATACAGCTATGGCTTTGCGTATGGGTACGCTGGATAAGCTCGCTGAACAGATCAACGCTCCTATCATCGCAGCTGATGCGACTAGCGTAGAAGACTTGGAAAAGGTATTCACAGAGGCTCAGGAGAAACTCGGTGGCAAAATCGACTTCGTGCTCCACTCTGTAGCTATGAGCCCTAACGTTCGCAAGCATCGTACATACGATGACCTCGACTACAACTTCCTGAACAAGACATTGGACATCTCTGCTATCTCTTTCCATAAGATGTTGCAGGTAGCCAAGAAGTTGGATGCTATCAACGAGTGGGGTTCTGTTGTAGCTCTCTCTTACGTAGCTTCTCAGCGTACATTCTTCGGTTACAACGATATGGCTGATGCCAAGAGCATGCTCGAGAGCATCGCCCGCAGCTTCGGTTACATCTATGGCCGTGAGAAGCACGTCCGCATCAACACCATCTCTCAGAGCCCTACAGCTACAACTGCAGGTAAGGGTATCAAGGACATCGAGAACATGATGGACTTCGCCGACAAGATGTCTCCACTCGGAAACGCTGTAGCTGAGGATTGCGCTAACTACTGCGTGATGATGTTCTCAGACTTCACCCGCAAGGTGACTATGCAGAACCTCTTCCACGATGGTGGTTTCTCATCAATGGGTATGAGCCTCCGTGCCATGAACCAGTATGCTAAGGATATGACTCCTTATGAGGATGAGAACGGTAAGGTTATCTACGGATAATCAGGCAGAAGAGAAAAAATCTCACTAAGATACAAACAGGTATGTTCAGTAAAAATCTGAGCATACCTGTTTTTTTATTCATATCCACCCTCTATCTTAAACTTGGCAACAAGCGGAAGATGATCGCTGTATCCACCCAAATATCGGGGACCGAGATAGGTGCGGAAAGGTTTCTTTCCGCCATACTTCTCGTCATCCTCCAGGAGGAATGGCAAATCTCCTATCTGACAACCCATCTTAAGTCGGGAAAGCGAAGGACTGAAGAGTATCTGGTCAAGGCTCCGCCAATCTCCATGCCAACGATAAGTAGCCTTGGCGCCATGAGAGCCTTTGGCACCAACGGATATATTAATAAGGTGGTGCTGATAAAGATAACGGAGGGCAGGCGAATCAGAATAATCGTTGAAATCGCCAGCTACGATAATCCTTGCACTATCATTGAGCGCATAGATAGAATCTACGGCAGAAGCCAACTGGCTGGCTACCTGAAGACGGTATGGACGCGAAACCTGTTCGCCGCCACGCCGGCTGGGCGCATGCAATACAAAGACATGGAGCGTATCATCATTCATAATCCGCCCCGAAGCGTAGAGAATATCTCTCGTAGGGCGAGTATCAGGCAGCGGCTTGATGCGGATGGAACGGGACTGTATAAGCGCAAAGGAAGATGGCTGATAAAGCAAAGCCACATCTATGCCTCGTTCATCGGGCGAATCGGTCATCACATAATCATAATTCACACCGCGAAGAGCTGAACGCCGGGTTAAATCAAACAGCACGCTATCATTCTCTACCTCGCAAAGCGCCACAAAATCGGGAACATGCCAGGACTTCTCTGAGGGTCTTGAAGGATTATCTGGGGAGGCAGTACCAACAAGCGACAAATCTTCATAACCCAAAGCTACTATAGTCTTGGAAAGATTTGCCAGCTTGCGCCAATAGCGATAAGGCGTCCACTTGTAACTGCTCTGTGGCAGGAATTCATAGTCATTCTTCAGCGAATCATGCTTCGTATCGAAGAGGTTTTCGCAGTTCAACTCCACAAAAGTGAGGAAACTTGATAAGATGAGAGTGAAAAACATAACATTTTATTTTGTATTGTCAACGATTTGATGTATCTTTGCAGTCAGTTTACAATGGTCCTATAGTTTAACGGATAGAACGGAGGTTTCCTAAACCTTTGATCCGAGTTCGATTCTCGGTGGGACCACGTACATTTCTTATCATTCCAGAGATGATAAAACAATAAAGGTCGCTCCTGACAATCAGGAAGCGACCTTTATTATTTTTATATTCTTTCCAGTATCTTTCTCTATCCGACATGCATCGGACAGAGAAAGAATGAAGAGTTTCTGATTACTTAACTTCTGCAACCTCCTCAGCTGGCTCTTCCTTAATCTTACGACCAAGAACGATGTAAGCCATTGGAGATGCAATGAAGATAGATGACAATGTACCGAATACGACACCCAGAATCATTGCGAATGAGAAGCTGCGGATGCTGTCACCACCGAGGATGAAGATACAGAGCAACACGAGCAATGTAGATGTAGATGTATTGATGGTACGAGCCAATGTCTCATTGATAGATGCATTGAAGAGCTGCTGACGGTCGCCCTTAGGATGCAACTTCAAGTTCTCACGGATACGGTCGAACACAACCACCTTATCGTTGATAGAGTAACCTACCACGGTCAGGATAGCACCGATGAAGGTCTGGTCAATCTCCAATGAGAATGGAACGAGACCCCACAGGAGTGAGTAGAAACCGATTACTGTCAAGGCATCGAATGCCAACGCAACAGTAGAACCTACAGAGAAGGCTACGTTGCGGAAACGTACCAAAATGTAGAGGAAGATAGCGATCAAGGCGAAGAGCACACTATAGATAGCACCCATAGTGATATCCTTAGCCACAGAAGGACCTACCTTTGTACTACTGATGATAGAACCACCCTGACGAACGTCTGGGTTCTTGAATGCCTCAACACTAGCCTGAGATACCAGGTTAGCCTTCTTCAAGGCATTGTAGAGGATAGTCTCAGCCTCATCGTCAACAGTTGGACTGTTGCTCTCAATCATATAGTTAGTAGATACACGGATAGTCTTACCATCTGTACCGATAGCGATAGCACCGGTAGTTGCCTTTGAACCATCTGCATTGACGAAAGCATCGCCAAGAACAGTACGAATCTGCTCAGGCTCTACAGGATTCTCGAACTGTACTACATAGTTACGACCACCAGTGAAGTCGATACTCTTACTCAAGCCACGTACTACGAAGCTACCAATGAATACCACTGCAGCAACGATGGCTACGGTGAAGGTAGTCTTGTACATAGACATGAACTTGTACTTCTTACCCTGCATCAGGTTGTGAGAAACCGGAGTATCAAACTTGCAGTGCATCCACTTATCGTGGTTCAACTTATAGTCGTAAACCAGACGAGTCAGGAACACAGCTGTGAAGAATGAAACTACGATACCGATGATCCAGGTAGTAGCGAAACCACGGATAGGACCAGTACCTGTAGTCAACAGGATAACACCAGTAATCAAAGATGTCAAGTTAGAGTCGAAGATAGCAGAGAAAGCGTTACCATAACCGGCAGCTACAGCCTGCTTCATACCCTTACCGGAGCGGAGCTCCTCCTTGATACGTTCATAGATAAGCACGTTGGCATCCACGGCAGTACCCAGAGACAAGACCATACCGGCAAGACCTGGCAATGTCAAGGCTGCTTGGAAGGACGTCAGAATACCCAACGTGAAGAATACGTTGACGAGCAAAGCCAGGTTAGCCATCATACCAGGAATGATGTTGTACATCATCACCATGTAAACCATCAGGAGTACGAAAGCAACAACGAATGATACAATACCCATCTGGATAGACTGTGCACCGAGTGTAGGACCAACAACCTCCTCCTGAACGATACGTGCAGGAGCTGGCATACGACCAGACTTCAATGTGTTAGCCAAGTCCTTGGTATCCTCGATAGTGAAGTTACCGGAAATCTGAGAGCTACCACCATCAATCTCGCCGTTTACGCGAGGAGCAGAGTAAACTACGCCATCCAGAACGATAGCAATAGCCTTACCTACGTTAGCCTTGGTCATCTGAGCCCACTTACGTGCGCCCTCAGTATTCATCTTCATGCTAACAACAGGTGAACCCATCTGGTCGAACTCGTCCTTAGCATCGGTAATTACATCACCCTCCAAAGGAGCACGACCTGTAGTGGTAGTCACCTTCAAGGCGTGAAGCTCGAAGATATTCTTAGCCTTCAGGTTATCAGCTGGCTTAGCACTCCAAAGCAGACGCAAGTCTGATGGCAAAACGCGCTTAGCCACAGCAGAGTAGATAATCTTGTTGATGGCAGCAGTATCGCGAACGCTAGCATAACCAACAGTGCTCAAACCACCACCGAGCTGCAAACGAGCCAACAATGGGTGAGCCTTGATAGCAGCAGCATTCTGAGCATCCTCGCCTACCTTGCTTGCAGCATCGTCCTTCTTCTTGATAGAGAACTTAGCCTCAGCCTTCTTAGGCTCAGCCTTAGCAACTTCCTTTTTAGCGGCAGCAGAATCTGCTACAACTGTATCGTTCTTCTCCTCACCATTATCACCATTTGCGATACGGGTATCAAGCTGCTGGAGATAAGGAGCGATTTCCTCTGAGTTGTATGTCTCCCAGAACTCAAGGTTTGCACTACCCTGGAGCATCTTACGCATACGCTCTGGCTGGCTGATACCTGGCATTTCTACCATGATACGGCCCTGCTGACCTTCCAACTTCTGGATGTTAGGCTGTACAACACCGAACTTATCGATACGGGTGCGGACAACATTGAAAGAGTTGTCAATAGCATCCTGTACAGAAGCGCGGATAGCCTTCTCTACCTCTGCGTCGCTGCTCTGAGGAGAAACCTTGCCCTGCAACTGCTGGGTAGCGAATACTTCTGCGAGTTTATGACCTGGTGCGCTCTTATGATAAGCGTTAATGAAAAGTGACACGAAGTCACCACCGTTAGCTTCTTCCTGAGCTCTAGCTTCCTTCATGGCATTGGTAAAACCAGCGTCGGTCTTATGATCGGCAAGGTTTTCAAGTACATCAGGTACAGAAATCTCAAGAATTACATTCATACCGCCCTTAAGGTCAAGTCCAAGACCAATCTGAGTCTCCAAGCAGTTCTGGTAAGAATAAACACCTAAGTACTTAACAGAATCCTTATAATCCTGCTGAGCAATAGGATCTTTAATCTTTGCAGCCTCGCTGTCATAGTAACGTGTGGCAAACGAGAATGACAAATAGAAGATACTTGCGAGTGTCAGTAAGACGGCTACACAAATTACAATTCCTTTGTTTTGCATTTCTATTTATTGTTATTAATTATTTGTTTCTTTTCAATTGCTTTTAGGGATTCTTTTAAAAAACCTCCATAAAGTTGTGCAAAAATAAGCATTTTTTTTCTTATATAAGAATAATTTGCTCTATTTTTGCTTTTTAGGGCGCATTTTTAGCTTACAAATGATAGGATAGTGGTCTGAAACGGCAATTTTATCATCAACTTTACATTCATAAGGCTCCCAATCGTCTGAACACATGATATTGTCAATGCGAACAAAAAAGCCTCCATGATGATAGCTGATACCCGGTCCGTTACCACTTGCAATGTAGCAATCCGTCAAATCTTTAGCTATCGTACGATGAGCATAAGAGATAGGACCATCATTAAAGTCACCGCACAAAATAATACTCTGTTCTTTATGCTGCTGAATGTATTTTGCTACAGCCTCAGCCTCCGGAGCCCGTTTCTTTGTTGCCTCGGCAAGTTTTACAACGAGCAGTTTGGACGTTTCTTCTGCAGTATCAACCTGCAATTTTCCGATAACCAGATTCTTGAACTGGCGTCTGTCCTCTAAACTTAAGCCGGTAGTTTCCAAATGATTATTGATGAGAAGAACCTCTCTATCTTTCACTTTCAGACGATACGCTACACTCATATTTCCTTTCGATTCATAAGGAATTCGCTCTTTTGAAAGAATAGGGTATTTACTGAGCAACATAAGACAATTTCCGCCATTCACGTGCATCGTTGTATCCTGATAAGCATACATAGGCTTGAGCATGCTATCTATCTGTTCAATATTCCGGGAAGTAGGACATGCTTCCTGCAGACAAACAATATCAGCATCCTGCTCCTGCAGATAAGCAATACAGATATTAGTTCCTTCGGCATCCTCTGTCTGTGCACCAAAATTCCAGGTATTATATGACAGTACTTTGATACAACCTTTTGGAGTTTCGCCAGAAAAGTTGATTGGCATATACTTGCGGACAGGAACAAAACAAATCAAGAAGCCTAAGAATGGAATAATGGCATACTTAGACCGGAAGAGCAACCAGAAAAGCAAAAAGCCTAAGTTAACTATAAGAAAAACCGGGAAAAGTAAGCCAAGATTAGCCAATGCGGCGAACTTTTCTGGCTGAAAGAAGTCAGAAAAGCCCACCAGCAACATGATGATGATAGTTGCCACATTAGCACCAGCTATCATCTTATATGTAAATTCCTTAAACCCTTTAAACATGCTTTTTACTTATTACTCTGATCAAAGAGCATCTGCTTTTCACTAGGAGTCAAGCTATCATAACCGCTCTTTCTTATTTTATCTAAGATTCGATCTATCTCTTCCTGTGACACAACCTTTTCGTTGGTCTTACATTCAGCATCCTGTTCATAAGTCTGATTATAAGATTCATTCTTGGTATAAGTAAAATGCGTTCTACCTGCCCGACGCTTTCCACCGAACATACCTTTCAACTTATCAAAAGCGTCTGCAGAATTTGAATGATAGTAACCGTTATCAATCTGCTTACGCCAATAACGTATCAGGAAGAATCCAAAGACCATACCTCCCAAATGGGCAATATGAGCCACACCGTCATCAGAGAGAGAGAATGTTGAAACCAATTCTATGACAGCATAGCCTATCACGAAGAATTTAGCTTTAATAGGAACTGGCAACGGGAAAATGAAGAGACGCTCGTTTGGATAAATCATACCAAAGGCAAGCAATATGGCATAAATAGCTCCTGAAGCTCCCACGGTAGTCCATAGGTTCAGATATTGCTCCATTGTTATTCTGGCTCCATTAACACTAACATAATCATAAGCTGCCATATCCTTTGCCACATAGGTAATATACTGTGCAGCTTCCTGGAACAAACCTGCTCCCACTCCACACACTATGTAATAAAAAAGGAATTTCTTTGGTCCCCAAACTCTTTCAACCACACAGCCAAACATCCATAGGGCAAACATATTGAAGAGAATATGCTGGAAACCACCATGCATAAACATGTAGGTAACTAACTGATAAATATGGAAATCGGATGCCAGGAAGAAATGAAGCCCAAACAGATCTGTCAGGCCAGAACCACCACCCATACTCTTGTCCATCAGCATGCATGCCAGGAATGCTACTACATTCACTATCAGCAAATTCTTTGTTACAATTGGAATATTGCGCATAACTTTATTTCTCTAAACTGTTTAATAATCTAACTAATATTTGTATTTTGGCGACAAAATTACGAAAAATATCCGTGAAAACACCAAAAAATAGACTTATTACACTTAATTTTCAATAATTTCATCACTTTTCTGCTTTTTTTATTTGAACTTTCACAAGAAAAAGCTATATTTGTAAACGAATTCAACTAAGAAACAACAATATTATTCATTTAATAACGAAAAATTATGAACAAGACAGAATTGATTGACAAGATTGCAGCAGGTGCTGAGATTACAAAGGCACAGGCTAAGGCCGCTCTTGAAGCTACAACAAACGCATTGAAGGAAGCCCTCATTGCAGGTGACAAAATCCAGTTGGTAGGTTTCGGTACATTCAGCATTAACGAGCGTCCTGCTCGTGAGGGTATCAATCCAGCTACTAAGGAGAAGATCCAGATTGCAGCTAAAAAGGTTGCTAAGTTCAAGGCTGGTGCTGAGCTTGCAGATGCAATCAACAAATAATTGTAAAGATTATTTTAATTACAAATATAGGGCAGTCCTTTATGGCTGCCCTATATTTTTTTATTCTATTCAAGTTTATTCAAACTTAAATCTTCATGTTTGATCCTTTATTTTGGCTGCTTTCCGATATATGCCAAGATACCACCATCTACATAGAGAATGTGACCATTCACTGCATTAGAAGCATCTGAAGCCAAGAAAACAGCAGGACCAGCCAACTCTTCTGGTTCCAACCAGCGACCTGCAGGAGTCTTTGCACAAATGAAGCTGTCGAATGGATGACGGCTACCATCAGCCTGACGCTCACGGAGAGGTGCTGTCTGAGGAGTTGCGATGTAACCAGGGCCCAAGCCATTGCACTGGATGTTGTACTCACCATACTCAGAGCAGATGTTACGTGTCAACATCTTCAAGCCACCCTTGGCAGCTGCGTATGCAGAAACAGTCTCACGGCCCAACTCGCTCATCATAGAGCAGATGTTGATAATCTTACCATGACCCTTCTTGATCATACCTGGGATAACTGCCTTAGATACGATGAAAGGTGCAGTGAGGTCAATGTCAATAACCTGCTTAAAGTCATCTACAGACATCTCTGTCATAGGAATACGCTTGATAATACCTGCGTTGTTTACCAAAATATCAATAACACCAAGTTCCTTCTCGATGTCAGCTACCATGTTTTTCACCTGTTCCTCGTCTGTTACATCACAGATATAACCCTTTGCCTCAATACCCTTTGCTTTGTAATCTGCAAGAGCCTGATCCATGTGGTGTTGGCTACGGCAGTTGAAAGCAATTTTTGCACCCGCCTTGGCATAAGCCTCAGCCATAGCAAAACCGATACCATAAGCGGCACCTGTAACGAGGGCTACTTTACCCTCTAATGAGAATAGTTTATTAAAGTCCATAATTTTATTTTTTATAAATTGTTTGATTTGTTACGAGGGCAAAGATACAAAATAATTTTGAATATCACCCTAAATCAATACGAAAGATGCACCCTTTTTACTTATTTTCTCATTTTATTGACTGCTTTTCCTAAGTTTGTCCCTTTTTACAATGTTTTATTCACACACTTATCTTATCTGAACACCCAATGTTTCTTCTATTACTTGGATGACCTGTGGGATGGAATTCGTATCAAAGTCACCCGTCAGACGCTTGCTCTCATCAGAAGCCGTATAGCTTGTACCAGATAATTTAGAAAGATCCTCCAATACTTCTGATAATGGAGTATTGTCGAAATGCAGGCGATGGGTAGCCCATGCCACATCATTGATATCATAATCTGCCAACAACTTAGGCTGGGCAGCCCCTTTCAATAGACGTGCCCGCTTGCCTTTAATCAGGAAGACACCCTCTTCAGAGTTACGAGCTGTGAAAAGCACCTTTCCGCTGGTTACCATCACTTCGGGAGCATCTGTTCTTTCATCCACCATAAACTGGGTACCGAGCACTCTTACGTGTCCATGCTCTCCCATCACATCGAAAGGATGCTGTTCATCATGCTTCACCTGATAATAGATACAGCCCTTCATCTCCACCTTTCTGCAATCATTTTTTTGATAGGAAAGAGAAGAATGAGGCATCAACGATACCTTCGTTCCATCTGGCAAATGATACGCCACTACTTCTGATTCGGCAGAAAGCGTCACCGTCTTTGGCTGCAAAAGCGTATAGACTCCTATGGTGAAGAGCACCAGAATAGATGCAGCCACAGCTATCCAGCGGATGCGACGCATGCGTAAAGATACAGTTGCAGCATGCGAAACCTCTTCATCAGCGATGCCAACCCGAGCCTTCACTTTCAGCAAAGCCTTCCTGGTATCCAGCTTGCTCGGCTGAAAATACTTCAGCACAAAATCCTGTTCATTCTTGTTGATCTTCATCATCGAATCCCTTTCTTCCTTTAAAATTGTCCTGTAATCTGTGCCTTGCAGGCAATGGCAAAGCACAAGGTACCTAAAATGATAAAAAGACTTCTTTTCATACTCCTCACTTTTTTATTTGGTATATATTCCACCTTGATTATCCGATGGTGCCGATGGCAATGGGGCGATATACTTCGAAGCTTCACAGACATTAAATCCTGCCACTACACCGAAACCACCTTTTACGTTCGAATAAGTAGGTGTCACCTGCATCAATCCAGCGTCCGCCCAACTATTGCTCTGCGCATCGTTAATACTCTTCAAGAAGCGATAGTACTCTGGAGTAACCTTGCAAAGTTGTACATTATAAGTAAAGCCAAACAAACGGTCCCAACCATCATACGTGTGCCAATAAGAATCATTACTGTTCACTTCCAAATGCATCGTATAGGTCTGTCCATTTATCGTCCGGTCATTGAAGATATAAACATCATCAAAGTATTTGTATTCGTCAAAGCCGAAATCATTATCCAACTCTGACTTCTTGTTAATCAATGGCTCACTGGTGGTCACCATCTCAGGCCAAACAATATTTGATGCCAAACTATCAAAACACCATTCATATTCATCCTCCCTACCCAAATAATTAAGATAATCTTGGTAATTATTAACATAAACATCATGTTGCCATCTATTGCCTTCTTTGGGAACACCTTTCAAGTTTCCATATTTCTGCTTGCGAGTTACCTTCACAGAATAATAATCCGTGGTTGAAGCAGGGTCACTAAAAGTCGCTTCCAACTTATCTACCGAGAAATAAATATCATGATCCGACGATTTCTCTTGCAAGTGGATGTCACCTATATTTACATCAACCTTCTCAGGAATGGAAGTCGAAGCAGAAACCTCGGAGAGACCATCTGCCGACACCTGGACCTCAATCTTATCTCCTGCCTTCTGCTTTCCTACGGCATAATACTGCCCTATTAGAGTAGAAAGAAACCAACTATCGGAAACTTGAGAAAAGGACTGCGCTTCCTTTATGTTTTCGATACGTTTCACCTCCTGTGGCATTCCATTTACCTTATATACGACACTTGCATCCACGGGCAAGCGTGATTGGGTATCTATATCTCCTTTGAACGAAGAAACGGGCAAGCTTTTCGTTACAACAATAAGTGTGGTGTCTCCCTCCGTAGGAAAACAATAAAGTACCAACCGGGGAGTATCTTGCAGCTTCTTTACATCAAAATCATCTATGCAAGAAGAAAAGACCACACTCATCAAAAAGAAGAACAGTCCCCATCTCCAACTTACATTGATTTTTATTCTTCTATGATTTGTATTCATATACAATGAAATTTCTTTTGTTTTAAAACTTGATAGTATAGCTAAATGAAGGTATTATTGGAATAAATCCCTTGTTTTTCGCCTCAAACTGCTGCGTAACCCCATTATAGTCCACCTTGACGTACATCGAGTTGAGATGGCAATAAGCATTATAGATGCTCAAATTCCAAATGCGCTCATGTCCATGCTTGGTGACATGACGGAAATCGAATCCCAAGTCCAAGCGATGATAAGCTGGAAGCGTCAAATTATTGGGGATGGCATAGACATAAGAGGCGGAATTCCACCAATTCCTGTAATACTTGCCTTCTTGATCTGGCAAGCTTGGCAATGCCGCCAACTGGGTTGGCACCGTGGCATGATTGCCCGTGTGATAGTTCCAGACCGCAAAGCAACTCACCTTCTTGTTAAACGCATACCGCAAGGACAGATTCAACTTATGGCGGTTGTCAAACTTGTCGTAATACCAATCCTGATAGAAGTCATCATACTTTCGCTTGTTCCAAGAGAGCGTATAAGAACCACTCAAAGTCAGATGATTGGTGCGATAAGTGGCATCAGCCTCAACGCCATAGAAGAGCCCCTTGCCATCCATCACTTGCGAATCCCAATGCTCAGCAGGCGGCTCAATGCCTACCCAACTGCTGTATTGAAGCAGATGCTTGGACAACTTGTAATACCCTTCGAGCGACAGAAGCCAATGGCGGTTGGGTTGGGCATAGATTCCTGCCGCAAACTGATAAGAACGCATTGGCTTCAGATTTCGGGTAGTCGGTACCCAATAATCCGTAGGCAAGGACAAGTAGCTGTTAGAGACCTTATGCACATACTGGGTCATCTGAGTAAAGGAAGCCTTCAGCGACACCTCATTGCTCAGTTGATATTTCAGGGCAAAACGTGGGTCGATATTCAAGAAGTTCTTATTACTGATATGAAAAAGGCCCATATTGAAGCCAACATTCATACTCCAGTTGCGGTTGATATTGATTTCATCCTCTGCGTATGCCGTCCACTCATGCGCCACATGACGATTACTACTATTCATTCGGATGGTATCAACTTGGGCTGATGCATTTCCCTCATATCCAGTATAATCCAATTTCATAGCTGTCTGGGGGCGAAAGAGATGCATCGTATAGTCGCTTCCAAAACGGAAATGATGACGAGGGTTCGGATGGTAATCGAATGCCAGACGATAGCCCGCATCATAAATCGTTGAGGTATAACCATGCTCCAAGTGAGTGACAGAAGTGGCATTCTCTCCCGAAGGATTGATATAACGATCATCATCCAAGGAATACAACTTGGAACGATTATGGGAATACACCGCTGTAATGTTTGAAAAGAGTTTCGGAGAGAACAGGTAGTTCCAGTTGAGTGCAACATTAAAGTTTCCCCAATCCAGCTGCGACTTCGCCAAGTCCTTGTCATAGCTTTGGTTGGGTTGATACCCATCCGCCTTACTTTCATCAAAATCATCCTTCACGTCCCAACTGTCTTTTCCGTGATAGAGACTCAAGTCTATCTTCGAACGGTCACTGAACCGATGGGTTACCTTGGCATTCAGGTCCATGAAGTAATAGCCTATCGAAAGTTTATCGTCTGGCTCAGAGAAAGCCTTGGTCAAGGGACGGGACAGCAAATCCAACCAGGAACGGCGCATACCTATATTATAAGAGGTCTTGCCTTTCTGGATAGGTCCCTCAAACTGCACACTGGCATCAAGCAGTCCGATGCGATAGGCGCCATGAAACTGATTCATGTTTCCATCGGCAGTACGCACATCCACCACCGACGACAGTCTTCCACCATATCGTGCAGGAAAGCCACTCTTGTAGAAATCCACGTTCTTCACCACATCGGCATTGAAACTGGAGAAAAGCCCCAGGGCATGATTCGTATCATAAAGCGGAGTACCATCTATCAGATAAAGATTCTCATCTCCATTACCACCATGCACATAAAGTCCGCTTGCCAACTCCTGTCCTTCAGCTACTCCACTCACGCGCTGCAGGGTTTTCACCACATCAGGCGAAGACATCAGGGCAAACTCTGTCTTGATATCCTTGTTTGAAAAGGAGCGCTTGCCGGTTTGTGTGGTCAGAAGCGGAGAGTTCAAGTCGCCATCTACCACCACCTCAGGCAGTTTACCATCAACACGGAGTGCCATATTATGATGCATATCTTTCGAGAGATTCAGCTTTTCTACCTTGTCGGCATAGCCCACATACGAAAAGCGAAGCTGATGCTCGCCTTCAGGCAGGGTAAGCGAAAAGAAACCATATTCATTGGTGGTTGTACCGATGCCATCCGTCAGATCATAGATGGTGGCATTAATCAGCGATTCGCCACTCTCGTCACGGACGTATCCGCTGAGAGTGTGGCGACGCTGAACCTGCTGAACTTTGTGATTGATATTCGTGTAAGATGTTGATATTTGTTGTAGGGGTTTTCGCTTCAATATCACATAGTTCGCATTGATATTATATAGAATATGAGTTTTTTCGAAAAGCGCCTTCAGTGCCTTCTTCACCGAAAGATGCTGGATATCTGGTCCATTATACTTGATGTTCAATTCCCCATCAAGCGATGAATCATAGACGAAGTTGATTTTCCTGATGCGGTGCAGCCAATCCATCTGCTGACGGATGGTGGTAGAAGTCTGAGCCTCCACCATCATCTTCGGCGTGCCTGCCAACGTTGGAGCTGGCAAGGCAAGAATTGAGAGCGCAAAAATAATCTCTTTACCTTTCATAACTGTACTTTTATTCATTCTTTTATTGCTATAACGCAAGAATTACAGAATACCCCCATGGATGAAAGGTAAAATATAGAAAAAATCTGCAAGAAAATCATCTTTCTTGCCTCGTAAGGTCTTTAAAGCCTTGGAAATCTGATGCTCCACGGTCTTTTCCGACAGGTTCAGTTCTTCAGCTATCTCCCGATAAGTCATGCCGTCACGCTTGCTCATCAGGAAGATTTCCCTGCATCGCTCGGGCAATTGCTCGATAGCCGTCCACAATTCCGCTTCGCGGAAAGAACTTTCCTGCGCCTGATTATCAGAAATCACACCACATAAATCGGTAGGAGAAATCTCCGTATCTATCGGAGACTGGCAGCGCAACCGGTCGATACAGGCATTGCGCACAGAGGTGTATAAGAAAGCCTTGATATTTTCCGGCATGATGCTCCTGCTTATCAATTTCACAAAACAATCCTGCACCACGTCTTCTGCCTCATCGATATCATGGAGATAATGAGTGGCATAAAGACATAGCGGACGATAATACTGCTGAAATACCAAGTCTATCTTCTGCATAAACCTAAACTCTTATATAAACAAAATAACCCTCCAAATCCGCAAAGACTTGAAGGGTTATTCATGACCTGTTGTCCCAGGCGGATTCGAACCACCACTGACAGAACCAAAAACTGTAGTGCTACCATTACACCATAGGACAAGCAAATCGATTGCAAAGGTAGTGGATTTTTTCTCCACTACCAAATATTTTCAATACTTTTAACGATTACTTAACGGTAATCAAGAAGTAGTTCTTTTTACCTTTCTGAACCAGAAGATACTTGCCGTCAATCAGGTCATCAGCAGTGATTACCTGGTCGAAAGCAGCGAGCTTCTCCTTGTTGAGTGAAACGCCACCACCCTTAACGAGCTTGCGCATCTCGCTCTTGCTTGGGAAGATCTGCATACCTTCCTGGTTGAAGAGGTCAACAGCTGTACCACCGAGCAAGTTCTTGTCGAGGTCGTAGTGAGGTACGTTGGCGAATACATCGTTCAATGTAGCCTCATCGAGCTGTGCCAGATTCTCCTTGGTTGCCTTACCGAAGAGGATGTTGCTGGCTGCGATAGCCATATCCAAATCCTCCTGAGAATGAACCATTACAGTAACCTCCTCAGCCAGACGCTTCTGGAGCACACGGCGACCTGGATCCTGCTTGTGCTCCTCTACGAGAGCATCGATAGTCTCCTTGTCAAGGTCAGTGAAGATCTTGATGTACTTCTCGGCATCATCATCGCTTACATTCAACCAGAACTGGTAGAAAGCGTAAGGAGTAGTGCGGTTGCGGTCCAACCAGATGTTACCGCTCTCAGTCTTACCGAACTTCTTGCCGTCTGCCTTGGTAATCAAAGGGCAAGTGAGGCAGAAGCATTCTGCGTCATTACCCAATGTACGGTGAATCAACTCAGTACCGGTAGTCATGTTACCCCACTGGTCGTTACCACCCAACTGAAGGCGCACGCCAAACTTCTCATACTGATAGAGGAAGTCGTAGCCCTGGAGCAACTGGTAGGTAAACTCTGTGAAAGACAAACCGTCACGAGCCTCACCATTCAAGCGCTTCTGCACGCTATCCTTCGCCATCATATAGTTTACTGTGATATGCTTACCAACCACACGAGCGAAATCGAGGAATGTGAAGTCCTTCATCCAGTCGTAGTTGTTAACCAACTCCGCCTTGTTAGGCTCATTGCCATCGAAGTCGAGGAACTTAGATACCTGCTTCTTGATAGCTTCCTGATTATGATAGAGAGTCTCTGAATCGAGAAGATTGCGCTCCTGGCTCTTGCCTGAAGGGTCGCCAATCATACCCGTGGCACCGCCGACGAGGAGATAAGGCTTATGGCCACAACGCTGCAAGTGGCGCAACATCATGATACCACAAAGGTGACCGATGTGCAGAGAGTCTGCAGTAGGGTCGGTTCCGAGATAGGCAGACACCATGTGGGTGTTGAGATATTCCTCAGTACCTGGCATTATCTGCGCCAGCATACCACGCCATTTCAATTCTTCAACAAAATTTTTTGCCATAGAATATGATTTTTTATTATATTATATAATATGTATAAGGGGCCCAACAATACAGTCGGAAACTTACGGTACGGGATCATAACCCGAACCACCCCAAGGATTGCATCTTAAGATGCGCCAAACAGCCAAAGCCAGTCCCTTAAAGGGACCATGCTTCAGGATGGCTTGTCTCGCATACTCTGAGCAAGTGGGCTGAAAGCGACAGGAAGGTGGCGTATAAGGAGTAATACACTTCTGATAAAACAATATCGGCAGTATAAGAATCCATACCAACACCTTTCTTATTCCATGTGCTATCATTAACAGAACCTTCATCATAAACTGCTCTCTTTTATGACAGTTTCAGATTGCATCTCTTTGATGTTATCAACCAATCTATCCAAAAGTTTAGTCATTTTGGTTGAAACCAGCTTTGAAGGCTGCAATTGTTCTGTTTGCCAAACAAAAGCCACAAGCAACTGTTTTCCAACATAATTCTGCATACAAGTCTCCAGCTCTTGTTTTTGATAACGAAAAGCTTCACGTATCTGTCGCTTTACCCTATTGCGTTTTACTGCGCGCTTAAAATAACGCTTTGATACACTGACGAGAACTTGAACAGAAGGGGCTTGCTCATCTTTCTTGTCAACAAGAAGAAACACCATTCTCATAGGCCATGCCGTCATTGCTTTAGCACCACCTCCAAAGAGCTGCTCTATAAGTGTCAGTTTACATAGATGCTCTTTCTTTCCGAATGTTTTATTTCTGTCTGGTGACATATCTATTTTATTAAATATTTCCTATTTATTGTGACGTTTCAGATAATCAGCCAAGGCACCAGTCATAGATGGAAAAGCTTTATTAGGAGCCTCCAAATCAAGACGCAAGCCTTCATCTGTTACAGTCTTGGCTGTAGCAGGTCCAAAAGCGCCAACAGCAATATTTCCCTGTTCAAAGTTAGGGAAGTTCTTTTTCAAAGCCTTCACACCCGTTGGGCTAAAGAAAAGCATCATATCGTAATCGAAGTTCTTGATTTCCTCTTCTGAGAAATCATTGCTCACGGTACGATACATTACACATTCTGTATGATTGAGTTTTTTCTCATCAAGCAAATTGGCAATATCATCATTATGAACACTGCTTAATGGTACCAGATATTTCTCGGTTTTATGGCGAGCCATCTGTCCCATCAACCCATCAATTTTACCTGTATCACCAAAGAACACCTTACGCTTGCGATACTGAACATACTTTTGGATGTAGAGAGCGATAGTCTCTATCACACAGAAATATTTCATATCTTCAGGAATTGTGATACGCATCTCCTTAGCTAATTTAAAGTAGTTGTCTACTGCATGACGAGATGTAAATACGACTGCAGTATAGTCAAGCAAATTTATTTTCTGCTGACGGAATTCTTTAGAAGAGAGCCCCTCTACCTTAAAGAATGGACGGAACACGCATTCTACTCCATATTGAGCCTGGATATCGAAGTAAGGAGACTTCTCACTTGCAGGTTTTGGCTGAGAAACTAAAATTTTCTTTATCATTTTGTCTTAAAAGTTTATTTTCAAATAATGACTGATTAACACAAGTCCACCCCAAAGAGCGAACAAGGGTATCACTTCAAGGGCACAAAAGTACAAAAATATTTGCAGAAACACGCCATTTCTTCTAAAAAAGATAATGTAAGCCTTCAAAAAAGCCAACAATTTAACTAATCCAAGGATAGTCAACGTGTATATCACTGCAATTTGCAATGGGAAATCGAAATACGACAAAAGCATCACCATTGGGAACAAGGCCACTCCTTGACATGATATAAGGAACAAGTATGCCTTGAGCCATTGTACATTTTTTTTCTTTTCAAAGAATACCCAACCAGAAATCACATAGAGGAACGCCTTCAACAAGAAATAGCCCCCCATACAACCAGCATATATACTGATCACCTGATATTGGTCTACGATAAACGTATCGCTGATAGATGCTTTCGAATAAATGAAATACCCGATTGCTAGCAAAAGACAGGTCTGCAACACGAAGAAGAACTGGTATCTTACTTCAGAACTGGTCTCCGTCACCTCTGTTGTACCGATGCGTGGAGTACGGAAGAAGGTTTTTGCCTGGCGTATAACAAAATGCTTAGATTTAGAGAATGCTATACAAGCCAAGAGAAAACAGACCAACAGCAATGAAGTAATAAAGCTATCACCAGCTACCGTATAGGGAACAGGATCACCTGCCACCCCTAAGCGTCCACCCTTTAATTCCGGATGAAACAGAGAATCTTTTGAAAAGAATGACTCACGATAATATTGTGGCAAACTTACATCCCTAAAACTCTTACCTGCCTTATGTCCTGGCAAGTGTAGTGTATCCGGCATCTCGCTCCAATGAATCTCACTGGGCTTGATATGTGCCCTAATCATGGAGTCCTGCTGAGCTGGCGTTGCATTCTTAGGCAGCCAGCTCAACACCTCTTTGGGTGTGAGCTGGCTGCTATGTTGCCTGAGCACTTGCTGTTGCGATTCAGCCTCAAGTGCGGCATCTGTCTGTATCGAATCTGCCTGTTGCACCATTCCTTAAAGTCCGAAAACTTTCTTGATTTCGTCTACCTTATCTAATTTTTCCCATGTAAAGAGTTCTACCTTCACAGTTTTAGCCTCATGATATCGGCTGGTGAAGGTTTTCTCTACTATCTCATTCTTACGTCCCATGTGTCCATATGCCGCAGTTTCCTGGAACATTGGCTGGCGCAACTTCAACTGGCGCTCGATTGCTTTAGGACGAAGATCAAACATTTCTGCAATTTTCTTTGCAATCTCGCCGTCAGTCATATTCACATGGCTTCTGCCGTAAGTATTTACATAGATACTAACCGGTTCTGCCACGCCGATAGCATAACTTACCTGAACCAACATTTCATCTGCAACGCCGGCAGCAACCATATTCTTTGCAATATAACGGGCAGCATAAGCTGCAGAACGGTCAACCTTACTGCTATCCTTTCCAGAGAAGGCACCACCACCATGAGCGCCCTTGCCTCCATAAGTATCTACAATAATCTTACGACCGGTAAGACCTGTATCTCCATGAGGACCACCAATCACGAACTTACCTGTAGGGTTTACGAAGTACTTGATGTCATCATTGAAGAGAGCCAACACCTTATCACTCAGGTGAGTCTTTACTCTTGGAATCAGGATATTGATTACATCCTCACGAATCTTTGCCAGCATAGCATCATCATCGTCCTCACCATTTGCCTTCTTGATAAAATCATCATGCTGGGTAGAAACTACGATGGTATCGATGCGCTGTGGGATATTATCGTCTGAGTATTCGATAGTTACCTGGCTCTTAGAGTCCGGACGGAGATAAGTCATCACCTTGCCCTCCTTGCGGATATCTGCAAGTACACGCATGATGAGCTGAGCCAAGTCGAGTGATACCGGCATATAATTTTCGGTTTCCGTTGTAGCATAACCGAACATCATACCCTGGTCGCCTGCACCCTGATTCTCATCCTCCTCACGACTTACACCGCGGTTAATATCATCGCTCTGTTCATGGATAGCAGTAAGCACACCACAAGAGTCGCCGTCAAACTGATATTCGCTCTTGGTATAACCGATTTTCTTGATGGTCTTGCGAGCGATAGTCTGCAAGTCAACATAAACGTTAGAGCGAACCTCACCCATGATTACTACCTGACCAGTAGTACAAAAGGTTTCGATGGCGCAATGAGCGTGGTCATCGTAAGCCAAAAACTGGTCAAGCAATGCATCTGAAATCTGATCAGCCACTTTATCTGGATGTCCTTCAGAAACTGATTCTGATGAAAACAAATATGCCATATTTTCTTACTTTATTTCTATTAATTATTGATATTCATTATTTTGCGGCTGCAAAGTTACTCATATTTTTTCAGATTTTGTCATATTCCTATATAAAAAACGTCAATTCCTTGTGCTTTATCCGTTATTCGGGTATCTTTTGTCTGTTTTATCTGAGTCAAGCACTTGGTTTTCTTCACTATATTTGATATTTCGAGGATGATGTTCCAAGATAGCTCTGCGCAAATCTGAAGTTTCAAGATGAGTATAAATCTCTGTGGTTCCAATATCTTCATGCCCCAGCAAGGCCTGAATTACTCTCAGATCGGCTCCACCTTTCAACAAGGCTGTAGCAAAACTATGGCGTAAAGTATGAGGAGAAATGGTTTTCTTGATTCCTGCATCATAAGCCGCATTTTTTATCATGATAAGTATCATATTGCGTGTGAGATGAGCACCTCTTCGGTTCAAGAAGACATAGTCTTCCTCACCTGGCTTGATTGTCATCAGATTCCGGTCTATATACCAAAGATTGATTTCTTTCAGAGCCTTACCAGAAATAGGAACGATGCGTTCCTTGTTACCTTTACCTATGACCCTAATAAACTTTTCTTCTTCAAACACATCGCTTTTCTTTAGATTCACAAGTTCCGAAACGCGAAGGCCACAGGAGAACAGGGTTTCTATAATCGCCTTATTACGCTGTCCCTCCCATTTTTCCAAATCGATAGCCGCTTCAAGCATGTCAACCTCTTCTACAGATAAATACTCCGGCAAATGCTTTCCTATTTGGGGAGAAACCAGTAATTCGGTCGGATCGTCTTTTATATAATCATCGAGCACCAGATACCGGTAGAAAGAACGGATTCCGCTCAAAATTCGAGCTTGTGAACGAGCAGAAACACCACGATCATGCAAACTTGCAGAAAAATTCTCCAAGTCTTCCAATTTCATTTCCGTCAGCACCAAATTGTTCTTATCAGCATACTCCAAGAGAAAATTCAAGTCATGGTAATAGGCATCCAACGTATTTTTGGAGAAATTACGCCCCAACTTGAGGTATCTCATATAGTTCTGTATAATTTCATTCCTCATTTTTTGTCAGTTTCCTTAATTTATTGTATCTTTGCATCGTCTTTGCATAAGACTGTAGAACACAAAAGATCTCTGCCGCAAAGATACAAAAAAAATATGGATTACGATTAAAATTCAAGTAAATATGAAGATACAAATTATTAATGGTCCAAACTTGAACCTTCTTGGTGTAAGAGAACCGGGTATTTATGGTAGCAATTCTTTCGAGAGTTATCTGCCTAAGCTGAAAGCGAAATTCCCTGATATTGAGATTGAGTACTTTCAGAGCAACATTGAAGGTGAGTTAATCAACAAACTGCAGGAAGTAGGTTTCTCCTATGATGGTGTAGTACTCAATGCTGGCGCTTATACCCATACCAGCATCGCCTTGCAGGATTGTATTCGCAGTTTGAAATGCCCTTGCGTTGAAGTACACATCTCTAATGTGCATAAACGTGAAGAGTTCCGCCATCATTCATATATTTCCTGTGCTTGCCTGGGCGTAATCTGCGGTTTCGGTCTGGCTTCTTACGAACTTGCCATTTCAGGAATCTTAGCACAGAAAGAAACAGAAGAGTAAGATTTCCGTTACTCTAAATCCATCAGATTATGACAGAGACTGAACTCATAGACAAATATATCTGCCAGCATATAGAGCCTGAAGGCGATTATCTGTATCGTCTTTACCGCGCCACCAATATACATACTATCCATGGACGTATGGCTAGCGGCCATATTCAGGGCAGACTTCTCAAGATGCTTGTAGAGATGATTCGCCCGAAGAATATTCTGGAAGTAGGCACATTTAGTGGCTATAGTGCTATCTGCCTGGCCCAGGGATTGCAGAAAGGTGGAAAACTCTACACTTTCGAAATCAATGATGAGATGGAAGATTTTACCCGTCCCTGGATAGAAGGTTCGAATGTTGCCGATAAGATTGACTTCCGCATCGGTGATGCCAACATAGAAGCGCCCCAACTAGGCGTAAAATTCGATATGGCTTTTGTTGATGGCGATAAGCGTACCTATATAGAAACGTATGAAATGGTTATGAGCATCCTGAACCCTGGAGGCTACATCCTTGCAGACAATACTCTTTGGGATGGTCACGTCATCGATCCTGCCTACGACCGAGACCACCAGACTCAAGGCATTCGGGCTTTCAATGATTTAATAGCAAAAGATCCAAGGGTAGAAGTTGTTATCTTGCCACTTCGAGATGGTCTTACACTCATCAGGAAAAAATAAATCAAGGAGTTAAGAAGTTAAAGGAGTTAAGGAGTTAAAGGAGTTAAGACAATAGTCTTTTGGCATATATTTTAAACCAATAAGACATACGTCTTAACTCCTTTAACTCCTTTAACTCCTTGATAAAAGAAAGTTCTGTACTAACTCAAAAGTCTTTTACTCAGCGCTCTTACAGGATACCATACAGCAAGCCAACCTACAGCAATTACAGTAACGAAGATAATGGCAACATCTGAGTAATGGACACTTACCGGATAAGCATCAACAATAAAGGAGCCTTCAGAATCTCCCAGACGTACAAAACCATATTGCTGCTGCAAAAAGCAGAGGAGCAAGCCCAATCCAATACCGATAACAGCACCTATCACAGCTATCATTCTACCTTCAAAAAGAAATACTCTGGTAATCTGCTTATCGTTAGCTCCAAGATTACGAAGAGTCACTACATCATTTTTCTTATCAATAATAAGCATAGAAAGCGACCCGATGATATTGAAACATGCAACAACTAAGATAAAGGTCAGGAAGATATAAGCAATCATCTTCTCTATCGACATAATTTTAAAGGTATCTTCCTGTTGTTCAAATCTGTCAAGCACTTTATATTTATTACCGGCTATCTGCTGCATCTCAGCCTTTACAGCATCCAGATTGCTACCCGGTTTCAAGCGTAATTCCAAATCAGAGAGCATACCTTGCTGTCCAAAGAGATTACGGGCAAATGAGATAGAAGTGATGATGTAGTTTTTATCATACTTTGCCTGTTTAACGGCAAAAAGCACTCCAGGAGAGTTGAGTGAGTCTACAACAAAACCATCACCTGGATTAGTCATATCCAGCTGTCCCTCCTTTTTAGGAGCATAGATTTTCAGGAAACCATCCCATTGTGCTCCTATGCCTAAATTCTGGGCAAGACGGATACCTACTGTTCCATATTCCAGATTGGCAGCATGCAAGGAGAAAGAGCCATCACCATATAAAATATCTGTAATATGAGAAAGTTCTGCAAAATTATCATCTACACCCTTGATTTTCACCATAGCCTGATGATCATTATAGATTGCAAGAGCTTGATCTTCTACGGTTTCTGTTGCAACATCTACCTGCGGCAAAAGACGAATCTTGGTAAGAATAGGATCATCTGCAGGTGCAGTCTTTCCCTCAACAGGCACAACCTTGAGTTGTGGGTCAAAACTCGTAAAGAGTGAAGCTACCAGGTCATGGAAGCCGTTAAAAACACTCAGAACGATGACCAGAGCCATCGTAGCTACCGCCACACCTATTACAGAAATAGAACTGATGACGTTGATGACGTGCGTACTCTTCTTTGAGAAAAGATACCTGCGAGCTATAAAGAATGGGAAATTCATAATTCTATCTTACCTTATTCATATAATAGTATAGGGAGTCAAGAATTGCCGTCTTAACTCCCTTGTCTTTTTACTTCTTTACTCTTTTACTTTTTCAAGAGTTCATCAATGTGCTCCAAATAATCGAGACTATCATCAAGGAAGAAACGAAGTTCTGGAATGATACGCAACTGGTTTCTTACTTTTTTACCCAAGTCGAAACGGATCGTCTTCTCATTTGCATTGATATTCTTCAAAATTTCCTCTCCCTTTTCAGAAGGGAACACACTCAAGTAAGCAGTACAGATACTGAGATCTGGACTTACTCTAACCTTAGTAACACTTACCATCACACCATGCATCATGCGAGTTTGTGACTGGAAGATAAGACTCAACTCCTTCTGGAGAAGTCTTGATATACGGTTTTGTCTTGTTTCTTGCATAACTATTAACTATAAATTATTAACTATAAACTATTCAAGATCTACATGTGTAACCTCCACCTGTTCATGAAGGAAAATCTGTGCAGATTCCTTGAATTTATCCTCACTCTCTGTTGTGAGATATCGGCAAGAGCCTGTTTTGGTTATCATCTGTTCCATCTGCGGATGGCGCTTCAGATAATCTTTCAGACTGTTTGCTACATATTGTCCTTGCGGAACCACTCTTACGCCATCAGGAAGATTCTTCACGATGCTGCTCATAAGAAGCGGATAATGCGTGCAACCCAAAATAATGGTATCAATATCAGCGTCCTTCAGCATCAGCTGGTCGATGCGTTTCTTTACAAAGTAATCAGCTCCCGGACTATCCGCTTCATTGGCTTCCACGATGGCAGCCCAAAGCGGACAAGCCACGCCACTCACCTGAATCTCCGGCCAAAGTTTCGATATTTCCATATTATAACTTTGGCTTTTGATAGTACCTTCAGTAGCCAGAAGTCCTACGTGATTACTCTTGGTGATAGTACCGATTACTTCGGCTGTAGGACGGATAATACCCAGAACTCTTCTGCTGGGATCCAACTCTGGAATATCGCGTTGCTGTAATGAACGGAGAGCCTTAGCCGAAGCCGTATTGCATCCCAGAATAACGAGATGACACCCCATAGAGAAAAGTTTAAGCACAGCCTGGCGTGTGAACTTATAAACCACCTCAAATGAACGCGAGCCATAAGGGGCACGAGCATTATCACCCAAGTACATATAATCATACTGGGGCATCGTCTGGCGCAACCCATGCAGAATGGTCAGTCCGCCATAACCAGAATCGAAAACACCGATTGGTCCGGGATTAGAAGGCAACATCATTTCAAAGTCTCCTCCAGCAAAGCTGTAATATCCTCCCCCATCTCTTCGTTGAGATAAGGAGCTGCGTTATTGTCAGTATTGATGATAAAGGCAAAGCCCTTCTGCTTGCCAATCTTTTTAGCTTCCTCGTTTATTTTTGCTTTGAGCGGAGCATAAGCATCATTCTCTGCTTGCTGCAACAGGCGGGTAGCCTCAGCCTTGAAGGCAATATTTTTCTCCATCAATTCACGCAATTCAGCCTGACGTTTCTCCAGAATTGTCTTGGCATAAGTGCGCTGTCCATCAAGAAATTCCTCATACTTAGCATTAAACTCTGTCTCTACACGCTTCGTTTCTGCATCGTATTTCTCACGGAGTTCATCCATATTATGCTTGGCTATAGCGTAGCCAGGCATAGTATGAAAAACCTTATCAAAACTAAAGTAGCCAAAACGCAAAGGTGCAGATACAGCAATCTGTTGTTGCTGAACCTTTGCAGCAGGCGTTGTATGCTGGGCTGAAACTGTCAAAGAGATGAGAGCAAAAGCCATGAATAAGAGATTCTTTTTCATGATGAGTGATACCGTTTATGATGAATACCTTATGAATACCTCGTTATTAAAAATGAGAAATAAGGGCAAGCACTTCTGCCTGCCCTCAATCTATATTTTATTTGCCTTGATTACTTAATCTTAGCCTGTACTTCCTTAGTAACGTCTACTACGTTAGTACCAGTATATACAGCTGCTCCATCCTCGAAGATAAAGGTGTAGTTGCCTGCCTTACCTACTGCCTCGATAGCTGTACGTACCTTTGCTACGATAGGCTGCATGAGTTCGCTGCTCTTCTTCTGCAACTCCTGCTGACCATCCTGGTAAGCCTGCTGAATTTTCTGCTGAAGAGTCTGCAACTCAGTTTCCTTCTGCTGCTTTGCTGTAGCGTTCATTGTGCTGGAACCCTTCTGATACTCGTCAGCCTTACGCTGGAACTCATCCTGCATAGACTTCAAGTCATTCTCCTTCTGCTTCTGGAGAGCTTCCATCTCGCCATTAGCCTTAGCTACATCTGGCAAAGACTGCATAATCTGCTGAGTATTTACTTTACCAAACTTCTGAGCCATCATAGTCATTGGTGCACAGAGCATCAACATTAAAATAAGCTTTTTCATTGTTCTATTCTTTTTAATTATTAATTTCTAAATGATGTTTTCATGCTGCCAATTATTGGTACATGTACTTATCGGCTGCAAATATACAATTATTATTTGGAATAACCTAATTTTTGGAGCACTTCGTTGCTAATATCTATCTTAGGAGAGCCAAAGATGATGCCGCTGTTGCTAGCTCTATCGAGAACAAGCGAATATCCACGCAGGTCTGAAATCTCTTTTACGGCTGTATAAATCTCTTCCTGAATAGGACCCATCAATGCCTCACGCATCTTATAGAGGTCGCCTTCTGCACCAAAATATTTTTTCTTCAAATCGCTAGCCTCCTTCTCTTTCTGCATGATGGCATCCTGCTTAGCCTTCTTCTGCTCCTGAGAAAGGAACACTACCTCGTTCTGATAGTTCTTATACATGGTGCTTGCCTCTGTATTAAGAGCTTCTACCTCAGCCTGCCATTTGCGGCTTACCTGATTCAGCTGCTCGTTGGCACGCTCATAAGCGGGTACATTCTTCAAGATGTACTCCATATCTATCAATGCATATTTCTGTGCATGTGCTGAGATGGCTGCTACAGCCATCATCAGCATCAATACTATTTTCTTCATAAAACCCATTTTTAGAATTCCTGACCTAAGATGAAGTGGAACTGACTTCCACCCTTCTTATATGAGCTACCATTCCATACGGTATCGAAACCGTAAGCCCAGTCAATACCCATCAGACCAACCATAGGCAAGAAGATACGTACACCGACACCGGCACTACGTTTCATGCTGAATGGGTTGAACTTCTTGGTTTCATACCAGGCGTTACCAGCCTCTACGAAGGTCAAACCATAAATGGTTGTGTTACCTAAGAGGAATGGATAGCGAAGCTCCAATGAGAAGCGGTCGTATGCATAAGCATAATAACCGGTTGTAGGACTGTAAGATACAGAACCATTCTCATAACCGCGGAGTCCGATTGTTTCCTCACCATAATATGATGAGTATCCACTCATACCGTCACCACCCACATAGTAGGTCTCGAACGGACTCTTCTTATACTTGTTATAAGAACCGAGCAAACCGAGTTCTACACGGGTCATCAACACGAAGCACTTCTGACCCTCTGTGAGTGCAGTATAAGTCTTTGCCTTGAACTTCCACTTATGATATTCAATCCATCTGTACTTCTCCTGCTGCTCGGCAGAATAGGTTGGCGACTTAGAATCGTTGGCAAGATTCTTGTAGTCCTTGTTGTCGAACGCACTCCATGGTGGAGTAAGGTTGACACTTGCCTCAACCTCAGAACCACGACGTGGGAAGAGTTGGTTATCGGTTGATGTTCGGTTCAATGCGATGGTCAAGTTCAAGTTGTTCGCATTACCGTTGGTCATCAACATATAGCTCCAGTTCTTCATCATGTAGCGCTGGTAAGCCAACTGTACAGACAAGGTGAAGTAATCATCCGGCCAACGGAGGCGCTTACCCCAACCGAGGCTTACACCCACCATCTGGATATACTTGTCTGGATCGTAATAATTCTCGTAGTTGTTATAGTAACTAGAACCATAGCCATATAAGTAACTCTGATAGTTGTACATGGCTGCACTATTGTAATAGTTGCTTGACACGTCGGTACTCTTACTGTAGTATGCACCTACGCTGAACTGGATAGGGCGCTTGCCGCCAAACCAGTTGGTAGAGTAGCTTACGTTATAGCTCTGGTAGTAGGTACCATTGGTCTGTGCACCGATACTCAGCACCTCACCATCACCAATAGGCATGATACCACGATGTTCCTTGTTTTTGTTGAAGAGGTTTGCCATAGAGAAGTTGTTGAGCTTCAAGCCCACACGTCCGATGACACCCGTCTGACCCCAACCGAGCGAGAACTCAATCTGGTCGTTACTCTTCTGCTCCAGGTTCCAGTTTACATCAACCGTACCATCTTCAGGATTAGGCTTTACATCCGGGCTAACCTTCTCAGGATCAAAGTGTCCCATAGAAGCAAGTTCACGAGCCGAACGCATCAGAGCATCCTTAGAGAAAAGGTCGCCTGGCTTGGTACGAAGTTCACGGCGCACTACGTTTTCGTAAAGACGGGTATTACCATTGATACGTACATGGCTCAGATAAGCCTGAGGTCCCTCTGTTACGCGCATCTCCAAATCGATAGAATCGCCATCAATATTGATTTCAGTCGGTTCGATACGAGAGAACACATAACCATTATTATAGTAGAGGTTAGAAACAGCGTCATCATCTTCATTCAGGCGCTTACCCAATATCTTCTGGTTATATACATCGCCCTTCTTCATACCGAGCAATGCTTCGAGATAAGCTGAAGAGTAAACGGTATTACCTGCCCAGGAGATGTTGCGGATAAAGTATTTCTTACCTTCATCTACCTTGATGTAGATATTAACGTGCTTCTCATCGAAGTTGCTCACGCTATCTTCCAGAATCTGAGCATCACGGAAACCATACTCATTATATTTGTCGATGAGTTTCTGCTTATCTTCCTTCCAACGCTCAGGAGTAAACTTCTTCGACTTGAAGAAAGAAGCAAACTTACCAGCCTCATGAGTCTTGGCAAAAGCACCCTTTGAGAAGAATCCACCCTTAATCTTGCGGTCAGAAAGCTGTTCGTTTCCATCGATAGTTATCTGATGAACCTTGATTTTCTCTTTCTTGTCAACAACAACATCCAGGATTACCTGTCCCTTGTTGGCAATATCATCGCGCTGGTTAATCTGGATATCAGCGTTCTTGAAACCCTTATCATCGAAATACTTCTTAGCGAGAATCTTGGCACGGTCGAGCATATTCGGAGTTACCTGAGTGCCCTTTACCATACCCAACTTCTGCTCCATATCTTCACGCTCACTCTTCTTCAGACCAACATAGTTGATATTAGAGATACGTGGACGAACCGCAAGATAGATATGGAGATAAAGTTTCTCACCTACGATAGAGTCGGCAGCGATAGCCACCTTTGAGAAGAGTCCATGTTTCCAGTAGCGCTTTACGGCATTGGTAATCTCATCGCCAGGCACAGTAATCTCGTCGCCCACACTGAGGCCTGAGATACCTGTGAGAACATAGTCTTCGTAGCCCTCAACACCCGAAACATTGATACCACCAATCTTAAGGGTACGAGGTGTACCAGCATACGAGATGTCAGGGTTTACGATTTTATCTTGTGCCTGAATCTGCATGCATGCCATTACGCCGAACAGCAGGATGAAAATCTTTTTAAATCTATTCATTTATACCTTATTATATATAATATGATTTTTCTATGCTTGTATGAGGTTTGCTTATTTCTCCTCCTCTTCCACCTGTGCCTCGGTTTTTCCAAATCGACGTTGGCGGTTCTGATAACTTGCTAT
The DNA here is from genome assembly GCA_021622245.1 of Segatella copri. GTDB lineage: Bacteria > Bacteroidota > Bacteroidia > Bacteroidales > Bacteroidaceae > Prevotella > Prevotella copri_J. The sequence goes on along the minus strand of JAJVTK010000010.1, from coordinate 74,588 downwards.
TGCCTTGTGCAGATCTTCTTCATTGAAGTCTGGCCAGAAGGTATCACAGAAATACAACTCTGAATAAGCTATCTGCCAAAGAAGATAGTTGCTGATACGGAGTTCACCTCCTGTACGTATCAGAAGTTCAGGATCTGGCATGAAACTGGTCTCAAGATGCTTTTCGAAGTTTTCCTCTGTCAGTTTATCCTCTATCTGCTCGTAGGTTGAACCAGACTCGAGCGCTTCTTTTACCATTTTCTTTGTAGCATTCAGGATTTCCCAACGTGAAGAATAGCTCAATGCCACAACCATAGTCATAGCATCGTTCTTCGCTGTATGGTCCATGGTCTCCTGAAGCTTGTCCTGCACCTGTTGTGGCAGGCGTTTCAAATCGCCTATCACACGGAAGCGGACATTATTCTTCATGAAGATTTCATCTTCGAGCGATGTCAGTACCAGTCCCATCAAGGCAGCAACCTCATCGGCAGGACGGTTCCAATTCTCGGTAGAGAATGTATAGAGGGTGAGATATTTCACACCCAACCGGGTACACTCCGATGTAATACGGCGCACAGTATCTACTCCAGCCTGATGGCCGTAGCTACGCTCTTTGCCTCGTTCTGTTGCCCAGCGTCCATTACCATCCATAATGATAGCGATGTGTTCAGGGATTCTGTTCATATCTAAGTTGTCCATCATTCTTCTTTATTACAAGTTCTACATTTTGCACTGAAACTATAGGTCACCGAAACGGCTATGGTAGAATAGCAGTCGGAATTCTTGAAAATACCACTGCTCTTTACCCAGTAAGGGTCTTTCACACCATCCAGTTCATCGCTGAGCGAGAAATGGAAAGTCCAGGCCAGTCCCAAGTTCAACCTTTCGTTTACTTTATATTTTGCGCCGATGCCTAAAGGCACGTTGGCTGTAAATACATTTTTTTCGTTACCTTTTACATAGGTTGCTCCCAAGCCACCCAGTATATAAGGAACCAAGCGTTGTGCTCCACGATAGTCTCTGCCTGTTCCATAAGGCCAGAAGTTGTACTCAAACACCAGATTCATATCAACCAGCGTAGAATTGAAGGTATAGGGATTCTCCGCATAATCAGGATAGAAAGTATCCACATTAGCCGAAGAACCTTTTATCTTTCCAAAGCCCACGCTCAGTTTCAAATCCTTGTAGGGGTCGAAATTGTATCTTCCCACCAGGAAACCGGCAGGTTGCATGTCGCCAAGCACATTTCCGTTAAAGTCGCCTTCATAGGTCATCACCCCCACACCGGCACCTATCTCCATGCGATATTGCGGATCGTCCTGTGCACGAACCGCAATACAGCCCAAAGTTAAGAAGGCAAGCAGGATGATTAATCTTCCTTGCTCCAGCCATCTATATTGAAACGTCCTCTCCATACGTATCCGTTTCTGATAATCCAATAATAATGTTGCTTGTCACGGCAGAAAGCAAAACGACCTTCAGTAGCAAACTTAGCAGGCAGAACAACCATCGCATCCTGCTTCCAAGTCAATCCGGCATCCTGGCTCTTATACCATTTGCCGTTGCTGCCTAAAGCCACGAAGCCTGTATCGGCAGCACAAGTGATTACCTGATCCAGCCAAGGCATCTTTCCACTTTTATTTTTTTCGATTTCCAGATAGTTCCACTGTCCGTCTTCATTTGCATCATAGTCAACCGTGCGCAACCATGTGGTGGCAACCGTATCATTCCAAGCCTTGTCGCGAGTACCCATCAGCATCACGTTCTCCACATTTTTTGCAGAGAGCACGCCAGCCACATTCATTGAGACATTCTGTGTTGGCAAAGAGTCTGCATCAGTATCAAGTTTCTCTGCCTCCCAGCTGACACCCTTATCTTTTGAAACAGAGATACCTGCAGCAGTATAAGCATAGAGATACTGGCTGCTTGCACCAATGAGCTGCTTGATATCTGCGTTTTCAGAAACCTCTGCCCATGTTTCAGCATCGGCTGAAGCATAAACCTTGCCGGCATCTGAGATATAGAGTTTGCCATCCAGCGCTACTGCACTCTGGTAAGCGTCACTACTTAAGCTTACGTCCATCATAATAGATGACCAGGCGCTGCCATCATTGATGGCTGACTTCAGCACCTTAGTACCCTCGGCAGTCTTGCCGAATACATAGATATCATCACCACAAGCTACAGCCTTCAGGTCAGAGAATGCAGCCAACTGACTATTGTTCTGAGCCAGTTCATGCCACTTAAACTCATAAGGCAACTCCTTATGTACATTTACGGTAACCTTATACTCGGCATAGGCAGAGTAGTCGCTACTGTAAACTCTAATAAGGCGAGGCTTTGAGAAGTTGATGGAATCAGAGCTTGAGTAGTAACCTGCGACAGAATCTGTCTTGTTGATATCCATCAGAAGGATAGGGCTGCTATTCTTGCTGCTGATAGTAGCCAATATGGCAGTATCCCTCACCCCACAAGGCAAGGAATCTACGTTATAAATCAAGCGTTGTGCTTGATCTATGTAAAATTTATAGTCAGAGCCCGTCACATTAGCCTTGAGCAAGGTATCTTTACCTGCCTTCGTTTTGGTATATCTGTCAAGACTACCCAACGAGAAAGCCGTGATGGCTGTATCATGTGTATATTCTACTGTTGTTTCATCGCTGCTCAAGCAAGAAGAGAGCGAGAGCGTAGCTGTAATCAGCGCTATGAAAGCAAAAAACTTCCTTTTCATTCTATCCTATTTTATTTTTAGCTGCAAATTTACTGAGAATTCTTTAAAAACTCGACCTTTTCTCCTTATTATTATGCAAATTATTCATTTTAGGCGCATTTTTTAAGTTTTTTAGTGATTTCGAGGCGTAAAAACGAAGAAATCCCGCTTCTCTTGCGAGAAACGGGATTCCATATTTAGTATAAATTCGAAGTGTCGAATTAGAGCTGTGGACCAGCAGCAACGAGAGCCTTACCAGCCTCGTTTGTCTCATACTTCTTGAAGTTCTTGATGAAACGAGCAGCCAAATCCTTAGCCTTCTCCTCCCACTGAGAAGCCTCAGCGTATGTATCACGTGGATCGAGGATCTTAGGATCTACACCTTCCAACTGTGTAGGAACTACGAAGTTGAAGAATGGGATAGTCTTTGTAGGAGCTGCGTCGATTGAGTGGTCGAGGATAGCGTCGATGATACCACGTGTGTCGCGGATAGAGATACGCTTGCCTGTACCGTTCCAACCTGTGTTAACCAAGTATGCCTTAGCTCCAGACTTCTGCATCTTCTTTACCAACTCCTCAGCGTACTTAGTTGGGTGCAACTCCAAGAATGCCTGACCGAAGCAAGCAGAGAATGTTGGAGTAGGCTCGGTGATACCGCGCTCTGTACCAGCCAACTTAGCTGTGAAGCCAGAGAGGAAGTAATACTTAGTCTGCTCAGCGTTCAAGATAGATACTGGTGGCAATACACCGAATGCATCTGCTGAGAGGAAGATAACCTGCTTAGCAGCTGGACCCTGAGAGTATGGACGCTGGATGTTCTTGATGTGGTAGATAGGATAAGATACACGAGTATTCTCGGTAACAGTCTTATCTGCGAAGTCAATCTTACCATCCTTATCTACTGTTACGTTCTCGAGGAGAGCGTCACGTGTGATAGCACCGTAGATATCTGGCTCAGACTCCTTGTCGAGGTTGATAACCTTAGCATAGCAACCACCTTCGAAGTTGAACACACCCTCGTCGTCCCATCCGTGCTCATCGTCACCGATCAACTTACGCTTAGGGTCTGTTGACAATGTAGTCTTACCTGTACCAGAAAGACCGAAGAAGATAGCTGTATTCTCACCATTCATATCTGTGTTGGCAGAGCAGTGCATAGAAGCCATACCCTTCAATGGCAAGAAGTAGTTCATCATAGAGAACATACCCTTCTTCATCTCACCACCATACCATGTGTTGATGATAACCTGCTCCTTAGAAGTTACGTTGAATACAACGGCTGTCTCTGAGTGGAGACCCAACTCCTTCCAGTTCTCAACCTTTGCCTTAGAAGCATTGTAAACGATGAAGTCTGGCTCCTGATCGAACTCAGCCTCGTTCTGAGGACGGATGAACATATTTGTTACGAAGTGTGCCTGCCATGCTACCTCAACGATGAAACGTACCTTCATACGTGTATCCTTGTGTGTACCGCAGAAACCATCTACTACGAACAACTTCTTATTAGAAAGCTCCTTCTTAGCGATCTCCTTAACGGCGTTCCATGCCTCTGGAGTTGCCTTGTGGTTATCGTTGTGATACTCCTCAGAATCCCACCATACAGTGTCGTGAGATGTAGCATCGTCAACGATGAACTTGTCTTTAGGAGAACGACCAGTGTAAATACCAGTCATTACGTTAACTGCACCGAGCTCAGTCTCCTGACCAACCTCAAAACCCTCGAGACCTTCCTTAGTCTCCTCATTGAACAATACCTCATAAGAAGGATTGTAGAGAACCTCAGTTGTACCTGTGATTCCGTACTTTGCTAAAACTGACTTATCAAACTTTGCCATTTTATTTTAAATGTATTTAAGTTGTGAATAATTTCTCTTTACCTTTTTACCTTGGTTGGCAGAAGAAATCATCATTCTCCCAAAACCGCCGCAAAGTTACGAAAAATATGTTTTATAGCAAAGATTCTTAGGTATTATTCTTTCTTTTTAAAAGCTTTTTAGGTTAAAGAACTTAAAAAAAGCCGATTCGACCGACATTTGCCACGTTGACTTTGCAAAAAATCTCTGCTTAAAGAAAAACAAGCAGAGATTTACACCTATTATATATAAGAGGGTATTTGAAGGAAAAATAAGATAGTAACATGTTCTTTCATTCCTCCAGAGAGAAAATAATTGCCCAAACATTTTGCCGTTTCCGAGATTTATTATATCTTTGCAGAAAAACTACAGCTATATGAAGATAAATAATCTGAGCGAGCACAACTGCATCATCAACCGCTATCTGGCAGAGATGCGTGACTGCGATTATCAAAAGAACCGATTGCTCTTCCGCAACAACATTATGAGAATCGGTGAGTATGAAGCCTTTGAAATATCAAAGACTCTTAATTACGAAAAGACTGAGGTGACTACACCACTCGGTGTGGCCCAGGTCAATCTTCCTACCGAAAAGATTGTCATCGGTACGATCTTCCGTGCCGGACTTCCTTTCCACGAAGGTTTCCTCAATATTTTCGACCACTCCGGCAATGCCTTTGTGAGTGCTTATCGCGAGTATACCAACAAGGAGCATACTGAGGTGGGCGTACATATCGAATACCTCGCTACACCTGATCTTACGGACAAGGTGCTCATCATTGCCGACCCTATGCTTGCCACAGGTATCAGCATGGAGATGGGTATGAAGGCTTTCCTCACCAAGGGCAATCCTAAACATATCCACATTGCCTGTGTTCTCGCTGCACCTGAGGGTATTGAGCACGTAAAAAAGACCTTCCCAGAGGACAAGACTACCATCTGGTGTGCCTCTATTGATGAGGGTTTGAACGAGCATAAGTATATCGTGCCAGGCTTCGGCGACGCCGGCGACTTGTGCTATGGCAGCAAGCTCTAAGCTGCAGGCTTTATAAATTCGTACGCTTTATAATAAAGTATAGCAACTCTACTCTGAAATACTCTTCACTCTTCACCTTTCGGGCCGAAACCCCTGTGTTTATCGGCATTCCGAGGGGTGAAGAGTTATTTGTATCTCTTCACCCACTCTTCACCACTCTTCACCGACAGACATAAAAAAGACTGGAATCTTTTAGTATGGTCAAGAACGGGCTGAAGGCCCAAAAGCTCCTAGCCCAGGGCATCGCCCTGGGTATAATAGCAATCAGCAAGGCGCCCTGTAAGGGCAAAAGCTTTATGTTTCGCCTGGAGTTTTAAAGCTTTTGCCCTTACAGGGCGACAGGGTTGCGTCCGTAATTACCCAGGGCGATGCCCTGGGCTAGGAGTTTCTGCCCCTTCAGGGCGTGTGGGGCAAAACTTACGAAAGTTCAATAAAAAAGAGGTACAAGACCGCTGCAACAGAAGGTGAAGAGTGGTGAAGAGTAGGTGAAGAGTGCCCGAACACTCTTCACCCCTCGGAATGCCGATAAACACAGGGATTTCGGAGCATTTGGTGAAGAGTGAAGAGTTTTTCGTCTATCGCATAAAAAAGAAAATCAGGCGCCTAAAAGGAAATCAGATAAACCCATTTCCGAGGACTGTTAAAGATAAACAGCCGACTAGCGGATAAGGCGCTAGTCGGCTGTCCGGCTTCTGCCAGTTGGCTGTCCTACTCAAACAGCCAACTTATCTCCGAAAGATAAAACCTTTAATAATGGAATGAACTGCCCCCCAGGAACTCTCGCAGAAGCGAAGTAGGCGGCAGATTATTATAAGTGCGCTCTTTTAGAACAAAAATCGTATCGTCAAGCGCACAGACAATAAAATAGGAAAAGTTTTTGTTACATGAGACAAAGTTCGTTTTAAATTAATCTTGTATATTTGCACCCATAATTTAATTATTAACAAAAATGCCAAACGTATGAAAAAGATTATGAGAAGTACAATAATATCAGCAATATTAAGCTGCATTTTAACATTAATGGCAAGTTGTTCTAACAACGATGAAAATACTGCGTCATATAGAAAGTATGAGATTCCTACCGATGTGATGATAGAGACTCCAGACAATCAAATCCTTACCATAAATACGAAAGATGACTTTGAAAAGTATTTCAAGAATTGTGTAAGTAGCGCAAAACCTGACACAAAAATAGAACTACCAGAAGTGAACTTTCTAAAATACACGCTAATCTACATTCAAGGAGAATCAACACATGGGATAGCCAAACTAGAGAGTTCCTTGGCGTCAACAGAAAGTTGCAAAATTCTATCCATCCATATAGAACAGAACTTTACAAATGTGATGCAAAGATGGAATGTCGCATATCTTATCGACAGAGAGGATAAGCCAAACATCAAATTACAATACCAAATAATAGAGCCATAGTCTTTAAAGAAAAAGTCCAAAGAAAGAAATCTGGTTTGAAAACTATCTTTGGACTTTTTTGATAAGCTACCCTTTAATAATGGAACGAGCTACCCCCCAGGAACTCTCGCAGAAGCGAAGTAGGCGGCAGATTATTATAAGGTATGCCCTTGAAGTATTTCAGGAACTTAAGCAACCGGTAAGCCTCAGCATATTCCTCGCAATTCTCCGGAACCTGCTGCAGCAGCGGCTCTGCCTGCGTCTTAATCACAGCCAGCTCATAAAGCATCGCCGTATTGAGCATCGCATCGGCATTCTCCTGGAACGGGAATATCCACTTGTTCTCACCCGCCCTTACCGAAGGCCAACGATGAATGGTTTCCTGGGCAGAGACACCACGATACTTATAATCGCGGATGATGCGGCGAAGCAAACGGTTGTCTGTTGTCGGGATATAATTGTGATTGTCCAGAAGAATCGTGGTCAGCGCCGAAGCATATACTCTGAATATCTGCTCCTGCGGGATGTGAGCCGTCAGTTCAGGGTTCAAGGCATGAATGCCCTCTACCACCAGCACATTGTTATCGTTCATCTTCAACCTGTTGCCGCTCTTTTTACTCTTTCCGCTCTGGAAATCATACTTCGGCAATTCCACCTCCTCGCCACGGAACAAGGCATTAAACTGCTCGTTGATCAAATCAAGATCCAGGGCATAGATGCTCTCATAATCATATTCGCCCGAAGCATCCTTCGGCGTTTTCTCTCTATCCACGAAGTAATCATCGAGCGAAATCTGGAGCGGCTTCAATCCGTTTACGGCAAGCTGTATGCTCAGACGCTTGCACGAAGTAGTCTTGCCCGAAGAAGAAGGACCAGCCAGCAGCACCAGTTTCACACCCTTGCGGCTGGCTATTTCCTCAGCAATCTTGGCAATCTTCTTCTCCTGCAGCGCCTCGCTGATATTGATGATATCGGTAGAATGATTGGCATCTATCGCCTGGTTAAAATCGCCTACAGTCCTGATGCCCAGGATACTCTGCCAGCGATGATGCTCCTTAAATATCTCAAACATCTTGTCCTGTCGGGTCATTTCGCCCAGCACATCCGGGTTCTTGAGCGAAGGAATGCGCAGGAGCATGCCATCATAATATTTCTCCAGCCCGAAGAGATAGAGCTGCGAAGTATTGGTGAGCAGCGTGCCGTAGTAATAATCCACATAATCACCTATTTTATAATAGGTAGTATAGATAGAGCCCGATGTCTTGAGCAGTTTCACCTTTTCAACATCCCCTTTCTCCTGGAACAGCGCAACAGCCTCTTCGGTAGGCACGGTGAAGCGGCGTATCGGCATCCTGGCATCGATAATCTCCTGCATGCGACGGCGGATAATGTTCACATCTTCATCAACAACAGGTCTGCCCAGGCGGATATCTACGTAGAAACCATTCGATACGGGGATATCAATCACCACATCTGTAGCAGGATAAATGTCCTGTACCGCCTTGCAGAGAACAAAGAAGAGGGTACGGGTATATGCACGCGAACCGGATGAAGAAGTCATATCAAGGAATTCTACATCTTTAGAATTATAAACACGATAATGCATGCCTTCAACCTTGTTATTTACCCTTGCAGACACCGGTCCGTGGGTCATTTTGAGGTCAAATGCTGAAAAAATATCAAAAAGTGTGCTTCCGATTTCTACTTTCTGAGATTTTTTATTATTTTTGCAACGGATTTGAATTACTTGTTTCATTTGTATTAAAACTATGTTACAAAATTAAACTAATCTACCCGCTCTCGAAGCCCCCGAAGGTGCTTTTTGAGCATCGGCTTACTCTTTTTAGAAGAGAGACGCCTACAGAGTGTAAAGTTACGAAGAAATTCGGAAACTTGATGTATTTGACAACATTAATTAAGTTATTATATGTCGATTTGGATATTTTTTAAGCTTATTGGAGCACTCGCCCTACTGATGTTCGGTATGAAGTCCATGAGCGACAGTTTGCAGAAGATGGCAGGACCACAGCTCCGCCATGTGTTAGGAACCATGACCACCAATCGTTTGACGGGCATCCTCTCGGGTACGCTCATCACCGCAGCGGTGCAGTCTTCTACAGCCACGACGGTGATGACCGTATCATTCGTTAATGCTGGTCTCCTTACCCTAGCCCAGGCTATCTCCGTTATCATGGGCGCCAACATCGGAACCACACTCACCGCATGGATCATGAGTGCCGGTTTCTCGTTTAACATCACAGATTTTGTATGGCCGGCGTTCTTCATCGCCATCATCCTGATTTACAGCAAGAAGCGCAAGATTATCGGCGACTTCATCTTCGGTATATCCTTTATGTTTCTCGGTTTGGGTACTTTACGCCAAACCGGTATCGACATGGATCTGGCTCACAATCAGCCAGTTCTTGAATTCTTTGCAAGTTTCGATCCTCACAGTTTCCAGACTACCATCACCTTCCTGATTATCGGTAGTATACTCACTATGTGCGTGCAGAGTTCGGCAGCCGTCATGGCGATTACGATGATACTCTGCTCTACCGGCGTATTGCCTATCTATCAGGGTATTGCACTTGTGATGGGTGAGAATATCGGTACCACCGTAACCTCCAACGTGGCAGCGCTCACCGCCAACACCCAGGCGCGAAGGGCAGCGATGGCTCACATGGTGTTCAACATCTTCGGTGTGCTTTGGATACTCTGCGTGTTCCGTCCGTTCATCCATCTCGTCTGCGGTTGGGTAGGCTATGATGATATGATGGAGAAGAGCGATCCTCATTTCGTAGCCAATGCAGCCAAGCTATCCTTTGTGCTTGCCGCCTTCCATACCACCTTCAACCTCTCCAACACCTTTATCCTGGTTTGGTTCATTCCACAGATAGAGAAGCTGGTATGCAAGATTATCCGTCCTAAGAAGAATGCCGACGAAGACGACTTCCGCCTGCGCTTTATCCAGAGCGGTATCATGAAGACACCGGAAATCTCTGTCTTGGAGGCTCAGAAGGAAATCCACTGCTTTGCCGAGCGCATCCAGCGCATGTTCGGTATGGTGAAGACGCTTCTTGGCGAAACCAATGAAGATAAGTTTGTAAAACTCTATAGCCGCATTGAGAAATACGAGGGTATCTCTGACAACATGGAGATAGAGATTGCCAAGTATCTCGACCAGGTGAGCGATTCTCATCTTTCTGACGAGACCAAGGCTAAGATCCGCGCCATGCTCCGTGAGATTTCAGAGATTGAGAGTATCGGTGACAGCTGCTTCAACATCGCACGCACATTGAACCGCCGTTTCAAGGGCAAGGAAGACTTCATCACTTCACAGTATGAACACATGCACCAGATGATGGAACTTACCGACAATGCCCTTACCCAGATGAACATCACCCTCGTAGGTCATAAGGGAGACAACGATGCCAACCTCTCTTTCAACATCGAGAACGAAATCAACAACTATCGCAATCAGTTGAAGAGCCAGAACATCAACGATGTAAACAACCATCTCTATACCTATGCCATCGGTACCATGTATATGGATATCATCCAGGAATGCGAGAAGCTCGGCGACTACGTAGTAAACGTAGTAGAGGCCCGCATGGGTGTAAGACAGCATGAAGCTTAGGGAGAGTTGATAGTTTATAGTTAACAGTTAATAGTTTATAGTTTATAGGGCATGAAGTTCATTCGTGAGCTTCATGCCCTATCTATATTTTCTACCTATATTAATTTCTACCTATATTAAATAGGACAAACAGATATGTTTTTAAGCAAGACACTTGATTCATAACAGCAAAGTTGGCATAAAGAAGTGATTTCACAAAGAAAAAGAAAGAATTTTGGCACAACATAGAGGATAACTCGATTTTTTGTTGTAATTTTGCAGCCGAAATTGCAATTTTATAAATAATTAATGAAGATTCTAGTAACGGGTGCGTCGGGCTTTATCGGCAGCTACATCGTGGAAGAGGCCTTAAGACAGGGCATGGAAACCTGGGCGGCAGTACGCCCTACCAGTTCCAGAAAGTATCTGCAAGACGAGCGCATCCATTTTATCAATCTCAATCTTTCTTCAGAGGAAGAGTTAGAGAAAGAACTCGCCCCGCACGAGTTCGACTATATAGTGCATGCAGCCGGCGCAACGAAGTGCCTGCATGCAGAGGACTTTTATAAGGTAAACACAGAGGGAACCAAGCATCTGGTGAACGTCCTTCTGCGCCTCCAGATGCCTATCAGGCGATTTGTCTTTGTCAGTTCACTCAGCATCTTTGGAGCCATCCGCGAAGAGCAGCCTTATCAGGAAATCTCAGAACATGATACTCCTAAGCCAAATACTGCATACGGAAAGAGTAAGCTGGAGGCAGAACGCTATCTGGACAGCATCGGCAATAACTTCCCTTATATCATCCTCCGCCCTACAGGAGTTTACGGTCCTAGGGAGAAAGATTATTTCCTCATGGCGCAGAGCATCAAGCAGCATGTTGACTTCGCTGTAGGATTCAAGCGTCAGGACATTACCTTCGTGTATGTACAGGACGTAGTACAGGCTGTATTCCTGGCTCTGGATCATGGAATGAACGGCAGGAAATACTTTCTCAGCGATGGAGAAGTATATCAGTCAGCTGCCTTCAGCGACCTGATAAAAAAGGAGTTAGGCAATCCTTGGATGCTACGCATCAAGGCGCCTGTCTGGGTGTTGCGCATCGTAACCTTCTTCGGAGAGTATCTCGGAAGGATGACGGGCAAGATGTCGGCCCTGAACAATGATAAGTACAACATTCTGAAACAGCGCAACTGGCGATGTGATATTGAGCCAGCCATGGATGAACTGGGCTATCATCCTCATTATCCACTGGAAAGAGGTGTGAAGCTCGCCATCAAGTGGTACAAGGATAACGGATGGCTGTAAAAGCATATCATAAAGTTCAATGTTCAAATCTCAAAGTTCAAAGTAACACCGTGATAAAAGATTATTTCAAGATAGACAAGAACCCGAAGAAGGGACTGATGACACTGGAATGGGTCATGCTGGGATATATGGCAATCACCATTATCACCATGCTCTTTACCTACACCAAGCTCGTAAACCCGGAAGCTATGCTCTGGGGACGACTGAGAGTGCTCGTCATGACCATCGCTCTTTGGGCAGTATACCGCATGATACCTTGCCGCATCACCAAGATGGTGCGCATCATTGCCCAGATGGCTTTGCTTGCCTGGTGGTATCCCGACACCTACGAAATCAACCGCATGTTCCCCAACCTCGACCATATCTTTGCAGGTTGGGAGCAGGATCTTTTCGGATGTCAGCCCGCCCTGCTCTTTGCCAAAGCCATGCCTTGGGCTGTAGTAAGCGAACTGATGTCGATGGGCTACTTTATGTATTATCCGATGATTGCATTGGTTTCATTCTATTATTTCTTCTGCAGATATTATGAGGCTGAAAGAGCAGCATTCGTTATGCTCGCCAGTTTCTTTATCTACTATCTCGTCTACATCTATGTACCGGTAGTAGGCCCGACCTTCTACTTTGATGCAGTAGGAATATCAGAAATAACCAAAGGCATCTTCCCGGCTTTGGGAGATTACTTCAATTCCCACACCAACTGCCTACCGACACCGGGCTACACCGATGGAATCTTCTACCAGCTTGTAGAGGATGCCAAGAACGCCGGCGAGCGTCCTACTGCCGCTTTCCCAAGTTCGCATGTGGGCGTCAGCACCATCTGCATGCTACTGGTCTGGCACGCCGGCAACAGGAAAATGCTATACGTGATGCTGCCATTCTACATCTTCCTGTGTCTGGCTACCGTATATATTCAGGCGCATTATCTCATCGATGCCATCGCCGGCCTCATCTCTGCCGTCGTCATCTATTTTGCATTGATGGCAGTATCGAAGGGAATGATAGAGCATCATACTCCTTCTTCGCGACTGAGATTCAGATAGTTACATATTTTAATTACAATAACATTATAAACGAATAGAATTCATCTAGAACAATGAAGAAACTATTTATTGAGACTTATGGCTGCCAGATGAACGTGGCAGACAGTGAGGTAGTTGCCTCTGTGATGCAGATGGCTGGCTACGAAATTTGTGAGAAAGAAGAAGAGGCTGATGCCATCTTCCTGAACACCTGCAGTATCCGCGAGAATGCGGAGAACAAGATTTACCATCGCCTCGACACCCTCCATGCTGAACAGAAGAAGGGAAGAAAAGTGATTCTCGGCGTTTTGGGCTGTATGGCTGAGCGCGTGAAGGATGACCTCATCCAGAACCACTATGCCAACCTGGTTTGCGGACCAGACAGCTATCTCAACCTGCCGGATATGATTGCACAGTGCGAGATGGGCACCAACGCCATCAACATCGAACTTTCTAAGACCGAGACTTACCGCGACATCGTACCTCAGCGCATCGGTGGCAACAGGGTGAGCGGTTTCGTAAGCATCATGCGTGGCTGCAACAACTTCTGCCACTACTGCATCGTGCCTTATACCCGTGGACGTGAGCGCAGTCGCGATGCTGAGAGCATCCTTCGTGAGGTTCGCGATTTGCAGCAGCGTGGTTTCAAGGAGGTTACCCTGCTGGGACAGAATGTAAACAGTTATGGTCTCTCGCCATCGGGCAAGCGCGAGGAAGGCAGTCTTTCCTTTGCCGAGCTCCTCCACATGGTAGCCCAGGCTGTACCGGATATGCGAGTACGCTTCACCACCTCTAACCCAGAGGATATGACCGAGGACATCCTCCACGCCATCGCCGAAGAGCCAAACCTCTGCAAGCACATCCACTTCCCAGCACAGAGTGGAAGCAACAAGATACTGAAGCTGATGAACCGCAAATACACCCGCGAAGAGTATCTGCAGCGCATCGCCGACATCAAGCGCATCATCCCAGGCTGCGGTATTACTACCGACATCTTCGTGGGTTATCACGACGAGACCGAGGAAGACCATCAGGAAACCCTCTCGCTGGTAAAGGAAGTTGGCTTCGACAGCGCCTTCATGTTCAAGTATTCAGAGCGTCCGGGCACCTACGCAGCCAAGCATCTGCCAGACAACGTTTCTGAAGAAACCAAGATTGCTCGCCTCAACGAGCTTATCAAACTGCAGACCGAGGTGAGTGCCGAGCAGAACAAGAAGGATGAAGGCAAGGTATTCACCATCCTCATCGAGAACTTCAGCAAGCGTAGCCGCGAGCAGATGATGGGCCGAACAGAACAGAACAAGGCGGTTGTCATTGATAAGGGTAACCACCATATCGGAGAGTTCGTGAAGGTTCGCATCACCGGTTCTACCTCTGCAACTCTCTTCGGAGAAGAAGTAAAGGAGTAAAACCAAACTCTTCAGAACAGCTTTTTCTGAATAAAAAGACTCTTCTAAAAGAAAAAACAGAATATAAACAAGAAAAACCGCCAAAAGTTTGGCGGTTTTCTTAAAAAGCACTATATTTGCACCTATGAAGGAATTCTTGCAAATTTTACGCCGATTCGTCCCTCCATACAAGAAGTATCTGGGACTGTCAATCCTGTTCAATATCCTGTCTGCGGTATTGAACATCTTTTCGTTTGCAGCCTTGATACCAATCCTGCAAATCCTGTTCCAAGTAGATGGTGGTATCCGTGTCAACGAGTATATGCACTGGAATGGAGATTGGGGTAGCATCAAGGAGGTTGCAACCAATAACCTGTATTATTATATTCAGGAGTTTATTGTTGTCCATAGTGCATCAACTGCCCTTTTGGTCATCGGCATATTCCTAGCCTTCATGACATTCCTCAAGACGGGAGCCTATTTCCTCTCGTCAGCCACCATCATACCTATCCGTACAGGTATCGTAAGAGACATCCGCAACCAGATTTACCAGAAGATAAACAGTCTCTCGCTCGGTTTCTTCAGCGAGGAGCGCAAGGGCGATATCATTGCCCGCATGAGCGGTGATGTGCAGGAAGTGGAGAACAGCATCATGTCATCGCTCGACATGCTCTTCAAAAATCCTGTCCTGATTCTCTTCTATTTCGTTACACTCATCTGCATCAGCTGGCAGCTCACCCTCTTCACCATTCTCTTTGTACCACCTTTCGGCTGGTTTATGGGAGTAGTGGGCAAGAAACTGAAGGCACACAGTATCGAGGCACAGGCACTTTGGAGCGATACGATGAGTATGGTAGAAGAAACGCTGGGCGGCTTGCGCATCATCAAGGCGTTCTGTGCTGAAGAAAAGATGAACAAGCGTTTCAATCAGGTTAACAGCAGCTACCGCGACAACATCATGCGTGTAAATATCCGCCAGCAGATGGCACACCCGATGAGTGAGTTTCTGGGAACTATCCTCATCGTAGTGGTATTGTGGTTTGGCGGTATCCTGGTTCTGGATTACGGCAGAATCGACGGTCCTACCATCATCTTCTATCTCGTGATGCTCTACAGCATCATCAACCCGCTGAAGGAATTCTCCAAAGCGAGTTACAATATTCCAAAGGGATTGGCAAGTATGGAGCGTATCGACAAGATTCTGCAGGCTGAGGTGGAAATCAAGGACAAGGAGAACCCTGAGCATATCAGCAGCTTCGAACATCAGATAGAGTTCCGCCACGTTTCCTTCGCCTATACCGACCGAAAGAGCGCCGAACTGGTTTATGTATTAAAGGATATCAATCTCGTGATACCAAAAGGCAAGACTGTTGCACTTGTTGGTCAGAGCGGTAGCGGTAAGAGTACGATGGTAGATTTGATTCCACGTTACTATGATGTACAGGAAGGCGAGGTGCTGATTGACGGCATCAATGTGAAAGACCTTGCCGTACATGACCTTCGCATGCTGATAGGAAATGTAAACCAGGAGGCTATCCTCTTCAATGCAAGTTTCAAGGACAATATCCGATTCGGCAAGACCGATGCTACGGATGAGGAAATAGCCAATGCAGCTAAGATAGCCAATGCTTACGAGTTCATTACCAAGTCGGAGCATGGTTTCGATACAAATATCGGTGACCGAGGCGGCAGACTCTCCGGTGGTCAGCGCCAGCGTGTCAGCATCGCCCGTGCCATCCTCAAGAATCCTCCTATCCTCATCCTCGACGAAGCAACATCAGCCCTCGATACCGAGAGCGAGCGCCTGGTTCAGGATGCCTTGGAGAAACTGATGAAGACTCGTACCACCGTGGCTGTGGCTCACCGATTGAGTACCATCAAGCATGCCGATGAAATCTGCGTATTGCACGAGGGTAAGATTGTGGAGCGCGGTACCCACGATGAACTGATTAGAAAAGACGGATATTACAAAAAGTTGCACGATATGCAGCAGGTGTAATTGAGTAAAGAGTTAATAGTTAAGAATTTATAGTTTTACAGATGGTTAAGATTGTTTATGCATTCTTTTATGCAATATCGCTGCTGCCTTTCAGGCTACTCTATTGCATTGCCGACTTCGAGTACTTCATGATGTATTACGTCATCAAGTACCGCAGAGGAATTGTGCGTAAGAATCTCACCACCTCCTTCCCTGAGAAATCAGAAGAAGAGATTATCGACATCGAAAAGAAGTTCTACCGCTGGTTCAGCGATTACTACTTTGAGGCAGTTAAACTTCTGAGCATCAGTGACCAAGAACTTCGCCGCCGATTCAAGGTATACAATAGCGAAGAGGTGGAGCAATGTTTCCAGGAAGGTCAGGATGTGGCAGCCATCCTCGGTCATTACTGCAACTGGGAGTGGCTCTCGTGTGTAGGCATCGAACTGCCTAAAACCCGCATGATGGGTCTCATCTATCATCCTCTGCGCAACCAAGCCTTCGATGAACTCTTCAAGCGCATCCGCTCTCACGAAGAAAACGGAGTGCCTGTCCCAAAGAAGGACATCCTTCGTTATCTCGTAGACTACAAGCGCAAGAACATCCGCAGCATCTTCGGCTACATCAGCGACCAGGGACCCAAGTGGGAGAACATCCACCTGTGGCTTCCTTTCCTCAACCATCCCGAAACCCCAGTGTTTACGGGTGGCGAGAGAATCATGAGGAAGATGAACGATGCCGTGTTCTATGTAGAGATGTCGCGCCCTAAGCGCGGCTACTATACAGCAACCTACAAACTCATTACCCGCAATCCGAACTCCCTGCCGGAGCATGAGATAACCCGTCGCTTCTTCCAGATGCTGGAAGAAACCATCCGCAAGAATCCACCTTATTATTTATGGACACATAACAGGTGGAAGCGAACCAAGGAGGAGTTTGATAAGCGATATGAAATCAAAAATGGTAAAGTAATTCCTAAAGAATCATGAGAATAGTTCTTTTCTGTGAAAACAAGTATGCCATAGACATACTTAATCCAATACAAGAACATGTGACAAAGCAACATTTGCCACACGAGATATTGTGGTATATCCACAAACCAAAGATAGACAGTTTTCCATATGCCGACCAGGTGAAATGGACCAACTCTATTCAAGAAGTCTATGACTTCCAGCCAGAGGCTATCTATGTGCCAGGCAACATTGTGCCTTACTATCTGCCAGGCGTCAAGATACAGGTATTCCACGGCTATGCCGCAGAGAAGAAAGACCACTGGATTATCCGCCGTTACTTTGACACCTATTTCACCCAAGGTCCTTACTTCACTTCCCACTTCGAGGCTCTGGCCAAGAGATATGGAGATTTCGAGGTGTTGGAAACGGGATGGCCTAAGCAGGATTGGATCAAGGAAAACCTGCATAAATATGATGCCGACCGAGAGAAACTGCTCAGGGAAAGCGGCAAGGAGACCTTGATCCTTTACGCTCCTACCTTCTCGCCAAAACTCACTTCGCTTCCTTACATCAAGGAAGAGTTGGGCAAGCTGGCTAAGGAGCGCAATGCCCTGGTAGTAATGAAGTTCCATCCGCTTACCCGTCAGGAATGGGTAGATGAATACCGTGAATGGGCTGCAACCAAGAAGGATGTTCTCTTCATCGACAAGGGAGAGAACGTAACCAAATATCAGCTGATGGCAGATACGCTCATCAGCGATACCTCTTCTACCATCTATGAGTTCCTGCTGCTCTCTCGCCCAGTAATCACCCTCGGCACCATATCCAAGGATATCTACTGGGAAAACATCACGGAACCTGATCAACTGATTGCCGCCTACGACCATGCCCTCACAGACCCTGAGGCGATAGCCAAGAGACAGTGGATAGTAGACAACTACGATCCATATTTGGACGGCAACGTATGCCAGCGCATGCTCGACGGAGCCGAAGACTACATCCGCCGTCATGGTGTGCCGAAGAAGAGAAAGCTGAATCTCTGGCGTAAATATACCAGCATCAAGACATTTGGAAGAATCAAAAAAGGATAAAGATATGCTTAATTTTACAGTAGGACCTGTGATGGCAAGCGATGAGGTTAGAGCCATCGGCGCTGAGCAGGTGCCTTATTTCAGAACAGCAGAGTTCTCCGCCATCATGAAGGAGAACGAACAATTGATGAAGCAGTTTGCCAAGGCATCAGACGATGCCCGCACAGTTTTTATCACAGGTTCGGGCACAGCCTCTATGGAAGCCGTGGTCATGAATGTATTCACTCCTGCCGACAAAGTACTGGTAGTGAATGGCGGTAGCTTTGGTCACCGATTCGTACAACTCTGTGAAATTCATGAGATTCCACATACAGAAATCAAGCTTGAGATGGGGACTCCACTCACGGCAGAAGACCTCAAGCCATACGAGGGACAAGGCTACACCGGCTTCCTCGTCAATCTACATGAGACTTCTACCGGCGTACTCTACGACATCCAGATGATCAGCGACTTCTGTCATCGCAACCATATTTTCCTGGCCGTAGATTCCATCAGTTCTTTCCTCGCGGACCCATTCAACATGAAGGAACTCGGCGTGAACGTAATGATTACGGGTTCACAGAAGGCACTGGCATGTCCTCCAGGCATCTCTGTCATCATTCTCGATACAGAGGCAATCAAGCGAGTAGAGGCAAACAATGTTAAGTCGATGTATTTCGACCTGAAGGATGCCTTGAAGAATGGTGAGCGTGGACAGACTCCTTTCACCCCAGCCGTAGGAACCTTACTGCAAATTCATGCCCGCCTGAAGGAGATAGAGCGCAATGGCGGTGTGGAGAGCGAGAACCAGCGCATGAAAATGCTTGCAGAAGATTTTAGAAGCAAGATCAAGGACCTGCCATTCACCATCGTTTCCCAATCGATGTCAAATGCCGTTACTCCTCTGCATCCACAGAACGCCTCAGCCTACGACATCTTCCTGAAGCTGAAAGACGAATATGGCATCTGGGTATGTCCTAATGGTGGCGACATGGCAGAAAAGATATTCCGTGTAGGTCATCTCGGCAACCTGAGTCCAAAAGACAACACCACTCTCGTTGATGCACTGAAGGATATGCAGGCTAAGGGACTGCTATAAAGGGACTGCTATAAAGGGACTGCTATAATATATATAATAAGGTATAGAGAACTTTCAAGATAGAGAAACTTATGGTTAAAGTCATCACATACGGTACTTACGACCTGCTTCATTATGGTCACATCCGTCTCCTGGAGCGCGCCAAGGCTTTGGGCGACTACCTCATCGTGGGCGTAACCTCGGATACCTTCGACCGTGAGCGTGGCAAAATCAATGTACAACAATCCCTCATGGAACGAGTGGAAGCCGTGCGTGCCACTGGCATTGCCGATGAAATCATCATCGAGGAATACGAGGGACAGAAGATTGACGACATCAAGCGACTGGACGTAGATATCTTTACCGTAGGTTCTGACTGGAGAGGCAAGTTTGACTATCTCAACGCCTATTGCAAGGTGGTTTATCTAGACCGCACTCAGGGCGTATCGAGCACGGAGATCAGAAGCGAGCAGCAGGTGGTTAGCCTCGGACTGGTTGGCGAATCGCCTATCCTCAACAAGATAGAGCGGGAAAGCCAATATGTCAATGGATTGGAGGCAGGAAAGGTTTTCTCCCTCAACGACCAATATCTCTCAGAGAATCTGCAGGCAGCGGAAAAGCAGGCAGCCAGTTTTCAGGAACTCCTGGATGAAAGCGATGCGCTCTATGTTATCTCTGCTCCAAGCAAGCACTATGCTCAAATAAAGGAGGCATTAGAAGCTGGCAAACACGTATTGTGCGAATCGCCTATCACTCTTCAGCCTCAGCAATGGAAAGAACTCAAGGAAATAGCAAAAAATAAGAAGGTAGTCTTGATGGATTCTATCAAGACCGCCTATTCCGTAGCCTATTACCGACTCTTACTCTTGGCTAAGGGCGGTATCATCGGTGATATCATGTCGGTGGATGCAACCTGCACCAGTCTCGTAGACTTTGACCCGACCCAGGATTCACAGAAGAGTCTTTACGAATGGAACAGTATCTGCGCCTGGGGACCGACGGCACTCCTGCCTATCTTCCAGCTTCTAGGCACAGAATACAGCAACAAACAGATAGCCACTCACTTCTTGGACGAAGCAAAGCGCTATGATGCCTTTACCAAGATATCCTTCCTCTATCCTCATGCCGTAGCTTCGCTGAAGGTTGGTCAAGGCGTGAAGTCGGAAGGCGAATTGATTATCTCGGGCACCAAGGGATACATCTACGTACCAGCCCCATGGTGGAAGACCGATTACTTCGAGGTGAGATACGAGAATCCGCAGAACAACAAGCGCTACTTCTACCAGCTGGATGGAGAAGGGTTGCGCTATATGCTCCTCTCCTTCCTCAAAGCCATCCGCACCGGCAAGGACTTCTCGTATGTATCCGATGACATATCAGAAGAAATCGTCAAGACTATCGCCAATTTCGAGGCAAGAAAAGACATGGTCATCATATAGGTTCGTCTACATGATGTCCATTTCCTTTCTTGAAAGCTTTTTCCTTTTAGTCTTAACGGCATTTATATAATTTAACAACTATTAGTGCAAGAAAGCACAAGTTTCTCTGTTATTATACATATAAAAATAAGCAAAAACAATAATACGATGAATCAGAAATTGTTAAAAAGCCATACGATATTGGCGATTTGTATTCTAATCTTATCCGTCATCCCTGTTGTGGCAATAGGTCCCTATCTCCATCAGTTTGCAGATGACTATGTATTCGGAGCTCCTGTCTACAAGGCTTGGACTGCCACCCATTCATTTGGGGCATGTATTCAGGCGGCCTGGGCTGAATCCATGCATATCTACCAGACATGGCAGGGTACCTATTCGGCATGTTTCCTGATGGCATTACAACCTGGAATTTTTGGCAAATACTGGCTTGTACCGATTATTCTATTGGGAAGCCTAATTCTTTCCACCTATACACTGGGATACACAATATTACGCAGATTGCTACATATCAGCAAATTGGAATACACTTTCATTTCTACTCTATTTGTATTAATGACCGTACAGTTCGTATGGTCGTTCTACGATGCATTCTGCTGGTATAACGGAGCGATGTACTATACCTTATATTATAGTATTTCTTTGTTCCTTGCCTCCCTACTCATCGAATTCCATCTTACAAAATCCATCATAGCGAAAATCATCATCACGCTGGTTTCCGCAGCACTCGCCATATTCATTGCCGGCGGCAACTTTGTTACCGGTCTGGGTATGCCAGCCATTCTCTTTATGGCAATCGTATGGATGTGGGTGGAGAGGAAGAAGACTCCTTTCTTCTTGCTTTCTATCCTTATCATTTATGCCTGCGCTTTTGCTTTCAGTGTATTTGCACCAGGCAATACTGTCCGCCAATCCACAGTCACCAGTCAACCGAATGTGGTTTCAGCCTTCTTTATTGCGATAGCAAAGGGCATAGAATTTCTCGCTGATGCCATTAAAATCACAGAAATACTCATGTTTACCATTCTCATACCTTTTCTTGCAAGATTAGCCAAGGCATCCCACTTTAGGTTTTCTCATCCATGGCTTTATCTGCTCATCTCTTTCCTACTCTATTGCGCCTTCTTTTTTCCAAACAGCTATGCCATGGGAACCAAAGGAGCAGACAGAACACAGAATGTATACTTCTATGTGCATCTGTGGATGATTTGCTTCAATATCTACTATCTTTCTGGTGCTCTTCAGCGCAGAGCGGCTGATCTGGAACCAATAAGCGTTGCTATTGTAAACTTGACAGAGGCAATCAGACTGAAATATAATAAATACTTCAGATGGCTACCGGTATATTACTGGCTTGTGTTGGTACTTTCTATCACAGCAAAGCCAACTACTACCAACAGAACACTCTCCTTGCTGCGTAGAGGAACAGCACAGAAGTTTGATCTAGAAATGCAGCAGCGCGAAATTGCCGTAAAGCAAAGCAAGGCAGATCATCTGGTATTAAATCCGCTTACCGTAAAGATGCCATCCGATGCCTTCCATGATATCACTATTTATCCAGGTTATTGGATTAACCGAGGTATGGCAAACTATTATGGCAAGAAAACGGTAGTAGCATTACCTTTCGATGATGGCGAAGAAACGCCAGCCAAATTGTTAAAACGCTGCCGTGATGAAGTAGGTCCAGGCGGAATGACCTTTATCGAAGGAAAATAAATCAGAAATAACAATACCATTCATTAAACAAAAAAGGTAAGTAGCCAAAACTGCTACTTACCTTTTTTATGTTTCAAGCGATCTTCTATAATCTTGCTGACAGCAACAAACTGATAGATGCCTTCATAGCAGGCACATACAAATCCTTCCTTACCATCACGGAAGCCACCCTTCTGAATATAAGCACGGAAGAAACGCACCAACGGACGATAGAACAAAGCTGCCATTCCATAATTGCGATCTTTCTTCTTTTCTATCTCGTTAGCTGTATACTGGTTGATTTTCCCCATTCTGCTGGCAATGCTGTCGTCTGCCAGATGAACCAAAGCCATATCTGCATGGGTTGCTGGTATCTTTTCTATCCTGCCCTTGATAATAGGGTCGGCATGGATGACAGCAGGCCATACCGTATCCTTCCTGATAAAGAAACGCAACTGATAGTCGGGATAGAAACAATGCATGAATCTTCCCATAAAGCGACTCTTGCGTGGCACATACAATCCCAATGGAGCATCCTCCTTCCCTATTAGGGAATAAAGATATTGTTTCAGTGCTGGGGTAACCAGTTCATCTGCATCCACCACCAGTACCCATTTGCAGGAAGCTGCATCTATGGCTGTCTGTCTTGCCGGTTCACAAATCTGATAACTGCCTCTAGGGAAAGCAACTATCTTGCAACCATTACGCTTTGCAATATCCAAGGTATCGTCGGTACTTTCCATGTCGCAGACAACCACCTCGTCAAAGCCCTTCACTGTATCCAGCACCTGCTGAAGATGGCAGGAGGCATTATAGGTATTAATAACCACCGAGATGCCATTTCCCTGCTCTTGTTCTACACTTGTCTTATCCATATATCTATGCTCTATAAATATTGATCGATACCATTTGTGCAACGAACCAAACGCTCCTTCTTCACCTGGTTCAAAACATCTTTATGCATGTTCTCTTGGGCTTTAGACGCCTCCTTGTGATAAAGATGGTACATGATTCCTCCCATCTTCAGCGCCTTCTTCCGAACGCCAGCAAAATGCAGGCGGTAGGCAAACTCGGCATCCTCATGTCCCCATTCCAACAGATCCTCATTGTAA
The DNA here is from genome assembly GCA_021622245.1 of Segatella copri. Classification (GTDB taxonomy): domain Bacteria; phylum Bacteroidota; class Bacteroidia; order Bacteroidales; family Bacteroidaceae; genus Prevotella; species Prevotella copri_J. Next base: position 50,953 of record JAJVTK010000010.1, on the reverse strand, counting down.
CCATTTACCTTGATGGCATCCTCTTTCCAATAAGCCATGTTGCAACCTCTGAGATGGTCGATTCTACGGGCATAGCGAAAAGCCAGCAATCTGCGGAACACATGAGAACGGAAGCTATTGCTTACATAACTGAAAGGCATGTTCCAAAGATTCACATTGACTACCTTTGTATCCAAAATCTTTTTGGAAATCTGGGCAGACAGCAGCACTCTACTTCCACAGACGAAACATCCTTTCTGAGCCATTTCTATATGGTCTTCTACAAAATGAGAACTCAAAACAACATCTCCATCAACTTGGATGATATAATCACCCGTAGCCTTTGCTATTGCCTTATTCAAAATGGAAGTTCTTCTGAATCCCTTATCTTCCTGCCAAACCCAAATTACCGGTACTGGCATTTTTTCAGCATAACGGTCTATCAGTTTTTTAGTCTCTTCGGTAGAACCATCGTCAGCAATAACAACTTCATCAGGCATAACATGCTGATGCAACACGCTATACAACACGAGTTCTAAGGCTTTAGGCCAATTGTAAGTCGTAATCAATAATGTTGTTTTCATAAACCTAACTTTTTGCGTTTAAAATAATGCAAGATACTTTTGCGATGTACCCATCGCCAATCGTGTATCTTCTTTGCTCCTATTATTTTTTGTAATATTTTCTCATCCATTCCCCGCAGTTTCACATACTCTCGTGCCACACACTCGAAGACATCCATTCTTCCGGTAAACCTCGTCAGGTTTTCCACACATTCCTTCATCGGCGGATAGCCTGAGTAAAACCTCATACGATTGATATCGATAAGCGAGAACGTATAATGACCATCAGCCTGAAGCTGATACAGCACATTGCCGGCATTCAAGTCAATATCGATGATGCCTTTCTGGTGCAATCGATTCACAAAGTGCGCATAATCTGCCGCCATCACCCTGTTGAATTCCTCTGGGGAGTTCAACTGATCGTTGATAGGCATACTGTTATCAATATCAGAGACAAAGTAGCAATAGTCAATAAGTCCCTTTACCCTCGTTTCAATATATCCAAAGCCTTCGGGAGTGGCAAAGCCATCTGCCATCAGCCTAAGGGCATTCTCATAGGCACGGAAAGCCTTGGTAGAGCGGAAGAAGCTATATCCTATCTTCTGAATGAAATTAGGCTGCTTGTATCTCTTCACCACAACTTCTTTCTCTTTTCCATCAAACTTTACATGAAAAGCCTTGATAACATTTCGTCCTTCAAAGATACAACGTCCCTCCTGCTCGAACACATCCGGGATGCGTTCGATGAAACTTCTCATCTCTTCGTATTTTGGGTTTATCTTTATCTTCATTTGTTTACAGTACTTTTATATTTTTGCCTGGGATGGTTAGGAACACCAGGGAATAGCATTTCCAGGCTATTATCTTCTAACATCTTAGGAATTATAAAATTTCTTAAATAAATTTTATCTCGCCTTACAATTGCCGATAATTCATCTAAAGATAGCCACTCAGAACAAACAGAACAAATCAAAGTCTTTAAATTTTGATAAGACATTCTTTGTCTTACACGAGCACTTGCAATATTAGCCCCAGAACTTGCAATATTAGCCCCAGAGCTTGCAATATTAGCCCCAGAACTTGCAATATTAGACTCGGAACTTGCAATATTAGCCCCAGAACTTGCAATATTAGACTCGGAACTTGCAACCTTAGAGCCGGAACTTGCAACCTTAGCATTCATAGGCAACCGATACTTGGTTCCTCTACCATATCCCTCTTGAACCAGCAATTTATGCTTACACATATCTTTCAACAAATCGGCAACTTCTGCCTTATGCTGGTTAAGGACAACCCTTAAGCTCTCATTTGTAATATATCCATCTGTACAAGTTGCATTAAGAGTCAACAGGCGTTCATGTCCCAAAGAAAAAACTTCTGTTCCAAATATCAGAACCAATCTTTCCTTTGTTCCTTCATCCATCATCGACTCCATCATCATTGTGAGTTCCACTAAGTCAGGCTGACTTAATGTTCTCAACATAGGTGCTCTCCAATTTGCAAATCGCCAACCAGCCAATATCTTATCAACTCCACTTCCCGCTTTTTCAGCAGAGCCAATCAACATAAACATCTTTTGAAGAGTCTTGTTGCGACATACGCTAGCACTTTCTCCATAATATTGCATTTTAGAAACCAACAGAGTTCCCGGGTTAGTAAAAACAATTTTATTGCTATACAATCGCACTACCATTGTTGCATTTTCCGAATAATCGGTATGAATACAAAAATTCACCAGAGCTTCGCGAACAGCCACATGCGCAGGAGTTTCATCACGACGAATATTGCCCTCCAAGATGAAAGGTTTTGGCAAGACCGCTGATAATCTTGGAAGAACACGAAGATAGAATTGGAATAAATTTGCCTCCCAAGTTCCATCAGGACAAATACGATTGGTCCATCGTATCTCAGGATTATCTGACAGCTTTTCTTGGTAATCAGGAAAGAAGTCGGGGCAACATTCATTATCAGTAATGGCATCTTCTTTACCAAACATCAAAACTCCTGCCACAGTAAAACCTTCTTCTTTCGTTCCACGATCAGTACGATAAGCACCTATCTTTTTAAGAAATTCAAAATCAGACAAAACAGACCAAGGATGATCTGGCTTGGCTAACTTAAATAATTGCCGATATTGAGCAACAGACTCCATATCTAAATCATCCAATGAATAATTTCTCAAAATGCGGCTATCAGCGGGATTAGAAACATTCGCATCTGAAAACATACGCTGCACTTCTCGCTCCGTACATTTATAATCACCTTCATGATTGCGCTTAAAAGTACCATTATAGGGCTGGGATGTTCTATAAACAGGACGCTGTTCTCTGGATGCACGAGGAATAAAGAATAACATAAGTTTGTGACCATTGTAATCTTCTACCACGACATCTTCTGTTTTTAACAGGTTGCAACTAACCGTAGCTCGATTATTCACATTATTCCAAAAGTCCTTGGTATATTTCTCTATCTGTTCATCAGATAGATTATCTATATAGAACTTACCTTTTCTTTCTATAACTCCAAGCACGATAACTCCTCCTTCGCTATTGGCGAAAGCTGAATAGGTATCCCAAAAGCTACCAGGAAATCCACCGGCAGCACTTTTAAACTCCAAGTCATCACTCTCTACGCTATTCAAGAGTGAATCCAGATAATCCTCGAAGTTTAATCTATCACGTACTTCTAACATACAATTCTTTTATATTCTTTAACAAGATACCTTCCTAGTATCTCATAGGTTGCAAAGATACGAAAAACTATCAGAAACGCCAAATTTTAGGAAGATTATCTTTCTTCCTTCATTGATACTTGCTTTTTTTATCCATTTTCTTGCAAGATTAAAGTATATTTCGTATTTTTGTACCCAATAACATCATCATCGTTTTCATAAACAAAAAGAAATCCTATGAATATTCAAAAATTGAAATATAAATTCCATAGCGGAAAAAACAGCAAACCCTGGTATTACATCAAGGAATACGCTCGTCTGTATACACCTGCCTGCATCTTGATATGGAGGGGGCAGCATTTACTTGACAAAGCCAAGAAACGCAAAGACTACGATTATATCCTGAACCGGGTAAACTACTACAACAAGCTTACAGAAGATAATATCCTTCTCAACAAAGATTTATGGGACAAAGAAGCTGTTAAAGTTGCAGAACAGCCGATGACCCGCCAGAAGGTATATTATCTGGATACTTTGGAATATGCCCGCTGTTTTGACGGCAATAACAAATGGAATCTCCTCCCTGGTGACATCACGTATGTGGAAGATATTCCTACCATTGTAAAAAGCCGCCCAATTCATGGAGAAAACCAGAACTCCGTATTGCTCAAGATGGACAAGGTACGCCATTTCATCTTCGTGAAGGACAAGCTTTCATTTGCAGAAAAGAAAGACCAGGCTATCTTCAGAGGAAAAATAGCCTGCAAGGACATCCGTGTGCAATTCGTAGAGAAGTTTTTCGGAAATCCTCGCTTCGATATCGGAACCATAGATCTGATTAAGCCAGAATGGAAGAGCGACAAGATTTCCATCTACGACCATCTGAAATACAAATACGTGATGGCGCTGGAGGGAAATGACGTGGCAAGCAATCTTAAATGGATTATGTCTTCCAATTCCATCGCCGTGATGCCTAAGCCATATTATGAAACTTGGTTTATGGAAGGAACTCTGAAGCCAGACTATCATTATATAGAAGTAAAGCCTGATTTCTCTGATCTTGAGGAAAAGATGGACTATTATACTGCTCATCCAGATGAAGCGCAAGCTATCATCAACCACGCTCATGAATATGTAGAGCAATTCAAGGATAAGCAACGTGAGGACATCATCTCGCTGATGGTTCTGGACAAGTATTTTTCTCTGTTAAAATCTAAGGATTAATGTCTAGAAAGGATTCTATCTATTATGAAAGAACGGTCCTGCCGATTATTCGATGGGCAGAATGATGACAGATAAGACGCCTAGACTATGGCATGTAGTAGGCAGCAATCTGAACTATGCCTTCATCATCAACAACGACACCATCCTGGAAAAGACAGCCGATGGTGCCCTGGATGTTTATGATGCTCACATGAATCCGGTGAAGAATTATCGTCTGCCAGCTAAGCAGTTTGACAAAGCCATCAAGCAGCTCAACAGGTTCTTTAAATAAGAAAAGGTAAATTCCCCAAAAGCCCCTTCCGCATTCCAGTTTTTCATATACCCGGAATACAGAAGGGGCTTTATCCTTTTATGCTTCCTTCCACACTCTTCTCTTCAACCACAACGCCAAAATGGGGTCACTCATTTCCAGATGCTTAGGAGCAGGTATTGTAATCAGATATTTCACCATCAAGGACTTCTTAAGGCGAGTTACATTGGCAGCAGTACCTAGGCGATAGGTTTCCAATATTGCAGTCTGGGTGAAACCTGTATGTACTCCATTGATAATAGCATGCAGAAAATTCATCTGATAGGCAGAAAGGTCTTCGGTCTGCTGGATAAACAAGGGCTCGCAGGCATCCAGCAACCGGTCTATTCCATATTTCAAGTCCTCTTCTGTAGCTGCAGAATCATCTTGCACGCGCAACCATACAAACCATGCCAACTGCTGTACATAAGAGGAATACCTATCCGTTACCTGACAGATTTCTCGAGCCAGCTCTTCAGAAATATGCTTGCCAGTAGATTCGAAACGCTGACAGATATACTCCACCCAGTCTTTCTCGCTAATTTTATTCAGATAGAAGAAATCACCAAAGCGATAGAATGGGTAACTGGCATTCTGGAACATCTGTTCCATCATGTGTTTCTTGCTGCCATAAAGACAGTAAGATACATGGCTCTGTAATTGCCATACGCTACGGAGTTTCTTCTGGAAAGTCAAGGAATCTGGAAAATCACCTATCTGCTGAAATTCATCGATACAGACTACTATATGACAACCTTTTGACCGAGCTATCATTTCCGGAAGTCTCAAAACCTCTTCTGTTGTATTGTTACCTGCATTATACTCCAAAGCCAAAGAGAAATCTGTCAAAGGATCTTGCCCAATACTGATTTTCGGAACGAAACGACTCAAGAACACCTTGGCATTCTCCATCCATTCTTCCCATTTTGAAGAAGTAGCCCGAACCACAGCTGTGGCAAAAGCATTGATAAAATCATTCTCTGAGCGACAACCAAAGGCATCTATACGAGCTATCCTGATGTCTTCGCTCTCTACAAGCGAACACACCTTATCCACCAATGAAGTCTTACCCATACGACGAGGTGAAATCAATATCGTATTCACTCCATACGTAAAATTCGCCTTCAGGCGTTCTGTTTCCTCTCTTCGGTCGGTGAAGGAATCTCCCTCCACACGAACACCGAATACAAACGGAGCTTCTTTACTTTTTCTCATAATCACTACCTTATTTTATACTATACAGCTTTTCTTCTGCAAAGATAGCAAAAAAAAACAAATTAAACAAGGTTGTTTAAAACAATGTTGTTTAAAGCCATCTTTTTTTGCAGAAACAGCGATTCTTCGTCTGATAAAAATATAGTTTCATAAATTATACCCTAGGGTATAATACCTTTGGGTATAATTTTGTAACTTTGCAGAGAATAAACTTCAAGCCCCTGAAGAATAGAAAAACTATATAAACAGTTAATCCCCCATCACGCAGCCAAAGCGTGATGGGGGATTACAGTTTCTGATAATATCGTTTTTTTTATTGCTGATGTCGCTCGATATATTCAGCAGCCTGGATATTCGAGAACACATAGTTCTTCAAATCCAGGAACTTAGATTCCTGCTTGGTTTCCTTCAGATTGCCATTCGGCAACACATCATAGCAGAAACTGCGGTTCATCGACGGATTATAGACGAAGCAACGCTGATGATCTCTTGCCACAATCTGGTTGTCTGCCGAATAGAATACCATCGGACGCTGCTGCTTCAGCAGATCCACGCCGAAGCCCTCGTACTCATAATTCAGATGCATCAGTCCAAAAAGCGTAGGCATCACATCCACCTGCATGCCCAAGCCGGCATACTGCTGCTGCGGAACACCAGGACCAAAGATGATGAGCGGAATATGGTTGTAAGACTGAGGCAACTCTCCCTCGCTCTTACCCACCAGCTTACCATGGTCTGCCTGAATCACGAATATCGTGTTCTTATACCAAGGCTCCCGGCTTGCCTTCTTCAAGAAATCGCCTATCGCCCAGTCGGCATACTCCACTATCTGCGTTTCCTTCTCCTTGGTCTTCGGCTTGAAGAAATCAGGAATGATATATGGCGGATGATTGCTCACGGTGAGGATGGTAGCCATGAAAGGCTTGCCCGTCTTCGCCTTCTGGTTGATGGTGTTGAGGGCGTAGCCCATCTCGAAATGGTCGCTCACACCAAAGCTGTTCACCACCTCGCTCTTAGGATAGTTCTCCTGAGAGAAGATGTCATCGTAGCCATTGGTCTGGAAGAAAGCCTTCATGTTGTCATACTGTGCCTCGTGGGTCATGAAGAACATGTTCTCGTAGCCATACTTCTTCAACACCGTGGCGATACCCTTGCGGCGTGGAGTTACCGTTCCCTTCATCAGGTTGCGGAACATGAGAGCAGGGAAGCTGTAGAGCGTAGCCGTCATGCCATGGTTGGTATGGATGCCGGCACTATAAAAGTGGGTGAACGCCAGGGAATGATGATAGAGCGAATCGAGCGTTGGGGTGAGCGGCTGCTGATTGCCGAAAGTACCCAACAGGTTTGCCGACATCGACTCCATCAGTATCACCACCACGTTAGGATGATTCTTCTTCGCAGGAGATTGACCCATCTTCATCACCAGGGAATCGTTCACCACCTCACGCTTCAGAATATTCGTGCTATCCACCTTTCCCGTGATACCGAGCCACTGGCGGGTATTCGTGATAGCCTCAGCGTATGGCATGAGATGCAGCTCCTTGTTCTCCTTGCGCATATCGTCGAGCGCAGAAGTAAGGAGATTGAATGCCGGATTGATGCCGAGCTGGTTGAGAAAAGAATCCTCGCAATAGTAAGCCTGGCTCACCTTGATAGGGTTATAGCCCATTCTGCCACGGATGCCGAAGAGACAGGCACCTATCATCACAGCAGAAATAAGGAAACGGCTGACAACCAGCACCAGATGCATATTGTCCTTAGGCAGAAGGAAGAGCCCCTCGAAGTAGCGGCGCAGACGGACGAGCGCATAGATAAACGCCCCCGTGAACACGAAATAGAGGGCGATATAGAGCCAGTAGGAAGACTCCTGCAAGAGCATGCCCGATGTGGTAGCTACATAGCCGAACCACCCGAAGATGCTGGAGTTGATGTTCTTGAAGAAATACTGGAAATAAGGAGTATTGGCTGCCGAAGGCATGAAGGCGATGGCAAACCATACCGCATACCAGATGTTGATGCCACGCAGCAAACGGCGATGACACCACCCCAGGCTAGCTGCTATCAGGAGCACAGCCACCGGCAATACCGAAATATAACAAGCGATGACATTGTCAAACCATACACCCTTGACAAACGCCATTACCCTACTCGCCTCTGCATCTACTATCATGCCATGCAGGGCGATGAATTCTACTAATCTGAACAGAGTCATCACCAGCAATGCCAATACATGCACCGAAAGGAGATACCCAAAAGCCTTAAAATATCGTTTCATTTTTATTCTACTTTAGAAATCGGGTGCAAAGTTAATAATTATATCCCAATAAAAGCAAAATTTCCTGCCTTATTCTGTCTATAAACGAATAATTATATGTAACTTTGCAGCCAAAATAACAAAATAAGACTTCGATAAGACATGAACATCAAGTACAACAAAGCCCTATGGCTCATCATCATCCTGGCTATCGTGATGATGATTCCGTTCCTCGGACTCACAGATTTCAATACCAAGGGAGAACCTCGCGAAGCGGTGGTTGCCTACACCATGCTGGAACATGGCAACTGGATTCTGCCTATCAACAACGGAGGCGACATCCCTTACAAACCACCATTCTTCCATTGGTGCATCGCTTTCTTCAGCCTCTTTATCGGGCACGTGAATGAATACACCTCCCGCCTGCCATCTGCCGTATCGCTGGTATTGATGACCATCGGCGGCTTCGTATTCTATGCCAAGCGAAAGGATACCCAGACCAGCCTCATCGCCGCCATCCTTACGCTCACCGCCTTCGAGGTGCACCGTGCGGGTATGAACTGCCGTGTAGATATGGTGAACACCGCCTTTATGGTGGGAGCCATGTATCTGCTCTACCGCTGGTGGGAAAAGGGAAAGCATCAACTGCCTTGGCTCGCCATCCTCTGCATGAGCGGCGCCACACTTACCAAGGGTCCTGTGGGTATCATCCTGCCTTGCTTCGTGATGGGCGTATTCATGCTTACCCAGCGCGAGAACTTCTGGGGCATCGTATGGCGCATGGCTCTAACTGCCCTACTCTCGCTCATCATCCCATTCTGCTGGTATTATGCAGCCTATCTGCAAGTTGGCGACGAGTTCCTGCGCCTGGTGAAGGAAGAGAATATCGACCGCTTTACCGGCAAGATGGTATACGAATCGCATGAGAACCCGGCGTGGTACAACCTGCTTACCCTCATTACAGGCTGGTTGCCTTACACCTTATTATTATTGTTCTCGCTCTTCATCCTGCCATGGAAGAAGTTCTCGAAGAGCCGTTTCCTGGAGAATGCGAAGAAGGCTACTCCGCTGCAGGTGTTCACCTGGCTCGCCTTCCTTCTGGTGCTCTTCTTCTACTGCATCCCTAAGAGCAAGCGCAGCGTCTATCTGCTGCCATGCTATCCGTTCATGGCTTATCTCATCGCCGAATACATCGTGTGGATGATGAAGGAGAAGATGGGAGCCTTGAAGGTTTATGCCGGGGTGATTGCTACGATAACCCTGATTCTCAATATCGCCCTGCTGGTGGTAAAAAAAGGATGGGTGCCAGAAAGCATCTTCCACGGCAAGCATGCCATAGACAACATCGCCATGCTCCATGCGCTCGAAAACAACGATTTTCTCATCCCATGCAGCATCTTTATGGTTATCACTTTGGGGGGAGTTTACCTCATCTTCAGAGCACTCAGGAAGAAGAATCCAGGCAATATTGTTTCATATACTCTTGCCACCATCGTGGGGCTCTTCCTGATGCTCGACTCCAGTCTGCAGCCACCTGTGCTCAACACGAAGGCCGATAAGCATCTGGCGCCAGTTATCGAGAAGAAGTTTGATACCAGCAAACTCTATTCTTATATGTCGGTAGATATGCTGCATTTCTTCAGCCTCAACTTCTATCTGGGCGATAAGATCCAGCAGTTTGACAAGGTATTGCCACAGGATGGCGTGCTGATGATTCCGGAAGAAGACATGCCTGATTTCCTTGAGAAATTCGGCAAGGACTACACCTTCCAAAAGGTTTGGGAAGTAAGAAAGACGGTAGAATGGCACAACAAGGTAGGTTTCTACCGATTCGTGAAGACTAGTGCCAATATTGCACTTAACAAATGAGTAGTGAGTAGTGATTAATTATTAGTGATTAGATACAAAAATAGCATCGGGATTATAAGTACCGATGCTATTTTTGTATCTATCAAATTGATATTCTTCTTATTTTCTTTCTTCGATAAGATTATACTCTTTCTTCGATAAAGTATCGTGGGCGGCGCTTCACCTCAGTATAAATCTTTCCGATATAAATGCCCGTGATGCCTACACCCGTGGTAATGATGCCACCGATAAACCACATGGAAACAAGCATGGAAGTCCAGCCCTGGATGGTCTTGCCCTGGAAATATTCTACCAAGGCAAAGATAATCATGATGAAAGACACCAAAGTCATCGCCAGTCCCAGGAAGGTGATAAACCTAAGAGGGGCTACGGAGAACGAAGTGATGCCATCTATACTGAAACTCAGCATCTTGGTAAACGGATACTTGCTCTCACCCGCCTCACGAGCCTTGCGGTCGTAATAGACGAATCCCTCACGGAAACCCAACTGGCGGACGATGGCTCTAAGGAAAAGATTGCGCTCAGGATACTGCATCAGCGCCTTTAGGGTGCGGTTGGTCATCATGCGGAAATCGGCATGATTATATACCGTATCCTTATCCACACTCTGCATCAGTTTATAGAAAGCCTGGGCGGTAAAGCGCTTGAAGAAGGTATCGGTCTTGCGCTCCTTGCGCACACCATAGATGATATCCTTGCCTTCCTGCACCTGGCGCACCATATCCACGATAACATTCTCATCGTCCTGCAGGTCGGCATCGATACTTACCATCGCATCACAATGGTCTACCGCAGCTTCCATACCTGCCCAAAGCGCATTCTGATGGCCTCGGTTATGCGACAGTTTGATGCCATGCACATATCCATGTTCCTTGGCAGCATCCGAAATCATCTGCCAAGTATGGTCACGACTGCCATCGTCGACAAGCAGCAGTTCTGTGTCGGCATCAGTCTCTTTCTTTATCTTTCTGATTAATGCCCCCAGCACATCCAAGGTCTTAGGCAGCACTTCTTCCTCGTTATAACAAGGGATAACTATCAATATCTTCATTTAAACGCTAGTATTTATTCTGATGCAAAAGTAACTCATTTTTTCTATTTAAACAAGAAAAACGCTTAATATTTTTTATTCTGCATATATATTTCCCGTTTTTCTCCATTCTTTCTTACCATTTCCACTTTACCTGTATCTCCAGATCGGTTTGCGAAGAGCGGGAGATTTCCTGCAAACCTGAAGAGATGTGAGAGCGGTCGAAATAATCGGTTGTACCCAATTTGGCGATAAGCAGCAGATGGGAACCTATCTCTGAACGTGCCACCAAGGCGTAACGGATGCCCTCGCCGTAGTAGCTGCCGAAACTCATCTGATAGAGCAGACCAGGCTCATAAGCATAGATACGGGAGGCGAAATCGGAAGTATGAAAATAGCCCAGGCAGCCTCTCAACGTTCCTTTCAACTGCTTCCATTTCCATTCCCATCCTATATGCTCGCTCACCATATAGCCTTTACTGGGTTTATCGCCCTCATTCGTCATCGTGCTTTCCGCCTGGCTCATCGTATAGTCGAAACTGGTTTTGGCGCTCCATCGTTTTTGGGATATTGTGGCATAGAGACGCAGACGGCCGGTCGTGGTTCCCGCCTTATCCTTATAACGGAATCTTCCTCCTACCGTCAGGACTCTTGAGGGCTGGAAGAGGATATTCAGCAGATTATCCCAGCTCTGTGTGCTCTCTTTGGTCTGATACTTAGGCCAGGCGAAATAGGCGAAATCGCTGTAGGCTGTGATGCTCCAACGATGGGCAGGAATCCAGGTAAAGCCCAGGTATACGCCGTTTTCATCCTGCACATCGCTCCCCTCGGAAAAACTGTTGCTGAAGAGAGAATAATATCGGGCAGAATAGAACCTATGGAGAGCCATGAGCGTGAAATGGTCGGAACAGAGATATGAGGCAGCATTGAGCGTGGCTATGGAACCGCAATCGCCAGTAGCCGTCTCGCCGGAGAGGGTGAGGCGATGGGAGATGTAACCATAGCTGATGCTGGCATTCCAGAAGGCATTCCCCTCTGGAGCAAAACGCTTGTAAAGCTGGGTTTTACTAGGCGTGAGCGGTAGGGAGAAAGAGGTATAAAAGGCTGTACCTCCGATGTGCCAGCCCTGATGCCGGTAACTGATGTTGCCTCCCACAAGTGTATTGGATGCTACCTTCTGTTTGGCAATCTCATTCACCGTGCGATGCAAACCGGTCTTCAGAATGGTCTTGATGCCCCCGCCGTCAGCAGAAAGCGTAGCATCTATCTGGCGATAAGAAAGAAAGCCGGTCAGTTCGAGACCTTTCAATAAGGTATAGGTGGCTGCCGCGCCTTGCAGAAAATTGGCTGAAGAACGGGAAGAATGACCGCGGATGATGCAGGAAGATGATCTGCCCAAGGAGGTGAGGGCAGAGAGTTTGCCGAAGCCGAAATCGTTATTGAGTATCAGCCCCAATCCTTCGTTCAGTCTGTATCTGCCCAGGGTGATATTCTTCCATCTGCCCAGGTTCTTTACCTGAAGATAGAAGGAATAGAAGTCGTAACCCATCGTGTTCCTGCCTCCGAAGAATGGTTCGCCGGCATCCTGAGAAGCTACGAACCCAAGTTTGACGGAATTGCCGTAGCGAAACTGGTAGCGCAGTCCGTGTTTATACTTATATCCCAGATAACCGTCGGTTCCGCTTGCATCGCCCTTGCGCTCATAAAAAGGAACCTTCAGCATGCCCATCACCTCGTGCTTGCCATACTGGGCGATGGTTTTAAGACTGGGGAAAGCCGACTTGCTCCGGTCATCGGCCACATAGAAGAAACAACTTATCAGTTGGCGCTGATACCAGCCGATGCTGCTTATCAGGCTAAGCTCGCTCAGGCTCTTCAGCTGTCCATAGCGGTAGATATAGAACAGAATGTCTTCTACCTGCGATGCTGTAAGAAACGGCATGCGCTCCAGTTCTTCTCTCGTTGCCGTATTCAGATTAACGGGATGCTGCGCCATCTCCTCCAAATCTTCTTCATAGTCCTGCCAGGCTACATGCTCGAAATCTTCGGATGCAGAAAGGTCGGACAGCAGTTGCTGCCAGGGTGGCGAAGCGGAAAGAGAATCTTCGGGCACAGCGCCCAGTTCTGAAAGAGAGGAAGATTGGGCTTGAGCCCATGAGGCACAGAAGATTTGGGAGCTGCCTACGAGAAACAGTTTCAATAAGAGGGCTGTTATGGAATGAGCATGCTTCATCTGTAGTAGGCATTTCATTTATTAAATTAAGACAAAGTTACTGCTAAAATCTGAAAAAGAGAAAGAAAAAGCTGAGAATCTTTCTCAAATTGAGAAATAATCTGTAATTTTGCGGCGTAATTAGTAACACAAAGGGGCTTACACCTCTTTATATATAGAAGAAGCTCCACGAAGAAAAGGAGCTGGACAAAGAACTTTGAGGAGATTTACATGAAACAGAAAATATGCTTTTTACTGGCGATGCTCTTCTGCATCACCCTGCAAACCATGGCGCAGAACGATGGCGACAACCCTGAAGACAGGGAGGTGGACATGGATGCCCCTACCTTTGAACCGATGGTGAAGGTAGGAAAAGTGCTCCTGGATCATGACAGCGTGCAATATGTTCAGGTGAACAACGTGTACGTTTATCCGCAGCCGGTATTCAAGAACGCCAAGGAGCGAATGGCTTACAATCGGTTGGTATACAACATCAAGAAGGTGCTGCCGATAGCCAAGGAGGTAAGAAAGATTATCATCGAAACGGGTGATTATCTGGAAACGCTGCCTAACAAGAAGGCGAAGGATGCACACATGAAACTGGTGGAGAAAGGTATCAAACAGGAATATACCCCGAGAATGAAGAAACTCACCTATGCACAGGGTAAACTCTGCATCAAACTGGTGTATCGTGAGTGCAATTCCTCATCTTATCACCTGATTCAAGCCTTTCTGGGTCCTATCCGTGCCGGATTCTATCAGGCATTTGCAAGCCTCTTCGGCGCCAGCCTCAACAAGAAGTACGACCCTAACGGCGTTGACAGATTAACAGAAAGAGTGGTAAGACAGGTAGAATCGGGGCAGATTTAACCAGCTCATCTTATTCAGAAAGCTCATACACTTAGGTATAAAAGCATTTCCAGTCAATAGGAATTGCTTTTATACCTAAGTTTTTTTGTTGATACAAGCAGGAGGAATCTTCGTTCATAGACATTGAACCGCCGTTCAAAGACATTGAATGTCGGTTCAAAGACACTGAACGGCGGTTCAATGTCTATGAACGAAGATTTAAACAGACTGAAAAAAGAAATGTTCCTAAGAAAAGCAACAACTTTTCCTAGGAACATTTCCTTTTCTATTCGAATGGGCTGCCGACCTATTCCTCAGTATAAAGCACCTGAATCATGGTCTGACCAACCGCCTTAAGTACATTCTTATCCAGATGAGCCATATCATCGCTCACGGTGTGCCAGGTAGGACCGAAACTGCTCTGCTGACAGTCTGGATAATAAGCAATCACATCTACAGTAGGAATCTTAGCCTTCTCGTTAACCGGAATATGATCGTCAGTAATCATTCCGCCATCGCTCTTAGGGAAGTAAGAGCCGAAACCAGCCTGGCGGGCTGCAGCCCAAACCTTCTTCACGATGCCGCCGGCATACTGCATGGACATGCCCTCACGGTAGAACTTGGCACCTTGTCCGCCCACCATATCGAGGAGGATTCCGAAACGTGGATTATATCCCTCTGGCTTGTTCTCGCTCCAGTACTGGGCACCCAATGCCCAAGTATCGCCATCGTCCTGAACATCAGCCCATTGAGGTGTTCCCCAGTCTTCGGTATCGAAACATACGAAATCTACGCCGATGTTAGGATTCAGCTTCTTGTCAGCCTGCAGCTGGCGGGCAATCTCCAACATGACGGCTACTCCGCTGGCTCCATCGTTGGCAGCCATTACAGGTTTGCGCCAGTTGGTACTGTCGGGGTCGTTATCAGCCCAAGGACGGCTGTCCCAATGGGCACAGAGCAAGATGCGGGTTTCAGCCTTCGGGTTGTAATGGGCGATGATATTAGTATTCTTCAGGATGGTACCATCATAGCCCTTGAGGTCAGCCTTCTGGGTTTCTACCTCGCAACCAAACTGCTTGAACTTGCTCACAATCCATTCGCCACACTTGTCGTGCGCCTCGCTGTTCATGACGCGAGGGCCGAAATCACATTGTGCGGCACAATAAGCCAACGCCGAATCGGCATTAAAGGCAGGACCTACAGGATTCAGTTTCTCTGCTTCCTCTACTTCCTGGATTTCCGGCGACGTGGTGTTGGCATTCTTATAGCTGATAGCTCCAGCTACCACTCCGGCAGCAACTACCAAGCCTAAAATTATCTTCATTTTCTTCGTCATCGTATTTACTTTGAACTTTCAGATTTGAACTTTGAACTTTATGATTACCTTTTATCTATGAGATTCTTCACTCTTCGTTCTTCACTCTTCACTTTCCAAAGTTCTGCACCTGTGTCATCACTCTGAGCCAGTTGCCTCCCCAAATCTTGACAATATCCTGCTCGCTATATTTGCGGCGCAACAGCTGGAGGGTGAAATTGATGAGTTCAGAAGAGTCGGCAAGACCTCTGATGCCGCCGTCTCCATCAAAGTCGGTTCCCAGACCTACGTGGTCGATACCCATCACATCGATGGCATGCTCAAGATGGGCGATGGCATCCATGATGTCGGCTTCTCCCTCTTTACGCAGGAATCCATGATAGAGCGTGGTATGAGCCACACCGCCCTTTGCTGCAAGGGCTCGCATCTGGTCATCGGTCAGATTACGGGGCACATCGCAAAGCGCACGGCTGCTGCTATGACTGCAGACAATAGGCGTCTGGCTGATATCAAGTGCATCGTAGAAACTCTTCTCGCCACCATGACTCAAATCTACCATAATGCCCAGGCGGTTCATCTCACGAATCACCTTCTCGCCAAAACTGCTCACACCATTATGGGTATTGCAGCCGCGGGCACTATCGCAGATATCATTATCGCCATTATGGCAGAGCGTGATATAAACGATGCCGCGCTGGGCGAAATGCTTCACGTTACTGATATCGTGTTCCAGGGCGAGACCATTCTCTATGCCGAGCATGATGCTCTTTCTGCCTTTCCGCTTATCGCTGTAAAGATCGGCAGGAGTGCGGGCTATGCTGAGATACTGGCTGTTCTTGCTCACAATCTCTTCTATCTTGTCGAAGATGAGGTCGGCATACTGCGCAGGACCCTTTACATCGAAAGCCACCTTGCTGCTGAAGCTCTCGCCTATCTGAGGCTGTGGCAGGTAAGCTACCATCGTGGTAGCATCCTGATGTCCGTCGGTCATCTTGTGAAGATCTACCAGGATGCGGGAATCGCGATGATCAAACCTGATGCCCTGAGGGAAGAACATCGGAGTATCACAATGGGTATCGAGCGTAAGGATGCGCTTATGCAACTGCTTGGCTGCATAAAAGTTGTTAGCCTGATTAACCAGCCATTGGAAAATCTTCAATCCTTCTTCTTCCAGCCATTCCGGATGCCATTGCACACCGAGAATCTGCTTATATTCGCTACTCTCTACAGCCTCGATAATATGGTCAGAAGATTTGGCGATGGTGCGCAGATGCTTGCCTGGCTCGCTTACCGCCTGATGGTGGAACGAGTTGACAAAGATCTTCTCCTTATTATATATATTATATAAGGTGGAATCTTTCTTGATTTCTACGATGTGGGTAGGTTCGGTACGGTCGGCATCCTGGCTGTGCTTTACCAACTGCTTGATATCCTGACACACCTTTCCGCCCAGCGCAATGGCGAGGGTCTGGATGCCCCGACAGATGCCAAGCATCGGAATCTGGCGGTTGAAAGCCAATCGGGTAATCATCAGTTCGGCAGCATCACGTTCTTGATTGATATTGTGAAGACGGGGAGAAGGCTCTTCGCCCATCCACAGCGGATTATGGTCGCCGCCACCCGTCAGAATCAATCCGTCGAGATGCTCCAGGGTATTGACGATGACCTGAGCATCGGCAACCGGAGGAATAATGACCGGCGTACCGCCAGCCGCTATTACCTGCTTATAATAACGATCACGAAGCGTAGCATCGATACCTTCGTAATTGGCAGTAAGTCCAATTACAGGCTGATGCTTCGCTTCGGGAAATCTAGAGTATGCATCCTGGAGATGCGACTCTAAGTCAAATGTTTCCATTTGTTTTATCTTTCAATAAATAATGATTCAAGATCTTCTAAAAATCGTACTCAGGTATGGAGACTCTTATTAATCTTCATCCAGAAGTACAGGAATCTCACGCTTGATACTCTGCTCAAGAGAGATGAGCGTTTCGGTAGAAACCACGCCAGGAATAGCCTGGAGCTTATTGTTGAGCAAATCCATGAGCTGCTCGTTATCGCGGGCATAAAGCTTAATCAGCATGGTGTATGAACCGGTAGTAAAGTGGCACTCTACGATTTCAGGAATGTTCTGCAAGCGCTCTACCACCTTTTTATACATATTACCGCGCTCCAAGTTCAAACCTACATAAGTGCAGGTAGAATAACCCAGGCTCTTAGGGTTTACATCAAAACCGCTACCGGTGATGAAACCATCCTCCATCAAGTGCTGAACGCGCTGATGGATGGCTGCACGAGACACGCCACATTCTGCGGCTACGTCCTTGAAAGGAATACGGGCATTCTTAGAAAGGATGCCGAGAATCTTTCTGTCTAGATTGTCTATTTTCTCCATTTCGTTTTGTTTTATATTATTCTATTTATAAGGTACTTTTCTATACCAGATAGCAAAATTAATAAAATCTATTGAAACTGCAAACAAAATGCACGAATATTTTGCAATATCCGTGCATTTTGTTGTTTTTTATACTGTTTTTAACCAAAAACCTTGGCATTTTGCTACTTTTAGCAGAAAAAACCATACGCTTATCTTATAACCTCAAATCTCATCGGCACGGACCTTACCCGTATTGGTAACCTCAAAGTAGATATTGCTCGACTCTGAAGCCGTAGAGAGCTCCTTAACAGTCTGCAAGTCTTGTGATGACAGAAATGAGATATTGTAAAAAACGCAAAAAAAATCTCATAATATATTATATAAAGAGGTCGGAGATTCTATCCGTAGGATTCTCCTGCTTTTTTATTTTCTAGCAAATAGGCGTTAATTTTAGATGGTTATACACGTCATATCGACGAATAGGCATGGATGCGGTTTTTACTGTTTGTGAGATCAAAATATTTTATTTATCTTTGCAAACAGAAAAATTTAATATAATAAGTTAAAATTATAGAATATGAAATTGCTGGAAAAGAAAAGTTATTGGCTTTTAGCGTCTTTACTCTTATTGGCAGTAGGTGTAGATGCAAAGGTGAAATTTGATTTTTCCCTCGTCTTCGTACCAGAGGAGGGTGGTGTGAAGTTCGAAAAAATTACAGATGACGCAGACTGCGTAGCTGATTATAAAGGTAATATCGTGGGTAAGACCTCTGGCGTCTTTGGCTCTCGCAAGACCAATACCATCGATTGGTGGGTAATACCTCAGATAGGTGTGTCTCCTGATGGAAGACGCATAGGTTACATCAACGAAAAGAATGGAACCACCAACATCATGATTAAGAATGCTGCTAAAGGTGGCGCCAGTGTACAGCGCACATTCCGTACAAACGTAGAGGGCTTCACTTGGAGTCCTGATGGAAAGACCCTGTGCTTTACTGAGGTAAGAGGCAATCATCATGGCGTGTATCTGGTGGATGCCAATCAGGGTACTGTGGTACGTCAGATTTCCAACGGAACAGACAATGACTTCGGTGGTGTAATCAGTAGAGATGGAAACACTATTTATTTCCATCGTGGAGAGGGATATGCATCTTATAGCCTTTGGAGCTATGACCGTAAGACCAACCTTTTCTCTAATTATAGTAGAGGTATGACGGCTTGTCTTATTCCTAATGATCCGGATGCTATCTATTGCGCCCGTTTCACAACGAACAAGGAGAGTGAAATTTGGCGTGTAAACTTCAAGACTGGTGTTGAAGAAGTTATCCTTTCTCAGCCAGGCAAGAGTTTCAGTACGCCTCAGTTGTCACCTGATGGCAAATGGCTGTTGGTTACAGGATCTAGCAGGTCAGAAAAAGAGAAGATAGACAATACAGACATATTTGTAGTTCGCACCGATGGTACCCAGCTCACTCAGCTTACTTACCATCCTGGTAACGATTTGTCGCCAGTTTGGTCACCAGACGGTAAGAGCATCTTCTTCCTGTCTCAGCGTGGCTCAGCGGAAAAGAACTATAATGTATGGCGTATGGATTTCAGCATGTAGTCTATCTATTGGGAAAGCTATGAGTATTAATCATATAAACTTTTTAAGATTATGAAAAAAATTATTATTGCAGCAGTTTGCGCATTCTGCGCTCTTACAGCTTCAGCACAGCGTGCAAGTAGCTCATCTTCTTCTTTCTTCTCAACAGAGAAGGCTGATGGCGGCGTTCAGTTTGGTATCCGTGCAGGTCTCAACGTGGCAGGCATGGATTATACAGAGGACAATGTGACCGTTTCTACAGACAACAGAGCTAATTGGCATGTAGGCATTATCGCAGATATTCCAATGATGGAGAGTCTTTATGTTCAGACTGGTCTTTATCTCCAGAACAAGGGTTACAAGGAGAAAGAAGGAGACTATGAGTTGACAGCAAATCCAATGTACTTGGAAATTCCTGTATTGGCTTCTTATCGTTACAATTTCAGCGATGCTGCTCAGTTGCAGATTAATGTTGGTCCTTACTTCGCTTATGGTGTAGGTGGTAAGATTAAGGAAACAGATGGAGACGACGAAGACAAGGTAGATTTCTTTAGCGAAGATGGCGGTGCCAAGAACTTCGATTGTGGTCTGCAGATTGGTGCTGGCTTGACAATTGCTAAGAACTATTACATCGGTGCTGCTTATGAGTTTGGCTTCACTAACATTGCTAAGAACTCTGGCGATGGCAAGTTGAAGAACAAGAACTGGATGTTCAGCGTAGGTTATAATTTCTAATAAACATCGTTGAACCTTGATAAAAGGGGATGCAATATTTTCAATAAGGATATTGCATCCCTCTTATTATTACAATCATTAAAAAACTTAGAATCATGAAAACAGCAAAATTACCTCTTTATTATATAGGTATGCTTTTGATGGCATTACCTTTCTTCTTTACTTCATGTAGTAGTGATGACG
The DNA here is from genome assembly GCA_021622245.1 of Segatella copri. Lineage (GTDB taxonomy): Bacteria > Bacteroidota > Bacteroidia > Bacteroidales > Bacteroidaceae > Prevotella > Prevotella copri_J. The sequence goes on along the minus strand of JAJVTK010000010.1, from coordinate 30,603 downwards.
ATGGCTATACTTCTTCAGATAAAGGTAGTGATACCGCAGGTCAGATAACCGGAAGCGACAATGAGATACTCTATATTTCTTCTGTAGGTGACAATACTTTCAGCTACAACTCAGAGGGAAAAATCACAAAGTGTAGAGCCTATGGTAGTGATGACTATATTTTCTCCTACAATCCATTCAAGATTTCTTATACCCATACACATGGCAGTTATTCAGATGTGACAGAGTATTACGATATATCATTGAATAAAAATGGTTATATCGTCTACATGAAAACCCGTGATACAGATTACTCTGATAATGATGAAAACAATGGCGAGGCGCGGTTCTCTTACGATTCCAAGGGACACCTGACTAAGATTGCCAGTTCAGGTACTGATGTATATTACGAGGATGGTGAGAAGATAACAGAGAAGTATTCATTGGAGTATAATTTGTCTTGGTCTAACGGTAAACTCACCCAAATCGTATGCAATGGAAACGAAGATGGAGAGAAATTTACCGATACAGTTACATTTGAGTATGGCGACAACACCTATCCTAATATCACCAAGCAATGGACAGACAACTATATGGCAGATATGATAGAAGATATGGAGTTCTTGTTCTATGTAGGGTATTTTGGAGTGGCTGGCGATTATCATCCTGTGTCTGCTACCCAGCATGATAGTGATGGCGAAACTACTACTTTCAAGTATAGCTACGAATTCTATGATAATGGTTCCGTAAAGGCTTCTAAGTATAAATTCAATAACAGTAAATATTGGACAACAGATAATTATACTTATATGAGTAAATAAAAGAACGGGGGAGAGTGTGTTTCTATAAAAAATGCACTCTCTTTGTGCTTTTCTGGAAGATTTTATGGCAAAAAACTTGTGGGTGTGTAGTAAAATGCTTATTTTTGCCATGAAAAGAGAGTTTTAACGGAATATAGAAGATGAAAAGATTTGTTTGGTGTATATGCCTGCTGTTGGTCGTACTGTTGGGTTGCCAACGGCCAGCGGAGTCGGGTAAGACAGAAGAAGAAAGAAAAGTGTTGGCTTGCATTGATGACTCAGTGGAAGCCATGTCGGTTCATGCTCCTGAAATTATAAGGAAAGCCTTGGCTTCGGCAACGGATAGTCTGACTTATTATGAATATTATGTTCGCAAGGCAAAGTACTTCTGTCTGTCTGCTACCCCAGACTCTTTGTATCCCATCTTAGATCAAACCATATCTTATTGCAAACTCCAACCAGCTACAGAACGCCGCAACTCTCTATTGGCATACGCTTATAATTGTAAGGCTATTGCTTATCATAATTATCGCAAGAATCCGGATGAGGTGATAAGACTCTATAAGGACGCCACAACCTTGTTGGCTAACAGCGATGCTAAAGACCAGATGCCTAAGGTCTGTGCCAATCTGGGCGATGCTTATATCTTCAAGAGCCAGTTGCCTGAGGCTGCAGCGTGTTATCGGCGTGCCCTGTTTCTGGTAGACTCGCTCAGGTTACCGTCTAGTGAAAACATCACACTCTATCTCGGACTTGCCACCATCTATCTGCAACTCAACGATTTTGATACCTCGCTGAAGTATTATCAGCAGACCGAGAAGTATTTCTCTCAGATGACGGTAGGCATGCAGGCTTATTACCTCAATAACTATGGCAACTACTATTATTATACCAAGAACTATAAGGCATCTCTCCAGAAGTTTCTTACCATGAAGGCTTTTCTGGAGAAACACCATAAGACAGACACCTTCGACATGTACCTCTGCAAGCTTAATCTTGCTGATGTATACCTCAATTTAGATAAGGTGGCGCTGTCCGAGAAGTATCTCGACGAGATAGAACCCTGGTTTGCCGAAAATGGTAATGAGGTATCAATTTATTATGTCAATTCTATCCGCATCGGACAGGCGGTAAAGCGGGGGAATATGGCAATGGTCAAGGATATCTTGTCGCACGAAAAGAAATCGGATAGCATGGAGTTTAGTCTTCGCCAGATTCGTAACCGTTATCTTCGCAAATATTATGAGGCTATAGGCGACTATCGGGGAGCCTACGATAATCTGAGGACGGATGTCCAACAGAACGACTCCCTGGAGCATAACCGCATCAAGATGCGTGCGTCTGAAATCATGAATCGATCTGCGCAAGATACCATTCGCTTGCACCATAACCTGGAGATGGAGCATAAGAATGCTGTTATCCAAAGAGCCTACGCTATCATGGTGGCAATCGTGTCGCTGGTCGTTGTCATCATCCTCATCTTTGCTCTCCTTGTCATGCGCTCCCGCAAGCGAAATGCACAAGATAAAATGCGCAACATGCAGTTGAGGCTAGCTTGTGTGCGCAACCGTATTTCTCCACATTTCGTATTTAATGTGCTTAATGGTAAAATATTGAAATCGAATGAGCATGATGCCAATGACTTGCTCGACCTCACCAAGTTGATAAGGGCCAACCTCGACCTGTCGTGCCGTCTGGATGTGACGTTGCGCGAAGAGTTGGACTTCGTGAAACGATATGTTGATGTGGAGAAACAGCTGGTGGGCGATGACTTCGAGTTTGCTATCAATATTGCCGAAAGTGTGAATATAGATCAGGTGCGCATCCCTTCAATGTTTGTGCAGATTCTCGTGGAGAATGCTTTCGTGCATGGTCTGAAGGGATGGGATGGACATAAGTTTATCCATATCGGGATAAGCAAGGTAGGAAAAAATACCTGTATCAAGGTCAGAGACAATGGACCGGGATTTGACATCCGTAGTGTGGGAAAGAAGCGCACCGGACTGAACGTCATCACCCAAACCATCGTCATCGTCAACGAGCGAAATAAGAACAAGATGACCTTCTCGCTCAATAATGAACAGGAAAATGGAAAAAACGTTGGATGTGTGGCAACGATAGTTATTCCAGAAAATATCAAATTATTTATTTGACAAAAGAACCGCAAGATGAAAACAATCATTATAGATGATAATAAGCAGGCTGTCAAAGACCTGAACGAAAGGTTGGCCAGATTCTCCGAGGTAGAAGTGGTGGCCGTAGAGCACTCCGGCCTAGATGGCCTGGCGAGGGTGAGCGAGTTACAGCCCGATTTGCTCTTCCTTGACGTGCAGTTGCCCGATATTTCCGGTTTGGACTTTTTGGAAAGACTGGATTCCTTTACCCATGGCAGTTGTAGAGTGGTGATGTATACTGCTTACGATGAGTTTGTGTTGCCTGCTTTCAGAAAGAAAGCCTTCGACGTGCTTCTCAAGCCTATTGATGACAAGGAGTTGGACATCATCATGCATCGACTTGCCGAACACCCCCTTTTGCCAATCCCGCAATTTGCAGGACGGCACAAGGAAGAGTTCATGTCGGACAACGGCAAGTTTCTGCTCTATACCAATACCATAGATTTCAAACTGGTTGACAAGCGTGACATCGCCCTCTTTCAGTACAATCATGAAGTACGTTGCTGGGAGGCTGTGGTAGCGGGCTGCAAAGCTCCTGTCCGTCTGAAGCGAACCATCAAGAGTGATGATCTTCTGGGAGTGGATAAGCAGTTTATACAAGTAAACCAAAAGTTTATCATCAATATGAATTATCTGATAGAGGTGGTTGACAACGTATGCCACTTCTATCCGCCGTTTGATAACATAAGCTATGTAAGGGTGGGACGCCTCTATCGCAAGAAATTGATAGACCGCTTTTATAGTCTTTGATTTTAGGCAAAAACTATTGAAATGTTAAAAACCTTGGTATTTTGCTACTTTTAGCAAAAAAACCATACGCTTATCCGATAACCTCGGAGAAGTAATGATCACGCAAAGGTTTCACCACTTTATCACCCGTCAAAAAGAGCCAAAGATAACACTCTATCCTTGGCTCTTACCTTATTATATTTTAGTAGTAATTACTTGTTGAAATGAATTCAGTAATTACTTTCTCTTCTTTGAATGCGCAGCTTTCTTGGCTGCAGGTTTAACAACCTTCTTCTCTGCTCCTACGGCTACATCTTCCTTCAACTCGCCAGCAGGCTCAGCCTTTACCTCTGGCTTTACGATGCTGACCAGCTCAAGATCGAACACCAAAGTAGAGTATGGAGGAATCTGACCAGCCTGACGCTCGCCGTAAGCCAACTCGTAAGGAATGTAAACCTGCCACTTACTGCCCACAGGCATCAGAGTAAGCGCCTCGGTCCAACCCTTGATCAAGCCATTGGCACGGAACTTGTCAGTCTTGCTGCCACCATGCTTGGATGTAGCATCAAAAACGGTACCATCAATCAGACGACCCTCGTAGCTAACTTCTACCTCATCGCTAGCCTTAGGCACCTCGCCATGACCTTCGGTAATCACCTTATACTGCAAACCGCTAGGCAACACTTTTACACCCGGCTTCTTGGCATTGGCGGCAAGGAACTTCTCGCCGGCACCAGCCAAAGCTTCCTTCTGGAAATCAGCAGCAGCCTTAGAGGTAAAGAATGTTGTATCATTAGCCAAAGCTGCGATAAAACCATTCTGGAACATAGCGTGGCTGATAGAATCGCCTGTACTCTTCAACTCTTCCTTTGTTCCAGGATATACACGCTTCTCTACCAGTTTGGCAACCTCCATACCTGCAGAATAAGCTACAGTCTTAGGATTGATACCCATGGCAAGCGCATCCTTGTAACCACGAAGGAAATTCTCCATATAGGCTGTATCTACCTGAAAACTCTGCTGGATATAAGGAATCAGACCACGAGTGGCATTCATACCAGCTACATAACTCAAAGAATCGGCTGATGATTTCAACTCAACAAGAGTAGCCGCCTTCTTAACCTTCTTCTTGCTTGCAGCACTAGCTGTAAACAAAGAAGCACCCGCCACGAGGACGAGTGCTGTCATTAATATTTTCTTCATTTATAAAGTCCTCTATAAAAATGAGTTCCCACAAAAATTACTTGCCACCTACTGAAATCAACTCAATCTTGAAGATTAATACAGAGAATGGCTTGATCTGACCCTGCTCGCGCTCACCATAAGCCAACTGCTGAGGAATGTAAACCTCCCAAACAGAACCTGCTGGCATGTGAACCAAAGCCTCAGTCCAACCCTTGATAACCTGGTTAGCACGGAGATCTACGGCCTGACCACGCTTGAAAGAAGAATCGAATACCTTGCCGTCGATTGTCTTACCCTCGTAGTTAACCTTAACCATAGAAGTATCCTTTGGCATAGGGCCGTTACCCTCCTTGATTACCTTGTACTGAACACCTGAAGGCAGAGTAACAACTCCTGGCTTCTTCTTGTTGGCAGCGAGGAACTTCTCACCAGCAACCTTGTTAGGACCATATTCCTTCTCCATGTTCTTAGCCTTGATAGCCATCATCTTAGCCTGAGCTATCTGAGCAGCCTGCTCAACAGTCATCAAGCCCTTCTTGCCAGTAGTACCTGTGATGAAACCAGCCATGAAGTTCTTCAGAGAGATAGACTTTGTAGAATCCTCACCGAATACCTCGTGGTTGATACCCTTAACCATCTGGTTAGAAATCTGCTGACCAATCTGGATACCTGCGTAGTAAGCAGCCTTCTTCTTGTCGTCACCAGCGTTGGCACCATCGTTAAGACCCTTGATGAAATCATCCATGTAAGCAGTATCAACGCCCATGCGTTCTACCATAAACTCCTTCAGACCCTGAGTCTGAGACATACCCATAGCATAGCTCATAGTATCTACATCAGTCTTGAGATCTGCCTTAGGAGTAGAATTGCCACAACCTACGAATGTAGCAGCAGCACAAGCCACGAGGGCTCCGAAAAATAACTTTTTCATTTCCTTATTTATATTTTAAATCTTTATTTTTATCTATTATATTCCAGGATTGCCTTTACTTCATTTAAATATATCTACTAACAGATTACTTAACGGCAACGAGCTCTACATCGAAAATCAATGCTGAGAATGGAGGGATAGATGCACCTGCACCACGCTCGCCATAACCCAACTGATAAGGGATGAAGAAACGGAACTTGGCACCCTCGGTCATGAGCTGAAGACCCTCTGTCCAACCAGCGATAACCTGGTTCAATGGGAAGGTAGCAGTCTGACCACGGTCGTAAGAGCTATCAAACTTAGTACCGTCGATAAGCGTTCCCTCATAGTGGCACTCAACCTGATCGGTAGCCTTAGGAGCCTTGCCATTACCTTCACGCAAAACCTGATACTGCAAACCGCTCTTAGTAGTGATGATACCATCCTTCTTGCCGTTCTCGGCGAGGAACTTCTCACCAGCTTCCTTAGCAACCTTGCCCTTCTCGGCAGCAGCAGCCTGAGCCTTAGCCTCCTGCTCTGCAAAGAAGTTCTGTACCAACTCCTGAGCCTCCTGCTCGCCGAGCTGAAGCTTACCGGCGATGGCATCCTTTACAGCCTGTGCAAAATCATCAATATTCAAACTCTCTGCACCCATAGAAGCCAACTGGCGACCGATGCCGATGCCCAAAGCATAACTTACTTTATCCATAAAATTTATTTATAATAATGTATTAATAATCTTAAAATGTACTTTTTGTCCTTAAAACGAGTGCAAAGATAACATTTTTCTCGCTTAAAACGATGTTATTTGCAGAAAAATTGCTAAATTTGTGCATTCTTAATATAAAGATTAAGAAAATATGAATAATTAAAACGTGATAAGATGAAGAAACTCGTATTTTTAACCGGTGCAGGCATGTCTGTGGAGAGTGGTTTCAAAACTTTCCGTGGCAATGATGGATTATGGGAAAACTATCCTGTAGAACAGATAGCTACCCATGAGGGATGGGAAGCTGACCCTACCCTAGTAACAAACTTCTATAATATGTTGCGCCATAAACTCTATGCTGCGCAACCTAACGAGGGACATAAACTTATCAAGGAACTGGAAAAAGACTTCGATGTGACGGTAATCACCCAAAATGTAGATAATCTGCATGAGAAGGCAGGTTCCAAGAATGTAATCCATCTGCATGGCGAACTATCAAAGGTTTGCTCTTCACGCGACCCTTACGACTATCGCTACATCAAGGAATTACCCGAGGATGACTGCGAGGTAAAGCCGGGAACCGAAGCTGGAGACGGAAGCCTGTTGCGCCCATTTATCGTTTTCTTCGGCGAAAGCGTTCCTATGATTGAGCCGGCAGCCGAAGCTGTACAGCAAGCCGATATCTTCGTCATTATCGGAACCTCACTCAACGTTTATCCTGCTGCAGGTCTGATTTCATATACCAAGCCTCACATTCCTATCTATCTGATAGACCCGGGTGCCGTAAACACCAATGGATATTACAAGATAGAGCACATCATGAAAGGGGCTTCAGATGGTATGAAGGAACTGAAGGAAATATTGGAAAAATAAAAACATTCAGAATATATAAACAACAAAAGCAAACGGAGAAGCGCCCATTGATGCTTCCCCGTTTGCTTTTATTACTTTTATTTTCTTTCTATCAATAACATTCTGCATTACACAGCCTCAGATGTTCTGACGCCCATACGGGCCTCGGCGACATTAACCACATAATCACCCAGTTTTTCGCATTCCTGAATGATATCCATATACAATGTACCTACACCATAGGTATAAAGATGGTTATCCACATCATCCAGGTTCTGGTTTCTCAACTGAGTACGATAATTATTAATCTCTGTCTCGATATTGTACGTATGGTTCAGATTGATAGAATGGCGTTCATGAGCAAACATATAGTTCATCTGAGTCAGCGCCTCATCTACCAACTTAAACATCTGATGAATGTTTTCACTCTGCTTGGCAGTAAACTCCTCCTTGTTTTCACCCTTGCGCTTAATGGTGCGGGCAAGATTAAAGCAACTGTCACCAATACTCTCGATTTCAGAAATCTCACGCAACATCGCACGGATCTTCGCCTTGGTATCATCACTCAGATGAGCATCGCTCACCTGATCAAGATACTTGGCAATCTCAATCTCCATATTATCAGAAATACCTTCATACTTCTCGATACGCTCATAGAGCTTGTCGAAAGTCTTGGAATCCTGAGTATCCAGCAACTCTCTCACCATACTAAACATACGATGGATACGCTCGCCGAAACTGCCGATTTCCTGCTGTGCCTCGAAGACAGAAAGTTCTGGGGTCTTCATGATGCCAGCCTGGATAAAGCGCAAACGGAAATCTTCATCCTCCTTATCTGCCTTAGGCTTGATAAGTTTGCAGACAACTTTTTCCAACTGTGGGATAAACCAAATCAGAACGCCCGTGTTACAAACATTGAAACAGGTATGGAACATCGCCAGGACAATTGGCAACAACTTCGTCTTCTGTGCCGCAGACATACCACCATCAGGATCATACCCCACGATAGAGCAAACGAAATCTACAAATGGATAGAACAGGCAGAGAACCCAGATTACACCAAAGACATTGAATACCAGATGGGCCAAGGCTGCACGACGAGCCTGGGCATTAGCACCCAAAGCGGCAAGATTGGCTGTAGCGGTAGTTCCGATATTCTCACCCATCACCAAGGCTATGCCCAGATAGATAGGAAGTACGCCTGTAGAACAGAGTAAGATGGTGATAGCCATCACAGCTGCCGAACTCTGTACAATACAGGTTATAAGTGTACCAATCAGGAGGAAGACTACAATCGTAAAATGACTCTTTGTATCAAAAGATCCAAAGAAATCGATAACCGCCGGATTATGTTCCAGATCGAGAGCCTTACCCGCACTACTCAACAGAACGAGCGAGAAGAAGAGAAAGGCGATACCAAAAAGGAAATCTCCGAAATAACGGCGCTTCTTACTATAAATCAGCATAATGCCGAGGAAGAACGCAGGGAATACGACAATCGTTAAATCTACATTATAACCCAGCGACATAATCCATGCCGTAAACGTAGTACCAATGTTGGCACCCATAATAACGGAAATTGCTTGGGCTAAAGTCAGCAAACCTGCATTTACAAAAGAAACCGTCATAACGGTAGTTGCAGAGGAACTCTGAACGGCACAGGTAATAAAGGTACCTGTAAGCATTCCCGTAAATCGGTTGGTTGTCATAGCACCCAAAATGTGGCGCAACTGAGATCCTGCCATCTTCTGCAAGGCCTCACTCATCACCTTCATACCATAGATGAGCAAAGCTAAAGAACCGAGAATCTGAAAAAAAATCACAAGATATTGACTTGTATCCATATTCATTTGTATTTGTGGAAATGTTTGTTACGTTTCGGTTGCAAATATAATAAGATTTCTGCTTATTCCGAAATATTTGGGAAAGATATTGCGAGTTGTAACAGCATTGTAACATGTAGGACAAGAGAAGAAGACATATTGCGATTTCTCGGAGCATCGCAGAGAATAAAAACGGACGTACGCCATAGGGATGGAGCGCACGTCCGTGAAGAGAGAGATTTTATTTGATCACGTTCCACTGACCGAGAATATGATTAGTCATTGGCATTAATAGCTCCACTAGGCAACTTGTTGTATCCACAGCTCAAGCAATCATAATCAGTCAAGTTTTGAGTCAAGTCCTCACCCGAAAAATCATCCTTCAATAATGGAGCCGTTGTAAAATTCCAATCGTATGTTGTCAGATTGTGATTTGTACTATCCCAAAAGAGCCACCAAACGAACTTTTATCAGACAAGGCATATCGGCTTGCGCCACAAGTTGCCACTGGCAATCCATATTGTCCCGTCGTCTCACCATTCATAATCGGCATTTGATAGATACCCTTATTCGTCATCATACCATTATAGAAAACAGTTGTAACGAAGAAATAAGGATATTCAGACTCATCCATCTTATCATACATAAGAATATTTGCCCCCAAGTATGAGTTATAGATACGGAAAAGGTATGCCATCCGACATGGCATACCTTAACCTAAAACCAAGCAAATTATGCTAACTACTTATTACTTACTTTTACGACCTTATTACCTTGGCGCATGATGTAGATACCCTTTACAGGTTGGTTCACACGCATACCTTCCAATGTGTAATATTCTACAGGAGCTTGCTCCCCATTGGCGTTGACAGAAGAGATAGCAGAAGGAACATTCTTGATAATCGACATGGTGTTGTCAAGCACATTCAACTTCACATCATACTTGCCAGCCTCGGTAATCTTCCAGTTATTCTTCTCACTATCTTTATTTACACGAATAGCCTTGGTGGCATCTGTTGCATCGCTTACATAGACATCAGAATTATAGTTAGTAAACTTGTTGACTACTACCTGCAACTCACCTTCCTTCAAGTCAGCAGTGGCAGTATAAACCATTGGGTTGGAAGCATCCTGAGCCAATACGACAGGCTGTCCTAAATCCCAGCCATTCTCTGTAGCATCACCAACCAACCACAAAGCTGCATATACGATTTCGTTGTCCTGATAGTCAGCCTTCTTCACTGTGATTGTTCCTGCATTGAGGTCGCAAGTGATGACATAGTTGCCAGCCTCAGCCACCTGGAACTTGCTGTCATTGCGATTCACCTCTGAAGAAACCAAAGATGTAGCCGCACCTTCTGCCAATGTTACATTCTCTTCACCTGCGGCACGATACTGGAAGCCATTGAAGATGTCGTTCTCGGCATAGAACTTGAAGCCTTGGTCGGCAGCCAAGTAAACGGTAGCAGTCCATACGCCTGGTTCACCTTCCAACATTGCCACACTGTTGCTCATATCCCAGCCGCTCTTCACAGCATCACCCAGTATCAACATGCAATCTGCCTTAAAGTCGGCATAGTGTTTTTTGAGAGAGATTGTCATGTCTGCGACATTCACCTCTACATCATAGGTGGCTGGCTCGGTGATGTTCCACTTGTTGTCATCGCCACCCAATACCATCTTGGTAGCATCAGCAGCATCTCTTTGGAACATAGACTGTCCGAAATCAGCATATTTATTAGTAGCCAACTTAAACTCACCTGTTGTCAACCATGTGGTAGCTGAATATACCAAAGGATTATCTTCATGCTGGTTCAACTGCACACCATCACCGATAGACCAGCCCCCAGGAGTAGCACCACCTACCATCCATAAGGCAGCATAGCGCAATGCGTGCTCCTGATAAGCAGACTTAGTTACAGTCACTGTCTTGTTGGTAAGGTCACAAACTACGTCATAGTTGGCTGCCTCTGATACCTTGAACTTGTTGTCATTGGCATTCTCGCCTGAATCATAAAGCGTGGCTGCCACACCGTCTGAAAGCATTACATCGCTGTCACCAGCACGATACTGGAATGAACCAAAGTCTGTATCTGTCAAAAACTTGAAGCCTTCATCGGCTTTCAACTGTACGGTAACTTTCCATACATCATTGCCTTGATTCAGCATCGCCACACTATTGTTCAATGCCCAACCATCAGGTGCCGCATCTCCTATGAGAATCAGCTTATCTGCTGCGAAAGAGGTCACAAAACTAACTGCAAACAAAATGCAGCACATCAAAAATCTAGTAATAATTGTCTTCATAATCTAAGTTGTTAATTATTAATTAATATTCTATTTCCGTTCTGATCGGATCCTGTTACTTGAAAATAACCTTCCTGCCTTTTTTCACATAAATACCCTTATGAGGATTGGGAGCGCGATCACCTGCCAAAGAATACCAAGGAGCATGGTCTTTGTTGGCAGCGACATCCGCCGTTACGCCTTCTATTGCCATGGGATCGGCTTTTTTTACCACAATTCGCATGCTATCCAGATTGATGGTAATGTCGTAATATCCCGACTCTGGCACACAAAACTTGTAATCGTTGCCAAAAGTGGAGAGGTGAGCCAACTGAATATAGGAGTTGAATTGATAATTCTCATACTCCGAGCAATAGCTCTTGCAATATCCCCAATCACGACCATCAGTAAACTTGAACAACTCGTTTCCTTTCAGATATACCGTGGTTTTATAGACGTTGCTCCCACTCGCCTTATTCAAAGGTATGGCTTGCGATAGGTCGTAGGCTCCATACCCATCTTTCTTCACAGCCTCACCCGTCAGATAAACCTGGCTCTCGCCTTCCATGACCACCATCGTCCAATATTCCAGGGAAGGAAGCGTAAAGGTAAGTTGATTGCCTATTTGCTCGAACGAAAGTTCTTGCACCGCACCAGCATGACTGTCTGGACTGGCTACCCATAGCTTAGACACCTTACGGTTGGTTTGGATGGTTACAGCCAAGTTGTCCTTCCGGGTTGGTTTCTGGCGAGTACCATTGAGGTCTCGCCAAGAAAGGTCGGAGGTGTTGGAGAAGTTGAGGAAATGAACGACATCACTGTTGCCCACGGTCTTGGCGAACGTCACGATGGAGTTTGCTTGTGGAGGCCATGCCTTCACCGTATTGCCATTCACACTCACATGAGCCGAATAAGCAGCTTTGGAAGACACGCCACGCAACCAATTCTGATAAGCTGTCAGGAAATCGTAATACCTTACGAGCGCAGTCTTCAGTTCATCGCTCATCGCCAAAGGAGCCGCTGGGAAATACTCACGAGTGAGCATGTGGTCGCCCATCTCTAGGTGAGAGCCTCCCAAGGCAAACATCACCGCATCGGTAAGCAAGGCACCAGGCGTATTGACCATGTGGTCGCCCGAGCCGCCATTGTCAGCCTTGTCGTAATTGATATAGGCTGCAAAGACCGTGGGATGCTGATGGTCGCTCAAGCGATCGTTAGTGGCGATGATGTCATAGAGATTGGCAAACTGGTCTTCTGGTGCTCCGCCATAACCGTTGCCATTGCCCCATACCTCATTATAGCAGAAATCCACATCTCTATTCACGATTTGCTCTGTTCCATAACCCGACACAGCATTCATAATCAAGGACTTCTCGGGATGAGCCTGCTTCATGGCATCAATGAATGAGCCATAACCCGAAGGCAAATCTACCTTTTGATGATTGGCGTCATACACAGTACCACGATACCCCAACTGGTCTATCTGAAAACCATCGAAATCAAAATTGCCATACACTTCCTTGTTTCGTTCCACCATATATTGCTGCCAATCGCCATTGCCCGGTACTTGCAGATAGATATTGCTTGCCCAAGAAGAAGGGAGCCCATGATAGTCTTGATAATAATTGCCATTACCATCCTTCTTCATCAAAGCCCACTGAGACTTCACACCATCGTTTGCAGCATCCTTCCATGCACCAAAGCAAAGGTTATAGAAGATGGATTTCATGCCGTAAGCATGTTGTGTGGCAATATAGTTCTTGACATATTCCACGCCTACACATCGATTGCTAATATCGGTATACCATTGGGTGAGCGAACCATCACCATTCAATTTTACAGGTCGATGGTGCATCCACTGCCAGTCTTGGAATTGCACACCATTGATATGCAATCGATTGAGATATGCCATCTCGCTCTTGATGTTGGCGTTCTTATCGACTGTACTGCTGTAATTATCAAAGTCAGCGACAAAGCCGTAACGTGGAAAACGTTTCCAATTGCTGGAAACATCTACGGCTATCGTACCAAGAATATTTTCCACACCACTGCCCTCTGTATACAATTCCACCAAATAACCTTGATAATCGGTAGATGGTGGCAACCAAGTCCACTGCTTACTCTTAGCCACCTCTGAGAAGTCTTGGACAAGAAGCACATGGGAACCATAACGATAACGCACCTGGGCCGAAGAAGGAATATTCCCTTCTGCCACAAACGTAACAGTTTGTCCTGGTACATAGCAAGCCTTGTCGGTTTTCATATTGACAGACAACTGCGAAGTAACTGTGGCAGCATAACTACAAAGGGAAAGCATGAGGGGCAATGCCAACACCATCATACGTTTAGGCAAGAAGAGGAGTAAAGGTTTTCTCATAAAAACGATTTTATAAGGATGATGAACATAAACTCCCCATACCCCTATATATAATAAGGTATAGGTATGGGGAGAAAAATATATCTATCTTTTTACTTTTGCATGAGACTGATGGCATAACCACCACCTGCACCAGCATTCAGTTTAAGGGTAGATTTATTGGTTACCACACGCTTAGTGATGACGTATGACTGCTGATTGGCTTTGTAGCTTGCATTCTTGCCATCGGCATAGATTGTAGCAACATACTTCTTGCCCGGTGTAAGGAAATCAAGTTTCAGGGTAGACTGATGAGGAGTCTCACCCACTGTACAACCAACAAACCACTTGTCTTCGCCCTTAGCCTTGCGGGCAATGGTAATATACTGACCAGGCTCAGCCTCAAGATAACGACTCTCATCCCAGTCGATAGCTACATCCTTGATAAACTGGAAGGCATCTGCATACTTCTCATAGTTCTCTGGGATATCAGCTGCCATCTGCAATGGACTGTACATCGTAACATACAATGCCAACTGACGAGCCAAGGTAGAGTTGATATGATGATGCTTACTTGGATCAATCTTGTTCATATCGCCCTCCAAGATACCAGGGGTATAATCCATAGGACCACCTTGCAAACGAGTGAAAGGCAATACAGTGGTATGGAAAGCCTTGTTGCCTGCGAAAGACTCATACTCTGTACCACGAGCCGATTCATTGCCTATCAAGTTAGGATAGGTACGACAAAGACCTGTTGGGCGAGTAGCCTCATGAGCATTGACCATGATATGGTGCTTGGCAGCCTCGGTTACGCAATAAAGATAGTGATTGTTGAGCCACTGACCATAGTGATGCTCGCCACGAGGAATGATGTTACCTACATATCCGCTCTTCACCGAATTGTAACCATACTTATTCATCAAGTTATAGGCAGCCTCCAAATGACGCTCATAATTACGCACAGAAGCTGACGTCTCATGGTGCATCATCAAGCGCACACCCTTGGAGTGAGCATAGTCATTGAGATACTTAATGTCGAAATCAGGATAAGGAGTCTGGAAATCGAAGACATAGTCCTTGCTGTGGCCAAACCAGTCTTCCCAACCAATGTTCCAGCCCTCTACAAGCACCTGCGAGAATCCGTTCTTGGCTGCAAAGTCGATATACTTCTTCACATTCTCTGTATTGGCAGGATGCTGACCATGAGGTTTTACCTTGGTATAGTCGGTTTCTCCCAATTTGACAGATGGTAGGTCGTTAGTATAAGACCACTGTTTGCCACCACCAATCATCTCCCACCAAACACCAATGTACTTAACAGGCTTGATCCATGAAGTATCTGAATATTTGCAAGGCTCATTCAGATTGAGAATAAGGCGAGAGGCAAGTACCTTGCGTGCATCATCCACTACCATGATGGTACGCCATGGAGTATGGCATGGGGTCTGCATGTGAGCCATGTTGCCTTGTGCATCAGGGGTAAGCTGAGAGGTGAACACGAGGTTCTTGTCATCGAGATTCAAATGCATGCAAGAGTAATCCACCAAAGCAGCCTCATGGATATTGAGATAAATGCCATCAGCTGTCTTCATCTGCAATGAGGTCTGCACACCTGTAGGTGAGAAGATGGTCTGCGAAGCATTGCTGCTCACTGCTCCTTGCAACAAACCTCTGATTTCTGAAAGCTTTGATTCTGTATAGTCATATTCCTGAGTATCGTAATCACCAGGAATCCACCATGCCTTATGGTCACCAGTCATCGCAAACTGCGTATGCTCTGCCTTGACCACGAAATAAGGAAGGAACTGCTGCTGAGGAAACTCATAGCGGAAACCTACACCATCGTTATAGACACGGAAACGAAGATTCATAAACCTACCATTGGAAGGCTTCTCCATCTCAACGAAAAGTTCGTTGTAATGGTTACGTATCTCTTTCTCCTCACCCCATACTGGTTGCCATGTCTCATCGAAGGTAGATGTAGAAGTCTTGTTGATGCGGAATTTATCCATCAAGGAGTTCTCCTCAGCCAACTCAATGCCCAATGTACTGGGTTTGATGACTTGTTTTCCCTTGAATGACACTTGATAAGTTGGAACGCCATCGCCTGTAAGCGAGAACTCCACACTCAGGTTACCATCTGGAGACGATACCTTCTGGGCAGATGCACTTGCAGTAAGGAGCATCATGCAACCTAACAAAAGGTGAGGTAACAGCCCCTCTAGACGAGAGAGGGACGTTACACATAGTTTATTCAGTTTACTTTTCATTTATTGTGATACAAAATTAGGTAAATTATATACTTTACTTGAGTCTTACGATCTTACAACCATGAGCAGGAATAGTAGCTGTGATAGAAGAGCCACTGCCTTCGTCCTCATGCTCCCAAAGGTCACGGATTTGTTTGGTGCCTTGTATGCCAAGCGTACTGAAATCAACTGTCACTTGGTCGGAGTTGTCATTGCGATTGAAGATACCAAGCACATAGTCGCCATTGGTCATCTGTCCATACCATATCTCATTGTTCTTGTCGTTGAGCTTGTCGCTGAGAGGCTTGCCCACGAAACCATCCTTGTTGAGGGCGAGCAACTCATCGTTGGTATAATACTTCATGTCATTGCCAATCGTAGATGGCAGGTCAGAGGCTGCGACTGGGCCACCAGCCATCAACTGCAAGGAAACTACCGTCTGCTTCTCTGCATCCGTATCGAATGTATTGAGGCGAATGAAGTCACCATCGAGAATCACCTTGTTGCGACCGCTGATATGCGACCAATAGGTAAATCCATCAAACATATTCATGCAGTTAGGCCATGTGCGATAAGACTTACCCTTGTCCTGGGCAGAGCAGTGCCACCAGCCACCAGTACCTGTATCTGCCACGATACGAATCATGTTACCATAAAGGCTCTCTACCTGTGCGTCGGCATACAAGTGAGGCATCACAAGTGAGGTGAAGATACCATATTTCTTGGCAGACTCGGCGATGTATCGCATGGCGAGCGCATAGCTCTCGCGACCATAGCCACGACCAGTGACACCGACGTTGCGATCCTGTCCATCCTCATACCAAGAGAGGAAGTCCATTCGGATGAACTCTACACCCATCTCCTTGTAATGCTTGAAGAAGCCATCGATATACTCCTTGCAACCGGGATTCTCGGCTACAGCCCAAGAGAAATCCATATCCTTGGCTGTAGGATGAGACAACTTGTCCTTATTCTCGCCATTATAGAAGAGGTCGTTGAAGGTATATTCCGTGCCTTCTATCTTGGTTTCTCTTGGACCATGAATCCAGAGAGGATTGTCGTAAACACCTAATTTCAAGCCCTTCGCCTTACACTTGGCAGCAATATCCCTGAGAGCCTGAGAGCCGTAATGGGTCATATAGCCACTCTCATCTTTGGCAAGCATAGGGATAAAACCATCCGTACAAATCATGTCATAGCCTGATGGCTTGAGTTGGGTGGCCACATAGTCGATAAGTTCATCCCATTGGTCGGAGGTAAGATCCATATCGTTGTTGCTTACACCTTTAGCGTTTTGCAACATGCAATACTCATATACACTCCAATAGAGAGGAGCCTTCACACCATCGTGGACACCTTCCACTACAGGAAGGTTGGATAGCTTGTGAGTAGACGGATAGTTCATTTCCACATCATTGGCACAAGAGCCAAACAGAGAAACGGCAACTATCGCCAAGGAAAATAATATTGATTTTTTCATTGTTCTAATCGCTTTAATTGATTATTTCTTTACCACCTTTATCGTTTTGTTGTTGATGTCAATGGTGATTTGATAAGTACCTGCCTCTGTTACTTTCCACTTGTCGTCAGGACTTGCCTTGAAGACCATATCTGAAGCCGAAACTCCACTAGCATCTACTTTGACATTGTCAGAAGAAGGACGATAGAAAGGAGCGCTGTAATTTTTCTCCTCACTCATCTTAAATGTACCCTCCGTGAGTTGACCTTCCCATGTAAATACATCCTTGTTAGATGCATCCTGGGTAAACTCTTGCGCGTTTTCCCAAGCCCAACCACCTGCGGTAGCATCACCTATCATATAGATATGTGTTTCTTTCTGAAGCTCACCCAAGAACTCTGCCTTGATGGTCCAGTGCTCAAGATCCAAGGTTAAGCGATACTTGCCCTGTACCTCTACTTTCCACTTGTTGTCGTTACCACCAGCGTAATATTCGAACTTCTCATCCTCTACACCATCTTTGTTAATCTTGACACCATCTGAAGGGCAGTGGATGAAGGAAGCACCCCAATCTTTTTCGCCACTAAATTTCAATTCACCTGTCTTTAATTCTCCTTCGTATACAAAGATGTAGTCAGAACTCTTCGTAAGTTCAGTTGCCTGTTCCCACTTCCAGTCACCAGGAGTAGCGCTTCCGATAATATACAGGTGCTCTAAAGATATAGGCTCAACAGCTGGCTGTTCTTTCTCACCGAGGTATTCGGTAGACATGGTCCAATTGCGCATATCAAACGTAAGACGATATTTACCAGCATCTGTAACTCTCCACTTGTTATCAGGGGCGCCTGCCCACATCGCAAAAGTCTGTCCACTAACATTTGACTTAGAGATTATCTCTTGGTCATTGACTGGACGGATAAACGGATTGTCATAACTACCAGCTACAAGACAAAGTTTCATTTCTCCAGCATTGAGAGTACCCTCCCAAGTAAAGAGCATAGGGTCATCTGCCTTTTGGGTAAAAGGAGTTGGATCGTCTATACTCCATCCATTTGGGGTTGCATCACCCACCATGAACAACGTAGAAGTCTTAATTGGCAGATTACCATCAATGATCTTCAAGTCTTTCTCGCCATCACAACCAGTAAACAAGGTCATCAGGAGAGAAAAAATAAACAAGCTGAGGCTGAATTGCTTCAATTGAATATTTCGTTTCATAATTGTATCTTATTAAAAATGGTTTACTTATTATAACCCGGATTCTGAACCAACTCGTGGTTTGCATTCAAGACATCACGCATGATAGGCCAAATCTCTGTATGTTTGTCGGCATCTGGAGTCTTGTCCCACCAGGTACCAGAAGAGAACTTGCCATAGCGGATGAGGTCGATACGGCGACGGCTCTCTGCGAAGAACTCACGTCCCCACTCATCGAGCATCTCGTCCAGGTCAAGCTTGGCATTACCCTCAGGCGCATAGAGATACTCCTCATAATCAGCAGC
Organism: Segatella copri; assembly: GCA_021622245.1. Lineage (GTDB taxonomy): Bacteria > Bacteroidota > Bacteroidia > Bacteroidales > Bacteroidaceae > Prevotella > Prevotella copri_J. The sequence goes on along the minus strand of JAJVTK010000010.1, from coordinate 11,587 downwards.
AGGATAATTACGCTTGCGCACGCTGTTGAGCAACTTGCCTGCCTCCTCGGTCTTGCCTTGACGAATCTTGCACTCAGCAAGCGAGTAGATAATCTCTGGCAAGCGAATCTCTGTATAATCGCTCTCCAACTGATGTTCATCATCGTCGCTATAAAGAGGATATTTCACAAAGTGCCAACCTGAGTTATGGTCACCATCACGCAAGGTAGAAGAGGTTGCAGATAGCCACTTGGTAGGAGGAGTGCTCTGGAACTTGCCCACAGCATCACGGATATACAACTCATAATCTACCTCTGGTGCCTTTACACGCTTGGTAGCTCCATTCTCATCCTTATACTCCAAGTAGCCATACAAGAACATACCCTCACGCTTGCTGTTACCCAAGTTGCGATAGAGTTTCAGACGCTCATCGTCTGGATATTTCTTGAATTTCTGGATAGGCATACCCAAGTCGTACTTATACATCGTACCGTTAGGCGCATAGCTTGGAGAAGCTGCATACTTCGTGTTATGACCACCTGCCTTGTTCTTGGTATCGTTGAGATAATAGTTGGCACGTGCAGGTACTGTCCACATATAGGTATCGCCATCATACTGCCAATGGCTATAGCCTGGGGCACCTGGGAAACCGAAGATTACCTCATCACAAGCATCATTGTCCCAGTCAAAGGCGGCATCCCAACGGTCTGCTACTTGATACTTGCCATACTTGCCATCCAAGATGTCTTGAGCCACTTGGGCACACTCTGTATAATGATCCTCGCCGATATATACTTGGGCATTAAGATAAAGACGAACCAACAAGGCGGCTGCACCTGCCTTGGTCCACTGACCTTGAAGGGTAGAGTTTGTTCCAAGCTCTGTCTTCTCAACAAGAAGTGGCAAGCACTCCTTCAACTCGCTCTCTATGAAATCGTAGATTACCTTAGGCTCCACTTGCTTCATGGAAGCGCCAGTGGTTGTGGTCACCAATGGCACATTGCGGAAACCATCGAGCAAACGAAGGTAGAACCATGCTCGCAACACGCGGCACTGGGCTGTAAGGTTGTTGAACTCAGACTGTGAGAAACCGAACTTTTCAAAAGAAAGCGTACCTAAGTCCTCTATGACCTTACAACTCTGCATGATACCCTGGAAGCAGCCATTCCATTCGGTCTGGCAATCACCTCCGTCCTCTACATTATACTCATGATAGTGGTATCTACGCCATTTTCCACCATCATCCCACCAACCATCACGGGTAGGAGTAATCAGTTGGTCGGCAGTAAGCTCGTTGAGCACATGACGACTCTCTATGCTCCAGTAAGCATGCTCAAAAGGACGGAATGTGGCTCTGACCACATCGTTCTTGGTATTATAATAGTTCTCTGATGCCACCTGATCGTAGAGCTTCTCGCTCAAATCAGTACAACTTGTCATGGCAAGTGTACCAAAAGCAGCAGATACAATATAATTGAATATTTTCATTGTTTCTATATTTTTAGATGATTATCAGATATCTACGTTCAAGCCAATGATAAACTGGCGGGTAGATGGATAGTAGTCACGAGAACCTTGTCCACTTGGGGTGAGTCCGTTCACCTGATAGGTAGAAGGATCTACACCGCTAAACTTGGTAAGGGTGAACACGTTCTTTACAGTACCATATACTCTAATGCGGTCGATGAAACGACACTTCTGCAAATTGAGCGTATAGCCCAATGTAATCATGTCGAGCTTCAAGTAGTCACCTCTCTCCAAGAAGTAATCACAAACCACAGGGTTGGCATTGCCTGAAATCTTGAAGTTCTTGCCGTATGCCTTCTGCAAGCGATTGCCAGTGAAGTTGCGGTTGGCATAATAGAAATCGTGGATGTTGAAGATGTCATATCCAAACGCACCACGGAAGAACAACGACAAGTCGAAGTTGCGGTAGCGGAAGTTCTGGCTGGAAGACAAGGTAAACTTAGGCAAACCATTGCCCACCTTCACACGGTCGTCTGCCGTTGCTTGGGAAGCACGGATGATGTCACCGCTCTTGTCATAGACCAACCACTCGCCATCCTCTGTATGACCAGCATATCTCCACATATAAAAGTTACCGATAGACTCGCCTTTCTCAATGCGCTGCAAGTTGTAGTAAGGATATGGATCAGAAGTACCTACCTCATCATAATAGTCCTGACCTACAAACTGGGAGTTGCTGAAGCTTACGAACTTATTCTGCATGGTAGAACCGATGAGGTTGAAGTCGTAAGAGAAATCCTTGGTAGTAACTGGACGGAAATTGAGGTCAAACTCAAAACCGTAGTTCTTCATCGTACCTACATTGACGAATGTATTGTCGAAGAGGTATGGAGGAACAGATACCTTGTAGTCACCCAACAAGTCTTGCTGTTTGCGGTTGAAGTAGTTCAAAGAACCATAGATGCGATTGTTGAGCAAAGAGAAGTCGATACCTACGTTCCAGTTCTTACCCTTCTCCCACATCAAGTCAGGGTTCACATTCTTGGCTGGACCCCAAACCTGGAAGAACTTACCATTATATATATAGTAGCCAAATCCATTCATGGTATTCAATGACTTGTAGCTATCGAAGTTTTGGTTACCCGTCACACCATAGTCGGCACGAAGTTTCAAGTCGCTGATCCACTGGACGCCCTTCATAAACTTCTCTTCAGAGATACGCCAACCAGCTGATACAGCTGGGAAGTTACCCCACTTGTGGTTAGCACCAAACTTAGAGGAGCCCTCGTGGCGAAGAGAAGCGGTGAACATATACTTGCCAGCGAAGTCGTAGCTTACACGACCGAAGAAAGCGATGAGCTTGGCATCGTTCTTGTAACTGCCCATGTTTACCTCACCTTCTTCCTTATTAAACTCACCAGCACCCAAGTTGTCTGGACCCAGAGCATCATTAGGGAAATCCTTGTTGGATGCGTTCAAACCAGAATACTGAGAATACTGGTAAGAGTAACCTGCCATAGCCTTCACATTGTGTTTGCCGAAACTACCGCTATAGTTGTTGAGCCACTCTACTACATACTGGCTCTCCTTGCTGGAAGAACGACTAGCCTCACCTTCGCGACCACTTTCGATGGCAATGGTGCTGGTAGAAGGACGGAACCAAGAGGCATCATGAGTATATTGATGGTCAGCGAACATCACCTGTGTAGAGAGATGATGATTGCCAGATGCATTCTTTGCCAACAAAGGCAAGAGGTTCAACTTAACGGTACCATCCCAGTCGATCAAACGAATATCATCCTTATCGGTCTCCAAGAGTTGACGCTCCACAGGATTGGAACCCACAACCTGACCCTTGAAGTTATAATAACGAATCGGATTATCTGGATCCATCAAAGGAGTAGTTGGGTTAGCCTCAAGAGCATCCTTGAATACGCTGTAATCAGCCTTGTCGCTGTAGATGACACGAGGAGCGACATTGGCAGTAATGGTGAAGAGTCCACCCTTGGTGGTATGCATGATGTTGGCACGAGCGCCATACTCCTGACGACGAGAACGAAGGTCGATACCCTTGGCATCACGATAATCGGCACTCACACGATAGTTGCTCTTGTCATTGCCACCACTGAGGGTCAGGGTATGCTGCATGGTAGTACCCGTACGGCTGACGGCATCAAGCCAATCTACATTACCGCCGAGGTCAACGCCAGAGTCACCCCATCCCAGACGAACATCACGGAAATCCTGAGCGTTCATCATCTTCAGGTCTTTCACCATCGTGTTCCAAGTATAAGAGGTAGAGTAAGAAGCGTGCGTTCTGCCGTCCTTGCTTCCCTTCTTGGTCGTTACCAAGATGACACCATTGGAACCACGAGTACCATAGATAGCAGAGGCTGCACCATCCTTCAATACGTCGAAAGAAGCGATGTCATTAGGATTGATGTTGGTGAGGTTGCCACCTGGCACACCGTCAATCACAATCAGAGGTCCATTGCCTGCGGCACGAGAGGAGACACCACGAATCTGGATGCTTGCCTGATTGTTTGGGTCGCCCACCGCGGTATTGGTGATGCTCACGCCCGACACCTTACCCTGGATCATCATGGAAACATCAGGGGAACTGATGGTGAGGAAGTCTTTCTCGCTTACGTGAGAAATGGCAGAAGTAAGCTCTTTCTTGTCCATAGTACCATAACCGATAACCACCACCTCATTGAGCACATCAGAGCTCTCCTTCATGGTGACATCCATCTGTCTGCGGTTCTTCACCGACTCAACGACAGTCTCAAAACCTACGTATGAAAAGGTAAGAGTAGATTTAGGTGAAACTTCGATGGAATACTTTCCATCCAAATCAGTGACTGCTCCCACACTAGAAGAGCCAGCCTTTACATTGACACCTATCAGGGGCTCACCCGAAGGGTCAGTAACGATTCCGTGCACTTTCAGAACATCTTGCGCAAGAAGCGAAAGAGGCATCAGCATGGCAAAACATGCCAGTGCAATTGTCTTTTTTAGGAATGTCTTCATTTTTAATTGTTTTAAATTATTATTTGGATAGTATAATTATTTTATGATAATTATCTTGATTACTCTACCAATATTTTCTTTGAGCATTGGGCAGATGCGATAAACTTTGTGCTGGCACTGTCATAAGCTATCTTTGCATCATTTGCCGTGATACTTGCCACAGCAGAACTTGTGGCATACTCCACTTCTATGCGATGCCCCATAGAGCAACTTGCAGAAGGTACCTCAATCGTAGTACACTTACTCTCCGCATTATAAGTGAAAGTAACTTGCATTCCATCCACCTTAGCGGACAATGGCTTATCTGTATTGTATATCAACAATTTATAAGAGCGACTACTTGGAGCCTCCTTAGATGTACCCTTGCGAGGAGAAATGACATACTCACCTACATGCCCATCAAAGCTCTGGCTAAGCATAGTCTCTGCATAATTAGATGAATAATCAGGATTATCACCATCATCCTCATAAATGGAACCTTTGCCATTCTCTCCAGAAATTATGTTGAGCACCAATTGCGAAGGACGTTCCGTAACATTCATCACGTCTGCAGGATTGTTAGGAATCAATGCTCCCTGACGATAGAAATAAGGTATCTGCTTATCTGTGAATGACATGGTAACCAAACGAGGACCTTCTATCAATTCATTAGTAGACACACTCCACCATTTTCCTTCTGGCAACCATACATCCTTTGTCGTGATACCTCTTGCATCAGATTTCTCAGTGATAGGTGCCACTAAGATATCGTCACCAAAGAAATACTCATTATCGTATGTATATGCTTCTTCTACCTCAGGATACTCATAGTACAATGGACGACAGATTGACACACCAGTATCATAGGTCTTACGCGCCATGGTATATATATAAGGGAAGAGAGAGTAACGCAGACGAACTGCTTCCAAGATGGTTGGGAAATTTGAGAATTTCCAAATACGGCGTTCTATGCGAGAATCGCTGGTAGCATGAGTACGGAATATAGGAGTAAACACACCAAACTGAATCCATCGCAACACCAAGTTAGGATTGTTTACCAACTCCTCGTTCGAGAACATGTGGCCTCCTAAGTCATGTCCCCAATATCCATAGCCCACATTAGATGCCGTAGCTGTGAAATAAGGTTCAAAAGCCAAAGCCTCATAACTAATATTGGCATCACCCGAGAAACCAATCTGATAACGATGACTGCCTAAGCCTCCCCAACGATGGAAGATAACAGGACGATGGTTGTCACGCTTGGCAGCCTCATTGAAGAAGACATAATTACACCAGAAAGTCTCACTCAACGAGTTGGTATACGGACTGGTAAGATATTGTTGCCAATCTATCCACCAGAAATCCACACCCTCGCTCTCATGGTCACGAATTATATTCTTAAAGAACGACTTGGTGAAATCGGTATAATCCAAGCTCCAATTTATATTGTCACGATTGTCATTCAGGTACTTGCCACCTAATTCACTGTTCATGGCAGCGAAATAAGTAGGCGACTCTATCTGATTGATACCATCGGCAGGATGCAAATTGAGCGCAGTCTTAAAATTTTGTGAGCGCATCTCGGAAAGAAGACCTTTTGGATTAGGTATGAGGTTGGTGTTCCATGACCAACCAGTCCAACCACCACGACCTTCCGACTGACTATAAGCATTTCCATTCCAATGCCAATCCATATCGAGAATCATCACATCGGTAGGTATCTTATTGGCTTTCAAGTCGCTCATAATGTTGCGATAATCATCTGCCGAATAAGAAGCATACTTACTATACCAGTAACCGAACACATAATCAGGTGGCAGAGGGATGCTACCAGCAATCTTGGTATAGTCTGCAAGAGCTTTCTTGTAATTATGGCCATATCCTAACACATAAGTATCCATGGCATGATTGTCTGCACGCTGTGTCCACCAAGGATACCCCATATCACTATTAGGAGACAAGGCATAAGAACGTCCTCCATCAGAACGAGGTGAAGCCCATGAATCGTCTATCACAGCCCAACCAGAGCGAGAAACCAAACCACTTTCCATTTCCGAACGCTTGCTATCGCCCATCAGACCATCCAATGTACGGCAAGTTCCTTTTAAGTTCAGTGGATCTGGTTTGCCAGGATACCAAACTGTAGAAACACCATTACCTGTTATAGCGATGGTAAGATTGGCTGAAGAGGCTGGAAGGGTGCGTGGATCAGTTCCCTTGCGATACTTGAGCTTCAGGTTGGATGTCATTATATATAAATAGGTGTCATCCTCACTCTTGGTGAACTGAGGCGCATCCAACTTACGATTGACAATGGTGAAGGTCGCCCGATCCTCAAACTTCGCTTGATCGCTATACTCCACTCTTATCATCTCCGGAGTAAGAACCGTAAAACGAGCATTGCCACAAGTAATGACAGCCTGACTTGTTGCTACAGGATCATTGACCACTACTTGTGCCATGGAAGGAGTTAACAATAAGCAACTACTCATCATAAGCATAATGAAAGGTTTCTTCATAATTCAAAAATTTAGTTGATTGCTAGATAATTCCATTTTTATTAATAGACGCTGCAAAGATAGTCATAATCTACTACCATCATGCGGCAAAGTACACGATTAGTACAAAAACGAATGATGACAAATCCCTTATTCCCATGATAATGAGCAACATACAAATAATCGAAAATTCGTATCAAGTACATTCGTCTTTGGAGGGGATTTTGCGGTAATAAGTGTTTTTTCATAAAAACACAGCCTATTATTTGGCTACCCAAAAATAATTTTGTATATTTGCACACAATTTTAAGAAGCGAGATTACCATGCAAAGAATTATTATAACATTCATATTGATATGTTTTTGTTGCCATTTGTCTGCAACAAGAAACGAGAAACTTTCTTTTACTTTAGATAGCCTTTTAGACAACAGATCCCAAATCTACAAGCAAAAGGAGGCTAGTATCAACACCTACAAGGGAATCATGGACAAGGACAAGAGCACCGCCACGTTACTTTCTGTCTATGACAAGCTATTCAATGAATACTACGTTTATCAGTTTGATTCCGCCATGGTGTATGTTGACAAGTCCATAGAGTTGGCTGATAAGACCGCCAACCAGTTCTACCATGACAAAAGCAGAATAGAAAAAGCATCACTGCTTGCCATCGGTGGACTTTATGGAGAGGCAATGTCTCTGCTCAATGAGATAGACTTTTCCTCGCTCTCTCCATCTCTTTCCTTTGACTATACTATCACGAAGTATTATATATATATGTATTGGTCTGACTATTGCCATGACGCAACATACGCTCCCAAGTACAGACAAAAAGCTGCTAAGTTTCTGAAACAGGCGGTCGGTCTGCTCAGCAAGAATGACAAACGTTACAATTTTTTTCTGGGAGAGTACTACATTTACGTGGAACGTAACGACAAGAAGGCATTGAGTCACTACTTTCGTGTCTTGAAGGAAGTACCTGTCAACTCTCGTTACTATGCCATGGCGGCATTTGCAATAGCCAACAACTATAGTGCAAATCATCAACCCGAGAAATACGAAGAGTACATCGTACAGGCATGTATCAGTGACCTGAAGAACTGCACTCGCGAGAATCTTGCGTTACAAGACTTTGCCATGTATCTATACCAGAAAGACAACGAGAACGTTTCTAGAGCCGAACGCTACATCAACTTTGCCATGGATGACGCAAAGGCGTACAACAACCGACTGCGCATCATCGAAATCTCGCAAAAGCTGCCTATCATTGTCAAGAACTATCGAGAGAAGCTAACCACACAAAACAACTTGATGCGTGCTGCCTTGTGGGGGATTTCCATCCTCCTCATCATCATGCTCGTGCTTTTCTACTTCTTGAGACAACAAAACAAGTTGCTGCACAAGCATCGTATCGAACTATCTGACAGCAACACGCAATTATCAAGCCTCAATGATGCACTCAACTTGCTCAACACACGCTTGATAGACACCAACAAGCAACGCGAGCGATTGGCGAAACTGTATATCGACCTATGCGCCAAATTCATTGACCGACTGAGCAAGTTTGAATTATTGGTACGCCGAAAGATCAAAGTGGGACAAATAAACGACTTGCTCAACATGACTTCCTCCTCACGCTTGTCAGACAAGGACTCAGCCACCTTCTTGCTACAGTTCGACACCGCCTTCCTCGACATGTATCCTTCGTTCATAGAAGAGTTCAATGCCTTGCTCAAACCAGAAGGACAAGTGAAACCAGCACATAGCAGGAGACTCACCACCGAATTGCGCATATTTGCCCTCATCAGATTGGGCGTTAAGGATAGTTCCGAGATTGCCTCCCTGTTGTTCTATATGCCTCGCACTATCTACAACTATCGGTCAGCATTCAAGAACAAGGCATTGAATCGTGAGACTTTCGAAGAGGATGTGGAGAAGCTGTGTACCGTTATGCCCACCACGGCATGATGAAGGCGGCATGCGACGCAACTTATGAAAAAAAATCGAAACAAGTGTCCTTTTTTGCCTCATATTTAATAAAAAACGAAAAAAGATGCCAAGAAACTTTGTTTTCTCCTTTTTTTTTTGTTTCTTTGCCTTATAAAACTAATAATAGTCATAATTTATGGGAAAAGGTAAAAAAGGTGGCAAAAGGATGAACAAAGCGCAGCTCACTGAGATGCTGCAGGAATTCTTTGCCGAAAGACCGGGCGAAACGCTCAGCTTTAAAGAGATATTCCGTTCCCTCCATCTTACGACGCATCCGCTCAAGATGCTGGCGATTGACATTATGGAGGAAATGGCATGGGATGACTACCTGGCTAAGGTAAGTGATAATTCTTATCGCCTGAATCAAAGCATACAGGTGATGGAAGGTAAATTCGTTAGAAAGGCAAATGGCAAAAACTCTGTTATCCCTGATGATAGCGAGAAGCCTATTTTCGTTTCTGAACGTAATTCGATGGGAGCACTTAATGGCGACAGGGTGGAATTCACCTTCCTGGCTCGTCGTAAGAATCACATCAAGGAGGCACAAGTCAACAAAATCCTTGAACGCGCTAAAGATACCTTCGTAGGACGTCTGAAAGTAGATAAGGATCTGGCTTACCTCGTGACACCTGGCGATGTCTTTGCTCACAACATCATCATTCCTAGAAGAAAGGTGAAGGGAGGAAAGACCGATGACAAGGCAGTAGTCCGGATTATCGAGTGGCCGGATGGAGAAAACAAGAGTCCTATTGGCGAGGTTGTTGACATTCTTGGCCAGATGGGTGATAATGATGTTGAGATGAATTCTATTCTTGCTCAATATGGATTACCTTATAAATATCCAAAGAATGTAGAAGATGCAGCCAACAAGATAAGCGGCGAAATCACAGAACAGGATTACAAAGAACGAGAGGACTTCCGCAAGGTATTCACTTGCACCATCGACCCGAAGGATGCCAAGGACTTTGATGATGCCCTCAGTATCCAGAGATTGGAGAATGGTAACTGGCAGGTAGGTGTTCATATCGCAGATGTGTCACATTACGTCACAGAGGGCAGTATCATCGACAAGGAAGCTGTGAAACGTGCAACATCTGTATATCTCGTAGATCGCACCATCCCGATGCTCCCAGAGCGTCTCTGTAACTTTATCTGCTCGCTTCGTCCTAATGAGGAAAAACTTGCGTACAGCGTCATCTTCGAACTCGACAACAATGCCGAAGTCAAGAACTATCGCATCGTACATACCGTCATAGAGAGCGACCGCCGATATAAATATGAAGAGGTACAGGAACTCCTCGAAGCAAATGGTGTGATTGATGGTACTGGCGAACCTGCTCCAGCAGAAACAAAGGAACATCCTTATCAGGGAGAAAACGCACTTCAGCTCATTACGCTTGACAGACTGGCTAAGAAACTGCGTGCCGCAAGATTCAAAAATGGTGCTGTTAAGTTTGACCGCGAAGAGTTGCATTTCGACGTTGACGAAAAGGGGAAACCAGTAAGCTGCTACTACAAGCGCTCTAAGGATGCCAATAAACTCGTAGAGGAATTCATGCTTCTCGCCAACCGTACGGTGGCAGAAAGTATCGGAAAGGTAAAGAAAGGAAAGAAGCCAAAGACGCTTCCTTATCGTATTCATGACAATCCAGACCCACAGAAGTTGGAAACCTTGCGTGAATTCGTTGTGAAGTTTGGTTATAAGATGAAAACAGAGGGTACGAAGGGTGCTACAGCAAGAAGTCTCAACAAGTTGATGTCTGATTGCGAAGGAAAACCAGAGAATAATCTCATCCAGATGGTTGCACTCCGTGCTATGATGAAAGCAAAGTACTCTGTTCACAACATCGGACACTTTGGACTGGCTTTCGAATACTATACCCACTTCACCTCACCTATCCGCCGTTATCCGGATACGATGGTTCATCGCTTGCTTACCAAGTACGCAGATGGCGGCAGAAGTGCCAACGAGAAACATTACGAAGAACTCTGTGAGCATTGCTCTGAAATGGAACAGATTGCACAGAATGCAGAACGAGACAGTATCAAATATAAGATGGTAGAATTCATGGGAGATAAACTCGGCGAAGAATTCGATGCCCACATAAGTGGTATTACTTCTTACGGAATTTATGCTACTATAGACGAAAACCATTGTGAAGGAATGATTCCGATGCGCGACATCGCTGACGATTATTACGACTTCGACGAAAAGAACTTCTGTTTGATTGGTCGTCGTCACCATAATAAATATCAATTAGGTGATGCTATCCGCATAAAAGTGGCGCAAGCCAACCTGGAGAAGAAACAACTAGATTTCGCCCTAGCCGGCGATTCTGCTCCTGTACGCAAGGAAAAGCCTGCGGCTAATACTTCTTCCAGCAAAGCGAAGAAGTCTAAGCAGAAGACGCGTAATCACCATAAAAACAAATAATATCAAATTGGGCTGACCTTATTGGTCAGCCTTTTTTATTTTGAATCCATACACATTTACAAAATCCAGGACCGAATAGGTAAAAAGATAAAAGGAGCTGCGCCCATCTATCTGTGGGAAAAAGCTGGGCGATAAGAAAGCAGAACTGCAGGAAAACAAAAAAGCCCCGACTACTTTCGTAATCGAGGCTTCTGAAATTGAAAGGAGGCGGCTA